>JAHRWZ010000046.1 GCA_019104865.1 Castellaniella sp. | reverse complement strand
TGGCCGCAGCCGACCTCTTGGCCCTGGTCCAGCAGTCGCAGCAAATAGCCTTCGCCGTCGCCGCTGCGCGGCACGATTTCGAAGGAGAAGCGCAGTTGGGCCTGGGCCAGATCGGTCTGGAACTGCCGGGCGACAGCCGGGACACGGGCTGCCCAATCGGTGCCGATCCGCTCCAGGGCATCGGCGATGCTGTAGCCGCGTTCGTGCAGCCAGTCATTGCGATCCAGCACCAGGGCGGCGGTCAGTGCTTCGCCCAGGCTCAGTGCGCCGATGCCTTCGCGGGCGGCACGTTGGGCGATGGCCAGCAGTCGCGTGTCAAGATTCGAGTGCATGAGAACTCCTTTGCCCTGTCGCTTGGAAGGGCGGTCGTGAGGATTGAGAAGGGGGTGCCCGGATGGGCGGATGTCGCTCCGTTGCCGAACCCCAGCCGCCGTCTGGCGGCTGCCCGGTGTGGCGGATGGAGACGGAGGGAGCGTGATGCGATCAGGGTGGAGGGACGAGGGGTTTATCCACAGACCGCTTCTGGTAGTAGAAAGATAGAAAGAAGGTAGAAGGCGTTGCGATATCTGGAAACCCGCATGGATAAAAGGTTTCCGAAGGTGGGGGTGCGATGTTATGACGACAAAGCGCGATGCTATGACGAGAACCCGCGATGCTATGACGATGCGGGCGCGATGTTATGACGATGGCTGGAATGACTTATCCACAGGCTGGAATTGATCAATTTCTGACCGATTTTTGAGCCGCTTGCGGGCCTGGGCAGCGGTGCCGATTCAGCGGTCCAGGCGGGTCCAGACCGCCTGTTCGTGGCCCCGGCTTGCCGCCTCGATGCGGGGGGCCGCGATCACATCCAGGGCTTCCAGTTCGGTCAGGCTGCGTTCCAGACTGGCTTTGAAATCACGCATCCGTCCGGTGTATTGGGCGCGGTCCTTCAGGATGTCCAGGCTGTATTTCTGCTGGATGTCGGCGGATGTGCCGATCAGCCGTTGCAGGCTTTTGGACAGGTCGTGGCGCATTTGCAGGCGTTTGGTCCAGTCCACCAGGGCATACTCCCGATTGCCGAAGATTTGCGCCCACCGCGGGTCGGCGTAGATCGTATAGCTGCCGCTGCGTTCGTCGTAATCGAACCCGCCGATCATGGCCAGCACACGGGCTGACGGGTGATTGCCGTAGCTATATTTCACCGAGCCGTCTTTGCGCCTGGCCTCGATACACAGGGTAAAGCGGGCCAGGTCTTTCATGCCTTCGTGCAGCCATTCATAGGCGCTGCCTCCGGTGGGCCTGCCCATGCCGCGCAGGAAATCCGCCCGGTTGATGGAGGGCGCTTCGCCCAGCAGCGCCGTGGTTTGCAGGTACATGGCATGCATCCAGATGTCGGCGTGGTCTTCGGTCAGTTGCTTGCCCGAGCCTTTGAGCAGGATGTTGCTGCCTTCCAAAAACACCGTGTCATCGTGCAGGGGACGCCAGCCACGCCGCACCGGGGCAAAGATGGAACTGCGGGCGATGTAGTTGGGAATGGCGCGGGCCGTTTCGTTGATGCCGGGCACGATGAAGGGGGCCGGAGTGTGAGCCTCTTTTTCAGCGGCTGCGGCAATGGCCTGTTCGGCTTTTTGCTGGGCGCGTTGCATGGCGGCAGACAGGCGCAGCACAGAGCTGGCTTGCTGGAAGGGCAGGCGGGTGGGTGCGGTCATGGGAAATGCTCCAGACAGGCCCGCCCAAGGCCTGCCGGATTCGTGAGCAAGGCCTCACGCGGGGTCAGGGGGAAAGAAGAGAACAGGACGGGTGCCGGCAGTGCCCGGCACCCAGGGGGATCAGCAGGTTTGCAGCGCGGCGGGTGCTGGCGTGTCCAGCAGTGCCGTGTGTGGCGTAAACCAGAGTTCCTTCAACCGGAAACGCTCGAAATACAGCACGATGTCCACGGTATGGCGCAGGAAGGCCTGGATAGTCGCCAAGTCCAGATTGCCGCCCGTAGGGGACTGTTTGATCAGCACCGCCAGGCGGTTAAAGGTGTCGGCAGCACTGTTGGCATGGGTGGTGGTCACTGATCCAGGGTGGCCGGTGTTCAGCGCGGCCAGGTAGTCCCAGGTTTCAGGGCCGCGCAACTCCGCCAGAAAGATCCGGTCTGGCGACAAGCGCATGCAGGCCGCCAGGGCATCGGTGGCCGATACCCGGCCCCGGACGCCGCCGTACATCAGGTGGATGCGGTTGCGGTGCCGGGGCAGCATCAGTTCATGCACGTCTTCGATGGTGATGAGCCGTTCATCGAGCGGCACGAGGCTGATGAGTGATCGGGCGAAGGTCGTTTTCCCAGAGCCGGTTGCGCCAGCCACCACCACATTTTTGCGGGCCAGAATGGCCGCTTTCAGAAAGGCCGGGATGTTCCCGCTGGCCTTGAGGGTCAACAAGTTCTGGTCAATGAGGGACACGCCGCCCGCTGCGGCCCGGGCCGCTGCATCATCGACGGCATCAAAGGCGCCCTGGGCTTGCAGCGTCTCCAGGGTGAACGCTGCCTGGGCATGCTTGCGGATGTTGACGGCCAGGGTGCCGTCAATGCAGGCCGGAGGCTGCACAATCTGGCCGCGTTCACCGCCGGGCAGCACGACCGACAGGATGGGTGATTTCGCCATGTGGTTGTAGGCCGCCAG
>JAHRWZ010000026.1 GCA_019104865.1 Castellaniella sp. | reverse complement strand
GCCGCCTGATGCCGACCCGTCAGTCACCCGACTGGGCCGGCCTGTTGTCCGATCCGAGATATCTCCGTGCCCGAAGCCTTCGATCTGAAAACCTTTCTGGCTGACCTGCCGCATCTGCCGGGGGTCTACCGGCATCTCGATGCCGACGGCGAGGTGTTGTATGTCGGCAAGGCGCGCGACCTGAAGCGCCGCGTCAGCTCATACTTCCAGAAGACCGGTCACGGCCCGCGCATCGAGCACATGCTGGCGCGGGTGGTGCGCACCGAGGTCACGGTCACGCGCACCGAAGCCGAAGCGCTGATCCTCGAAAACAACCTGATCAAGCGCCTGAAGCCGCGCTACAACATCCTGTTCCGGGACGACAAGTCCTACCCCTATCTGCACATCACGGATCACGAGGCCCCACGCATCGTCTATTACCGGGGCAGCACACAGGGCAAGGGGCATTTTTTCGGTCCCTATCCGAACAGCTGGGCCGTGCGCGAGACCATCCAGATCCTGCAGAAGGTCTTCAAGCTGCGCACCTGCGAAGACAGCGTCTACGCGCATCGCACGCGGCCTTGTCTGCTGTATCAGATCGGGCGCTGCTCGGCACCCTGCGTGGGCAAGATTTCCCTAGAGGACTACCAGGCCGACGTCGAGCGCGCGATCCGGTTCCTGGAGGGCCGCACCACCGAGGTGCTGGAAGACATCGAGCAGCGCATGACGGCGGCCGCCGAACGTCAGGATTTCGAGCAGGCCGCCGTGCTGCGCGATCAGATGCGGGCCCTGGCGAAAGTCCTCCAGCAGCAGACCATGGAGCAGGTCGGGGACGACAGCGCCGACATCATCGCCATTGAACTGTCGGGTGGTCGTGTCTGCGTCAATCTGGCCATGGTGCGGGCCGGGCGTCACCTGGGGGACAAACCCCTGTTTCCGACCCAGACCCAGGACGAACCCGCCGAAGAGGTGCTGGCCGCTTTCATCGCCCAGCACTATGCCGACAATCCGGTGCCGCCGGTCCTGGTGTGTTCCCACGCCTTGCCGGATCCCGACCTGATCACCATGCTGGCCGAGCAGCACGGGCACAAGATCCGTGTGCTGACCCGGCCGCAGGGCGCGCGCCGTTCCTGGTTGGAACAGGCGCAGCGCAATGCCCGCCTGGCGCTCGCGCAGCGCCTGTCCGAATCCAGCGCGCGCGAGGCGCGCACCCGCGCGCTGGCGGTGGAGCTCGACCTGGACACGGATGACGATGCCCTGGATGCCCTGAGCATCGAATGCTTTGACATCAGCCACACGGCGGGCGAAGCCACCCAGGCGTCCTGTGTGGTCTACAAGAACCACGCCATGCAGCATTCGCTGTACCGGCGCTTCAACATCGCGGGGATCGAGCCGGGCGACGACTATGCTGCCATGCGTCAGGCGTTGACCCGACGGTATGCCCGGGTCGCCGACGGCGATGTCACCCTGCCCGACATTGTCTTGATCGATGGCGGGGAAGGGCAGGTCAACGTCGCTCGCCAGGTCTTCGAAGAGCTGGGCCTGGACGCCAGCCGCATCGTGGGCGTGAAAAAGGGCGACCACCGCAAGGTCGGTTTGGAAACCCTGGTCTTCGTCGATGGCAGGCAGCCCGTGGCCCTGGGGGTCGAGTCCGCCGCCCTGATGCTGGTGGCCGAGGTGCGTGACGAGGCGCATCGTTTCGCCATCACCGGCATGCGGGCGCGCCGCGCCAAGGCCCGCAACGTGTCCCGACTAGAGGAAATCGAAGGCGTCGGCCAGCACCGCCGGCAGAAACTGCTGGCCCGTTTCGGCGGGTTTTCCGGGGTCGTGGATGCCAGCATCGACGAACTGTCCGGCGTCGAAGGCATTTCCCGTCAGCTTGCAGAGCGCATTTACCACGCCTTAAGGTAGTATTACGCCTATCATGCCGCTCAACATTCCCATTGCCCTGACCTGGCTGCGTATCGCCATGATCCCGCTGCTCGTGGGATTGTTCTATCTGCCGGACGCCTGGATGGGGTCCGGCTGGCGCGACAGCGTGGCCGCCATCGCATTCATCGTGGCAGCCGTGACCGACTGGTTCGACGGTTATCTGGCCCGGCGCTGGAATCAGACATCCGTCTTCGGCGCCTTCCTGGATCCCGTGGCCGATAAGCTGATGGTGGTGGCGGCCTTGTTGATCCTGCTGGATCTGGGACGCGTCGATCTGGTGATCGCCCTGGTCATCATCGGGCGCGAACTGACCATCTCCGCGCTGCGCGAATGGATGGCCAAGATCGGTGCCAGCAGCAGCGTCGCCGTGCATACGTTGGGGAAGTTCAAGACCGCCGCTCAGATGATCGCCATTCCCTGCCTGCTGTACTGGCAGCCCCTGGAAGGCATTTCCACCCGTCTTGTTGGCCAGATCCTCATCGTGGTCGCCGCCATCCTGACAGTCTGGTCGATGTGCTATTACCTGAAAAAGGCCTGGCCGGAGATGCGCAGCCGGGTATGAACCCGCGCATCGTGCGGGCGGTCCTGGCCTCAGGTGTCATCTACTGCCGCAGCGTCCGCGTCTGCCCTACCTCGTCCGGCTGAAAATTCGCCCGCCACGGATTGATGTCCAGCCCGCCGCGCCGGGTATAGCGTGCATACACCAGCAGTTCGTCCGGCGCGCAGCGCGCCATGATTTCCCCGTAGATCTTTTCCACGCACAGCTCGTGAAATTCGCGGCAGCGGCGCAGCGACACGATATAGCGCAGCAGCCCGGCATGGTCGATGCGCGCACCCGCATAACGGATTTGCAGGCTGGCCCAGTCGGGCTGGCCCGTGACGGGGCAATTGGATTTCAGCAGTTCGCTGACCAGCGTTTCCCGCACGAAGGGGGCGGGTTGCGAATGTGTCAGGCTGTCGGGGGCCGGCGCATCGACCGGTTCGAAGTCGATATCCTGGTCGTCGATGCAGGTGCCGCGCAGGGGGGCGCAGCTAAGCTCGAAGGCCGGCCGCACCGACAGGATCTCCACGTGCACGGGTTTGCCGCAGGCGCGTGACAGGTCGGTGAACATGCGCTGGCGCGCGATGTCCGGAAATTCGAAGCGCTCTTCGTTGAAGCTGTTCAGATAGAGCTTGAGGGACTTGGATTCGATCAGGTTCGGGCTGTCGGCCGACACCGTGAAGCGGCCCATGGCAACGATCGGCTTGCCCTTGGCGTTCAGCCAGGACAGCTCATAGGCGTTCCAGATGTCGGACCCATAAGGCGCCTGCGGCAGGTCGAGGCCGGCACGGGTTTCGGTGCGGGCGATGGGAAACAGCAGCGCCGGATCATAGTGGTCGGAGCCTGCGGTGGCGTGCCCAAGCGGGCTGTGTTCGAGTGTGGATGTGTGCATGGAGTTCATCCTGGATCGGGGTTCGACCCGGCATGGCGGTGCAATTCAAGCGGTCGGTCCTTCATTGTAATGCCCGCGCAAGGCAAATTTCACATCATGAAAGTATGGTTTTTCAATATGAAAAATCAATGCTGCGCCGCGTCCGATCATGTTTCATTGATGGGAAAATAATTTCATAGCATGAAATTAAATTTATAACATTTTGATTGTTATGAATAAAATTTTCTATCTTATATAAGATACAAGTGCTATGTGCACTGCAGCATCGGCGTAGACTATTTTGCATCGGTTTCTTGTTTTCTCTTTCCATCAGGAGCAACACCATGACCTCTCGTGAAACGGAAGTGCGCAATTTGCAACGCAGCTGGGCGGAAGATCCCCGCTGGCAGGGTATCAAACGGGGCTACGGCGCCGACGAGGTCGTGCGTCTGCGCGGCTCGGTGGTCGTGGAACACACGCTGGCGCGCCGGGGCGCCGACAAGCTGTGGGATCTGCTGCACACCGAGAACTTCGTCAACGCACTGGGTGCCCTGACCGGCAACCAGGCCATGCAGCAGGTGAAGGCAGGCCTGAAGGCAATCTACCTGTCGGGCTGGCAGGTGGCGGGCGACGCCAACGTGTCCGGCGAGATGTATCCCGACCAGTCGCTGTACCCCGCCAATTCCGTGCCCAGCGTGGTCAAACGCATCAACAATACCTTGACGCGCTGTGACCAGATTCAGTGGATGGAAGGCAAGAATCCGGGCGACGCCGGATACATCGATTACTTCGCGCCCATCGTGGCGGATGCCGAAGCCGGCTTCGGCGGTGTGCTGAACGCCTTCGAGCTGATGAAGTCCATGATCGAGGCGGGCGCCGCCGGTGTGCACTTCGAGGATCAGCTGGCATCCGTCAAGAAGTGCGGCCACATGGGCGGCAAGGTCCTGGTGCCGACCCGCGAAGCCGTGGCCAAGCTGGTGTCCGCCCGCCTGGCGGCCGACGTGCTGAACGTGCCGACGCTGCTGGTGGCCCGCACCGATGCCGAGGCCGCCGACCTGCTGACCAGCAACATCGACGACAACGATGCGCCGTTCGTCACCGGCGAGCGCACAGTCGAAGGCTTTTACCGCACCCGCGCCGGTCTGGACCAGGCGATTTCCCGCGGTCTGGCCTATGCGCCGTATGCGGACCTGATCTGGTGCGAGACCTCGACGCCCAATCTGGAATACGCCCGCAGGTTCGCCGAGGCGGTTCATCGCCAATTTCCCGGCAAGATGCTGGCCTACAACTGCTCGCCGTCCTTCAACTGGAAAAAGAACCTGGACGACGCCACAGTGGCGAAGTTCCAGCGCGAACTGGGCGCGATGGGCTACAAGTTCCAGTTCATCACGCTGGCCGGCTTCCATGCGCTGAACTACAGCATGTTCGAACTGGCCCACGGCTATGCCCGCACGCAGATGAGCGCATTCGTCGAGTTGCAGCAGAAGGAATTCGCCGCCGCCGACAAGGGCTTCACCGCGGTCAAGCACCAGCGTGAAGTGGGTGTCGGCTATTTCGACGCCGTGACGCAGACGATCGAGGGCGGCCAGTCCTCGACGACCGCGCTGACCGGCTCGACCGAAGAAGCCCAGTTCGAAGCGGCCACGGAGGCCCGGGTAGCCTGACCGGGGGATGATCTGATCTATTGAGAGGACGGGGGGGAAGAGGGCCCCCTCTGTGGTGTGCTTCGGGAAGGCGTGAGCCTTCCCTTTTTTTATCGCCGTTGTCAGCCGTACTGGCGCGAGGATTGATGATGATGCGCAAGCGATCGCCGGTCTTCGGCGTTCGAAAGGATCAACGCGATCACCATACCCACGATGGCGCCCAGGATGGTATCGATCACCCGTTCGGGCGCCATGGCGGCACTGGCGGCGGTCGGCGCAGCCAGATGTGTCATCAGCAGTGCCATGGGTGTGATGAGCGTCTGGGCAAGGCCGTAATTGACGCCAATGATGATTTCGGTGAGCAATTGCAGCAGCACGAGGGCTACGATGATCGGCCAGGCAGGGGGCTGCTGGATGAGCAGCAGCCACGCCAGGGTCGCACCGATCAAGGTGCCCGCCATTCGCTGCAGGGCGCGGTGCATGCTGATGTGAAGATGGCTGCCCTGCATGACGGCGACGGCCCCCATGGCAGCCCAGGCCGGGTGGTTCATGCCCAGGGCGTGGCTGGCATAGACCACAATGAACGCCGCGATCGACACGCGTATCGCCATGAAGCCCAGTTCTCCCAGGGACCGTTCCGGATCCTTCGGAAAGGTTCGCTCCGGCGTCGGCGGATGGCGCAAGGATTCACTGGCGATGCAGATGAGCCAGGCGAAGACGGCGGCGACCGCTGTGGCCAGTGTGCGCTCGAGCACTTGCCCCAGGTCCAGGGTATCCGTCATCGAGGCGCCGACTGCGAAAATGAAGATCAGGGGGCCGGGTGCGCCGAACCGGTGCCGGAAGCTGATCAGCAGGTAGAAGCCGCAGGAGATGGCCATCAGGGCTAGCTGGGCTGTTGGCGGCCAGCCCAGCCAGGCGGTCGCCGACATGGCGAAGACCGCGAAGGTCTGCCAGAAGGCGCATTGCAGCACAATGCCCGTGCGGCTGCGCCGAGGGGCGAAGCGACCGAACAGCGCTGCCAGCGCGCCCAACGAGGCAAAGCCCGCCAGATGCGCCCAGGGCGAGAGCAGGAACAGGGGCACGCAGATGGCGGTGGTCAGCCCGGCCTGCAGACCCGCGAGTGCCGAATTGCGTACCGAGGGCGGCGTGCCCAGTTTCAGGCTTTCTTCGAAGCGCCGCGCGTGCAGGATCTGCCGCAAGGCGTCGCGTCGGCGGGCAGGCAGCGCGATCGGGGTGTGATCGGTCGTGGTCGGACTATCGGACATCGGGGGTGGTTCTCTGGTGGAGGTTGCGTGTTGTTGTGTTTTCAAGGTCGGCGATCCGGCTGTCGATGCGATCAAAGCATTGCAACAGGACCAGAATTTCATCGTCGGACAGGTCAGCCAGCAGGGCGCGTTCCCCCTGGCCGAGCTCCCGGCGGATGTCGGCCACATGGCGCTTGCCTTCTGGTGTGAGATGCACCAGTCGGGCGCGCCCATCGGTTTCGCTGCGCTGCCGTTCGATCAGCCCCTGGCGTTCGAGGATATCCAGCACCCGGACCAGGCTGGAGCCATCGACCCCGACCAGCAGCGCCAGGTCTTTCTGGGTCATGCCGCCGCCGGTTTCGTCCAGGTGGATCAGCGGTGCCCAGGTTGCGCCCGTGAGCCCCGCCTGCACGAGATGCGCGTCGAGCACATGGTGCCAGCGGCGCGCCAGCAGCGAAAAACGGATGCCGAAACGGGCGCGCGGTCCGGGGGAAGAGGTCATAAGGGGAAAAAATGAGGTACAACTAATTTGATTTGCAATTCAAATTATATGGCAAACCCATGACAATGTCACGGTCGGAAGATCTGCGAGCCAATATCGGAGGCGTCGGCGCGCTTGAGGTTCAGCCGGCCAGCACCACGATGTCACGGTGGGTCGGGTATTTGTCCCGGATGAGGGCGTCCCGGACACCCGGGTTCGTCTCGCCGATATCATCATCCAGTAGCGCGCGGTCGGCATCCTTGCGGGATAGCGAGAGCAGGGATGCCGGGATCCCGAGGGTGTGCAGGATCAGATCGGCATGGTTCATGGCGCGCAGTGCCTTCAGGGTCAGCAATTCCGGATCCATTGGACAGGGGTGGACCCAGGTGATCCGTGGCGGCGGGCAAGCGGTCGCCGTTTTTCCGGATAGCTGATCGAGCAGGGTTCGCGCGGCCAGGGCTGTGTCGCCGTGGCGCAGGAACGCCAGGACTGGCCCGTCGATCAGCCCGTCGAAGAACCGACGGCGCGCGCCGATGTCGGGGTAGGCCTGGCGGATTGCCTGCCGGTGTTCACCCGCCAGCCGGGCGAGGGTGCCGAGGACCGGATCGACGAGGAGCTCCAGATGTGTGCGCAGTCGTCGGGCCAGGACGGGGGCTGTGCCGGCTGTGGAGATGGCGATCACGAGTGGCGCGTGGTTCAGGATAGCCGGGACCTGAAAGGACGACAGGGCCGGGTCGTCCACGACATTGCTGAAAATACGGCGCGCGTCGGCTGCTTCCCGGATGCGGGCATTGAGCGGTCGATCGTTGGTCGCTGCGATCACCAGCCAGGCGTCATCCAGCCATTGCGGGTCGAAGGGGCCTGGCAGATGGGTCAGGTGCCCTTCGGCGCACCATTCCCGCAGGCGGGTGTTCAGCCGGATCGCGGCCACTCGGATCCGGGCGCCGCTATCCCGCAGGCTGCGTACCTTGCGCTCCGCAACGGCACCGCCGCCGACCACCAGCACATCCCGCCCGACCAAATCGGCGAATAGCGGATACAGGGGCTTCATGCGGCACGTCTCCCGCTCGGCTGCGGCCAGTGCGCAGAGGCTTCGGGCCGGTGGGCGGCTGGTGGTGTGGCGGCGGACATCGTTGTCAGGAGCGCCTGATCCGGCGCGGCGGGCGCGTCCCGGCCGGGTGCCGGCTCGCCGATCCCGAAGGCCCGGTCCGGATCGGCGAGGGATACCACAGGTCCGATGACGATCAGGCAGGGCGAGGCCAATCGTTCGTCGCGGATGCCTGCGGCCAGATCGGCGAGCGAGCAGCGCAGCGCTGCCTGCGCTGCCGTCGTGCCTTGGGAGATCATGGCGGCGGGCGTCGATCCCGGCAAGCCGTGCAACATCAGTTCCGTGCCCACACGCCGGATCTGGCTCAGTCCCATGTAGAACACGAGGGTGCGCTGGCGGTCACCGGCCAGCGATGCCCAGTCCAGTTCCTCGCCGCCATCCTGGCGGTGGGCGGTCATCAGGCAGACTCCGGACGCCAGGTCTCTGTGGGTGAGCGGGATCCCGGTGGCCGCCGCGCAGCCCGATGCCGCGGTGATGCCCGGGATCACCGTCACGGGGATGCCCTGGGCCCTCAGAGCGGCCATTTCTTCGCCGCCGCGGCCGAAGATGAACGGGTCGCCCCCTTTCAGACGAACGACGCAACGACCTGCCAGGGCGTGTGTCGCCAGCAGATCCTGGATGTCTTCCTGAGGCATGCTGTGCAGGCCGGCGCGCTTCCCGACATGGATCCGCAGGGCGTCCGGACGGCAATGTTCCAGCAATTCCGAGGCGGCCAGACGGTCGTGGACGACAACGTCCGCGGCTTGCAATGCGCGCAAGCCGCGCAGCGTGATCAGATCAGGGTCGCCGGGGCCAGCGCCGACGAGCCACACATGGCCGATCCGGCCGGGAAGGGTTGGGTCGTGCGCCGGTGCTGCCGGCCCCCTGGCCGGTATTGCGCCATCAGACTTCGGGTTCGAGAGCATGGGCAGTCTCCTTCAGGGCGGTGGGGGCTGTGCGGCCAATACTGATCCTGCCGTTTTTCGCGGCATGCAGCGGCCAGCAGCGTACGGACATGGTGCCGTCTTCCAGGCATTCGCCCGTGTCCAGGCGGAAATGCTGCTTGTACATGGGCGAGGCGACGACCGTGTGGCCCTGCAGATCGCCGACGATGCCGCGCGCGAGGATCGCCGCGCCGCTGAAGGGATCGACATGGTCGATGGCGAACAGCCCGGCCTCGGTGTGAAACACGGCGATCTGGGTGCCATGGGCGCGGACCAAGATGCCGGCATCCGGGATCAGGTCGTCCACGTGGCAGACGTCCTGCCACTCGGCGCTCTCGGGTCTGACCGTGGGGGCATGCACAGGGCGGTTGGCGGCATCCTGTGCAGCCTCGGCGCGCGTGGCGGGGCGTGGCTGGCCCCGCTCGCGCCGGTGGATGATGTGCTCGTCGGGCGCATCGCTGTTGACGGCCGGCACGAAGCGGCGCAGGGCTTTGGGATCCTTCAGGGTGCTGGTCCATTCGCACTCGTAGCTTTCGACCACGGCCTGCATCTGGGCCTCCAGTTCGGCTGCGATTCCCAGGCTGTCATGCAGGATCACATCCTTCAGGTAATCCAGGCCCCCTTCCAGGCTGTCTCGCCAGACGGCTGTGCGCTGCAGCTTGTCGGCCGTGCGAATGTAGAACATCAGGAAGCGGTCGATGGTCCGGAACAGAGCCTCGTCATCCAGTCCGGCCACCAGCAGCTCGGCATGCCGCGGGCGCATGCCACCATTGCCGCAGACGTATAGATTCCAGCCCTTTTCGGTGGCGATCACACCGACGTCCTTGCTCTGGGCTTCGGCACATTCGCGCGTGCAGCCGGACACGGCAAATTTCAGTTTGTGCGGCGCGCGCAGGCCCTTGTAGCGGTTCTCGATCCGGATCGCCATGCCGACCGAATCCTGCACGCCGTAGCGGCACCAGGTGGAACCGACACAGGATTTCACCGTGCGCACCGACTTGCCGTAGGCGTGGCCGGTCTCGAAACCGGCATCGATCAGTTCCTGCCAGAT
>JAHRWZ010000087.1 GCA_019104865.1 Castellaniella sp. | reverse complement strand
ACCAGATGGTCCAGCTCGATGCCAGTCCGTAAAACAACAGCACCCACCACACCGTCCAGGGCACCGCGCCAAAATCGAAACGCCAGGCGGCCCAGGCGCCCGCCGGCAGCATCAGCACAAAACCCCACAGATTCATCAGGGCGCTGATGCGCCGCGACGAAAGAACGGCCGTCAGCCGCTTGCCGATCACCGCGTAGCAGGCCTCGCACAGGACCGCACCGCCCAGCAATGCGTAGCCCAGCCAACGGCCGGCATGGCCGTCATCGACCGGCGCCCCTTCGGAACCTGGGCGGGACAGTGCCAGGAGGGCGATGCCGGCGACCGCGCAAGCGATGGCCGCAAGCACCCGGGGGCGGATCGCCTCTCGCAGCACCAGCCGGCTGAGCACTGCGATCGTAGCCGGAATGGCCGACATGACGACCCCGGCCGCCACGGCGCCGCTGTAGCTGACGCCCAGGACCATGAAAACCGTGAACAGGAAACTGCCGATGAAAGCTTCCAGAAACACCAGCAGACGTACGCGCGCGGTGGGTGGGGGCTCGGAAGAAGGCCGGCGCAGCCAGTGCAGCATGCCCGCACCGCCGATACCGAAACGCAACCAGCCCAGCAGGAATACGGGGAACACGGCGGCGAGCGGCTTGCTGAGGGCCACGCAGGCGCCGACCACGAACATGCTGGCCGCCAGGCTGCCATAAGACAGCCAGGACGCGACCCCGCCCTCCTGGGGATCGGGGCGCGCGGCGGGCTCACCCACGCGGCTGCCGGGACGACAGGACGATGCCGCCGATGATCAGGGCGAAGGCCAGGGCATGGAAAGGCTTTGGTGTTTCGCCCAGCAGGCCCAGCGACAGCAGGGCCGCGATCAGCGGCGTCAGGTTGTTGAAGAAACCCGCCAGCGTCGGGCCGACGCGCTGCACCCCGGCTCCCCAGCAGCGGAAGGCAATGATCGCCGGGCCGACGGCGACGAAGGCCACGGTCAGCGCCAGCGGCCAGCCCCACTCGATACGCCAGTCCGTCACGCCCCATTCCAGGGCGGCGAACAGCCCCGACCAGACCACGCCGTAGACCACCTGTCCCAGAAGGAAGCCGGCCCAATGCGCCCGCACCGGCGCATCCGCCGGCACCCGGGTCAATTGCCAGCTATAGAAGGCCCAGACGATAGTGGCGAGCACCATCAGCAGATCCCCGATGACGAAGCGCAACGCCAGCAACTGGCTCCACTGGCCCTGGGACAGAACCACGGCCACACCCGCGAGCGACAGCGCCGAGCCCGCCACCTGGGCGGGCCGGATCGCCACCCCGTGGAACACCCGGCCCACGATCAGCATCCAGACGGGCATGCTGGCCG
The DNA here is from genome assembly GCA_019104865.1 of Castellaniella sp. GTDB lineage: Bacteria > Pseudomonadota > Gammaproteobacteria > Burkholderiales > Burkholderiaceae_B > Castellaniella. Next base: position 3,954 of record JAHRWZ010000087.1, on the reverse strand, counting down.
CCACCAACGTCACGTTCACCGGCGTCGAGGTATGCAGCGCCAGGTATTGCAGCGAGTTGTAAAGCCCGACCCCGAGCAGGCCGAGCACCGCATAGCGCCGCCATTCCCGCCAGACGGCGCTGTCCGCCCCGAGCACCCGGTGGCCCAGCGGCAGGAGCAGCGCCAGGGCCAGTGCCCAGCGCAGAAAATTCAGGGTCAGCGGGGGGACCATCTGAGCCACCGCCCGGCCGACGACGGCGTTGCCCGCCCACATCAGGGGCGGGATGAGCAGCAGGACTACCGTGCCGGGGTTGAGTCGTTCGTTCATTCAGGTTCGGGAAACAGGCATCAGCGAAGATTCTAACCGCAAGAGGCACGCGCCCCGGCGCGCGACGAAGCTGTAACCCACGGGTTCTTGACATAAGATACTTCAAGCATTATCATATAAGTGCTTGATTATCAGCGGTTTTCAATTCTGGCCATTTTGCCAGTCTACGCGGGATTCTTCCCGCCGTCCCCTCGGGGGTTTCGCGCCCCTGCCCGGATTCCGATCGTCCCGCGACCCCGCCCGCATGCAGCGTCCACACACGTCGCGTGCCCGCTGATTCTTTGTCCCTCTCACCGGAGCACACCACAATGGCTAAAGAAGAACTGCTCGAAATGCATGGATCCGTGACGGAAGTCCTGCCGGATTCACGTTTCCGCGTGACCCTGGACAATGGGCACCCCGTCATCGCCTACACCGGTGGCAAGATGCGCAAGCACCACATCCGCATCCTGGCCGGCGACCAGGTGACTCTGGAAATGTCGCCCTACGATCTCACCAAGGGCCGCATCACGTTCCGCCACCTGAACCGCGGCCCCGGCGCCGGCAGCGCCCCGGCGCCTCGCCGCCGTCATTGATTGCCGGCTCCGGCCCGGCCTCTTTGCATCGGGCGCAACCGCAACGGTCCGGTTTCGCGCCCTCCGGTGGCGCCACTCGGCGCCCGTCCCCCTTCTCCAAGCGGTCTCAGTGACAGTCCGGCACTGTCTGGTCCAGATAGACCTCGAAAGCGATGTCCCGGGCCTGCTGGCGCGCCAGTTCGCGCAGCCGCTGCGGAGACGTCGCCTGGCGTACGGCCGCGTCGCGGGGCGCGGACAGATCGTCCCGTACCAGCCGCGTCAGCGCCTGCGAACGATAAGGCGCCAACTGTGCCGAAAACTTGCGCCACTCGGGAAACGCCAACAGCTGTTTCATGAAATCCTCGTCCTGCACGGCCGCGTCGCACTGGCCGATCCGCAGCGCCAGCAAGGCGTCGGCCGCCGAAGCATAGATCTGTTCGATCGCGCCGAAACGGGCCGATAGTTCGCCAGGCAAGCGACCGTCTGCGCTCAGACAGACGGTCCGCCCGCTCAGGTCGGACCATGCTCGGATGTCGGTATCGGTGCGCATGATCGCCATGGGGCCGGCCGACCAGGCCAATCGCGAAACGCGCACGCCTGGCGCAGGCGCGTCTTCGCCGGGCCATACACCCACCCAGGCATCCAGCGCACCATCCGCGACCTGTTGCGCAGCCTGCTCGGCGGCCACCGCCTGCAAAGGCGCGGCGCCCTGCCCGACCTGTCCGGCCAGGACCTCGATGCGGGCCGTCGTGCGGACCCTGGCGCCCGGCGCCTGGGGGGCGGGCACCTCGGCCACCCCCAGCACCCATCCATCGCCCGCGGCAGGTGGCTGCGCCCCCGCTGCGACGCCGGGCCGGAAAATGATCAGCGCCCCGGCCGCCAGCACGGCCAGCAGGCCGGACCGGAAGGATGGATTCGGAAAGTCCTTCATGGCTTTGCACACACCGGCCGGTCGCCGGGCCTCACACGTATTGATAGCGCAGCACCTTGCGCTTGATGTTTTCCAGGCACACCTGGTCGATCAGCGTGGCCAGGATGGCGATGGTCAGGATGTTGGCCATTACGCCCACCATGTCCGCCGTCTCGCCCGCATAGGCCAGCGAACGGCCCAGCCCCTGGCCGAAACCGATCAGCATCTCGGCGGAGATCAGCGCCCGCCAGGCGTTGCCGAAGGCCAGCTGGGCGCCAGTGATCAATTCCGGCATGACGGCGGGCAGGTACACGCGGCGCAGCATGTCCCAGGGGTTGGCCCCCATGACGCGGGCGGCGGACACGTGGGTCTGCAGCACGCTCTCGGTCGCGTTCATGACCGACAGGGCCGCCGGGAAGAACGCCGCCAGGGCGATCACCACGATGATGGGCACGTTGCCAAAGCCCATCAGGATCAGGAACAGGGGCACCCAGGCGATGGACGGAATCGACTGCAGCACGATGATGGCGGATTTCAGGACCTCGCGGAAGAACACCAGCAGCCCGCCGGCCAGACCGAAGCCGATGCCGAACAACAGCGCGAAACCATAGCCGACACCCAGCCGTCCCATGCTGCCGGCCAGGATGGAACGGAATTCGGCGGTCTGGATGTCGTGCCACACGCGCTCCAGCACCTTGGGCACGCCCGGCATGAGGAAGTCCGGCAAGGTCCAGGCGGCCATCTGCCAGAACAGCAGGATGGCGGCGATGGCGATCAGCATGGCCAGCTTGCGCGCAGCGGGGGAAAGGCGTCGTTTTTTACTCATGGATTCCGGACATGGCATGGCCGAGCACAAGCTCGGCCATCAGGATTTCAGCCTGTTTCCGCGCGCCGCGGCAAGCCGCGGTCCGCGTGAACAGGCCCAGGAAGCGGGGTGCCATTATCGCACCCGGCCGCCCATCAAAGCTTGCGGGCGTGCTGCCAGTCCAGATCGACGATGGACTTCACCTCGTAGGGCTTGCCATCCTTGGTCTTGAGCGCGCCCTGGGCCTGCATGATGTCGGCCACTTCCTGCATGCGCGACAAGTCCTGCGGCGTCAGCGCGGCGCTGAAGGTCTGGGTCTGGATCGCCTTGCTGATGACCTGCTCGCGAGGCACGTCGCCATGCTCCAGCGTCTTCAAGGTCGGCTCGGCGATGAAGTAGCCGGCGATCAGCTTGGCCGCCTCGTCGGGTTTCTTCTGCAACAGGTCGATGGCTTCGCGCTGGGCGTCCAGCGACTTCCAGACCAGATCTTTCTTGTTCTTCAGGGTCTCGCCCGAGGTGATCGTCACCATGCAGGGGAAGGGCCAGACCTCGCCGATCTCGTAGATCTGCTTCACGGGCGCGATCAGCTGGGCGATGCTGGCCTGGGGCTCGAAAAGGAAAGCCGCGTCCACGCGCTTGCCGACCAGCGACTGCACGGCTACCTGCGGGCTCACGCCCAGGATGGACAGGTCTTCGGGCGCCAGGCCGGCGTTTTTCAGCACCACGCCTCGCAGCACCGTATCGGCTGTGCTGCCCTCTTTTTGCGAGGCCAGGGTGTGCCCTTTCAGGCCGGCCACGTCCTTGATGCCCGCGTCTTCTCGCACCACCAGCGCATGAAAGCCACGCTGCGCGCCACCGACGACCTTCAGGTCCGCGCCACGCGAGGACCAGGAGGCGGCGTTGGTGAAGCCCAGCACACCGGTATCGAGCTGACCGCCGACGATGGCCTTGATCAGGTCGGTGCCCGACTTGAACTCGACCAGTTGCACGTCCAGGCCCTGTTTCTCATAGAACTTGCCTTCGTAGGCGGCGATGGCCTGGGCGTCGTCCATGACGCGAATGTAGCCGACCTTGAAGGGCTCTGCGGCCTGCGCCTGGGAAACCAGCGCCAACGCGGCGAACAGCGGGATCAGGAAGCGACGGCCTGGCGTCAGAAAACGGTTCAGTTTCATGCTGCGAGTTCCTCGGGTATGGAAGATGAGTGTTCGGTGTCGTCGACGATGCCCAGAAGGCCCAGGATTTCCCGGCGCATGACTGCGAAATTCGACAGATCGTGGGTCTTGTCCGTGTCCGACAGGTGGAATTCCTTCAGCACGCGCGACGGCCGGGCGCTGAAGACCAGGATGCGGTCGGCCAGGAACAGCGCCTCGTCCACATC
>JAHRWZ010000056.1 GCA_019104865.1 Castellaniella sp. | reverse complement strand
ATCGCCTCGGCCTCGGCGCAGATCAGCGCCGGCAACCTGGACCTGTCCTCGCGCACCGAGCAGCAGGCCAGTTCCCTGGCCGAGACCGCCGCCACCATGGAGCAGATCACCGCCACCGTGCGCCAGAACGCCGACAACGCGCAACAGGCCAACACCCTGGCCGCCTCCGCCGCCAAGACCGCCACCGACGGCGGCGCCATCGTCGCCGAACTGGTCTCCACCATGGGCGAGATCAACACCAAGTCCCAGCAGGTCGCCGACATCATCGGTGTCATCGATTCCATCGCCTTCCAGACCAACATCCTGGCCCTGAACGCCGCGGTGGAAGCCGCGCGCGCCGGCGAACAGGGACGCGGCTTCGCCGTGGTGGCCGCCGAAGTGCGCGCGCTGGCCCAGCGTTCAGCCGGTGCCGCCCGGGAAATCAAGGATCTGATCGACACGTCCGTGGCGTCCGCCACCAAGGGCAACGAGCAGGCCTCGCGCGCCGGGGCCACGATGCAGGACATCGTCGACGGCATCAACCGCGTCACCGACATCATGGGCGAGATTAGCGCCGCCAGCCGGGAACAAACCACGGGCATCGAGGAAATCAATTCCGCAATCACCCAGATGGACGACGTCACCCGCCAGAACGCCAGCCTGGTGGAAGAATCCGCAGCCGCTGCCACCAGTCTGCAGGAACAGGCTGGCACCCTGGCGCAACTGGTCGCCATATTCAACCTGGACGCCGATGCGGCGTCCACCACGCCAGCCGGCGGCCGCACCGCGTCACAGCAGCCCCGTCTGCCGGCCGCGCCGGAAAAGGTCATCAGCCTGGCGCCACAACGGCCACGCCCGGCCGCCGTCGCCCCCCGCCCCAGCGCCAAGCCGGCCTTGCGGGCCCCCAACCGGCCAGCCCCAGTCACCGCCGACACCGAGGAATGGGCCGAGTTCTAGGGCCCGACGGCCTACCCTGCGCGGGCCGCTTTCATGAAGAACAGGGGCCCGACACGGCCCCTGTTATTTGATTTGGATCTGGATACACTTCGTACAATCCAGAGAAACGATAGTCCGGTCCGCACCGGGATGGCTGCCCGCGCGGTTCCGACACTTTTCTCCCACTGTCCGAGGAATCCATGCGTAACCTGAAAATCGGCACCCGGCTGGCGCTGGGTTTTGGTCTCATCATCATCCTGCTGCTGATCATGTCGGGCATCGGCGCCTGGCGCATGCAGGCCACGGAAAAGGGCAGCGCCGATCTGGTCCATCGCCAGTCGAGCAACTCTCTCATCCTGCGCTGGGCCCGCCAAGTCGAGGTCAACGCCAACCAGGCTCTGGCGGCAGCCAACCTGACCAATCCCGACGTACTGAATGTCTTCAAGAAAGGCATGGAAGCCTCGGACCAGCGGTCCGACGAACTGCGCGCCCAGATCGAAAAGCAGCTGCAGCAGGCGAATGCCATCGCCCAATTCAAGCAGGCCCTGCAGGTGCGCGACACCTATCGCACTGGCCGCGCCCAGGCATTCAAGGACCTGGACAACGGTGACTACGCCAAGGCCGATACCTTCTTCAACCAGGAAATGCCGAAGATCACGGCGCAATACATCACGGAAATCGACAAGCTCTCCAAGATGCAAAGCGACTCGGTCGAGCAGACCGTCCAGGAAGGTGCGCGCTCGAACCAGTTGGGCATGACCCTGCTGGGCATCGCGACCCTGTTGGCGCTGATCCTGGGCCCCCTGTTCGCCTGGCGCGTAACGCGCTCGGTCACCCACCCGCTGCGCGCCGCTGTGGGCCTGGCCGAAGCCGTCGCCCGCCGTGACCTCAGTCACGACATCCAGTCGCACACCAAAGACGAAATCGGCCTGCTGCTGCGCGCCCTGGGTGCCATGGCCGGCAACCTGCGCGGTGCGATCGGCGAAGTGCGCAGCGGCGCCGATTCCATCGCCTCGGCCGCCAGCCAGATCTCCGCCGGCAACCTGGACCTGTCCTCGCGCACCGAACAACAGGCCAGTTCGCTCGCGCAGACCGCCGCCACGATGGAACAGATCACCGCCACCGTGCGCCAGAACGCCGACAACACCCAGCAGGCCAATACTCTGGCCGCCGCCGCCGCGAAAACCGCCACCGACGGCGGTACCCTGGTGGGACAGCTGGTGGGCACCATGAGCGAGATCAACGGCAAGTCCCAACAGGTGGCCGACATCATCGGCGTGATCGATTCCATCGCCTTCCAGACCAACATCCTGGCCCTGAACGCCGCCGTCGAGGCCGCCCGCGCCGGCGAACAAGGCCGCGGTTTCGCCGTGGTCGCCTCCGAGGTGCGCGCCCTGGCGCAACGATCCGCCGGGGCCGCGAAGGAAATCAAGGCGCTCATCGACGCCTCGGTCCAGTCCACCGCCAAGGGCAACGAACAGGCCGCCCATGCCGGCGCCACCATGCAGCAGATCGTGGACAGCATCAACCGCGTCACAGACATCATGGGCGAGATCAACGCGGCCAACCGCGAACAGACCACCGGCATCGAGGAAATCAATTCCGCGATCACCCAGATGGACGATGTCACGCGCCAGAACGCCAGCCTGGTGGAAGAATCCTCCGCCGCCGCCACCAGCCTGCAGAACCAGGCCGACACACTCGCCCAACTGGTCACCACATTCAACCTGGGCACCGATACGTCAGCCGCCGGTTCGTCCGCTAACGCAGACGCCCGCCGCGCATCCGCGGCCGGCGAGCCCGCATCCGCCAACGGCCGTACTGTCCAGCAGGCGCCACGCCTGCCCGCCGCCCCCGAAAAGGTCGTCAGCCCGGTGCCACAGCGGCCGCGTCGCGAACCGAAGCCGACGGAACCGGCCGCGGCGGCCACCCGTCCCGCATTGCGGGCCCCCGGGAAGCCGGCGCCCGCGACCGCCGACACCGAGGAATGGGCTGAATTCTAAGTCTCCATCCCCAAAGCCCCGTTCCCCGGAACGGGGCTTTTTCAATACAATTCCCCAGTCACACGCCATCCCGGACAATCGCGGGCACGCTGTTCGCCAACCCGCGCCACGCCCCACGATCCGCAACGCGGCCGAGATTGGCTGAACACCGAATCCAACACACCAGGAGACCCACCGTGCACACACGAGCCCTGGCAGCCACACTGGTTGCCCTGCTGACCCTTCCCCTGACCAGCCTGGCTCAGGTCAGGATCGGCGTGGTGGCATCGGCAACCGGCCCGACCGCCCTGGTCGGCATCCCCCAGAAGAACACCGTGCCGCTATTGCCCAAGCAGGCCGGGGATCTGAAGATCGAATACATCAGTCTGGACGACGCCAGCGACCCCACCCAGACGGTCACGGCCTTCAAGAAACTGATTTCCGAAGATCACGTCGATGCCATCATCGGACCGACCGGGTCGCCCAATTCCATGAGCGTGCTGCAGTTCGCCGCCGAGTCCGGCACGCCCATGCTCGCGCCGGTGGGCGCGGCCTCGGTCGTGCTGCCGATGACGGAACAGAAGAAATGGGCTTTCAAGACCACCCAGAACACGGACATCATCGCCCAGGCCCTGGTACGCGACATGGTCAAACGCGGCATCCACACGGTCGGCTTCATCGGCTTCGCCGATGCCTACGGGGATGACTGGTACCAGGTCTTCAGCAAACTCGCCCAGGCAAACGGCCTGAAAATGACAGTGGCCGAACGCTATCAGCGCACCGACAGCTCCGTCACCGGCCAGGCCTTGAAACTGCTGGCCGCCAAGCCCGACGCCGTCCTGGTGGCCGGCACCGGAGGCGCCGCCGCCCTGCCCCAGATCACGCTGGTCCAGCAGGGCTACCGAGGGCAGTTCTATCAGACCCATGGGGCCGCCCTGCCCGCCTTCCTGAAACTGGGTGGCAAAGCGGTGGATGGCACGATCCTGGCGGCCAGCCTGATGCTTGTGCTGCCCGAGGTCCCCGACAGCAATCCATCCAAGCCCATCGCGCAGGACTATATCCAGCGCTATCAGGCGATGTACGGCGAGCGCCCGGCCACCTTCGGCGCCAACGTCTACGATGCCGGCCTGCTGCTGCGGCACGCGATCCCCATCGCGGCAAAAACCGCGCAACCGGGCACGCCGGCCTTCCGCAAAGCGCTGCGCGACGCCCTGGAACAGACCCACGAACTGGTCGCCACCCAAGGCGTCTACAACATGAGTCCGGCCGACCACAGCGGTTTCGATCAGCGCGGCCGCGAACTCATCACCGTCAAGAACGGCGCCTGGACGCTGCTGAAATAAATCACCCCGGCTGGGCGTCCAGTTTCTTCTTCAGGGCGTCCAGCGGCAGGGCGCCGTTCACCCGGGTGCCGTCGGCGAAGAACAGCGCCGGCGTGCCCTGCACATTCAGCTTGCGCCCCAGTGCCAGGTTATCCTGGATCGGGGTCTGGCAGTCGGCGGTGGGCGGCAGCTCGCCCTTCAGCATCCAGGCCTGCCAGGCCTTGGCGGGATCGGCCGCACACCAGATGTCGCGCGACTTGGTCGTCGAATCCGGCGCCAGAATCGGAAACAGGAAGGTATAGACCGTCACGTTGTCCACACCTTCCAGCGTGCGATCCAGCTGCTTGCAGTAGCCGCAATTGGGGTCCTCGAACACCGCTACCTTGCGCGCGCCCGTGCCCTTGACCTGGCGGATCGCATGATCCAGCGGCAGGCTGTCGAACGCCACTTGCTGCAGGACCTCCAGCCGCTCGGCCGTCAGGTCGCGACGGGCCTTGGCATCGATCAGAGAACCCTGCAGGACATAATCCACCTGCGCATCGGTATACAGCAGGTCCATCCCCACCTGGACCTCGTAGATCCCTGTCATGGGTGTGATCCGGATGGCATCCACATGGATGCCCGGAAAGCGTTGTTGGAACGCCTTCGTGATGGCCTGTGCCTGTTCCGGCGCCGCCGTGGACAGTACGGTACCCGCCGAACCGGTCACCGCTGCGGGCGTTTTGGCGGGGGTCAGGGTGGAAGTGGATGGCACCGCGGCCGATGCAGCCGGACTGGCCGGCTGGGTGCTCAGTACCCGGTCTTGCGCCGGCTGGGCGAACGCGGACAAGCTGCTGCTCAGCAACACGGCAGCCAGCCCCAGGGAATATTTCATGTGAACCTCAAAAAAAACCGAGGCAACCCGGGATTTATCCCCGGATTGCCATATAACAAGAGGCAATTTTGTCCGACATCGATGGATCCGGTCAAGAAAACCTGACTGACGGTATCGATCGGTACCGACGTGTCAATGCGGCATCAGTTGTCGCCCGCCGCCGCCCGGATCAGCTGACGCTTCAGGAACGGCAGGCGATCCGCCACCTGCATGCCCTGATTGCGCGCCCAGGCCAGCGGCGCGCACTGCGCGCCAAACAGCCGGTGCAGCCCGTGGGTCACCAGCCCCATGGCCAGGACGGGCTCGGCGCGCCGGCGCCGATAGCGCGCCAGCACCCGCGCATCACCCGGTCCGTGGTGGGGTTCGCGCGCCCCCAGGATCTGTATCAGATCCTGGACGTCGCCCAGTCCCAGGTTCAGCCCCTGCCCCGCCAGCGGATGCACCCGATGAGCCGCATCGCCCACCAGCGCCACACCCGGCGCAACCATCGCGCTGCGTTCCAACGTCAGCGGGAACCCCTGCGGACGGGTCCGCAAGCGCAGCCGCCCCAGACGCGCCCCGGTGATGGACAGGGCGTGCGATGCCAGATACGCCTGCTGGGCGTCGGCGTCCATGGCCAGCCATTCGCGCGCGCGATCCTCGGGCATGGACCACACCAGCGACGCCTGCGGGCCATCCGCCGTATCCGGCATGGGCAGCAGGGCGAAAACGCTATCGCCGGTAAACCACTGACAGGCGCGATTCTGATGCGGCCATTCGATGTCCAGATGCGCCACGACCCCCATGTCGCCATAAGGCGTGTAATCGTGGCGGATGCCGGCAGCTACACGCACCGGCGAGCGGGCGCCATCGGCCCCCACCAGCAGCGCAGGATGGCACCGCTGACCCTGCGCGGTCGTGACCCGGACACCGTGGGCGGAAGATTCCAGCGACACGAACTGATCCTCGTGCCAGGCAATGCCCATGACCTGCACCGCCTGCTGCAAAGCGCGTTCGATCTCGCCGGATTCGACGATCCAGGCCAGGGTTTCACGCGCGTCCTGCCAGGCGGAAAGATCCAGGAGGCCATCGGCATCGCCGTGGATTTCCATGGCCTCGACCGGCGTGATGCGGCGCGCATCCATCAGGCGCCAGGCGCCCAAGCGGTCCAGCAGCGAACGGCTGGCCCCGGAAATCGCGTACACGCGGGGATGATAATCATCCGCCACACGCACCGGCGGTATCCGGCGCGGCCCCAGCAGCGCGACCGACAGCCCCGCTCGGGACAGCCCCAGGGCGCAAGCCAGACCGACGATGCCGGTGCCGCAAACGAGTACGGATTCCTGTTTCATGATTCGATCATCCTACACCGTCCGCCCCGCCGCGCACTTGCGATGAGGCAAGCCCTGCCGATTTCCCGGGCGCGCTCAACGCGCGCTGGGGGCGCCTGCCTGGGCCGGCCAGAGCAGCCACATGCGCCCCGTCTGTTTCATGCGCCCCGCAGCGGCGCCGGCCTGATCGCCCGTGCCCCAGTAAAAGTCGGCCCGCGCCGCGCCACGGATCGCTGTCCCCGTATCCTGGGCGAACACCAGCCGCTGCAAGGGGCCTGCGCCCCCGGGCTGCTGGGTATCCAGCCAGATCGGCGTGCCCAGGGGCACGAACCCCGGGTCCACGGCCACCGACCGTTGCGCCATCAGCGCGACGCCATAGCCGCCGCGCGGCCCCAGTTCGGGATCGACGATGGCCTCCTCGCGGAAGAACACCATCGCGGGATTGACGTTGAGCAGCTGCGGGACCCGATCCGGATGCGCACGCGCCCATTGTTTGATGTTCTGCATCGACGCCTGGGCGAGCGGCATCTCGCCCTGGCGCGCCAGCCACTGGCCGACTGACACGTAGGGCTGTCCATTATGATCGGCATACGCCAGGCGCACCACAGAGCCGTCGGGCAGCACAGCCCGACCCGACCCCTGAATCTGCAGGAAGAAGACTTCGACCGGATCATCCGCCCAGACAATGACGGGCGGCTGACGGGCCGGATCCGTCGCGATCTGGGCGCGCGTATCGTAAGGGACGACCCGGCGCCCCTCGAGCTTGCCGCGAATCCGCTTGCCGGCGAGTTCGGGATAGACCGCCCCCAGATCGATGGTCAGCAGGTCGGATGGCGTGGCATACAACGGCCACTGATAGACGCCCTGGCGTGTGCGCGAGGCGCGGATCAGGGGTTCGTAGTAGCCGGTGATGGTTCCGGTCGCGGCCCGCCCGCCCTGATCCAGCTGCCAGGGCCGCAGATGGGTCTGCAGGAACGCGCGCACCGGCTCGCCCGATGCCTGGGGACCCAGACCCGACTGAACAGCCGCCTGACAGACAGGCTGCCAGGCGCGTGGCGCGGCCCGCGCCGGGGTCGCCAGCGACCCGGACACTGGCCGCATCAACCCCCGACAATCATTGAGCAGACCTTTCCAGACGTGCGCCAGATCATCGCCCTGCCAGCCGGGCAACTGATGCCAGGCGACCGGAGAATAACGCCCCTGCAAGGGGCGCACCGGCGATTCCGGCAGGGACGACAGGGGCGGGACGACCAGCGGGTGCTCGGCCTGGGCCGCCTCGGATGGACCCTGCCCGGGTTCTTCCAACGGAACCGTCGAACAGGCGCTCAGGACGGCCAGCAGGGCCGCGGACCACAGAAGCTTTTTCATGCAGAAACCGGGTGCACTAAAATGGGCGAAACGATCAAACCGCCATCATGACATATCCGGACCCTGTTTCGCCATGACCGAACTGCCCGCCGCCCGCATCGCCCCCAGCCTGTTGTCCGCCGACTTCGCCCGACTGGGCGAGGAAGTCGCCGCCGTCGTGGCGGCCGGTGCCGACTGGATCCATTTCGACGTCATGGACAATCATTACGTGCCGAATCTGACCATGGGTCCGATGGTCTGCGCGGCGCTACGTCCCCACACAAAGGCGCCCATCGACGTGCATCTGATGGTCGAACCGGTCGATGCGCTGGTCCCGGCTTTCGCCAAGGCCGGCGCCGACATCATCAGTTTTCACCCCGAAGCCTCGCGCCACGTGGACCGCACGCTGGCCCTGATCCGCGACCACGGCTGCCGCGCCGGCCTGGTCTTCAATCCGGCCACGCCGCTGCAATGGATGGACCACGTCATGGACCGTCTGGATCTGGTGTTGCTGATGTCGGTCAACCCGGGCTTCGGGGGTCAGTCGTTCATCCCCCATACGCTGGACAAACTGCGCCAGGCCCGCGCCGCAATCGACCGCTGGCAGGCACAGGGCGGTCAGCCGATCGCCCTGGAAGTCGACGGCGGGGTGAAATCCGACAATATCGCCGACATCCGGGCTGCGGGCGCGGACGCCTTTGTTGCGGGATCGGCCATCTTTGGCCAGCCCGACTACATGCAGGTCATCGCGGATCTGCGCCATGGCATTGCCCAGGGCGACGCACGCCGGCGGGCATGACCCACGCTCATGAAATAGTTGTTTCACGGAGGCCTTCAGACGGTCCAATCGATGCTGAAAATGGTACGATGCCCAGGGCCAAGCCGGCATCGACGGCACCGCCTCCAGTGTTCATCCAGTTGATCCGCATGCTCAGGTTCAGCATCTGACCAAACAGTGCACTGATCACCATTTGATTCACTTTTGGCCGGCTTTTCGCACCCAGCCATCCTGTCTGCCTGCAACACCATGCATTTCTCCGGAATTCTGTTCGACCTGGATGGCACCCTGGTGCACACCATCCCGGACCTGGCAAGCGCCACCAACGCCATGCGTTCGGACATGGGCCTGCCCCCCCTCCCCGAAGACCTGATTGCCACTTTTGTCGGCAAAGGCACTGAACAACTGGTCATGCGGGCACTGAGCCACGTCGATCAGGCACCCAGCATCGAACTGGTCATGCGCGGTATCGCCCGTTTCCAGGATCACTACCGGTCGCTGAGTGGCCGACACAGCCAGGTGTATCCGGGCGTGATCGCCGGGCTGCAGGCCTTCCGCAGCCAGGGTGTCAAACTGGCAGTCGTCACCAACAAAGAAACGGAGTTCACGGGCCCGCTGCTGCGCCAGATGGGCCTGGACAAGTATTTCGACGCCGTGGTGTGCGGGGACACCTGCGAACGCAAGAAGCCCGACCCGCTGCCGCTGTTCCACGCCTGCGACCTGCTTGGCGTCCTGCCCAGCCGGGCCCTGTTCATCGGCGATTCGATCAACGACGCACTGGCGGCACGGGCTGCCGGGATCCAGGTGCTGGCCCTGCCCTACGGCTACAACGAAGGCCAGCCCGTGCAGAGCCTGCCGGTGGATGCTATAGTGGGATCCCTCATTGAAGCAGCCCAATGGGCTGCCGACCAGACACCACAACCCGCATGAACCAGTTCCGCTATTACCCCATCACCACTGGCGCCGTCTGGCGCTGGTGGTGCTTGCGTTCCGGGTAATGGCCACCTGGCGTGCGCGAACAACATCGCAACGCCCCGTCTGACAGCCCGGACCTTCCTCTGGCCGGGCTTTTTTCTGTCCCGGTCCCACCTTACCCCCATTCCTCGACCGCCATGACAGAAATCGAATTCAATGCACTGGCCGCCCAAGGCTACAACCGCATCCCGCTGATCGCGGAAACCTATGCCGACCTGGATACGCCGCTGGCGATCTACCTGAAGCTCGCCCACGCAGGCCCCGAGGCTGGACGCAACAGCTGCCTGATGGAATCGGTCGTCGGCGGCGAACGCTTCGGCCGCTATTCCTTCATCGGGCTGCCCGCCAAAACCCTGATCCGCGCCACCGGCACGATCACGGAAGTCGTGCGGCAAGGCCAGGTCGTGGAAACCCATGAAGGCGATCCGCTCGCCTTCATCGAGGCCTTCCAGCAACGTTTCCGGGTCGCCCTACGGCCTGGCATGCCGCGCTTCGCGGGCGGTCTGGCGGGCTACTTTGGCTATGACACCGTGCGCCACATCGAGCCGCGCCTTGGCCCTTGCGTCAAACCCCGGCCCGCCGGCCAGCAACCCGGCACCCCCGACATCATGCTGATGCAGGTCGACGAACTGGTCATCGTGGACAATCTGGCCGGGCGCACCTACCTGATCGTCTACGCCGATCCGCAACAGCCCGAGGCCTATGCCCTGGCCCGCCGCCGCCTGAAGGCCCTGCGCGAAAAACTGCGCACCCCCGTCGTCATCCCCTACGCTTATGCCAGCATGCAGACGCCGACCGAGCGCGATTTCAAGAAGGAAGACTACATCGCGGCCGTGCTGAAGGCAAAGGAATACATCGCCGCCGGCGACCTGATGCAGGTGCAGGTGGGCCAGGTGATCGCCAAACCCTTCCGCGACTCACCCCTGTCGCTGTACCGGGCGCTGCGATCCCTGAACCCCTCGCCCTATATGTTCTACTGGAATTTCGACACCTTCCATGTGGTGGGAGCCTCGCCGGAAATCCTGGTACGCCAGGACCGCGAGGTCGAAGCCGGGCAAAGCCGCGAGATGGTCACCATCCGCCCGCTGGCCGGCACGCGCAAGCGCGGCGCCACCCAGGAAGAGGATCTGCGTCTGGAACAGGAACTGCTGGCCGACCCGAAGGAACGCGCGGAACACGTGATGCTCATCGACCTGGCGCGCAACGACATCGGTCGTGTGGCGAAGACCGGTACGATCGAAGTCACCGACACCATGACGATCGAGCGCTATTCCCACGTCATGCACCTGGTGTCCAACGTGCGCGGCGAACTGAACGACGGCATGAGCAACATCGACGTGCTGCGCGCCACTTTCCCGGCCGGCACCCTGACCGGCGCACCGAAGGTACGCGCCATGGAGATCATCGACGAGCTGGAACCGGTGCGCCGCGGCATCTACGGCGGCGCGGCCGGCTACCTGAGCTACGGTGGGGAAATGGACCTGGCGATCGCGATCCGCACCGGCATCATCCGCGACGGCATGCTGTACGTGCAGGCCGCCGCCGGGATCGTGGCGGATTCGGATCCGGAAAAGGAATGGCAGGAAACCGAGGCCAAGGCCCGGGCCCTGCTGCGCGCCGCCGAACAGGTCCAGTTCGGGCTGGACGAGCCGATCTGATCGCGGTTTCGGCCTGCCGGCGTCCCACCGGATTGCATGGGACGCCGGCGGGCCGCATCAGTCGCGCACCAGCGAATCGCGCGTGATGTCGGCAATCGTGCGGGCACCGGTCAGCGTCATGGCTACCCGCATTTCTTTCTCGATCAGGCTCAGCAGATTGGCGACCCCCGCCTGGCCGCCGACAGCCAGGGCATACAGCCAGGCACGGCCCAGCAGCACGGTGTCCGCGCCCAGTGCCAGCATCCGCACCACATCCAGCCCGGTGCGGATGCCAGAATCGGCCAGCACGGTGATCTGCCCCTTTACCGCGTCGGCGATCGCCGGCAGGGCACGCGCCGTGGACAGCACGCCATCGAGCTGTCGCCCGCCGTGGTTGGACACCACGATGCCGTCCGCACCGAAGCGCACCGCCTCACGCGCATCTTCGGGGTCCAGGATACCCTTGATGACCATGGGCCCCTTCCAGAGGTCGCGGATCCACTGCAGATCCTTCCAGGAAATCGAAGGATCGAAGTTGGCCCCCAGCCAGCCGATGTAGTCTTCCAGTCCGGTCGGCTTGCCCAGGTATTTGGACACATTGCCCAGGTCGTGCGGCCGGCCCCAGAGCCCCACATCCCACGCCCAGAACGGATGCAACACCGCCTGCACGTAACGGCGCCAGGCGGCGCAGGGACCGCTCATGCCCGCATGGGCATCGCGATAGCGGGCGCCCGGCACCGGCATGTCCACCGTGAAGACCAGGGTCGACACGCCCGCCGCCTGGGCACGTTCCAGGACGCTCTTCATGAAGCCCCGATCCTTCAGCACGTACAGCTGGAACCACATCGGACGACTGATGGCCGGAGCGACTTCCTCGATCGGGCAGACCGACACAGTGGACATCGTGAAGGGGACGCCATGGGTGTCCGCCGCCCGGGCCGCCTGGATCTCGCCCCGCCGGGCGTACATGCCGGTCAGACCGACTGGTGCCAGTGCCACTGGCATGGACAGGGTTTCACCAAACAGCCGGGTCGTCAGGTCGAGCTGCGACATGTCGTTCAGGACACGCTGCCGCAGAGCCACGCCGGACAGATCGCTGACGTTGTGCTGCAGGGTGTATTCGGCATAGGCCCCGCCGTCCGCATAGTGGAACAGGAACGGGGGCAGGCGGCGCTGGGCAGCGGCACGGTAATCGGTGGAGGCGGAAATGATCATGATTATTTTTGATAAAGAGGTCAGGAAACATGCGGGAGACGGGATGAACGGGCCAGACGCGCCTCGTCCTCGTCGAGTGCGCGCACGGTGGCGTGCACGAATTCGAGGTGCTGCCAGACGGCCGCCCGGGCGGCTTCGGCATCGCCTCGCAAGATAGCTTCCATCAGGGCCTGATGCTGCCGTGCCAGCTGTTCGTGTGTGTGCTGCACGGTGTACATGCGCTGGCGGTTCTCCGTCACGGTTGCCCGCAACAGTTCGAACAACCCGCGCATCATCTGCAGCAGCACGGCGTTGTGGGACGCTTCGGCGATCGCCAGATGAAAACGGGCATCGGCCTGGGACGACAGATCGGGATCGTCGTCCCCCTGGAAACGTTCCAGGTCTTCGAAGCGGGCGCGGATACGCGCCCTGTCATCGGGTGTCGCGCGCAGCGCGGCGTGCCAGGCGGTGGCGCCTTCCAGGGCGTGCCGAGCCTCCAGCACGTCGTAGCGATATTCCGGGTCGTCGGACACCAGGTCATTGAGCGTACGCACCAGCTGCTGACGCGGCCAGGACGCGCCATCGGCGACTGGGGCTTGCAGATAGGTGCCGCCCCCCTGGCGGCTGCGCAGCAACCCCTGGCTGGCCAACTGGTGGATGGCCTCGCGCACCGAGGGGCGCGAGGCCCCCAGGTCCAGTGCCAGCTGCCGTTCCGCCGGCAGCCGGTCGCCTGGCTGCAGGCCCCGGTCGGTGATCAGGGTCAGCAGCTGTTCGGCAAGTCGGTCCGAAAGGCGCATGGCGGTGGGGGTCTCCGGCGGATCAGATGGCGGGGATCATCCAGGGCAGGACATAGGCCTGCAAGGTGGTCATGATCCCGACGATGGTGGCAAACAGCAGGCTGTACTTCACCGTGAACCGCAGCAAATCGGATTCACGGCCAACCAGCCCCACCGCCGCGCAGGCGATGGCGATCGATTGCGGCGAGATCATCTTGCCCGTCACCCCACCGGTGGAATTGGCCGCCACCAGCAGGACCTCCGGCACACCGATCTGATGCGCCGTCGTCGCCTGCAGCGCGGCAAACAGGGCGTTGGACGAAGTATCCGACCCGGTCAGGAATACACCCAGCCAACCCAGAAACGGCGAGAAGAACGTGAACGCCCGCCCCGAGTAGGATAGCGCCAGCGCCAATGTGACCGAAAGCCCGGAATAATTGGCGATGAAAGCGAAGGCCAGCACCATGCCGATCGTATAGATCGGGATCGCCAATTCCTTCAGGGTCTCGCCGAACACGCAGACCGCCGTCGACAGCTTCAGGCGAGTCGCCAGCACCGTGATCAGCGCGGCGATCACGATGGCCGTCCCCGTCGCCGAGAACCAGTCGAATTTGTAGACTGCGCCGTAGGTGGTCGCCTGCGCCACGATGGGCGGCATCTTCTGCACCAGACCGTCCAGCCAGGGTACGGACACGCTGGCGATCCAGCCGTGCAACGGACCGTCCGCCGCAAACAGATGCTTGAAGGGCGGGATCGACCAGATCGTGACCATCACGGTCAGCACAATGAAGGGCGACCAGGCGCGCAGCACTTCACCCGTGGTGAACTTGCGGCCCGTGGGATGCGCCTCGGGCGCGTCCGGCGACAGGTGCTCTGTCCCCTTGCCCGTGGCCGAAAACCGGAAGATCGACGCCGGCTGCCACACCTTCAGGAAGGCGGACAGCACCACCAGGGCGACCAGGGCCGAGGTGATGTCGGGCAGTTCCGGCCCAATGAAGTTCGAGGTCAGGTACTGCGTCAGGGCAAAGCTGCCGCCCGCCACGACCACCGCCGGCCAGGTTTCCCTGACACCGCGCCAGCCGTCCATGATGGCCATGATGACAAACAGCACGATGATGGTCAGGAACGGCAGTTGGCGGCCCGCCATTTCGCCAATCGCGAAGGCCGGGATGTTGGTCACCTGGCCCGCGACGATAATGGGGATCCCCAAAGCGCCAAAGGCCACCGGCGCCGTATTGGCAACGAGACACAGGCCGGCTGCGTACAGGGGCTGAAACCCCAGCCCGACCAGCAGGGCCGCCGTGATCGCCACCGGCGCGCCAAAACCCGCCGCGCCCTCCAGGAACGACCCGAAGGCGAAACCCACCAGCAGCATCTGCAGACGCTGGTCGGCGGTCAGGGTCAGCACGGATTCCCGGATGGTATCGAACTGCCCGGTCTTCACCGCGATCTTGTACAGGAACACGGCACCCACGATGATCCAGGCGATGGGCCACAGGCCGTAGAAGAAACCATAGACGGCCGCCGCCAACGCATGGCTGGCCGGCATACCGTAGAAGAACAGCGCGACAGCCAGGGCGCATAGCACTGTCAGGGTGCCCGCCAGCCAGCCTTTCAGGCGCAGGACAGTCAGGGACAGAAAGAACAGCAGGATGGGAAGGCAGGCGATCGAGGCGGACAACCAGAGGTTACCGGCTGGGTCATAGGATTGTTGCCAGATTGAGGACATCTTTGTGGTTTTCTCGGGTAGGAATTCTGGTCGAAATGTCCACCCGCGGCAGGATGACGCGACACTATATTGGACTGACCATTTCTAAATCTCTGAACAGCAGCTGTCATTATAGGAAGGCGCGGTTTCGGTGGTCAATGAATGACCACTCGCTGATCAGGCATATCTCAACCACCGAATATAGGATAATTACCATTAATAATCAATGATATAGAGATAGCAAGAGATATAGCCCCATATCCATAAGGTTAGGGAAAACACTAACTGACCACTTACTATGGTATTACCATTTTTGGCCTTATCGTCATTCCCCAGAGTCCCTGGCTCCCGTTCCCCAGAAACCCGCGGGCGAAACCCCGGCGGGGTTGCCTGCTCGACAAGGTCGAGGACGCACAGTAGAATGCCGACATGACCATTCACGCGACCTTTCACACATCGACTTGGTGGCGCCTCTCTTAGGGGCGGCATCCTCATGCGTGATTTATCGCACTTTGCCGCCGTTCTGGCAGGCAAAGCTTCGTTCCCCCTCTGTCTCCAGTACGGCGGTTTCTGACCAAGGAAATACTTGATCATGAAGCTTCTGATGCTCGACAACTACGATTCCTTCACCTATAACCTGGTCCAGTATTTCGGCGAACTGGGCGCCCAGGTTCAGGTTGTGCGCAACGACCAGATCGATCTGGCCGGGGTCGAGGCCCTCGACCCGGACCGTATCTGCGTGTCGCCCGGCCCCTGCACACCGGCCGAGGCCGGTATTTCCATCGAACTGATCCGCCACTTCGCGGGCCGCAAACCGATCCTCGGGGTCTGTCTGGGCCACCAGTCGATCGGCGTGGCATTCGGCGGCCGCATCATCCGGGCACAGACCCTCATGCACGGCAAGATCTCGTCCATCACCCACAGCGGCACGGACGTCTTCAACGAGCTGCCGTCCCCCTTTCAGGTCACCCGCTACCATTCGCTGGCCATCGAGCGCGCCACCCTGCCGGACTGCCTGTCCATCACCGCTGAAACCGATGATGGCGAGATCATGGGCGTCGCCCATAAGACTCTACCAGTCTACGGCGTGCAGTTCCATCCGGAATCCGTGCTCAGCGAACACGGCCATGCCCTGCTGCGCAATTTCCTGAACCTCTAATCCATCCGGCCGCTACCCAAGGAACCCCTCTCATGCCTCCCATTACCCCGAACGAAGCACTGGTCCGCTGCATCGAACACCGCGAAATCTTCCACGACGAAATGCTGGAACTGATGCGCATGCTGATGCGCGGGGAAATATCCCCCCTGATGTCCAGCGCTCTGCTGATGGGCCTGCGCGTCAAGAAGGAAACCGTGGGCGAGATCACCGCCGCAGCTCAGGTGATGCGTGAATTCGCGCTGGGCGTCAAGACCCCCTATCCCGATGACCTGCTGGACATGTGCGGCACGGGCGGCGACGGTTCGCATACCTTCAATATCTCCACGGCAGCCATGTTCGTCGCCGCCGCCGGCGGGGTGAAAGTCGCCAAGCACGGTAACCGCAGCGCGTCCTCCTCATCGGGCAGCGCCGACGTGCTGGAGGCGCTGGGCGTGCGCATCACCGCGACGCCGGAACAGGTCACCGAATCCATCGACGCCACCAATATCGGTTTCATGTTCGCGCCGGCGCACCACGGCGCCATGAAAAACGTCGCGGCCGTACGCCGGGAACTGGGCGTGCGCACCATCTTCAACATCCTGGGGCCGCTGACCAATCCGGCCGATGCCGGGAATCAGTTGATGGGTGTGTTCCACCCGGATCTGGTCGGCATCCTGGTGCGTGTCCTGCAGCGTCTGGGGTCGCGCCATGTCCTGATCGTGCACGGCAAAGACGGAATGGACGAGGCATCGCTGGGGGCTGCCACCCTGGTCGGCGAACTGAAGAACGATGAAGTGCTCGAATACGAGATCCACCCCGAGGACTTCGGCATCGCGATGGTCTCGAATCGCAGCATCAAGGTCGCCAACTGCGAAGAATCCGCCCAGCTGGTTCGTGCCGCCCTGGACAACACGGCAGGCGCGGCGCGCGATATCGTCATCCTGAACGCAGGCCTGGCCCTGTATGCCGGCAACCAGGTGGACTCGATCCAGGACGGCATCCATCGCGCCGCGGAACTGGTCGCCTCTGGCGCGGCACGCGACAAACTGGAACAATTCCGTCAGTACACGCAAAGGTTCGCATCATGAGCGATATTCTCAAACAGATTCTGGATTCCAAGCGCATCGAGGTCGCGACCGCGCGGCAAATGCGCAGCGAGGCCGAACTCCTGCGCGAAGCCCGCAGCCGCAAGGATATCCGCGGCTTCTCCCGCGCCATCGAGGACAAAATCGCCCAGGGCAAGCCCGCCGTGATCGCCGAAATCAAAAAGGCCTCGCCCTCCAGGGGCGTGATCCGTGCCGATTTTCATCCCGCCGACATCGCCACCAGCTATGCCTGCCACGGCGCGGCTTGCCTGTCGGTCCTGACAGACGTCCAGTACTTCCAGGGTGGCTACGACCACCTGCGCCAGGCGCGGGCCGCCTGCACGCTGCCGGTCCTGCGAAAAGACTTTCTGATCGACCCATACCAGGTCATCCATGCACGCGCCTTAGGGGCCGACTGTGTGCTGCTGATCGCCGCCGCACTAGAACCAGCCCGGTTGCGCGAACTGGAAGCCGTGGCGATCGACCTGGGCATGGACGTGCTGGTCGAGATTCATGACCGCAGCGAACTGGACGCCGCGCTGACGCTGCAAACGCCACTGCTGGGCATCAACAACCGGAACCTGCGCACCTTCCAGACTCGCCTGGAAACAACCCTGGAACTGCTGAGCGACGTGCCGACGGGCAAGCGGGTGGTCACGGAAAGCGGTATCCTGCAGCCCGGCGACGTGGACCGGATGCGCGAGCACGGTGTGCAGGCATTCCTGGTCGGTGAAGCCTTCATGCGCACCGAAGACCCGGGCACGGCGCTGCATCAGCTGTTCTTCGAGCGCCCATGAATGCATCGGGCGACAGGCCGTCACGCACTACGCTTCCGCTTTCTCCGCGCCCCATGAGTCCTGCCGAACATCCATCCGACCCCGCCTGCCCGCTGTGCGGTCCGGCCCCGGCCGGATTGCTCTGGGAAGACACCAGACTGCGCGTGATCTCCGTGGATGACACCGCATTTCCCGGCTACATCCGCGTCATCTGGCGCGATCATGTGCCCGAAATGACGGACCTGTCCGCGTCTGACCGTGATCACCTGATGCGGACAGTCTACCGGATCGAAACCCTGCAACGCCAGATCCTGCAGCCTGACAAGATCAATCTGGCCAGTCTGGGCAATCAGGTCCCGCACCTGCACTGGCATCTGATCCCGCGCTGGCGCGCGGACCCTTGTTTCCCGGATGCCATCTGGACGCCGGCCCATCCCGATCCCGGCCGGCAGGATGCCTGGCGGCGGCAGGCACATGACCTCTCGGCCCGTATCCCTGTCCTGCACGGTTCGATCCCAGGGGCGCTGAACGCTCCCCTGGCGTGATCACTGACTTTCCTTCCCACACCGCACCATGCATGCACACCCCACGGAACGCCCCGCCGTTTCCGGCCCAACCACTCTGGCCCGCACCCTGAAGAACCGCCACATCCAGATGATCGCGCTGGGCGGCGCGATCGGCACTGGATTGTTCTATGGTTCGGCAGCATCCATCCAGTTGGTGGGGCCCGGCATCATCCTGTCGTATCTGATCGGCGGGCTGGTGATCTACCTGATCATGCGCATGCTGGGCGAGATGTCCACGCAGGAACCGGTATCCGGCGCCTTCAGCCATTTCGCCTATCGCTACTGGGGCGGCTTCGCCGGCTTTCTGTCCGGCTGGAACTACTGGCTGCTGTATGTGCTGGTCAGCATGGCCGAACTATCGGTCGTGGGCATTTACGTGAACTACTGGCTGCCGGATTTTCCCGCTTGGGCCAGCGCCCTGGTCGTGCTGCTTGGGGTCACGGCGCTGAATCTGCTGAACGTACGCCTGTACGGCGAAAGCGAATTCTGGCTGGCCTTCATCAAGATCGCCGCCATCATCGGCATGATCGTCCTGGGGTTGCTGCTGATCGTCCTGGGTTCCGACGATAAGGCCAGCGGCTTGAGCAATCTGTGGATCCACGGCGGCTTTCTACCCAACGGCATCCGCGGCCTGCTGCTATCGCTGGTCGTGGTGATGTTTTCCTTTGGCGGCACGGAACTGATCGGCATCACCGCCGGCGAAGCCGACAACCCCCGGCGCAGCATCCCCAAGGCCATCAATCAGGTCCTGTGGCGCATCCTGCTGTTCTACGTCGGCGCCCTGGCCGTTCTGGTCATCCTGTATCCCTGGAACCAGATCGGTACCCAGGGCAGCCCGTTCGTCCTGATCTTTTCGAATCTGGGCATCCCCGCCGCGCCCGATATCCTGAACCTGGTGGTGCTGACTGCAGCCGTTTCGGTCTACAACAGCGGCATTTACAGCAACGGACGCATGCTCTACAGCCTGGCGCAGCAAGGCAATGCGCCGCGTATTTTTCTGCGCTTGAGCCCCCGCCAAGTGCCCTGGGTGGGCATCCTGTTCTCATCGGCCTGCACGCTAGTGATCGTGGTGATCAATTTCCTGGTGCCGGAAGGCGCGTTCATGCGGATCATGGCGGTGGCCACCGCTGCCGCAGCGACGACCTGGATGATGATCGTGTTGGTGCACCTGCGCTTCCGGCGGGCGCACGATGCATCCAAGCTGCATTTCCTGTCCCCCGGGTTCCCCTGGGTGAACTATCTGTGCGCGGCGTTCCTGGTGGGCTTGGTCGCGCTGATGACACAGCTGGACGACACCCGCCCGGCGGTGTACGTACTGCCAGTGTGGCTGCTGGTGTTGTATGTCGGATATCGCTTGCGCCAGCGGTCTCTATCGATGCACCGCCAGGTAGGTTCTTGAAACGCTTGGTGCGTGATGAGGGTGCCTGTGCGCCCTCACCCCCGAGAATCAACCCTTCAACCCAAGACACACCAGCGGTGCGGGAAGGGCTGCCGGCGCGCCCGGTCGGACGGCGCCGGATGCTTCTGAAGGGAGGCCGGGGGAAGTCGGCGGGTGTGTTTGAGGCCGAAGGCCGAGTTCGCCCGCCGCCCGGCTGGACGAAGAAGATCCGGGAAGTCCGGCCAAAGGCCGGACCGCCGTCTGGGGCACGCTGGCAGCCCTTCCCGCACCGCTGCGCAAGAAGCAACAGCGACACGCATCAAGGAGTACCACCACGCCCACAGCAACGCTGCACGCCAGAATAAAAAAGGGGCACTCCCAAGAGTACCCCTTCTCATCACGCTCGATCAAAAACCAGCCGATCAGTGCGACGTCCGCTTCTGGCTGAATTTCCGGGCAGCCGCCGCCTGAGCAGCCAGCATCGCCAGTTCGGCTTCCACCACCGCGATGTCCGCCTTGTCCTTCGTGTTGCGCAAGGCTTCCTCGGCGCGCTCGCGTGCCTTGACCGCCTTGGCCTCGTCCAGATCAGCGGCACGGATCGCCGTATCCGACAGCACCGTCACCGCGTGCGGCTGAACTTCCAGAATGCCGCCCGCCACGAAGATGTTCTCTTCTGTGCCGTCGTCACGCTTGATCTTCAGCGTACCCGGACGAATACGTGAAATCAGGGGAGTATGCCCCGGCAGAATGCCCAGGTCGCCGGATTCTCCGGGCAGGGCGACGAACGTCGCCTCGCCTGAAAAAATCGAGGCCTCCGCACTGACCACTTCGATGTGAAGAGTCGCCATGTGCAATCCTTATTGGAGAGTTTTGGCCTTCTCGAAGGCCTCGTCGATACTGCCCACCATATAGAAGGCCTGTTCCGGCAGCGCATCGCACTCGCCTTCGACGATCATCTTGAAACCACGCAGGGTTTCGGCCAGCGGCACGTACTTCCCGGGCGAACCCGTGAACACTTCGGCCACGTGGAACGGCTGCGACAGGAAACGCTGGATCTTCCGGGCGCGGGCCACGGCCTGCTTGTCTTCCGGCGACAGTTCGTCCATGCCCAGAATGGCGATGATGTCGCGCAGTTCCTTGTAGCGCTGCAGCGTCTGCTGCACAGCACGGGCAACGCCGTAGTGCTCTTCGCCAACGATCTGCGGGTCCAGCTGACGGCTGGTCGAATCCAGCGGATCCACGGCCGGGTAGATACCCAGCGCGGCGATGTCACGCGACAGCACGACGGTCGAGTCCAGGTGCAGGAAGGTCGTGGCAGGCGACGGGTCGGTCAAGTCGTCGGCCGGCACGTACACGGCCTGGATGGACGTGATGGAACCGGTCTTGGTCGAGGTGATCCGTTCCTGCAGCTTGCCCATTTCCTCGGCCAGCGTCGGCTGATAACCCACGGCGGACGGCATCCGGCCCAGCAGGGCGGACACTTCGGTCCCGGCCAGGGTGTAACGGTAGATATTGTCCACGAAAAACAGCACGTCACGGCCTTCGTCACGGAAGGATTCCGCCATCGTCAGACCCGACAGGGCTACGCGCAGACGGTTCCCGGGGGGCTCGTTCATCTGGCCGAACACCATGGCGACCTTGGATTCGGCCAGGTTGTCGAGCTTGATGACGCCCGCGTCGGACATTTCGTGGTAGAAGTCGTTGCCTTCACGGGTGCGCTCACCCACGCCGGCGAACACCGACAGGCCGCTGTGGGCCTTGGCGATGTTGTTGATCAGTTCCAGCATGTTCACGGTCTTGCCCACGCCGGCGCCGCCGAACAGGCCGACCTTGCCGCCCTTGGCGAAGGGGCACACCAGGTCGATCACCTTGATGCCGGTTTCGAGCAGTTCGACCGAAGGCGACAGCTCGTCGAATTTCGGGGCGGCCTGGTGGATGGCGCGCTTTTCATCGGACTGGATGTCGCCGCGCTCGTCGATGGGACGGCCCAGCACGTCCATGATGCGGCCCAGGGTGCCGGTGCCCACGGGCACCGAGATCGGCGCGCCGGTGCCGGCCACGGACATGCCGCGGCGCAGGCCGTCGGACGAGCCCATGGCGATGGTCCGCACGACACCGTCGCCCAGTTGCTGCTGGACCTCGAACGTCAGGCCCTTTTCCGCGAATGCGGAGGACTCGTCGGTCAAGGTGAGCGCGTCGTAAATGTTGGGGATGCTGTCGCGGGGGAACTGAATGTCCACCACGGCGCCGATGCACTGAACGATGGTACCGTTGCTCATGTTTAGTCCTATAAGTATCTCTGGGTTGCCGGTGCTTGCGTCGATCAGACCGCGGCGGCGCCGCCCACGATTTCCGAAATTTCCTTGGTGATGGCCGCCTGACGGGTCTTGTTGTAGACCAGCTGGAGGTCGCCGATGACTTTCTTGGCGTTGTCGGACGCGGCCTTCATGGCGACCATCCGGGCGGACTGCTCGCTGGCCATGTTTTCCGCCACGGCCTGGTAGACCAGGCCCTCGACGTAGCGCAGCAGCAGCTCGTCGATCACGGTCTGGGAATCCGGCTCGTACAGGTAGTCCCAGCCGTATTGGCTTTCCAGGGCGGCCTCGTCCTGGGAGCCCGTCTGGAAGGGGTCTTCCAGGCCCGAAGGCAGCGGCAGCAGGCGGATGAAGCTGGGGTCCTGCTTCATGGTGTTGACGAAGCGGCTGGTCGCCAGATAGACCGCGTCCACCTTGCCGTCGACGAAGTCGTCGAGCTGGACCTTGATGGCGCCGATCAGGCGTTCCAGGTTGGGCGCGTCGCCCAGCTGGACTTCCGAGGACACCACGTTGACGCCGACGCGGTTCAGCAGGCCCAGGCCCTTGGAGCCCAGCGCCGTCGCCTGGACGCGCACGCCCTGCTGCTCGAATTCCTTGATCCGCGCGAGTACCAGGCGCGAAATGTTGGTATTCAGGCCGCCGCAAAGCCCCTTGTCGGTGGTGACCAGCACGACGCCCACGGACGACAGCTTCGGGCGTTCCACCATGTAGGGGTGGGTGTAATCCGGGTTCGCCTGCATCAGGTGGGCCGCGATGGCGCGCACCTTGGTGGCGTAGGGACGGCCCGTCCGCATCCGGTCCTGCGCCTTGCGCATCTTGGATGCGGCGACCATTTCCATCGCCTTGGTGATCTTGCGCGTGTTTTGCACGCTCTTGATCTTGGTTCGAATTTCCTTGATTCCGGCCATTCCACTATCCTGTCAGGGCTGTCCGGGACGCGCGCCGCGCGCCCCGACCGCTACTTAAAACGTGCCGTGCTTCTTGAATTCCTGGATGGCGGCGCCCAGAGCGGCGTCGTCTTCCTTGGAGAGTTCCTTCACGTCTTCGATGCGCTGGATCAGGGCTTCGTGCTTGGCCTTCAGGTAGTCCTTCAGGGCCTTTTCGAAGGCCAGCACCTGGCCGACCTCGAGATCGTCCAGATAGCCGTTGTTCACGGAATACAGGGCCACCGCCAGTTCCCAGACCTGCTGCGGCTGGTATTGGGGCTGCTTGAGCAGTTCGACCACGCGCTTGCCGCGTTCCAGCTGGCGGCGGGTGGCGTCGTCCAGGTCGGAAGCGAACTGCGCGAAGGCGGCCAGTTCACGGTACTGGGCCAGGTCGGTCCGGATGCCGCCCGACAGCTTCTTGACGACCTTGGTCTGGGCCGAACCCCCCACGCGCGACACCGAGATACCGGCGTTGATGGCGGGGCGGATGCCGGCGTTGAACAGGTCGGTTTCCAGGAAGATCTGGCCGTCGGTGATGGAGATCACGTTGGTCGGCACGAAGGCGGACACGTCGCCGGCCTGGGTTTCGATGATCGGCAGCGCGGTCAGCGAGCCGGTCTTGCCCTTGACGGCGCCGTTGGTGAATTTTTCGACGTATTCGGGATTCACGCGGGCGGCGCGTTCCAGCAGACGGGAGTGCAGGTAGAACACGTCGCCGGGGTAGGCTTCGCGTCCGGGCGGACGGCGCAGCAGCAGGGACACCTGGCGGTAGGCCCAGGCCTGCTTGGTCAGATCGTCGTACACGATCAGGGCGTCCTCGCCGCGATCGCGGAAGTATTCGCCCATGGTGCAGCCCGAGTAGGCGGCCAGGTACTGCATGGCGGCGGAGTCGGACGCGGCGGCGGCCACGACGATGGTGTATTCCATGGCGCCGTGTTCTTCGAGCTTGCGCACCACGTTGTTGATGGTGGAAGCTTTCTGGCCGATGGCGACGTACACGCAGGTGACGCCCTTGCCTTTCTGGTTGATGATGGTGTCGACGGCCACGGCGGTCTTGCCGGTCTGGCGGTCGCCGATGATCAGCTCGCGCTGGCCGCGGCCGATAGGCACCATGGAGTCGATGGCCTTCTGGCCGGTCTGCATCGGCTGCGACACGG
>JAHRWZ010000023.1 GCA_019104865.1 Castellaniella sp. | reverse complement strand
TTGGCGTCGAAACAGCTGGAATACAGGATGGCGTCGCCCATCCCCAGCCAGCGGGCGAGTTCGGCTTCCAGGGCCTTGTGGCCCGTCTGGGTGCCGCAGATGAAGCGCACCGACGCCAGGCCGAAACCGTCGGCGGCCAGTCCGGCGCCGGCCGCCTGGATCAGGCGCGGGTCGTTGGCCAGGCCCAGATAGTTGTTGGCGCAGAAATTCAGCACCTCGGCGCCATCGGCCAGCCGGACATGCGCGGACTGCTGGCTGGCGATGACACGCTCGGACTTGTAAAAACCTTCTTCGCGCAACCGCCCGATCCGGGCGCGCGCATCCGCAAGGAATCGCTGGGACATGATCCACCTTTTGGGGGAATGCATCGGAATGGAACTGCGTGCCGGCATTGTACGCCGCAGCCCGCGCGGCCGGCCCCGGGGTCCGTGGCCACCGGCGCGGCATGCCCGGATTGTTCACAATCTCTACAATTGATGACAATCCGGCGGGCAGTACAACACTTTGCCATATGCCCATCGACACTATGATGTCTTCTTTCAGATCCATTCCTGCGTTCCGGCACGCGCCGGCCCCACGCCATCCGGGGGTCGTGCGCCGCCTATCCGGACATCCGGATACCAGACCGAATCTATGGCCTCTCGCGATCGTCCGCACCGCGGCATCCTCGTGCCAGCCCTGGCGCTGTGCCTGGGCATGCATGCGCCAGCCGCCCGAGCCCTGACCCTGGATGTCGGTATCTATGATCAGAAACCGGACGTCTACATCGCACGGGACGGCCGCCCGGCCGGAATCCTGGGCGAACTGCTGAATGAAATCGCCCGCCGGGAGGGCTGGACGATCCGGACCCAGGCCTGCGACTGGGAACAATGCATGCGGCTGCTGACCGAGGGCAGGATCGACCTGCTGCCCGACGTCTATTACACGCCCGAGCGTGCCCAGACACTCGGCCTGCATCATGTCCCGGCCATGCACAGCTGGTCCCAGGTCTATGCCCGGCCCGGGCATGCCCTGCGCTCGATCGAGGATCTCAAGGGCCATTCGATCGCGGTGCTGGCGGGCTCGACCCAGCAGGGCTACTTGAAGACCACCCTGTCGGGTCTGAAGATAGACGCCCGGGCGGACTCCGTACAGAACCTCGAAATCGGCTTCCAGCGGGTCCAGTCCAAACTGGACGACGCCGTGGCCGCCGATTTCTATGTCGGCGAACTGTTCGCGCAGCAATACAATCTGGTCGCGACGCCCATCATCTTCCAGCCCACTCAGGCCTTCTACGCCGCGCCCAAGGGGCGGCACCCCGAGGTTCTGGCGGCCATCGACCGCCATCTCAGCGCATGGCAGGCCAAGCCGGGCTCGTTCTACTACCGCACCCTGGACAGCTGGCGCCTGCCGCGCACCCAATCGCTGCTGAGTCACTACGGCGTCTGGATCGTCACCGGCCTGAGCGGATTGCTGGCCCTGACCCTGATCATCACCCTGGCGCTGCGCATCCAGCTCGGCCGCCAGCGACGGCTCCTGCGGCGCACCGAACGCCGCCTGGGCGCGATCCTGGATGCCATCGACGCCTCCGTCAGCATCAAGGACCTGGACCGCCGCTATACCTTCGCCAACCGCAAGCACGAGGAATTCCTGGGCCTGGGCGAAGGCAGGCTCGTCGGCCTGCGGGACGACGATGTCCTGGCCGATGCCGACTCCCTGGCCAGCATCCGCCGCGGCGACCAGGCCGTCATCGACTCCAGGGAACGCAGCGTGTCCCAGGTGACGGTCCGGCCTCGCGAGGGCGAGCCCCGCACCTTTCTGACGATCAAGGCGCCCATGCGCGCGCCGGACGGCGCGCTGGAGGCGATCTGCACGGTCGCCACCGACATCACCGAGCGCCTGCGCGCGGAGGAAACCGCCCATCACCTGGCCGTCTACGATACCCTGACCGGCCTGCCCAACCGGCGCACGGCGCTGTCGCATCTGGCGCAGATGCTGGAATCGGCCCGCCAGGGCCGGCCCATCGGCGCCCTGCTGCTGATCGACCTGGACGGCTTCAAACGGATCAACGACATGCACGGTCACGGCACCGGCGACGAGGTGCTGCGCGGCATCGCGGAGCGCTTGCGGGCCAGCGTGCGGGACCGTGACCTGGTGTCGCGCGTCAGCGCCGACGAATTCATCGTGCTGCTCAACGGCCTGGGCGAACACATCAATGACGCGGCCCGCAATGCCATGCACGTGGCCGAGAAAATACGGCTCGCCATCTGCAACAGCGCATTCTCCATCCAGGACAAGCCCGCCTATGTCACCGGCAGCATCGGCCTGACGCTGATCCAGGGCGAAAGCCAGACCTCAGACAGCGTGATGCGCGAAGCCGACATGGCCACCCACCGCGCCAAGCAGCATGGCGGCAACCAGGTCACATTCTACGAGCGGGGCCTGCAATCCGAGGTCGAGCAGCGGCTCTGGCTGGAACACGACTTGCTGCAGGCCATCGGCACGCCGGATCTCACGCTGCACATTCAGCCGCAGTTCGGCCGTGACGGGCGCGTCACCGGCGGCGAACTGCTGGCCCGCTGGAATCACCCCACCCGGGGCGCGGTCTCACCGGCCCTGTTCATTCCCATCGCCGAGGAAACCGGCCTGATCGGCCTGCTGGGATCCTGGTCCCTGCGGTTCGCCTGCGACGCACTGCTGGCATTGCGGGAAGCGGGCGAAACCTATCCCCTGTCCTTGAACGTCAGTCCCCGGCGGCTGATGGAGCCCCAATTCGTCGAGTCCGTGCGCGACACGCTGGAAAGCAAGGGCATCCCCGGCAACCGGCTGATCTTCGAGATCACGGAAGGTGTGCTCATCAAGGACATGCAGGCCGTGGCCCGGCGCATGCAGGCGCTGTCCCGGCTGGGCATCCGTTTTTCCATCGACGATTTCGGCACTGGCTATTCCAACCTGGCCTACCTGAAACGCCTGCCGCTGTATGAACTGAAGATCGACAAGAGCCTCGTCCAGGACATTCCCAACGACAGCGACAGCATCGCCATCGTCCAGTTGATCCTGGCGATGGCCGACCAGCTCAACCTGCGCGTGGTCGCCGAGGGCGTGGAAACCGAAGCGCAGTCCCGGTTCCTGTCCGAGCACGACTGCCACGCCTTGCAGGGCTACCTGCTGGCCCGTCCCATGCCGCTCGAGGCCTGGCTGGATGTGGTGCGCGCGCGGCGGCGGTCCGCGAACGGCGCCCCGGACTGAAGACGGCCGGAAAAAAGACAAAAAGAAAGGCCCGGACGGGCCTTTCGACGGCCGGTCCCGCCGAGGCGGGACCGGCCACTGGGCGCGAAGCCCTACTTGAACATATTGTTGTAATCCTGGTCCGAAGTGCCGGATGACTGGCCGTTGGCCCCGGCGCCGTAGCCGCCGAAGTTGCCCGGATCGATACTGATGTTCTCGATGTTCACCTCGGGCCGGTCGGCCTTGTAGTGGGTGACCATGCCCGGATACAGCAGCACCAGGACCACCATGGCGATCTGGATCGCGATGAAGGGGATCGAGCCCCAGTAGATCTGTCCGGTGGTGACCTTGGCGATGGTCTGGCCGGTGACCCGGTCCTGGTAGTCTTCCTTGGGCGCCACCGATCGCAGGTAGAACAGCGCGAAACCGAACGGCGGATGCATGAACGACGTCTGCATGTTCACGGCCAGCAGGACGCCCAGCCAGATAAGGTCGATACCCATC
>JAHRWZ010000093.1 GCA_019104865.1 Castellaniella sp. | reverse complement strand
CGTTCAAGGGCAACGACATCGAGCGCTTTTATCGTTACGGCCTGCTGACCAACCCGGAACTCAAGATCTACAAGCCCTGGCTGGATCAGCGCTTCATCGACGAACTGGGCGGTCGTGCCGAAATGTCCCAGTATCTGCAGGAAAATGGCTTCGACTACAAGATGTCGGCGGAAAAGGCCTATTCCACGGACTCCAACATGCTGGGCGCTACCCACGAGGCAAAAGACCTGGAACATCTGAATTCGGGGATCCGCATCGTCGAGCCCATCATGGGCGTGGCGTTCTGGAAGTCGGGCACGGACGTCAAGGCCGAGGAAGTCGTCGTGCGCTTCGAAGAAGGCCGTCCGGTGGCGCTCAACGGCGTGGAATATACGGATCCCGTGGAACTGATGCTGGAAGCCAACCGCATCGGTGGTCGCCATGGGCTGGGCATGAGCGACCAGATCGAGAACCGCATCATCGAGGCCAAGAGCCGCGGCATCTACGAGGCCCCGGGCATGGCGCTGCTGCACATCGCCTACGAGCGCCTGGTGACCGGCATCCACAACGAAGACACGATCGAACAATACCGCATCAATGGCCTGCGCCTGGGTCGTCTGCTGTACCAGGGCCGCTGGTTCGATCCGCAGGCCATCATGCTGCGGGAAACCGCGCAACGCTGGGTGGCGCGCGCCATCACCGGCGAGGTCGCCCTGGAACTACGCCGCGGGAATGATTATTCCCTCCTGGATACGCGTTCGCCCAACCTGACCTATCATCCGGAACGCTTGACCATGGAAAAGGGCGAGTCCATGTTCTCGCCACTGGACCGTATCGGCCAGCTGACAATGCGCAACCTGGACATCACCGACACACGCGAAAAGCTGTTCACCTACACGCAGGTCGGTCTGTTGGCAAAAACGGGCCAGTCGGATATTCCGCAGATCCGCCAGGATCACGACGCAAAGTAAGCATCAGGAGCCGCCGCTCCGTTCTGAACTGAACTGAGCGGCGACCTGCCATCCTGGCAGGCGCCATCCGTCAAGAAAGGCACTGGATCGATATCCGGTGCTTTTTTTTCAAGACGGGATGCCGGGTGCGGGGGCTACGCCTTTGGTGCGTCAGCGGCAGGCTGGGCCGATTCCGATGTCTGCAGATGGTTGCTGGCGGCAAAGTCGCAGGCGAACTTCCAGGCCAGGGGCTCGAGCTTGCGCAGGCGGTGGTCGATCAGGACGCAGGGCACTCCGTCGATGGAGCGGGGCATGGCATAAGGGGAATAAGACAGCGGGTTGGGATGGGATCCAGCGGGGCGGAACTGGGACAACACCCCGGCCAGACGTTCTGCCCAATCGCTGGGGCGAAATCGCTGACCCTCCAGGGTCTTGCCGTGGATGATCAAATGCTGGACTGGGTGGTTCATGCGGGTTCCATAGACGGGACACGCCCAGGATACGGACGCGCAACATCCCCTACGCCGCGCATTGTATCCGATCGGCGCTTTGCGCGTCCTGTGGGACCACGGTAAGATGGTCCCTTTGCATAGGGTTTTCCATGTCTGCAGCCAATCCCACCGGGCCTTTGCGGCATTTCTTGCAGTTGCGCGATTTCTCCGAGGATGAAATCCATTACGTGATCGACCGTGCGCGCCTGATCAAGGACAAGTTCAAGCGCTACCAGCCGCATCACACGCTGCACGACCGCAATCTGGCCATGGTGTTCGAGAAGGCCAGCACGCGGACCCGTGTCTCGTTCGAGGCCGGCATGTACCAGTTGGGCGGTTCGGTCATCTATCTGACCACCGAAGGTTCGCAGCTGGGGCGCTCCGAACCCATCGAGGATACCGCGCGGGTGATTTCCCGGATGGTCGATCTGGTGATGATCCGCACCTTCGAACAGACTCGTATCGAACGGTTCGCCGCGCATTCGCGGGTGCCGGTCATCAATGGCCTGACCAATGAATTCCACCCCTGCCAGATCCTGGCGGACATCCAGACCTTCGTCGAGCATCGCGGGTCGATCCAGGGCAAGACCGTGGCGTGGATCGGGGATGCCAACAATATGGCCTACACCTGGCTGCAGGCGGCCGAATTGCTGGGTTTCACGCTGCATGTGTCCGCGCCGGCGGGCTACCGCCTGGATCCGCTGCGCGTGGGGCGGCAGCCCGAATCCGTGCTGCGCGAATTTGACGACCCGACGGATGCGTGTCGGGGCGCCGATCTGGTCACGACCGACGTCTGGACCAGCATGGGTTATGAAACCGAGAACGAAACCCGCCGCCTGGCTTTTGCCGACTGGTGCGTCGATGCGCGGATGATGTCGGTGGCCCGACCCGATGCGCTCTTCATGCACTGCCTGCCGGCGCATCGTGGTGAAGAAGTCACCGGAGAGGTCATCGACGGCCCGCAAAGCGTGGTCTGGGACGAGGCCGAGAACCGCCTGCATGTGCAGAAGGCCTTGATGGAATTTCTGCTGCTGGGTCGCCAGCCGGCTTGATGGCGGGGCCGGCCTCGGGCCGGCATGCCTGCGTCGAATCGCGTCCGCACGGACGGCATCCATCTAGGGGCACTGCCTTTAGCGCACTGCAACAAAAAAGGCACCTATGGTGCCTTTTTTGTTGCAGTGCAAGCCGCGTTTCTTGGATCAGGCCAGCGCCTTGATCGCAGCCGACAGACGGCTCTTATGGCGGGCGGCTTTGTTCTTGTGGATGATCTGCTTGTCGGCGACACGGTCGATCACGCTGCTGGTCTTGCGAAAGACTTCGTTGGCGGCGGTCTGATCACCCGCTTCGATGGCCTGGCGCACACGCTTGATGGCGGTGCGCAGCATCGAGCGCATGCTGGCGTTGTGTTTGTTCTGGGCAACGGCCTGGCGGGCGCGTTTACGGGCTTGTGCGGAATTGGCCATAGGGTGTTATCTGGTTTGCGTAATTGGAAACGGTTGCTTGGACTGCGAAGCAAAGACGGTAAGTTTATCCTACGAGCGCCTGCGTGTAAAGTCTTTGGGGCGAAAACCGAATAAAAACAAGGTGCTGAAGTAGGCCAGCGCGGTCAGGACCAGGACGCCCAGCAGCCACGCCGCGCGCTGTCCCGGATGGGTGCCCAGGGCAACCCAGTCCAGATGCCGGTTGGCCCAGATCAGAACCAGCGCGATGGCGGCCAGCGCCGGCACCAGTTTCAGAATGAAGCCCGGCCAGCCGGGCAGCGGCGTATACAGCCCGCGACGGCGCAGCAGGATCACCAGGCTCAGGGCATTGGCGCTGGCGCCCAGCCCGATGGACAGCGCCAGCCCCGCGTGCGCCAGCCAGGGTACCAGGGCGACGTTCATCAGCTGGGTGAAGGCCAGGACGGCGATGGCGATCTTGACGGGGGTGCGGATGTCCTGCTTGGCATAGAAGCCAGGGGCCAGGATCTTGATGGCCAGCAGGCCCAGCAGGCCGGCGGCGTATGCCATCACCGCCAACCGTGTCTGTGCCACGTCGTGGGCCGAGAAAGCGCCATAGTTGAACAGGGTAGCCACCAGACCGTCTGACAGCAGTGCCATGCCCAGCGCAGCGGGCAGCCCTAGCAGCAGCACCAGGCGCAAGCCCCAGTCCAGCAAGGCGTTGTACCCTTGGTGATCCTCACGGGCATGGGCTGCGGACAGGCTGGGCAGCAGCACCGTGCCCAGTGCGACACCCAGCAGGGCAGTGGGAAATTCCATCAGCCGGTCGGCGAACGAGAGCCAGGTCACGCTGCCTGGCGCCAGCCATGTGGCGATGTTCGTGTTGATCAGCAGGGACAGCTGCGCCACGGAGACCCCCAGCGTGGCGGGCAGCATCTGGCGCAGGATGCGGTGAACGGTGGGATCCCGCCACGCGGCCCGCAGGCCGTCGCCGTAGCGCGGCATCAGGCCCAGCCGCGCCAGGGCGATCCACTGCACCGTCAACTGCAGGATGCCGCCGGCCATCACCCCGATCGCCAGTGCATGGATGGGCTGGTCCAGGTGACCGGCCAGCAGCAGGCTGGCGCCGATCATGGACAGGTTGAGCAGCACCGGCGTGAAGGCCGGGACGGCGAAGCGGCGGAAGGTGTTCAGCACGCCCGAGGCGAACGCCACCAGGGACATGCAGATGATGTAGGGAAACATCAGCCGCGTCATCCAGATGGCTTCCTCGAATTCCTTGGCCCGGGATGCCGTGCGCATGCCGCTGGCCATGGCTGTCACGACCCACGTGGCGCCCAAGGTCCCCAGCAGCGTCACTCCGCACAGTGAGGCGAACAGCATCAGGGCCACGCGGTCGAGCAGCCGGCGCAGCGTCGCATGGTCATCGCGCAGGCGCACTTCGCCCAGAATAGGTACAAAGGCCTGGGAAAAGGCGCCTTCGGCAAACAGCCGCCGCAGCAGGTTCGGGATCCGGAAGGCCACCCAGAAGGCGTCCGTCAGGGGTCCGGCCCCGTACACGCTGGCGATGAGGACATCGCGCAGCATGCCGGTAATGCGGGAAAACAGAGTCAGGCCGCTGATGGTGGCGGCCGAGCGCAACAGGCTCATGAACTCTTGGTTTTTATTTTGGCGCCATGCGGATGGCGCCATCCAGACGGATGGTTTCGCCATTGAGCATGTCGTTGTCCAGGATGCTGAGCGCCAGTTTGGCGTAGTCTTCCGGGCGACCCAGACGCGACGGGAAGGGCACGCTGGCCGCCAGGGAATCCTGGACTTCCTGGGGCATGCCGAACAGCATGGGCGTGCCGAAGATGCCCGGTGCGATCGTCATGCAGCGGATACCGAGCTTGGATAGATCGCGTGCAATGGCCAGCGTCATGCCGACGATGCCGGCCTTGGAGGCGGCATAGGCGCATTGGCCGATCTGGCCGTCGTAGGCGGCGACCGAGGCCGTGTTGATGATCACGCCGCGTTCGCCGGTGGTCTGGGGCTCGTTGGCCGTCATGGCCTGGGCGGCCAGTCGCGCCATATTGAAGGAACCCACCAGATTGATATCGATGACGCGCCGGAACAGGCCCAGGTCGTGCGGCCCGGATTTGCCCACGATACGCGAGGCGGGGGCGATGCCGGCGCAATTGATCAGACCGCGCAGCGGCCCGCGTGCCACGGCCGCGTCCACCGCCGCCTGCGCGTCGGATTCCGAGGTCACGTCGCAGTGAACGTAGGTCTGGTCCAGTTCGGCGGCCAGCGCACGGCCGGCCTCGTCCTGGACGTCGGCCAGCACGACCCGCGCGCCTTGGGCTGCCAGTGCACGCGCGGTGCCAGCGCCCAGGCCGGAGGCGCCGCCTGTGATGAGGATGACTTGCTTACGGATGTCCATGGCGGCTTTCCGGGGTTAGGCAGCGTGGTGTGCGCGCAGGATGTCCAGAATGCGTTCGCGGATCTGATCCACCGAGCCGACGCCTGAGATTTTTGCATAGCGAGGGGCGCGGGCATCGCCCGTCGAAGACCACTGGGCGTAATAGTCGACCAGTGGGCGCGTCTGCTGGCGGTAGACCGACAGCCGGTGGCGGACGGTGTCCTCTCGGTCGTCGTCGCGCTGGATGAGAGGCTCGCCCGTTTCGTCGTCCAGGCCGTCGCGCTTGGGCGGGTTGAATTTCACGTGGTAGGTGCGGCCGCTGGCGACGTGCACGCGCCGCCCGCTCATGCGTTCGATGATGTTGTCCTCCGGGACGCTGATCTCGATCACGTAATCCAGCGGGACATTTGCGTTCTTCAGGGCATCGGCCTGCGGAATGGTGCGGGGGAAGCCGTCGAACAGGTAGCCGCTCTGGCAATCGGGCTGCGTCAGGCGGTCGCGCACCAGTCCGATGATGATGTCGTCGGACACCAGACCACCCTGATCCATGATCTTCTTGGCTTCCTGTCCCAGCGGGGTTTGCGCCTTGACGGCGGCACGCAGCATGTCGCCCGTCGAGATCTGCGGGATGCCGAAGGTCTCGGTGATGAACGCGGCCTGGGTACCTTTGCCCGCTCCTGGGGGGCCTAGCAGAATCAAGCGCATGATTTTCCTCCGAAGTTTCTTTTCAAATTTTTCCGATTATGCCGCATTGCAGCAATCGGTGCAGCGCCAGCGGTGTCAGGTGGACCCGGCCGGGAACAGGGCGCGTACCCGGGCCAGGTCTTCCGGGGTGTCGATTCCGCGCGCGGGCAAGGCCGCTGCCTGATGGACAACGATGGGAAAGCCTTGTTCCAGCGCGCGCAGCTGTTCCAGTGATTCGATGCGTTCCAGCTGTCCTGGGGGCAGTTCCGGAAACTGGCGCAGGAATCCGGCACGGTATGCGTACAGTCCGATGTGGTGCCAGGCAGGCAGACCCGGCGCCAGGCGCTGCTGGCCGTCGGTCAGCGCGTCGCGGGCCCAGGGAATGGGGGCGCGGGAAAAATACAGGGCGCGGCCCTGCGCGCCGCAGACGACCTTGACTGCGTTGGGGTCAAAGAGCGTCTGCGCGTCCTGGATGGGAGCGGCGCAGGTGGCGATGGCAGCTTCGGGGTGCTGTTCGAGCAGCGCGGCCACCGCGTCGATGAGCGCGGGATCAATCAGCGGTTCGTCGCCCTGGACGTTGACGACGATGGTCGAGTCATCCAGGTTCAGGTGTTCGGCAACCTCGGCCAGACGGTCGGTGCCCGTGGGGTGGTCGGCACGGGTGAGCATGACCTCTACCCCATGGCTGGCGGCCGCCTGGGCGATGTCGGTGTGATCGGTGGCGATGATCACCCGGATAGCGCCGGATTTCGCGGCCTGGCGCGCCGTACGGATCACCATGGGCAATCCGCCCACGTCCAGCAGTGGTTTGCCGGGCAGGCGGGTGGAGGCGGCGCGTGCCGGGATGACGACGGTGAACTTCATGCGGTCGTCGGTTCGAGGGGAGGCGTGAGTTCGCGGGCCTCGCCTGGCAGCATGACGGGCACCCCGTCGCGAACGGGGAAGGCCAGGCGGTCGGCCGGGCAGATCAGTTCATTGTGCTCGCGGTCATGGCGCAGGGGGCCCTTGCACACGGGGCAGACGAGGATCTGCAACAAGCGGTTTTCCATGGAAACGGGCGTTCTGTCGAGTGGCAAAGACAACAGTTTAATGCCTGGCGCCGGGCTTGTGCCGCAAAGTTGCGGCGCACGCATGGAGCGCCGCGTCCAGATCCCTTAGCCAGTCGGGATCGGAAAAAACGGGCGAAGCATGCACCACCCAGAGCCGTGGGTCGCAGGGAGCCGGGTATTTGACGGCATCCTTGGCTGTGATGAGGATCGGGCCCGAGGGCAATTGCCGCAGGTCGGCGGGCGAGGGAGCCTGATGGTCGGGTGCGCTCAGTGTCCGGGCCAGGGATAGCCCGGCGGCCTCCAGCATGGCGAAAAAGCGTTGCGGTTGCCCGATGCCCGCAGCTGCGCTGCAGGGGGCGCGCCCATACCGCGTGCGCCAGGTTTCCCAGTCCAGCGACTGGCCGTCGGCCAGGTGAACCAGGTGATCGGGGCGCAGGCGCAAGGCCACGCGGTGAGGGCGGTCGGCGCTGGCCGGATCCGTGTCGGGCGGCGGGACGTCGCCGGGGGCCAGTTGGGTAATCAACCAGTCGGCATTCCGGAGCCGTGCGGGGGGTTCACGCAGGGGGCCGGCTGGCAGCAGGCGGCCGTTTCCGGTCCCGCGGGCATCCTGCACGATGATCTCCAGATCGCGCGCCAGGGCGGTGTGCTGCAGGCCGTCGTCGGCAATCAGCACGTCGATCTCAGGATGCGCGCGCAGCAGGGCCACGGCGGCGAGCGAACGGCGGGGATGCACGGCGATCGGGGCGCCCGTGGTGGCGTGCAGCAGAGCCGGTTCGTCGCCCAGGTGGGCGCTGTCACCGGACTGGTCGCTGAGCCGGGGCGCGGCCCCGGTGGTGATGCCGTAGCCACGGCTGAGGATGCCGGGGTGCCAGCCGGCCGCCTGCAGGTGCCGGCAGACGGCTGCCGTGACCGGCGTTTTTCCTGTGCCGCCGACCAGGATGTTACCTACCACGAGTACCGGCACGGGAGCGCGCCACGCCCGGATCGACTGCCTGCGCAGGCGGCGCGCGGCGATCCGGCCGTACAACCAGGCCAGTGGCATCAGCATCGTGCTGACTGGCCCGCGAGAGCGCCAGACGGCCTGCAGACGGTCTTCCACGCGCCGTCGCCAGGATGAAAGGGCAGGCGGGGTCACGGGCGGGACTGGGTCAGAAAGCGCACCCGGCTGATCTGTGCCAGTCGGGCGGCTTCCAGTGCGCGCACGACCGATGCGTGGGATGCCTGGCCATCGGCGTCGATACGCAAGGCCGTGTCCGGGTGGCCTTCGGCGGCCCGACGCAGGGCATCGGCCAACGAGGCATCGTCGGCGGCTTCCAGATAGTGGCCATTCAAGGCATACAGGCCGTCGCGGCTGATGGCCAGGTCCAGTGCCTGCCCGGTGTCGAGCGCCTGAGCCTGGGCCTGGGGCAGGGCGACCTGCAGCTGGCGGGTCTGGGTAAACGAGGTCGAGGCCGCCAGGAAGATCAGGATCACCAGCAGGACGTCGATCAGCGGGATCAGGTTGATCTCCGGCTCGTCATGCGTGCGGCGGTGGTGGAAGTTCATGGCGTGGCGCGACGGCTGATCAGGCGGTTCAGGGCGCCCGCCTCGCGCTCCATCGTGTGCAGGAAATATTCGACGCGGGAGCGGAAGTAGCGGTGGAACGCCAGTGCGGGGATGGCAATCAGGATCCCGAATCCGGTGTTGTAGAGCGCAATTGAAATGCCGTGAGCCAACTGGGCCGGATCGCCGCCCGCCGGGTCATAGGCGCCGAAGATCTCGATCATGCCGACCACGGTGCCGAACAAGCCCAGCAGCGGCGCGATGACGGAAATGGTGGCCAGGCCGGACAGATAGCGGTTCAGACGCCAGGAGACGTCGCGCCCGACTGCCTCGATGGCCGCTTGGCGCCAGTCGTCGTCCTGATCGCGCTGCGCGGCGACTTCCGCCAGAATGCGGCCCATGGGGCTACCGCGCGCCAGCCGTAGCACCGCGTCGGGTTCGTCCTGCTGGCGGCGCATGAGTTCCAGCACCTGCTCGGGCAGGCCGGCGGGCATGACCTGGCTGGCGCGCAGGGCCAGGAATCGTTCTATGATGATCGCCAGCGTGATGACCGAAGTGGCCACCAGCAGCCAGATGGGCCAGCCCGCTGCTTGGATGATGTCCAGCAAGATCCAGTTCCTTTGAGTTCAGTGCCGTGGACGGAAGATCCCTATTCTATCCTCAGGGATGCTCTGAACGCGTCGCCATGTCGCACACATTTGTGGCTTTGAGCCGTCCGCTGAGTGGCCAGCGCGACAGGCGGGGCACGGCCTTGCAATAGCCACAGCGATCGCTGCGGCCTGGATGCGGATGAGATGCGGTTTTCCCAGGAAATTACCCGAGAAAGTGGCGTGCCATCAGGCTTTTGGCCGAGTATCCACAGATTCTGTGGATAATTCTGTGTATAAAAATCGTCAGGCGCATGTTTCAAGCCCCTTTGCGGTTCATTGGCTATTTTTTGCACATTTTTGCTTTCACTGATTAATCTATTTTTATCAATAACTTATGATTTCTTGTTGATGTTTTTTCTGATGGCCTCCTTGGGCATGCCCGAAAACAGGCCTGTTTGACAAGAAAGTGTTTTCTGTGGATAGCTTTTCATGAGTCTGATCGGTCAAGAGTATGAACAGCGCGGTTCTCCGCAGGACGACACGGTGCTGACCGTGTCACAGCTCAATCGCCAGGTCGCCCGCCTGCTGGAGACCGGAATTCCGCGCCTGTGGGTGGTGGGCGAGATCTCCAACTTCACGCGTGCCGCGTCGGGCCACTGGTACTTCTCCATCAAGGACGAGGCCGCCGTGGTTCGCGCGGTGATGTTCCGGGGGCGGACCCAAATGGTGGGGTTCGTGCCCGATGTGGGCGGGCGCTACGAATTTCGCGTCCAGGTGTCGCTCTACGAGCCGCGCGGCGACTTTCAGGTGCAGGTGGAATCCGTGCGGCGCGCTGGGCGCGGCGATCTGCACGAGGCGTTTCTACGCCTTAAGGACCGGCTGACACAGGAAGGCCTGATCGACCCCTCGCGTCGGCGTCCACTGCCCGCGATGCCGCGCACGGTCGGGGTGGTGACCTCGTTGGCGGCGGCGGCGCTGCGTGACGTGCTCTCGGTCATGGCGCGCCGCGCTCCACACGTTCGGGTCATCGTCTATCCAGCGCCGGTCCAGGGGCGCGAAGCCGCCGCCCAGTTGTGTGCGGCCCTGGATCAGGCGGCGGTGCGCGCCGAGGTCGATCTGCTGTTGCTGGTGCGAGGCGGCGGCAGCCTGGAAGACCTGTGGTGCTTCAATGACGAGGCCCTGGCGCGCCGTATCGCAGCCAGTCCGGTGCCTGTCATCAGCGGCGTGGGCCACGAAACCGACTTCACGATCGCCGATTTCGTAGCCGATCTGCGGGCACCGACCCCGACCGCCGCAGCCGAGCTGTGCTGCGACAGCAGGGACCAGGCGCTGGGTCGCGTACAGGGGGCGCTGAGCCAGTTGATGCGCGAACAGCGTCGCCGGCTGGAGCATGCGGCGATTCGCCTGGATCGCGCGACGGCCCAATTGATCTCTCCCGCTCAGCGCTTGCGCATGCATCGTCAAAGGCTGGATGCGGCCTACGAGCGGCTGCTGCCGCCGCTGTGGCAGCGCCTGCGCCAGTACGAGCAGGCTGTGCTCTGGGCGTCCAGGCGCACACAGGCGGGCATGGAGCGGCTGCTGCAAAAAGACGGCCGCCGGCTGGCCGTGGCCGAAGGGACGCTACGTGCGCTGGACCCCCGCGCGGTCCTTACGCGGGGATATTCGATCGTGCATCGCAGCGACGGGAGCATCGTCAAAAATGCGTTAGACTTGAAGATTCCAGAGCGTATCGATATCGAATTCGGCCAGGGCTGGGCCCAGGCCGACGTCGTGCGTACCGACTCGCTGCTCTAGGCTCCCGACCCCTCCGGTTCGTTCACTGTCTTTTTGAAGGAAATGTCATGGCTTTTACCCTGCCGCCGCTCCCGTATGCGATGGATGCGCTTGCTCCCCATATTTCCAAGGAAACGCTGGAATTCCACTATGGCAAGCATCACCAGGCCTATGTCACCAATCTGAATAAAGCCGTGGAAGGCACCGAGCTGGCCTCCCTCAGCCTGGAAGACGTCATTCGCAAATCCAGCGGGGGGGTGTTCAACAACGCCGCCCAGGTCTGGAACCACACTTTTTACTGGAACAGCCTGTCGCCCAAGGGCGGTGGCGAGCCCACCGGCGCGCTGCGCAAGGCGATCGAGGCCAAATGGGGCGGCGTCGATGCATTCAAGGACGCGTTCTCCAAGTCCGCAGCGGGCAATTTCGGCTCCGGCTGGACCTGGCTGGTGAAGAAACCCGACGGCACGCTGGACATCGTCAACACCAGCAATGCCGGCACCACGGTCAACACCCAGGACAAGGCCCTGCTGACCTGTGACGTCTGGGAACATGCCTACTACATCGACTACCGCAATGCGCGTCCGACCTACCTGGAACACTTCTGGAAGCTGGTGAACTGGGATTTCGCCGCCAGCAACCTGGGCTGATCCCCTGCGCGTCACGATGCCTCCCTTCCCGGAGGTCTCGCATGAAAAAAGGCAGCCTGGCTGCCTTTTTTCATGGCTGCGCGCATCACCTGGGGATCCCGAGTACCGGTTCGCCCACCCGGATGCGCGCTCGCGTGAACCAGCCCCGGTTCATTTCCAGGGCCATGGTGACCGGCGCCGGCGGACAATGCGGTTCCAGGCTGCGCGGTTGCATGTCCTGGATGTCTGCGATCCGCCCCTGATCGTCGATGAAGGCGATGGATAGGGGGATCAGCGTGTTCTTCATCCAGAAGCAGTAGATGTCTGGCGGACCCAGCTTGAACAGCATGCCGCTATTGGCGGGCAGCGTCTCTCGGTGCATCAGGCCTTCGCGCAGGGTTTGCGGGGTATCGGCGAGTTCCGCGCGCACGGCGTGGGTGCCGATCTGAAGATGCACGGATGGTAGGGGGGTTTGTGCCAGCGCCGGCCGGTATGGCGACAGCAGCGACAGGCAGGCCGCGATCGTTGCGGTGCAGGAAAGCAAAAAGGCGGGGCCCTTGACGGACCCCACATCGCGGTAAAATAACAACGATATGTCCTGCTGGGATCAGGCGGCAGTAATATTCAGGGCTTGTTTGCCTTTCGGACCCTGCCCGATATTGAAAGCGACCTTCTGGCCTTCTTTCAGGGTCTTGAAGCCGTTCATCTGGATGGACGAGAAGTGAGCAAAAAGGTCTTCGCCGCCGTTGTCAGGAGTAATGAAGCCAAAGCCCTTGGCGTCATTGAACCATTTGACGGTGCCGGTCTGTTTCTGCGATTCCCCGGTATTTTCGATGGATTCCGACATGCAAACTGCCTCTGTGTGTGTAGAGTTTAACGGCCCAGGCCGGCCAGTGATGGCAACGGTCCGCCGGACACGACGATCATGCTGAATTCAGCGTCATTCAGTCAACTATGGAAACCACTAGGTTTTAATGTGCATGCCGATCGTGACTCAAAATCAGCATGAACTGGCGCATGCTACC
This sequence comes from Castellaniella sp., assembly GCA_019104865.1. GTDB lineage: Bacteria > Pseudomonadota > Gammaproteobacteria > Burkholderiales > Burkholderiaceae_B > Castellaniella. The sequence goes on along the minus strand of JAHRWZ010000093.1, from coordinate 95,069 downwards.
GCGCCGACGCGTCTGGCGCCACCGCCAATGTATCAGGTCGTGCTGCTCAATGACGATTACACGCCCATGGATTTCGTCGTGCGCGTCCTGCGGCAGGTCTTTCACAAGGGCGGGGACGAGGCCGAGCGCATCATGCTGCAGGTGCACCACGAAGGGCGTGGCGTCTGCGGCATCTACACGCGTGACGTGGCCGCCACCCGGGTCGATGCCGTGTTGCGCATGGCTCACGCCGATCAGCATCCCCTGCAATGCCTGATGGAACCGGTACCGTTGGTTTGATGCACATGATCCCTGTGTCATGCGGGCGATGCCGTCGAGAGGCGGTCTCCCATCGTGGCCCGGGTGACGCTCTAATCCGGTTCCGCCGAACAGCGGGCCGATTTAGTCATAGAATAGACACAACGGATTGCTTGGTCCGCTCCGATATGCAATGGAGGAAGCGTGATTTCCGAAGAACTTGAAGTCAGCCTGCACATGGCGTTCGTCGAGGCGCGTGCCGCCCGACATGAATTCATCACCGTGGAGCACCTGCTGCTGTCCCTGCTGGATAACGCTTCGGCAATCGAGGTTCTGCGCGCGTGCGCGGCGGACGTCGAACTGCTGCGCCAGGACCTGCGCAAATTCATCGTCGAGAACACTCCGGTCTTCCCGGGGGATGGCGAGGTCGATACGCAGCCGACGCTGGGTTTCCAGCGGGTCATCCAGCGGGCGATCATGCATGTGTCCTCGAACGGCTCCAACAAGACCGCCGTGACGGGGGCCAATGTCCTGGTGGCCATGTACGGCGAAAAGGACTCGCATGCGGTCTATTTCCTGGTACAGCAGGGGGTGTCGCGCCTGGACGTCGTCAATTACCTGTCGCATGGCATCACCAAGATGCCCGACGAGCCCGCATCCGCCGACAATCCGCGCCTTGAGCCGCCGGCCGCGGATCCGAAATCCGATCAGCAGAAATCGCCGCTGGAAACCTACGCCACCGACCTGAACGCCGAAGCCCTGAAGGGGCACATCGATCCGTTGATCGGCCGCGAGGACGAGGTCGAGCGCGTCATCCAGGTCTTGTGCCGCCGGCGCAAGAACAATCCCTTGCTGGTCGGCGAGGCGGGGGTGGGCAAGACGGCCATCGCCGAAGGCCTGGCCTGGCGCATCACGCAGGGCGACGTCCCTGAAGTCCTGAACGAAACTCAGGTCTACGCTCTGGACATGGGGGCCTTGCTGGCGGGTACCAAATACCGTGGTGATTTCGAGCAGCGGTTGAAACTCGTGCTCAAGGCGCTGAAGGACAACCGCCATGCGGTGCTGTTCATCGACGAGATCCATACCTTGATCGGGGCTGGATCGGCGTCGGGTGGAACGCTGGACGCGTCGAACCTGCTGAAGCCTGCGCTATCCTCCGGATATCTGAAGTGCATCGGGGCAACGACGTACACCGAATACCGTGGCATCTTCGAAAAGGACCACGCCTTGGCGCGGCGCTTCCAGAAGATCGACATCCCCGAACCGTCGGTCGAACAGACCATCCGCATCCTGCGTGGCCTCAAAGGGCGCTTCGAGGCGCACCACCAAGTGCGCTATTCGGGTGCCGCCATCACTGCGGCGGCCGAACTGGCGGCGCGCCACATCAGCGATCGGTTCCTGCCTGACAAGGCCATCGACGTCATCGACGAGGCCGGCGCCGCACAGCGTCTGCTGCCCAAATCGCGCCAGAAAAAGGTCATCGGGCGGGCCGAGATCCAGGCCACGGTGGCGCGCATTGCGCGCATCCCGCCGCAGAACGTATCCACCGACGACCGCAACAAGCTCGCCACCCTGGAACGCGACCTGAAGTCCGTCGTGTTCGGCCAGGACCAGGCGATTGCCGCGCTGGCCGCATCGATCAAGATGGCGCGCTCCGGGCTCGGGCGGCCGGACAAGCCCATCGGCTGCTTCCTGTTTTCGGGGCCGACGGGCGTGGGCAAGACCGAGGTCGCCCGGCAACTGGCCTTCGTGCTGGGCATCGAATTGCTGCGCTTCGACATGTCCGAATACATGGAACGCCATACCGTGTCACGCCTGATCGGGGCGCCTCCGGGGTATGTGGGCTTCGATCAGGGCGGTTTGCTGACCGAGGCCGTCACGAAGCAGCCACATTGCGTGCTGCTGCTCGACGAAATCGAAAAGGCCCATCCGGACGTCTACAACATCCTGTTGCAGGTCATGGATCATGGCACCCTGACCGACAACAACGGCCGTAAGTCCGATTTCCGCAACGTCATCCTGGTCATGACCACCAACGCGGGGGCCGATACGCTCAACCGCAATGCGATCGGGTTCGCGACGCCGGAACGCACGGGTGATGAAATGGCCGACATCAAGCGCCAGTTCACTCCCGAATTCCGCAATCGCCTGGATGCCATCATCGGTTTCTCGTCGCTGCCGCGCGAGATCATCCTGCGCGTGGTGGATAAATTCCTCATGCAGCTGGAAGATCAGCTGCATGAAAAGCACGTGGATGTGATTTTCACTCAGGCATTGCGCGATCATCTGGCCGGCGCTGGCTTCGATCCGGCCATGGGTGCGCGCCCGATGCAACGTCTGATTCAGGACACGATCCGCCGGGCACTGGCCGATGAACTGCTGTTCGGCCGCCTGGTGCATGGCGGCCGGGTTCAGGTCGATCTGGATGCCCAGGGGCAGGTGGTGCTGAATTTCCCCAATGATCCGGTGGATTCCGGCTCGGTCCCGTCGCCCTCGCACCCAGAGCCTGAGCTCGTGGATTAGGGCCCGATGATCGAGGGCAGGCCCTGATGGCGAGCAGGCCCCTGATCGCCTGTCCGCATTGCGATACCTTGCATGAGCGGCTGGATCCCGGTGCCCGGGGTCTGGCCGTTTGCCGTTGTTGCGAGACGGTGCTGTATCGCCGGGGCATGCTGTCGCTTCGACAATGGGTGGCGCTGGGGTGGACAACGCTGATCGTGTTCGCCCTCGCTCAAGGCTTTCCCATCGCGATCTTGTCGGTCCAGGGGCTGGACGTCAGCCTGACGTTCTGGGGGGCCTTGCGGCTGTGCTGGGACCGTGGCTATTACGGGGTTTCGATCATGACGGGGCTGGTCGGGTTCTGGTTTCCGCTCGTGTGGATCTCCCTGACGCTCTGGGTGATGCAGGCTGTGGCCAACCGGCGCCTGCCGCCGGATCTGGGGGGGACCCTACGCTGGCTGGCCCGGCTGGCCCCATGGTCGATGGCGACAGTCCTGGTGCTGGCGATCCTGGTCGCCATGGTCAAGTTCGCGGGCATGGCACAGTTGCGGATCGGCCCCGGGCTGGTGGGGTTTTTCCTGCTCAGTTTCATGCTGTCGGGCATGGGCCACTGGGATGCCCGGGCCCTGTGGCGCGAGGTCGAGGATGCCGGCATGGTGCTGATGTCGGGGCGTCTGGGCACCGGAGCGGTCTGCGAGTCCTGCGGCTGTGTCCAGGCGCCGCCCGTGTCGGGGCGCTGCCGGCGCTGTGATGCTCCCCTGCACGAGCGGCGTCACGACGAAGCCGCGCAGGTGTGGGCACTGTTGCTGGCCGCCATCATCTTCTACATTCCCGCCAACACCCTGCCGATCATGCGGGTGCAGACCCTGCTGGGCGCCAGCAATCACACGATCTTGGGCGGGGTGATTGAGCTCTGGCGTCTGGGATCCTGGGATCTTGCCCTGATCGTGTTTGTGGCCAGCGTCCTGGTGCCGGTGACCAAAATGCTGGCCCTGTCCTTCCTGCTGCTGCGCAGCAAACCGCGCGGTGTGCGGGTTCAACGACAGCGCACGCGCCTGTATGCGGTAGTCGAATTCGTCGGCCAGTGGTCGATGCTGGATGTCTTCGTCGTGGTGCTGATGACCGCCATGGCGAATTTTCCGGGGCTGTCGCGCATCGATGTGGGGCCGGCGGCGCTGAATTTCGGTGCGGTGGTGGTGCTCACGATGTGGGCGGCCTTGCGGTATGATCCGCGTCGAGGCTGGGAACGTCTGCGCGCCGCGCGCCCGGATAAGGACGATCATGACGACTGACGAGGAGCAGCACAACCTAGAGGCTGCACAGGCACCAGAGCCGGCACTGACGCCGACGATCCGGCTTGGCCGGTCGCTGCGCTGGTCCTGGGTCTGGCTTGTGCCGCTGCTGGCGCTGGCCGTGGCCCTGTCTCTGCTGGCTTCGGTCTGGGTGCGCACAGGGCCGGTTATCACCATCAGTTTCCTGTCCGCGGCTGGCATCGAGGCGGGGCAGACGAAGCTTCGCTATCGCGACGTTGTGGTGGGCTTGGTCAAGGACGTCCGGGTCGCCGACGACCGCGAGCACGTGCTGGTGGACGTCCAGCTGGACCGGGATGGATCCTCCTACATTACCCAGAAGGGCGCCAAGTTCTGGATTGTCCGCCCGCAGGTCAGCCTGGCCGGCGTGTCGGGGCTCGATACGCTGCTGTCGGGGATGTACCTGAGCGTGGACGCGCCGACCACGCCCCCCAAGGGATCCGCCGTCTATTTTTTCGAGGGACTGGCCAATCCGCCCGAAGTGCTCAGCGGCCAGGTCGGCACCCGGTTCCAGCTGGTTTCCAAGTCCCTCGGGTCGCTGGTGGTGGGATCCCGGGTGTATTACCGCCGCATTGAGGTCGGGCGGGTCGTCGGCTACACCATGGCCCCCGACGGCCGAGCGGTCGATCTGCAGATTTTCGTCCAGGCGCCATATGATCGCTATGTGACGCCGGATACCCGGTTCTGGAACGACAGTGGCATCGACATGTCGCTGTCGGCGGAAGGGGTGCAGTTGCGCACCAGCGGGCTGTCGGCCGTCCTGAACGGCGGGGTGGCGTTCGCCCAGCCGGACGAGTCCAGTTCCTATGACGGCACGGTGGATTCGACCCCGGCCAAGGCGGGCAGTAGCTATACGCTGTTCGACACGCGGGATCAGGCGCTCGCCGATCCGGACGGGCCGGCCACCGAGATCGAGCTGCGCTTTGACCAGTCGGTGCGTGGGTTGCGGGTCGGGGCGGATGTGGATTTCAGGGGTATGCCGATCGGCAAGGTGATCGATATCGATCTGGAATTCGACAAGACACGCAAACGCTTTTATTCCCGTGTGCGCGCGCTGGTCTACCCGATGCGATTCAGCCAGGCGTATCGCGATCTGGTGAAATCAGTCAATGGTGCGCAGGGCGCGGCGTTGCTGGGACCCCTCATCCGGAATGGCCTGCGAGCCCAGTTGCGCACGGCCAGCCTGCTGACCGGCCAGCAGTACGTGGCGCTGGATTTCTTCCCGGATCAGGCGCATGCCCGGATCCAGATCCCGGGCGACGCGCCATCCGCCGGCTATCTGTTGCCGACGGTGCCGGGGGATTTCGATCAATTGCAGCGTCAGCTGAGCAGCATCGTCACCAAGCTCGACAAATTGCCGCTCGAAGACCTGGGGCGCGAGCTGCAGGGCAGCTTGACCAACCTGCGCAAGCTGCTGGGTCGCCTGGACACGCAGGTGGTCCCGCAGGCCAATCAGACGCTGGAATCGGCGCGGCGCTCTCTGGATCGGGTCGGTGCTGTTCTCGGGCCGGATGCCCCGGTGCTGGGCAATCTGCAGGATACCTTGCAGGCGCTGGACGGGGCGGCCCGGGCGCTGCGTCTGCTGGTGGATTCCCTGCAGGCTCATCCCGAATCCCTGTTGCGGGGGCGCAGCCCCGACCGCTTGCGTTAGGAAAAATCCGATGCGACGACTGTTTCTGGTGTTGATCTGTGGCGTGACGAGCCTGCTGGGCGCCTGCGCCGGCGCACCCAGCCGTTATTACAGCCTGGACGGGCCGATGGACCAGGCGCCGGGCGCCGCATCCGGGTTGCCGGCCACGCCATCCTATGGCCTGCGCCTGCAGGTCCTGCGGATTCCCGCCGATGCAGACCGGCCGCAGTTGCTGGTGCGCGATGCGGCCTCGGACCCTGCGGTTCAGGTGCTCAACGATTCCCTGTGGGCGGGACCGCTGGCCGATCAGATCCAGACGGTACTGGCCGCGCGAGTGGCGGCCTCTCTGGGGGTGCCGGACCTGCAGCGTCTGCCTGGCGCCCGGGATAGGCCAGTGCGCCAGATCGAGGTTCGGGTGACCCGGTTCGACCTGCTGTGGAACCAGGGCGCCGATCTGGCCGCCGTCTGGACGGACCGTTTGCCCGGCACTGCCCAGGCGCTGATCTGCCAGGCCCGCATCCGGGTTCCAGCCGCCTCGGGGATTCCGGCGCTGGTCGATGCCCAGCGGCAAGCGGTGTGGTCTCTGGCAGCGCTGATGGCGGAGGATCGCGCGTCTGGGGCGCACGGTTTACCGACGGGTTCGGGGAATGCTCAATACGGTTGTACTTGATTGATTTTCGGGTTAACCATAATGGTAGGCAGGGGTACAACCTTATAGTATGCTCGGTGACTGACATGCACTCGTCATGGGGACGGTGTGCGCTGATTCACCGAGAACCCGATCATGGCGACTGTTACCCTGGGTGTGAAGGTCGATGAGACCTTGCGTGAACGTTTGCGGCTGCAGGCGGACAAACTGGGGTGCACGCCCCACTGGCTGCACAAGCAAGCCCTGCTGACCTATGTCGAGGCCATCGAGCGTGGCCAGCTGCCGGCCGACATCGATCGTCGTCCGGAAACCACCGAATCCGACGCACCCACCGAACCGGATCCGCAAACACCGTTCTATGAGTTCGCCCAGGAGATCCAGCCGCAATCGGTGCTGCGCTCGGCGATCACAGCCGCCTACCGGCGGCCCGAACCCGAATGCGTCGCCATGTTGCTCGATCAGGCAGGCTCGCCGCAGGCGGATCAGGTCGAGACCCTGGCCCGGCGCCTGGTCCAGACGCTGCGTAGCAAACGCAAGGGTGGCGGCGTCGAGGGCCTGATCCAGGAATTCTCGCTCTCCAGCCAAGAAGGGGTCGCCCTGATGTGTCTGGCCGAGGCCCTGCTGCGTATTCCCGATCAGGCCACGCGCGATGCGCTGATCCGCGACAAGATCAGCCGCGGCGACTGGCGTGCCCACGTGGGCGAATCCCGGTCGATGTTCGTCAACGCGGCGACCTGGGGGCTGCTCGTCACCGGTAAACTCGTCAGCGTCAACAGCGAACAGAACCTGTCCCAGGCGCTGACCCGCTTGATCGCGAAAGGCGGCGAACCGCTGATCCGGCGCGGCGTGAACATGGCCATGCGCCTGATGGGCGAGCAGTTCGTCACCGGCCAGACGATCTCGTCGGCGCTGGCCAACAGCCGCAAGTTCGAAGAGATCGGCTTTCGCTATTCCTACGATATGCTGGGCGAGGCGGCCACCACGGCGGAAGACGCCGCCCACTATTACCGTTCCTACGAGCAGGCGATCCACGCCATCGGCAAGGCCTCGCAGGGGCGCGGCATCTACGAAGGCCCCGGCATCTCCATCAAGCTGTCCGCGTTGCACCCGCGCTATGCCCGCGCGCAGCGCGACCGTGTCATGGCCGAACTGTTGCCGCGCATGATCGAACTCTCGGCCCTGGCGCGGCGCTACGATATCGGCCTGAACATCGATGCGGAAGAGGCCGATCGGCTAGAACTCTCGCTCGACCTGCTCGAAGCCCTGTGCTTCGATGAGCGCCTGCGCGGCTGGAACGGCATCGGTTTCGTGATCCAGGCCTACCAGAAGCGGGCACCCTTCGTGATCGATTTCGTGATCGATCTGGCCCGCCGCAGCAAACATCGCCTGATGGTGCGCCTGGTCAAGGGCGCCTACTGGGATTCCGAGATCAAGCGCGCGCAGATCGACGGCCTGGAAGGCTATCCGGTCTACACGCGCAAGGTGCATACCGACGTGTCCTACCTGGCCTGTGCGCGCAAGCTCCTGTCAGCGCCGGACGCGGTCTTTCCGCAGTTCGCCACGCACAACGCCCAGACGCTCGCATCCATCTATCATCTGGCGGGCGAAAACTACTATCCCGGGCAGTACGAGTTCCAGTGCCTGCACGGCATGGGTGAACCGCTGTACGAGGAAGTCGTCGGCCCGGTGGCCAAGGGCCATCTGAACCGGCCTTGCCGCGTCTATGCGCCGGTGGGCACGCACGAAACCTTGCTGGCCTATCTGGTGCGCCGTCTGCTGGAAAACGGCGCCAATACGTCCTTTGTCAACCAGATCGGTGACAAGGACATCCCCATCGATCGTCTGATCGAGGATCCGGTGCGCAAGGCTCGCGCCATCCAGCCCCTGGGGGCCCCGCACGAACGCATTCCCTTGCCACGCGATCTGTACCAGTCCCGGGAAAATCGGGCCAATTCGGCCGGTCTGGACCTCAGCAACGAGCATCGGCTGGGATCGCTGGCGGCTGCCCTGCTGGGTAGCGCCGGCCAGGTCTGGCAAGCGTCGCCTCCCGGCGAATGGCAGTCCGATCGCGCCCAACCCGTCCTGAACCCCGCCGATCATCGCGATGTGGTCGGCCAACTGGTCGAGGCCGACGAGGCGGACGTCCAGGCGGCCCTGAAGCGTGCTGAATATGCCGCGCCCATCTGGCAGGCCACGCCGGTGGCCGAGCGTGCGCAGTGCCTGCGCCATGCCGCGCAGCTGCTGGAAGACGAGATGCAGGTGTCCATCGGGCTGATCGTGCGCGAGGCCGGCAAGTCCTTTCCGAATGCCGTGTCGGAAGTGCGCGAGGCCGTGGATTTCCTGCGCTACTATGCGGTGCGCATCGAAGAGGAATTCTCCAACGACAGTCATCGGCCGCTCGGGCCGGTGCTGTGCATCAGCCCCTGGAACTTCCCGCTGGCCATCTTCACCGGTCAGGTCAGCGCGGCCCTGGCCGCCGGCAATGTCGTGTTGGCCAAGCCCGCCGAACAGACCAATCTGATCGCCGCCTATGGGGTATCGGTGCTGCATCGGGCGGGTATTCCTCATGCTGCCGTACAGTTGCTGCCCGGCCATGGGGAAACCGTGGGCGCCGCACTGGTCGCCAGCCCGGTGGTGCGTGGCGTCATGTTCACGGGTTCGACCGAGGTCGCCAAACTTATCGCGGCCACGCTGGCCCAGCGCCTGAATGGCGCGGGCCATCCGGTCCCCCTGATCGCCGAAACCGGCGGCCAGAACGCGATGATCGTGGATTCGTCCGCCCTGACCGAGCAGGTCGTCTATGACGTGCTCAGTTCCGCCTTCGATTCCGCCGGTCAGCGCTGCTCGGCCTTGCGCGTGTTGTGCGTGCAGGAAGACTGCGCCGACCGCACGCTGGGCATGTTGCGCGGCGCCATGAACGAATTGCGGGTCGGGCGTCCGGAACTGCTGTCCACCGACATCGGTCCGGTCATCGATGCCGATGCCCAGGCCATGATCGAGCGCCACATCCAGGGCATGCAGGCCGCTGGCCACGCCATCGACCGTCAAGCGCTGGACGACGAGCAGGTGCGTTTCGGCACTTTCGTGGCGCCGACCCTGATCGAGATTTCCGATATCGCCGAACTCGAACGCGAAGTCTTCGGGCCGGTGCTGCACGTCCTGCGCTACCGGCGTGAAGATCTGGATGCGGTCATCGACGCCATCAACGGGCGCGGCTATGGGCTGACTTTCGGCGTGCACACCCGGCTGGATGAAACCGTGCGGCACGTCACCGGTCGCATCCAGGTCGGCAACATCTACGTCAATCGCAACATCGTGGGCGCCACCGTGGGCGTGCAGCCATTCGGCGGCGAAGGCCTGTCGGGTACGGGTCCGAAGGCGGGTGGGCCGCTGTATCTGCACCGACTGCTGTCGGTGTCCACGAACACCCTGCCGGTCGACGGTGTCGTGGGACAGGACGCGCAGCCGCTGGAGCTGCCTGGTCCCACTGGCGAGACCAATCACTATCGATTGAAGCCCCGGGGCACGGTGCTCTGCCGGGCGGTCAGCGCCGCCGGCGCCCAAGCCCAGCTGCAGGCTTGCCAACGCACCGGCAACGCCATGCTCTGGGTGGACTCACCCGATGTGCGCGCATTCCACCAGCAGCATCGCGCGATGGATCCGGTCCGTTGGGTGGCCCCTGATGCCGTCGAATCGGCCGATTTCCAAGTCGCGCTCTTCGAAGGCGATGGCGACGATCTGCTGACCCTGACGCGCTCGGTCGCTGCGCGCCCGGGACCGGTCGTCCCGGTCTTGGCACGGCGCTCTCACGAGCTGGCCAGTGGTGTGGGCTATCCGCTGGAGATGCTGGTGCGCGAGGTGTCCATCTGCATCAACACCGCCGCCGCCGGCGGCAACGCCAGCCTGATGATGGTCGGGTGATTCCGGGCGAGGGAGGGCCCCTGCGGACCCTCCCTCGCCGGGATCGTTAGTCCTGCCGGTCCGTCACTTCCACCAGGTGATACCCGAACTGTGTGCGCACAGGCCCCTGGACCACGCCGACCGGCGCGCCGAACACCACTGTATCGAATTCCGGCACCATCTGGCCGCGGCCGAAGGAGCCCAGATTGCCGCCATCGCGGCTGGACGGGCAGTTGGAATGGTCGCGGGCGACAGCGGCGAAATCCGCACCGTTTTCGATGTCGGTCTTCAGTTGCAGGCATTGTTCTTCGGTATCGACCAGAATGTGGCGAGCGGTGGCTTGAGTCATGGATGGCTCCTTGCTGTGTGATGGGAAATCGGGAATGCGACAGGATAACCCGGATCCGCGGATGATTTCGCCCAGCGCCCGGCTGTAGGGGTGCGGCCTATGGCACTGGTGCCGACCATGCTGTCCATCAAAAACACCCCGATGCCGGGAGTGGCCGGCATCGGGGTGTTGGGTGTCCGTATGGCAGCCGGATCCACCGCTGGATGATCAATGGCCCAGGTAGGCCGCCTGGATCTCGGGTGAGGACAGAAGTTCGCGGGCCGGGCCTTGGTGCGACAGTTTGCCGACTTCGAGCACATAACCGCGGTCAGCCAGCTTCAGTGCCATGCGGGCATTCTGTTCGACGATCAGGATCGTCACCCCGGTGTCGCGCACGTCGCGCAGCACCTGGAAGATGTTGCGCACGATGATGGGCGCAAGCCCAAGGCTGGGTTCGTCGAGCAGCAACAGGCGGGGCTTGGTCACCAGCGCCCGGCCGATGGCCAGCATCTGCTGCTCGCCGCCCGACAGGGTGCCCGCCAGCTGGGCACGGCGTTCATACAGACGTGGGAAGATCTTGTAGACGTGCTCGCAGCTCTCGTCGGTTTCCCCGGTTGGGCGGGTGAAGCCGCCCATGCGCAGGTTTTCGGCGACCGACAGGGTCCCGAACACGCGCCGGCCTTCGGGGGACTGGCCAATTCCCAGACGCACGATGCGGTCGGCCCCCATGCGGGTGGTCTCGCGCCCGGCGAAGGTGATCTTGCCGGAGTGCGGTGCGATCAGGCCGCTGAGCGTGCGCATCAGGGTGGTCTTGCCTGCGCCGTTGGCCCCCAGGATCGCCACCACCTCGCGTTCGGCCACGTGCAGCGAGATGCCCTTCAGTGCCTGGATGTGCCCGTAGTTGACGCGCAGGTCTTCGATTTCAAGCAGATGAGTCATGACTGAGCCTGTTCTTCGTGGATGGCGTTCATCAGGGGGTCGTCCTCGTCGTCGTCCTGGCCCAGATAGGCTTCGATCACCAGCGGATTGGTGCGGATTTCCTCGGGTTTGCCCTCGGCGATCTTCTTGCCGAAGTTGATGACGACGATGTTGTCGGTGACGTTCATCACCACACTCATGTCGTGCTCGACCAGAATGACGGTGATGCCGGAGTCGCGGATGGCGCGGATCGTGTCGTTCAGGACTGCGGATTCCTGCTCGTTCAGGCCTGCGGCCGGCTCGTCCAGAATGATCAGTTCCGGTTTGGCGACCAGTGTGCGTGCCATTTCCACCCGACGCTGCGCCCCATAGGGCAGCGACGTGGCGATCTCCTGGGCGACATCGGCCAGATCCAGCTGCCGCAGGACTTCCATGGCGCGTTCGACCAGGGCGTGTTCCTCGTGGCGCTGGGCCGGGGTGCGCAACAGCCCCTGCCACCACGACTGGCGCATCAGCAGATGTTGGCCGGCAATGACGTTTTCCAGCACGGTCATGTCGGCAAACAGGCGGATGGTCTGGAACGTGCGCCGGATGCCGGCCTTGGCCAACAGATGGGGCGCCAGGCCCGTGACGTCGTGGCCGTGCCAGCGGATGCGGCCGTCCGTGGGTTTGTAGACGCCGGTGATCATGTTGAAAACCGTGGTCTTGCCGGCGCCGTTGGGGCCGATCAGACCGACGATTTCACCCTGGCGGATCTTGAAGCTGAGTTCGTCGACGGCGCGCAGGCCACCGAAGCTGATGCCGATGCCGTCCAGTTCTAGCAGGGTGTCGGCCGAAGACGATTGAGAGGAGGAAAGGGGCGGATTCATAGGATTCCCTTGCGCGCCGGCCAGATGCCTTGCGGCCGTAGGACCATGACGAGGATCATGGCGATGCCGAAGACCAGATAGCGGTATTGGGCGAATTCGGTGAAGATCTGGGGCACCACGAACATCATGGCGGTGCCCAGCAGCACGCCCGGCACGGATGCCTGGCCGCCCACCAGCACGATGGCGAACAGCACGACCGAGTCGGTGAACTGGAACGAGCCGGGGCTGACCGCCGAGAGCTGCATGGCGAACAGCGTGCCGGCCAGGCCGGCGATGCCGGCCGACAGGGCGAAGGCGGCGACCTTGTAGTTGCGGGCATTGACGCCCAGCGTGGTCGCGGCCAGTTCGTCGTATTTGATGTAGCGGAAGGTGCGCCCCAGCGCCGAGCGGTCCAGGTTGCGCATCAGCCACAGCACGATCGCCATGAATACCCAGTTCACGTAGAACAGCTCGCTCTGGGTCATCAGTGGATAACCGAAGATCGTCGGGCCGCTGACGCCGAACAGGCCGTCGGCTCCGCCTGTCAGGCCGAACAGGTTGTTCTTCATGGCGAGCACGAAGATCGCATTGAAGCCGATGGTGACCACCAGCAGATAGTCGCCGCGCAGCTTGACGATGGGGGCGGACAGAATGGCGCCCAGCGCGGCGGCCAGCAGCATGGCGACCGGAATCGTCCAGAAGATGGGCCAGTTGAAGGTCAGCGACAGGATCGCGCTGGTGTAGGCTCCGATGCCGAAGTACACGGCGTGGCCCATGTCGTACATGCCGGCGCGGCCCAGGACGATGTCCTGCGAAAGCGCCACGATGGCGTAGATGGCGAAGATGCCGCCGATCGTGATCCAGGCCGGGGCCATGACCAACGGGATCAGCAGGCCGGCGATCCACAGCACGGGACCCAGTACCCGCAGGATGCGGGTGGTGGTGCTGAGCGACGGGGCTGCAGGGTTGACCGCGGTGCGGGAATTGGTAGTGTTGGCTTGATTCATGGCTTAGACCTTTTCCGCAACCCGTTCACCCAACAGGCCCGAAGGGCGCACCAGCAGGATGGCGATCAGCAGGGCAAATGTGATTGCGTCCTGCCAGGAACTGGAGATGTAACCTGCCGCGAAAGCATTGAACAGACCCAGCACCAGACCGCCCAGCATGGCGCCGGGGATGTTGCCGATACCGCCGATGATCGCTGCGATGAAGGCGCTCAGGCCGTAGGACCAGCCCATGGTGAAATAGGTCTGGCGGTAGTAGAGCCCGATGAACAGGCCGCCGATGGCACCCAGCACCGGACCGATGATGAACACCAGCGCGATGACGCGGTTGACGTTGATCCCCATCAGGCGGGCGGCATCCTGATCGATGGCGGTTGCGCGGATGGCGGTTCCCAGCCGGGTATGGTGGACGAAGAAATACAGGACGGTCATCAGGACGAAGGCGCCGATGATGATCAGCAGCTGCACGAAGCTGAGATACGCGCCGCCGATCTGCCAGGTGATGCTGGGCAGCAGATCGTTCGGGAAGACCTGGACGTTGGGGCTCCAGATCAGCATGATGCCGTTTTCGATCAGCATCGAGGCACCCAGGGCCGACACCACCGGCGCGAGCCGGTGCGCCTTGCGCAGGGGTTTGTAGGCCAACTGGTCGAGCAGCGTGCCGACGACCGCGACCACGATCATGGCGATCAGGAAGGCCAGGATCAACAGCACTGGCGTGGAAAGGCCGCCGAAGGCGCCGGAAGTCAGTGTGGTCAGTCCGATGAAGGCGCCCAGGATGCACAAGTCGCCGTGGGCGAAGTTGATCATCTTCAGCACCCCGTAGACCATCGTATAGCCCAGGGCGATCAGGGCATAGATGCCGCCGACAGTGACGCCGTTGATGAATTGCTGGAGGATAAAGTCCATCGAGCGGTTTCCGTGGTGATTCCCGGTGCGCGGCTGGTGATTGGCCCGCCGCGTATCGGGATTAAGTGACGCCGGCTGATCGACGAGGTCACGGTGAAAATACGTGACGCCGGCAACCTGATCGGGCCGGCGTCACGTTCCGGTGGGCTTATTTGGGTTCCGGATAGATGGTCTTGTAGCCGCCGCCCGCCTGGACTTCGAAGGCGGACATCGGGCTGCCGATACGTTCGCCCTTGGCATCCCAGGTGAAGGGGCCAGTCAGGCCGTCGAAGGGTTTCTTCATGTCGTGCAGCCAGGGAATGAGCTTGGATGTTTCCGTGCTCTTGGTGCTTTCGATGGCGGCGATGACCGCGCGGAATCCGTCGGCGTTGGTGAATGTGTAGATGCTGGGCGGGGGCGCGCCAAAGGCCTTGGTGTAGTCGGCCAGGAACTGCTTGGCTTCCGGATAGGGCAGGTTTTCCGGGGCCGGCACGTTGACGATGACCGCGCCTGCGGCGGCGTTGCCCGCGATCTTGGCGAAGTTTTCGTTCTGGTTGGCGTCGCCACCCACGAACACGGCGTTCATGCCGAGCTGCTTCATCTGGGCGCGGATCAGCCCGCCGTCAGTGTAGTAGCCCGAGAAGAACAGCACGTCCGGGTCCTTGGACTTCAGTTTGGTCAGCACGGCGGTGTAGTCCTGGGTGCCGGCGTTGATGAAATCCTGGCTGACGATATTGCCGCCGTCTTTCTTGAGGGCATCGACCGTGGCTTTGGCCAGGCCGGTGGCGTAACTGGAGTGGTCGCTCAGGACGGCGATGCGCTTGTATTGCTTGACCTTGACGAAATAGTTGGCCACGAACTGGGCTTCGTCGCTGTTGGGCGGCGCATTGCGGAAGAAGGTTTTCCAGCCCTTTTGGGTCAGTTCGTCGCTGGTGCCGTCCGAGGTCTGGATGACGTTGGCGGCCGAGTAGATCGGCGCGGCGGCCAGGGCGGCGCCGCTGGTGTAGGTGCCGATCACGGCGGTGACGCCATCGTTGACCAGCTTGCGTGCGCAGATGGCCGCCTGGGCTGCCTTGCCTTCGTCGTCGCAAACGATGACTTCGATCTTGCGACCCAGAACGCCACCCGCATCGTTGTGCTGTTTGGCGATCAGCTTGACGCCGTTTTCGATGCCTTGGCCTTCGGCAGCGTATTCCCCGGTGATCGGCGCCTGCACGCCGATCTTGATGGGACCGCTGGCGGCAACCGCGGTGCCCGCACCCATCAGGGCCAGGGAAACCGCGGCGGAAAGCGTGGAAAGTTGTGTCAGCCTGCTCATGTCTGGATTCTCCTTTTCATGGACCCGGATGGAACCATATATTCGTAATATATTAACAGCGCGCACTCTACACCATGGGGGTCTTCCCGGGGGTCAGGGATCGCCTGAATGCCAAGAAGTCTGAGGCCGATCGGTCCGCCCCGAAGGGCGGCCCGAGGGCTGGGCCGGCTGGAACCGGTCCATCAGGGTTTCGCTAAAGGTACAACCTATCGGCGAAACCAGAACCGTGTGAAAGTTTAACCAGCTGGGTTGAAGGAGTACAACCAGGGGTTTTGCTAATATGACCAGACTCTAACTGGAGTGCGGCCTGAATGTCGAGGATGACACGAGGAGTTGTTCTGAGGGGTGTTAGTGCCGACCGGTGCTGCCGAAGCCGCCGGCGCCGCGCTCGGTTTCGGTCTCGAAGTTTTCGACCAGATGCAGGCCGATCTGGATGACGGGCTGGAACAGCAGCTGCGCAATCCGTTCTCCGGGCTGGATGTCGTAGGCTTGGTCACTGTCGTTGGTCAGCAGCACCTTGATTTCGCCATGGTAATCCGCATCGATGACGCCGATGCCCTGGGCCACGCGGATGCCGTGCTTCAGCGACAGCCCGGAACGGGAGGCCACGATCGCGACCAGTCCTGGGTCCATCATATTGATCGCCAGGCCGGTAGGAACGGGAAGACGCTCTCCGGGTCGTAGGGTTTGGGGCGTGTCCAGGCAGGCGCGCAGGTCCATGGCGGCGGAGCCGCCGGTGGCGTAATCGGGTAGGGGAATGGCATCCGAACCCAGCAGAGGGTTGACGGTGCGGGCCTGAATGAGTCGTCGATGCATGATGATGTCCGGAATGGGAGAGACAAGAAAATCGGCGCTGGCCTGGCTGCGGCATGGCCTCGGCCGGCCCGGAAGGGGCTCAGTCGGGCAGCCGCTGGGCGATCCAGGCGATCAGTTGGCGGGCAGCCTGCAGCTTGGGCTGCGGGGGCAGCGGGTGGGCGCCGTCGTCGTCGAAGAGGATCAACTCGGCGTCTTCCGCGTCCATGACCTGCTGGGCCAGATTGCCCACGATCAGCGGGATGCCCTTGCGCTGGCGTTTGGCCTGGGCGTGTTCGTGCAGGTGATCGGTTTCGGCGGCAAAGCCGACGCACCATGGCCCCCCCGACAGCGCGGCGACATCGGCCAGGATGTCCGGGTTCTGGACGAACCGCAGGGTGGGGGGCTGGCCCCCGGCTTTTTTCTTCAGCTTGGTGTCCGACGGGTTGGCGATGCCCCAGTCCGCCACAGCGGCGACCGCGATGAAGAGGTCGGCGCCCGGCGCATGGGCCATGACGGCGGCGTGCATGTCGGTGGCGCGGGTGACGCCGATGCGAGTGACGTCATCTGGACAAGGCAGGGCGGTCGGGCCGGACACCAGCGTCACGGTCGCACCGGCCTCGGCGGCTGCCCGGGCCAGGGCGTAGCCCATGCGGCCGGAGGAGCGGTTGGTCAGGACCCGCACCGGGTCGATGGGCTCGCTGGTGGGGCCGGCCGTCAGCAGTACGCGCCGCCCGGCCAGCACCTTGGGCTGGAAAAAGGCGACCAGGGCACGCAGGATCTGGTCGGGTTCCATCATGCGCCCGGTCCCGGTTTCCCCGCAGGCCTGGTCGCCTTCGGCAGGCCCGATCAGGGTGACGCCGTCCGCCCGTAGTTGCGCCGCGTTACGTTGAGTCGCCGGATGGGTCCACATTTCGTGGTTCATGGCCGGGGCTGCCAGCAGCGGCACGGCGCCGCGCGCCACGCACAGGGTTGCCAACAGGTCGTCGGCCAGACCGTGGGCGAGCTTCGCCAGAAAATCCGTGCTGGCCGGGACGATCAGCACCGCGTCCGCGCCCCGGGTCAGGTTGATGTGGGCCATGCGGTTGTCCATGCGGCTGTCCCAGGCATCGGTCCAGACCGGACGCCCCGACAGCGCCTGCATCGTGGCAGGGGTGATGAAGCCGGTGGCCGCCTCGGTCATGACCACGTCCACGGTTGCGCCTTCATCCTGTAGACGGCGCAGCAGTTCGGCAGATTTGTAGCAGGCAATCCCGCCTGTCAGCCCCAGGACGATGCGTTTGCCCGACAGATCCGGCATGGTGGTCTCCTATCCGGTTTTGCGCGCGCGGCGCGCGCGCAGGATTTCATCCAGGATCAGCAGCCCGGCGCCGCAGGTGATGGCGACGTCGGCGACGTTGAAGGCCGGGAAGTACCAGTCTCGCCAGTAGAACAGCAGGAAATCCACGACGTGGCCGTGCATCAGCCGGTCCAGGGCATTGCCCAGCGCGCCCCCCAGGATGCTGGCCAGGGCCGCGCATAGTAGCCGCTGGCCAGCGTGCGCATAGAGCCAGCGCAGGATCAGCGCGGCGGCGATCAGGGCGATGCCGGTGAAAAGCCAGCGCTGGGCGCCGCCGCCTTCGGCGAGAAAACTGAAGGCGGCGCCCGTGTTGAACAGCAGGGTCAGATCGAAGACGGGCAGGATGTGGATGCGCTCGGCGTAGGTCAGGCTCTGGGAGATCCAGGCCTTGGTGCCCTGATCCAGAACGATCAGGAGTGCCGCCCAGAGCAGCCAGCCGCCCAGCGCGCGCCAGCGGCGGCTGGGGGTTGCATCCGTGGATGCCTGCGTGCCCTTCATTCCGTCGGGCGGGACATGGCGCAAAGCGCCCGGCGCCCCGGTGACGGACGCTGTGGCGGGGGTGGCGGGCGCGCGCCCAGGCTGTGGTTCAGGCATGGCTGCGGGTTTCGCCTTCGCCGAACAGGTTGTCCACACAGCGGCCGCAGAGCTCCGGGTGCTGCGCATCGCGGCCGACGTCGGCCCGATGGTGCCAGCAGCGGCCGCACTTGTCGTGCGTCGTTGCATGTACCGTTGCACGCAAATCGCCGTCGGCCGCATGGACGTCGGCCCGCGAGACCAGCATCACGAAACGCAGATCGTCGCCGAGGCTTTGCAGCAGGGCTAGATCGTCGCCGGCTGCGTGATAGTCGATTTCGGCGGCCAGCGAGGAACCGATCTCGCCCCGGGTGCGCACGGCCTCGAGTTCGCGCATGGTTTCGGCGCGGATCTCGCGCAGGCGGCGCCAGCGGGCGGCCAGCGCGTCGGCATCGGCCGGGACTGGCACGGTATGAAAGAGCCCGGTGAAGATCGTGGGCGAGCCGGCGTTGTCGCCCAGATCGGCCCAGGCTTCCTCGGCCGTGAAGGACAGGATCGGTGCGAGCAGCTTCAGCAGCGCATGTGTGACATGGTGCAGCGCGGTCTGGGCCGAGCGGCGCGCGACACTGTCCTTGCCTGTGGTGTAGAGGCGGTCCTTGAGGATGTCCAGATAGAAGGCGCCAAGGTCTTCGGAGCAGAAGATCTGCAGGCGCGCCACGGCGGTATGGAATTCGTAGCGTTCGTAGGCGGACAGCACTTCGGCCTGCATGGCGGCCGTCATCTGCAGCGCATAGCGGTCGATCTCGAACAGCGAGTCGGGCGCGACCGTGTCGGTCGCCGGGTTGAAGTCCGCCAGGTTGCCCAGCAGGAACTTCAGCGTGTTGCGGATGCGCCGGTAGGACTCGACCACGCGGTCCAGGATCTGTTTGGAGATCGACAATTCGCCCGAATAGTCGGTCGATGCGGTCCACAGGCGCAGGATCTCGGCGCCCAGGGTGTTGGAGACTTCCTGGGGGAAGACGACGTTGCCGACCGATTTGCTCATTTTCTTGCCCTGGCCGTCCACGACGAAGCCGTGGGTCAGCAGCGCCTTGTAGGGCGGGCGGCCATAGAGCATGCAGCCCGTGAGCAGGGAAGAATGGAACCAGCCGCGGTGCTGGTCGGAGCCTTCCAGGTACAGGTCGGCGGGCCAGGCAAGTTCATCCGCGTGGGAGCCTTTCAGGACGTGGTCCTGACCACCCAGAACGGTCGCATGGGTGGTGCCGGAATCGAACCAGACGTCCAGGGTGTCGCGGTTCTTTTCGTACAGGTCGGCCTCGTCACCCAGCAAGTCGCGCGGGTCCAGGGTCTGCCAGGCCTCGATGCCTTCGCGTTCGACGCGGCGGGCGACCTGTTCCAGCAGTTCCGGGGTGTGCGGGTGCAGGGCGCCGGTTTCCTTGTGCACGAAAAATGCCATGGGCACGCCCCATTGTCGCTGGCGCGAAAGCGTCCAGTCGGGGCGGTTGGCGATCATCGCGTGCAGACGCGCGCGGCCCCAGGCCGGGTAGAAGATCGTATCGTCCACGCCCTTCAGGGCCATCTCGCGCAGTGTCGGGCCGGATGACGGCTGGACGTCCATCCCCGCGAACCATTGGCTGGTGGCGCGATAGATGATCGGCGTCTTGTGGCGCCAGCAGTGCATGTAGCTGTGGGTGTGGGATTCGGTGTGCAACAGACTGCCCGCTTCGTGCAGTGCGTCCACGATGCGCGGATTGGCCTTCCAGATGAGCTCGCCGCCGAAAAGCGGCAGGCTCTCGGCGTAGTGGCCATTGCCCATCACCGGGTTCAGGATATCGGCGTCGGGCAGGTTGTGCGCTTTGCAGGACAGGAAGTCCTCTACCCCGTAAGCCGGGGCCGAGTGCACGACGCCCGTGCCGGATTCCAGCGTGACGTAGTCTCCCAGGTAGACTGGCGACAGGCGGCGGTAGCCAGCGTGCGCATCGTACAGCGGATGGCGGAAGGCCAGGCCGTCCAGCGCCTGGCCGGGGGCGCGGGCGACGATCTGGCCTTGCAGGCCCCAACGCTGCAGGCAGGATTCGACCAGTTCGCTGGCCACCAGCAGCAACGGCCCGGTGGCGCGGGGTTCGCTCAGGCGCACCAGCGCGTATTCGTGGTCTGGATGCAGATTCAGCGCCTGGTTGGCGGGAATGGTCCAGGGGGTCGTGGTCCAGATGACGATGGCGCCTGGATCGACCTCGCCGGTCAGGCCGAATGCCTGCGCGATCGCTGCGCGGTCGTCAAAGGCGAAGGCTACATCGACCGAGGGATCCTTGCGGTCGGCGTATTCAACCTCGGCCTCGGCCAGGGCCGAGCCGCAGTCGAAGCACCAGTTCACGGGCTTGAGGCCACGGAACACGAAGCCTTTTTCCATGATGCGCGCCAAGGCCCGGAGTTCGTCGGCCTCGTTGTGCGGGTTCATGGTCAGGTAGGGATTGTCCCATTCCGCCAGCACGCCTAGCCGCTTGAAGTCGGCGCGTTGGCGGTCGATCTGTTCGGTCGCGTAGGCGCGGGCCTTGGCCTGGACCTCGGCGACCGGCAGATGCTTGCCGTATTTCTTTTCGATCTGGATTTCGATCGGCATGCCATGGCAATCCCAGCCCGGCACGTATTGTGCGTCAAAGCCCGCCATGTCGCGGCTTTTGACGATGATGTCCTTGAGGATCTTGTTGACGGCATGGCCAATGTGGATGTCGCCGTTGGCATACGGTGGGCCGTCATGCAGGATGAATTTGGGCCGTCCCGCAGCCGCCGCCCGAATCGCCGCGTAAATCCGGTATTCCTCCCAGGCGGCGACCCAACCCGGCTCGCGTTTGGCCAGGTTGCCCCGCATGGGGAAAGGGGATTCGGGCAGATTCAGCGTGTCTCTATAGTCCATGGGAGGCGAAATAGTCGCGAGCGCCTTGCACGTCCTGGCGGATGGCGGCGATCAGGGTGGTTAAATCAGGAAAGGATTCCTCGTCGCGCAGGAATTCGAGGAATTCGACGCATACCAGTTTACCGTAGGCGTCCACGCGCTGATCGAGGATATGCGTCTCCAGCAGCAAAGGGCCGTCGCGGGTCACCGTGGGCCGCACCCCCAGGCTGGCAACCCCCGGTAGCGGGTCGGTCTGGAGACCGTGCACGCGCACGATGTAGATGCCGGACCGCGCCGCGCAGGGGGCGGGGACGCGCAGGTTCAGGGTGGGAAAGCCCAGGTCGCGACCCAGCTTCTGGCCGTGGATGACATGGCCGGTGATGCGAAAGGGGCCACCCAGCAGTTCGCCGCTATGGCTCAGGTTGCCGACCGCCAGCGCCGTGCGCAGAGCGGAGCTGGAGATGCGCTGGCCGTGGGCGTCGTTGACGTCGGCGATGGTATCGACGGTGAATCCGTGTTTGCGGCCCATGCGCCGCAGCAGATCGACGTCGCCGCTGCGCTTGTGGCCATAGCGGAAGTCCTCGCCCACCAGCAGCCAGCGGGTGTTCAGGCCGCGAACCAGCAGGTCGCGAATGAAGTCCTCGGCGCTCATGTCGGCCAGGCGCTGGTCGAAGCGCTGAATGACGATCTGACGCATGCCCTGCTCGACGAGCAGGGCGATTTTGTCGCGCAGGCTGCTGATCTGGGTGGGGATCAGTTCCGGTCGTCCGCCGCGTCGGGCGAAAAAGGCCCGGGGGTGGGGGACGAAGGTCATGACCGTGGGTTCCAGTCCACGGCTGTCCGCCTGGGCGCGCACCCGGGCAAGGATGGCCTGATGCCCCAGGTGCACCCCGTCGAAATTGCCGATGGTCAGGGCGCTGGGCGCGGTGGCGTCGCGTCGGGGCAGCTTGCAGTAGAGGCGGGGAATGGTTTTCACGGGGGACAGTTTACAATTTCATGTTTGGCCGGACAGAGCACCAAATTTTATGTCGGAGAACGAGCGCGTGGAGCATACTCCCGAACGGCCCCTGCGGGTGGCGATCCTGATCTCGGGCCGGGGCTCGAACATGCAGGCTCTGGTGGACGTCGTCGCGGCTGAACGCCTGCCGGTGCGGATCTGCGCGGTACTGTCGAACCGTGCCGACGCAGCCGGCCTGGATTGGGCCCGTGATCGGGGCTTGCCTGCGGAAGCCCTGTCGCATCGGGACTTCGTCAGCCGCGATGCGTTCGACGCGGCCCTGCTGGAACGGCTGGACGCGCTGGCGCCGGACTACATCCTGCTGGCCGGTTTCATGCGGGTGCTGGGCAGCGATTTCGTACGCCATTTCAATGGTCGCATCATCAACATCCACCCGTCGCTGCTGCCGTCCTTTCCCGGGCTGCATACGCACCAGCAGGCGCTGGCCCAAGGGGTGCAATGGCATGGCTGCACCGTGCATTTCGTGACGCCGGTGCTCGATCATGGGCCCATCATCGCCCAGGGCATCATCCCGGTGCTGGAAAATGATACGTCGGACAGCCTGGCGTCGCGTCTGCTGCCGGTGGAACACCAGCTCTATATGCAGGTCCTGCGCTGGCTGGCGCAGGGGCGTGTCGCGTTGCGGGACGATGGGCGTGTCCGGGTCGACGGTGTCACGCACCGTGCCTGGTCCGGTGTGGCTGCTTTCAATTCGCAGGATAGTCATGAGCACGAATGAATCGCGGGGCAAACCCCGTAACCGCCCGGCCACCGGCCGTTCGCATCCCCGTGGCGCGGAGACCCGGCAGCCGCGTCTGGATACGCCGCGTGGCGAGCGCCGTCCGGCTGCGGGCGAGCCCGATACGCGCCGTGCGCGGCCATCCTCGGGGACGCCGCGCGTGACCCAGGCACCCGCGCGGCCCTACGTCATGACCGCTGCCCGCATCGAGCAGGTCCGCCAGGTGCTGGGCGAGGTCCTGCAATGGCAGTATCCGGCCGACGCCGTGCTGTCGCACTGGTTTCGCGGGCATGCTCAGGTGGGCCAGCGGGATCGGGGCGAGATCGCCGAAGCCGTGTTCGACGTGATGCGCCATCTGCGCCGCTACCGGCAGTTCGCCGAAAGCGGGCAGGGTGCCGCCACACGCCGCCTGGCCGTGCTGGGCCTGGCATCCGTCTGGCCGCGCACGACGCTGGATACCGGCTTGGATGAGCACGAACGCGCCTGGCTGGATTATGTGCAAGGCTTTTCCATCGCGACGCTGCCTGCCGCCGTGCGTTACAGCGTGCCAGACTGGCTGGAATCGCGTCTGGCGGCTCTGCCGGATGCCGAGTCCCTGCTGCAAGCCCTGAACCGACCGGCACCACTGGATCTGCGGGTCAATCCGCTCAAGACGGACCGGGATGCCATGCTGGCAGCCTGGGCCCAGGGGCCCGAGGCCAGATGGGCCGCGAAGCCGACCCCGTACTCGCCCTGGGGCATGCGCATTCAGGGGCGTCCGCCGGTCAATCGCTGGGGGGCCTTCGAGCGCGGCGAGATCGAAGTCCAGGACGAGGGCAGCCAGCTGCTGGCTGCCCTCGTCGCGCCCCGGCGCGGCGAAATGGTCATCGATTTCTGCGCCGGGGCGGGGGGCAAGACCCTGCTGCTGGGCGCCCTGATGCGCTCGACCGGGCGCCTGTATGCGTTCGACGTGTCGGCGGCCCGCCTGGCGCGCGCCAAACCGCGCTTTGCCCGCAGCGGCCTGTCGAACGTCGTGCCGGTGGTCATTGCCGAACAGCACGACCAGCGGGTCAAACGCTTGCGCGGCAAGGCCCACCGTGCGTTGGTGGACGCGCCCTGCAGCGGTCTGGGTACGCTGCGGCGCAATCCCGATCTGAAGTGGCGCCAGCATCCGGAATCCCTGGCGCAGTTGTGTGCCACGCAGGCGGCCATCCTGCGCGAGGCGGCCGCCTGCGTGCGTCCCGGGGGGCGGCTGGTATATGCCAGTTGCAGCCTGCTGCCCGAGGAAAACGAACAGCAGGTGCAGGCATTTCTGGCCGAGCACCCCGAATTCACCCTGCTGGATGCGGGGGCCATCCTGGCCGAGCGCAACATCCCGCTGACGCTGGATGGTCCCATGCTGCGTCTGCGCCCGGACGTCCATGGCACGGATGGCTTTTTTGCCGCCGTGATGCAGCGTGGTACGCCGCAGGCCGGCGCGCCGGCCGATTCCGGGGCGCCGGATGGTCCGGAAGCCTCGGGCGACCTGGATCCCGCCGTTCACCAGGAACCGCCCGCGGATCCATCCGTGTAGGCATGCCGGCTTCCTCGACGGGGGGGCCGGCATTCTTCACGCGAGGGGCTGCAGTGGACTACACTGAAAGCCTCATTCCGGGAATCACGCGGGCGCAGCCCGAATGCGATGAATACCTTGCTATCCTTCCTGCAGGGCGGCGTCCTGCAGCTGGGTCCCTGGGCCTTGCTGGCGGTCACGCTGGTCCTGACGCACATCACGATCATGGCGGTCACCCTGTACCTGCACCGCAGCCAGGCCCACCGTGGGCTGGATCTGCATCCGGCCGTGGCGCATTTTTTCCGCTTCTGGCTGTGGCTGACCACCGGCATGGTCACGCGCGAATGGGTTGCCATCCACCGTAAACACCACGCAAAGTGCGAACGTGAAGGCGACCCCCATTCGCCCGCTGTCTTCGGCCTGTCGCAGGTCTTCTTTCGCGGGGCCGAACTGTACCGCGACGAGGCGAGCAACGCCGACACGCTGGCGCGCTATGGTCACGGCACACCCGACGACTGGCTGGAACGGCACCTGTATGGCCGGCACAACCTGGCGGGCATCGTTCTGATGCTGATGATCGATCTGGCGCTGTTCGGTGTCATCGGGCTGACCGTCTGGGCCGTGCAGATGGCGTGGATCCCGTTCTGGGCGGCCGGCGTGGTCAATGGCCTGGGGCATGCCTGGGGCTATCGCAATTTCGCCTGCCCGGACGACAGCACCAATGTGTCGCCATGGGGCATCCTGATCGGCGGCGAGGAACTGCACAATAATCATCATGCCTATGGCACCTCGGCAAAATTCTCGTCCAGGTGGTATGAAATCGACTTGGGATGGGGATACATCCGTGTACTGCGGGCCCTGGGTCTGGCCCAGGTGCGTCGTCTGGCTCCGCGCCTTCAGTGGCAATCCGGCGGTCCGGTTGCGATCGAATCCCTCAGTCTGGATCAGCTGCAGGGGATCATTGCCCACCGCTACGACGTGCTGGCGCGTTACTCCCGCATGATCAAGACCACGGTGGGCCATGAACTGAAGGCGCTCAAGCTGCGGCGCAGCCTGGTCGAGCGCCGGCTGCTGTGGCGCTGCCGTAAATGGCTGGTGCGCGATCAGGCTGCGCTCGCTCCGGTCGAGCAGGCCCAGGTGGCGCATGCGCTGTCGGTGGCACCGGCCTTGTCCACCGTGCTGCAGATGCGTCGCGAACTGACTGCCCTGTGGGAATCCTCCAGCGCCAGCAGCGACCAGTTGCTGGCCGATTTGCGGGCCTGGTGCCAGCGGGCTCAGGCCAGCGGCATCGAGGGCCTGGAACAATTCGCGTACCGACTACGCTCCTATGCCGCATGATTGAAAGTCTGAACGAACAACAGCGCGCCGCCGTCACCCTGCCGGCGCAACATGCCCTGGTCCTTGCGGGGGCGGGCAGCGGCAAAACGCGGGTGCTGACCACCCGCATGGCGTGGCTGATCCAGACCGGGCAGGTCAGCCCTTTCGGGCTGCTGGCCGTCACCTTCACCAACAAGGCCGCCCGCGAGATGCTGGCGCGCCTGTCGGCCCTGTTGCCCATCAATACCCGGGGGATGTGGGTGGGCACCTTTCACGGGCTGTGCAACCGGCTGCTGCGCGCGCATCATCGCGAGGCGGGCCTGCCCCAGGCGTTCCAGATCCTGGACAGCGCGGACCAGCTGTCGGCGATCAAGCGCATGCTGAAGGCGGCCGGCGTCGACGACGAGCGTTTCCCCCCGCGCGACGTACAGCGCATGATCAACGGCGCCAAGGAAGACGGCCTGCGCCCGAAAGACCTGGATGTGCGTGACAGCCACGCCCGGCGGCTGGCTGATCTGTACCAGCGCTACCAGGACCAGTGCGAACGCGAAGGTGTCGTCGATTTCGGTGAATTGCTGCTGCGCGCCTACGAATTGCTGCAGCGCGAGGCGCCCATCCGGGAACACTACCAGCGCCGCTTCCAGCATATCCTGGTCGATGAATTCCAGGACACGAACGTCCTGCAGTATCGCTGGCTGATGCTGCTGGCCGGCAGCCACACGCCGGTCTTCGCCGTCGGCGACGACGATCAGTCCATCTATGCGTTCCGGGGGGCCAACGTCGGCAACATGGCCGATTTCGAGCAGCGCCATGCGCGGGGCAATGTCATCCGGCTGGAACAGAATTACCGGTCGCACGGCCATATCCTGGACGCGGCCAACGCGTTGATCGCGCACAATACCAACCGCCTGGGCAAGAACCTGTGGACCGAGGCGGGCGAGGGCGAACCCCTGCGGGTGGTCGAGCAGGCTTCCGATATGTTGGAGGCCCAATGGCTGGTCGATGAAATCCGCGCCCTGTTGCGCGAGGGGCGTTCAGCCCACCAGATCGCGATCCTGTACCGCAGCAATGCCCAGTCCCGGCCGATCGAGCATGCCCTGTTTTCCGCCCGCGTGCCCTATCGCGTCTATGGGGGCCAGCGCTTTTTCGAACGCCAGGAAATCAAGCACGTCCTGGCCTACCTGCGCCTGATCGACAATCCGAATGACGACACGTCCTGGATGCGGGTCGTGAATTTCCCGGCGCGCGGCATCGGTGTGCGGACCTTGGAACAGTTGTCCGATGCCGCCGCGCAATACGGCATCAGCCTGGCTGGCGCCGTGCCCTATGTGCCGGGCAAAGGGGGCGCCAGTCTGGCGCGTTTTGCCACCTTGATCCAGGACATGGCGGAATCGGCCCAGTCGCTGGATCTGCCGGACCTGATCGGTCAGGTCGTGCACCTCAGCGGCCTGGAAGCCCATTACCGGGCGGATCGCGAGGGCCAGGAACGTCTCGAGAACCTGCAGGAACTGGTCAATGCCGCTGCTGCATTCGTCGCCGAGGAAGGATTTCAGGGGCTGATCGCGGGCAGGATTCCGGAATCGTCCGCTCATGCCGACATGGCGCTGGCACCGTCCGGTTCTGAAGCGCAGGCGGCGGCCGGTATGGTGGCGCCATCCGAAGGGCCGACACCCGATTTCGATTCGGGGCCGAGTCTTCCGCCACCCGCCGTCATGTCGCCCCTGGGGGCATTCCTCAGCCATGCCTCGCTGGAAGCGGGCGATAATCAGGCGCAGGCAGGCGAGGACGCCGTGCAACTCATGACCGTGCATGCGGCCAAGGGGCTGGAATTCGACGTCGTCTTCATCACCGGTCTGGAAGAAGGCTTGTTTCCCCACGAAAACAGCCTGCTGGACGCGGGGGGGCTGGAGGAAGAGCGCCGCCTGATGTACGTAGCCATCACCCGGGCGCGGGAACGTCTGACGCTGACCCTGGCACAAAGCCGCATGCTGCATGGGCAGACACGTTATGCCTTGCGGTCGCGCTTTCTGGACGAGATCCCCGAGCAGGATCTGAAATGGATTACGCCTCGCCAGCGGGCTGCCGCGCCCGAACAGCAGCCGGCCTGGCGTGGCGCTTTCCGCCGCAGCCAGGGCGGCTGGCAGGGTGAAGGCGGCAGCGATTTCGCGCCCCGCACTGCGCGCACCCGCACGGCCGATGTCACGGTCGGCGATCAGTGTTTCCGCATCGGCGCGGCGGTGCGTCATGGCCGCTTCGGCGAGGGCACTATCGTGGCGCTCAGCGGCAGCGGCACCGAGGCTCAGGCGCGGATCGAGTTCCGCGATACCGGGACCAAGACCCTGGCGCTGGGTGTAGCAAAGCTGGAAATCCTGGCCTGATCGGTTACCGCCCCCGTCCCCAGCGCCGATGCAGGCGCTGGGCGGTCGCGTCCAGCATGAAGCCCAGGGCGCCAATCAGCACGATGACGGCCATCAGTTCGGAATAGGCCAGCCGGTCGCGGGTATCCAGGATGAAATAGCCCAGGCCCGAACTCACGCCCAGCATTTCGCAGGGCACGAGGATGATCCAGACGATGCCGATGGCCAGGCGCAAACCCGTCAGGATGTGCCCCAGCGAGCCGGGGATGACGACCTTCCACAGAATTTCGGATCGGGTCGCGCTCAGGCTGCGGGCCAGCATCAGCCAGCGGGGATCCAGTTGGCGCACACCAGCGCTGGTATTCAGGATGATGGGCCAGACGGCAGCAAAGCTCAGCAGGAAATAGATCGGTGCGTCGCCCACACCGAACAGCATCACCGCGATCGGCATCCAGGACAAGGGCGAGACCATGCGCAGGAACTGAAATGCCCCGCTGGTCGCTGATTCCAGTCGGCGCGACAGGCCGATCGCCAGCCCCAACGGAATACCGAACACCAGCGCCCAGAACAGACCCACCGCCACACGCCGCAGGCTGACCAGGGTGTGCAGGGTCAGCTGGTTGTCCAGGATCAGGTGTGCCAGGCTGGGCAGCGCCTGGCCTGGGGCGAACAGCCGCGCCATGGCCAGATCCTGGCCCAACAGACCGATTCCGGCGGCCCACAGCAGGCCGAGGACGAGCAGGCCGCCCAGGCTCAGCGCCAGGCGCTGGCGGGACGACGGAACGGGGGATCGTGCATTCATGGTCAGCTGACCTCGAAGGTTTCCGTGCGGCTGTAGCCGCCCGTGATGCCGAAGGCCGACAGCCCACCCTGGTCCTCGATCGCCTTGCGGACGTAGCGGTCGTCCACCAGATCGCGGGCCACGTGGGCAGGGTCCAGTTCCTTCAGGAAGGCGTTCTCGCCCAGTACGTAAGTGCCTTTGAGCAGCGTCACCAGTTTTTCCGTATAGCTGGGATAAGGAAAGGGCTGGAAGTCGATGCGCAGCTCGTGCCAGTCCGCATGCCGGATGGCGCCGCTCTTTTCGTAGGCCGCATCGCGCTCGGCCGATGGCAGCAGCACCCGGGCCAGCGTGGACGGATCATGCGGTGTATAGGCGGCCGGGTTGTTGCGGGCGAGGATCTTGACCGTGTCTTCGCGGTGATCGCGCGCCCAGGCCTGGGCCTGCACAATGGCATTGACGACCTTTTGCGACCAGTCGGGGCGTTCCTGCAGGTCGCGCTCGTGCATGGTCACCACGCAGCAGGCGTGATTGCGCCAGACGTCGCCGGTAAAGCGCCAGACCTTGCCTACGCCCAGTTCCTCGGCCTTGGCATTGAACGGCTCGGCCACGATGTAGCCGGAGATCCGCTTGCTGCCCAGGGCGGGCAGCATGTCGCCCGGCGACATCACCACCAGCTTCACTTGCTGCTTCGTGGGCTCGCCATCGCTGATGAATTCGAGTCCGGCCTGCCGCAGGATGGCTTGCAGCACGATGTTGTGCACGGAATACCAGAATGGGATGGCCACCGTGGTGCCGCCCAGATCCTCCAGGGAATTCACACTGGGCAGCACCGTCAGGCAGGAGCCTTCGGTATGGTTCCAGGCGACGACCTTGGCGGGGGACTTGCTGCCGTAGCGCGACCAGATGGTCATCGGCATCAGCAGGTGCACCACGTTGACCTGACCGCTCAGGAAGGCCTCGACGACTTGCGACCAGCTGCGAAAGCGTCGGGGGGGTTCGACTTTCAGCCCCTGTCGTTCGAACAGTCCATTGTGGTGGGCGACCAGCAGCGGCGTGGCGTCGGTGATCGGCAGATAGCCGATACGCACCGGCGCATCCGGTTCCGCCGCGCGGGCCAGTCGCCCTGCCTGCAGCAGGGGCAGTGCGCCGGCCGCGGTGAACAGGGCCGACATTTTCAGAAATTGGCGGCGGCGGGCGAGGGTGCTATCGGCGGTGCCGCAGCAGGAGTCAAGAAGCTTGAAGCGGCTCATGGATGTCTCGGTGGGCGGGCGGTTCGCAGGGCTTGCAAGATCTTCACGCGCAAAGCGGTCAGATCCTGGCTGGTTTCGTCCCGGGGGTGGGCTTGGGTCACGGACCATTGGTCGATCAAATGGCCTGGCTGACCCCCGATGAGCAGGATGCGGTCCGCCAGCAGCAGCGCCTCGTCGATGTCATGGGTCACCAGCACAGCGGCCGCCTGGTGTTGCGCGGTCACCTGCAGCAGCAGGGACTGCATTTCGTGCCGGGTGACCTCGTCGAGGGCGCTGAAAGGCTCGTCCAGCAGCAGGATTTCCGGGGCGCGTGCCAGCGTGCGGGCCAGCGACGTGCGTTGGGCCATGCCGCCCGAGAGCTCATCCGGGTAGCGGGTGCGGGCGGACTGCAGGCCGACCTCGGTAATTGCCTGATGGACGCGCTGCTGGCGGGTGGCGGCGTCCAGCTGCGGCTGGTGGCGGAAGTCCAGGCCAAAGGCGACGTTTTCCTCCAGGGTCAGCCAGGGCAGCAGGCTGGGATCCTGGAACACCATGCCCAGAGCCGGGGACGGTCCGGTCAACCGCTGCCCTTTGAGCTGGATATCGCCGCCTTGGGTGGGTTGCAGGCCGGCCAGGACTCGCAGCAGCGAGGACTTCCCGACTCCGCTGGGCCCCAGCAGCGCGACGATCTCGCCCGGTTGCAGTTCCAGGGAGAAATCGGCCAGGACCGTGATGGGGGCATGCCGTACGCCCTGGGAGTAGCTCAGGGAAATGCCGCGGGCGCTCAGGACGCCAGCGTCTTCGATCCTCGGGCCGGGGACGGCGCTGATCGGCGCGACGGCACCCATGTCAGGCGGCCTGTCGTTGTTCCAGCGCATGGATTTCCTTGCGCAGGTGCTTCAGGGCTGGAGTGACGATGGCGACGAACAGGGCTTCGCGCAGGCGTCTCTGGGTCGGGCTGCTCATCAGGTATCCCGCCGCCCCCGCATGCAGGGCAGCCGATTGCGTGGCGCGCAGGCTGAGTTCCGATCCCTGGGCGCGGACACGCAGCACGTCGAGCAGCGGCGCCGCCTGCCCCTGGTGGGCCAGGGTCGTCGTGGCGGTCAGCAAGTTCCGCAGATCCCGTGCCAGATCATCCTCGCCGTCGTCCAGATAGCAATTCACGTGGCCCAGGCGCTGGTTGGTGGCGTGGATGGTGTCCAGGCTGGCCTGCACCAGGCCTGCCCCCATGCCGACCTGCATGAGCAGGAAGCCGGGTTTGAAGCGCTCGACGTAGGACTCGAACTGTTCGGGGTCCGCCAGGACATCCTCGGCCGGAACCTGGAGATCTTTCAGGCGTACGCCAAAGGTGCCGCTGCCTTCCATGCCGGCGAAATTCGGGCAGGGCCGCAGGCTGAGGCCTTCCGCGTCTGGTGGAACGGCAAACATGACGTAACCGCCTTCTTCCAGTGCGGCGGCAACGATCACCAGGTGGCCCGGCGCCAGGTTCGATACCCAGGGCAGTGCGCCGTTGACCCGGTAGCCTGAGCCATCGCGCCGGGCGCGGAGATTGATGCGCTCGATGCCGGCCAGATGCTTGACGGCGTTGGACATGCCGGTGCCCGCCAGCAGATCGCCGCGGGCGAGCCGGGGCAGGTAGCGCTCGCGCACAACCGGGTTTGCGCTGTGCTGCAGGTACCAGACGCAGGTGGACTGGCACCAGGCCAGGAATGCGGTGGTGCCGCAGGTGCGGGCTATCCGGGCAATGATGTCGATCTGAGCCGGCAGGTCCAGACCCAGGCCGCCGGATCCGGTGGGCAGCGCGGCGGAAAAACCGCCCAGGCGTCCCAGCGTGTGCATGAAGTCCGCCGGGAAATGGCCTTGGTCGATGGCCTCGACCTGAGGGGCCAGGGTGTCGCGTATCAGTTGGTCGATTCCGTCGCCCAGAGCGGCGGGCAGGAACTCGAGGGTCATGTCGGGTCTCCGATACGATCAGGCGTAGGCCTGAAGTTCCGGGTTGATCGGGGTGCGGGCCAGGTTGTTGGCATAGTTGCACAGGGTGGCGAGGCTGACGCCCAGAACGACATCCAGCGCCTGAGCGTCGGTATAGCCTGCGGCCCGCAGGTCGGACAGATCCTGGTCGTCGACCTGGCCCCGGTGTTCCAGCACCTGCAGGGTGAATCGGGCCAGGGCATTGAGCTTGGGATCGGAGAGGGCCTGCGTGCCGCGCAAGGCATCGACAACTTCCTGAGGCCATTGCAGCTTCAGCTTGGCGATCTTGGTGTGTCCGGCCACGCAGAAGCCACAACCGTTGTAGGTGGCGGCGGTGATCTGCACGATCTCGCGTTCGGTGGGCGTCAAGCTGTTGCGGCCGTTGATGGCGCCCACGACCTGGTAGGTTTCCAGGGCTGTGGGCGCATTGGCCAGTACGCCCAGCAGATTGGGCAGAAAGCCACTGGCCTTTTCGGCGGTGCGCAGGCGTTCCTGGGCTTCGGTGGGGGCGGATTCGACGGACTGAATGGGGAGACGGCTCATGGTGGAAGAAATGAACAAGGTTTAGACCTGTTCATTCTAAGGAGCCTTGGTCTCATAGCGAACGACTATAAGAATATTAAATTATTCAGATCTGGAATATAGAGGGGTGTATGGAGAGAGCTCATCGCCGTGACGAGGAGGCCGCGGGGGCCGGTCGCGATTCGGCGGCTGCGCCGAGGGTGGACGAGTAAGCTCCAACAGCCCCCGCAGCCCCCTCGTCACGGCGCTTGACGCGGTTTGTGGCGGTGCTGGGCCTTTACAGCGCCTCGAGTTCCGTCTGGATGTCCAGCCATTCCTCTTCGGCGGTCTGCAGGGTTTTGCTGAGCTCGCCGTGTTCGGCCAGCAGGGCGGGGCGGTCATCTTTGTGCGCGTCCGTGTAGAACGCCGGGTCGGCGATCAGGGCGTTCAGCGTGGTCAACCGGGCCTGCGCCTTCGCCATGGCGTCCTCGACCTTTTTCAGGCGGGTTTCCAGCGGTTTGCGCTGGGCCGACAGTTGCTGGCGCACCTGTGCCTGTTCGCGACGCTGGGCCTTGCGGTCTTTTTCAGGCGCGGTCGCGACGCGGGCGGCCTGATTCTGCCGCGTCTGGCGCTGCTGCAGCCAGTCGCGGTAGTCCTCCAGGTCGCCGTCGAAAGGCTGGATGTGGCCGTCGGCCACGATCCAGAAGGTATCCACGGTCGTGCGCAGCAGGTGGCGGTCGTGGGACACCAGCAGCACGCTGCCGGGGAATTCCGCCAGTGCCCGGGCCAGGGCTTCGCGCGTGTCCACGTCCAGGTGGTTGCTGGGTTCGTCGAGCAGCAGCAGGTTGGGTTTGCGCCAGACGATCAGCGCCAGGGCCAGGCGTGCCTTCTCGCCGCCGGAAAACGGGGCAACGGGCTGATTCACCATGTCGCCGCCAAAACCGAAGCTGCCCAGCATATTGCGCAGTTCCTGCTCGCGCGTGTCCGGGGCGATGCGGGCGAAATGCTGGAGCGGGGTCGAGTCCGGGTCCAGGACGTCCAGCTGCTGCTGGGCGAAATAGCCGATCTCCAGCCCCTTGGCCGGCTGGTAGAGTCCGGACAGCGGGGCGAGTTCCCGGGCCAGGGTCTTGACCAGGGTGCTCTTGCCGGCGCCGTTGACCCCCAGGATGCCGATGCGGCTGCCGCCGCGCACCATCAGGCTGACGTCGCTCAGGATGGTGCGAGGGGAACCGCCCGCGCGATCGGCATAGCCCAGGGTGGCGTCTTCCAGGCGCAGCAGGACGTCGGGCGTATGGAGCGGGTCGGGCAGGCGGATGTCGATACCGGATTCCACGGCCAGCGGCGCCAGGGTCTGCATGCGGGCCAGGGCCTTGACCCGGCTTTGCGCCTGCTTGGCCTTGGTGGCCTTGGCCTTGAAGCGGTCGATGAACGACTGCAGGTGGGCGGCCTCGCGGGTCTGCCGATCGCGGGCCAACTGGTTCTGGCGCAGGCGCTCGGCGCGTTGTTCCAGATAGTCTTCGTAGCCGCCTTTGTAGCGCACCAGCTTGCCCTGTTCGAAATGCAGGATCGCGCGGGCGACCGCATCCAGAAATTCCGTGTCGTGGGAAATCAGCAGGACGGTGCCCGGATAGCTGCTCAGCCAGCGCTCCAGCCACAGCATGGCATCCAGGTCCAGGTGGTTGGTGGGTTCGTCCAGCAGCAGCAGATCCGATGGCGCCATCAGCGCGCGGGCCAATGCGATGCGCATCTGCCAGCCGCCCGAAAAGCTCGCCACCGGTCGGGCCCATTCGTCGGGGGCGAAGCCCAGCCCGGCCAGCAGCTGTTCGGCGCGCGAGGGTGCGCTCCAGGCCTCGGCTTCCACCAGGGCGGCTTCCAGTTCGGCGATCGCGTGCCCCTGGTCGTGCGTCAGCGCCGCTCGCCGCGCCTGCAGGCTGCGTAGGTGCTGATCCCCGTCGATGACGAACTCGCGCGCGGGTCGGTCCGTGTCGTGCAGGATCTGCTCGACGCTGGCCAGCCGCCAGGCAGCCGGGATATCCAGAGAGCCGGCGTCCAGGTCGATGCGTCCCTGCAGCAGGGCAAAGAGCGTGGATTTTCCCGCGCCGTTCTTCCCGACGATGCCGACCCGCTCACCCGGGTGGACGACGAACTCCGCGTCTTCCAGCAGGACCTTGACGCCGCGGCGCAGGGTCAGGCCGGTTGCGCGGATCACGCCGTGAGCTGCGCCTGGCGCAGCAGCAGAATCTGGTCGCTGGCGGTCTCGGTGCTCAGCCAGACCGGATCCAGGTCGGGGAAAGCGGCCTGGAAATGCGCCTGTTCGTGGCCGATTTCCATTACCAGCAGGCCGTCCGGGGTCAGGTGGCGGGGGGCGTCCGCCAGGATGCGGCGGACCAGGTCTATGCCGTCCTCGCCACCGGCCAGCGCCAGGCGCGGTTCGTGCCGGTATTCAGGCGGCAGCGCCGTCATGGCGCGGCTGTTGACGTAGGGCGGATTGCAGAGAATCAAATCGTACCGGCGGTTCTCGGGGATTTGCGACAGCAGGTCGCTGCGTAGCGTGCGCACCCGATCTTGGAGCTCGTGCAGGGCGATGTTCGACTGGGCGACCGACAGCGCATCGGTCGAAATGTCGGCCGCATCGACCTGTGCGGATTCAAAGGCCTGTGCGGCCAGGATTGCCAGGCACCCCGATCCCGTGCAGAGATCCAGCACCCGTGTGATGGATTCCGGGTCCTCGATCCAGGGTGCCAGCTGTTCACCCAGCAGTTCGGCGATGGGCGATCGCGGCACGATGACGCGTTCATCCACCAGAAACCGCTGCCCCTGCAGCCAGGCTTCACCCGTCAGGTAGGCGGCCGGCTTGCGGGTATTGACCCGTTCGTGGATCAGATCGACGCAACGCTGACGTTCGCGTTCCAGCAGGCGCGCATCCAGAAAGGGTTCCAGCGTGTCGAGCGGCAGATGCAGGGTATGCAGCAGCAGGTAGACGGCCTCGTCCCAGGCGTTGTCGCTGCCATGGCCGAAGACCAGGTTCGCGCCGCGAAAGCGGGTGATGGCCCAGCGCAGCAGATCGCGCAATGTCAGGAGTTCGGTATGAGGAGCAGCCATGGTGTGTGGATAATTTCAATCGGGTCGGCCCGGGGCCGGCGCATCGTGGGTATCGGGTAGCAGCGCTTCCAGAACCCTGCGGTAGACGTTCTTCAGGGGCGCCAGATTGTCCAGCGGCAGCGATTCGCCCACTTGGTGGATGGTCCGGTTCAGCGGACCGAACTCGACGACCTGCGGGCAGATGCGGGCGATGAATCGGCCGTCCGAAGTCCCGCCGGTGGTGGACAGTTGGGCCTGGACGCCAGTTTCCGCGATGATGGCGGATTGTAGCGCGGCGCACAACGGCCCTTGCGGGGTCAGGAACGGCAGACCGCTGATGGTCCAGTCGATCGCGTAGTCCAGTCCGTGGCGTTCCAGGATCGCCGCGACGCGGGCCTGCAGGCCGTCCGGCGTGCTTTCCGTCGAAAAGCGGAAATTGCAGTCGATGACCGCTTCTCCCGGGATGACGTTGCCCGCGCCGGTGCCGGCGTGGAAATTCGAGATCTGGAATGTCGTGGGTGGGAAGTAGTCGTTGCCATTGTCCCAGGTGGTGGCGGTCAGTTCCGCCAGGACGGGGGCCGACTGGTGGATGGGATTGCGGGCCAGGTGGGGATAAGCCACGTGACCCTGGATGCCGCGGACCGTGATGCGCGCCGACATCGAACCGCGTCGCCCGTTCTTGATCGTGTCGCCCAGCGCGTCCACGGAGGTAGGCTCGCCGACGATGCAGTAATCCGGGGCCTCGTGGCGGGCGTCGAGGATGCGGCAGACGTGCACGGTGCCATCGGTGGCCGGGCCTTCCTCGTCGGAGGTCAGCAGCAGCGCGATGGATCCTGAATGCCCGGGGTGAGCCGCGACGAATTCCTCGGCTGCGACCACGAAGGCGGCAATCGAGGTCTTCATGTCCGCGGCGCCCCGGCCCACCAGCCGGCCATCGGTCTCGGTCGGAGTGAAGGGCGGGCTGGGCCATGCCGATTCGGGGCCGGTCGGCACAACATCGGTATGCCCGGCGAAGACCACCAGCGGGGCCTGGGTGCCGCGCCGCGCCCAGAGGTTGCTGACCGCACCGCTGGGCAGCGATTCGCAGGCGAATCCCAGCGGCCGCAGGCGGTCGGCGATCAGGGCCTGGCAGCCGGCATCGTCCGGCGTGACCGAGGGGCGGGCGATCAGGGCGTGCGTCAGGGTGCGGACATCGGCGTCGGCCATCAGGCTCTCAGCAGATCGTTGATGCTGGTCTTGGAGCGGGTCTGCGCATCCACCCGCTTTACGATGACCGCGCAGGCCAGGCTGTGGCTGCCGTCGGCGGCGGGCAGGGACCCCGGCACTACGACCGAGCCGGCCGGCACGCGTCCGTAGTGGACTTCGCCCGTGGCGCGGTCGTAGATTTTCGTGCTTTGGGAAATGAATACACCCATGGCGAGCACGGAATTTTCCTCGATGACGACGCCTTCGACGATTTCCGAGCGGGCGCCGATGAAGCAGTTGTCCTCGATGATGGTGGGGCCGGCCTGCAGGGGTTCGAGCACCCCGCCGATGCCCACCCCGCCCGACAGGTGCACGTTGCGCCCGATCTGGGCGCAGGAACCGACCGTGGCCCAGGTGTCGACCATCGTGCCTTCGCCCACATGGGCGCCGATGTTCACGTACGATGGCATCAGCACGACGTGCGGGGCGATGTAGGCGCCGCGCCGTACCGTGGCCGTCGGGACGACCCGGAAGCCGCCCTGCTGGAAGTCGGCCAGGGAATAGTCCTGGAATTTCAGCGGAACCTTGTCATAGTAGAGCTGCGGCGCCTGGCCCATGATGCGGTTGTCCGACAAACGAAAGGACAGCAGCACGGCTTTCTTGATCCATTGATGGACCTGCCACTGGTTGTCGATCTTTTCCGCGACCCGCAGCGTGCCGTTGTCCAGGCCGGCCAGCGTCTGGTCGATAGCCTGGGCCAGTCCGGCCGGCGCCTGGTCGGCGCGCAGCGAAGCCCGGTCTTCCCAGGCGGATTCGATAAGGTCCTGAATGGTTTTCTGCATGAAGAACGTCCTGGCCTTCAGTGAGTGAGAAAATTTGCAAGGCGATGATTTTATCAGTCAGCCGGTTTCCCTGGGATGCGTTGAACAGGTCATCCCTTGCGTCGCTCGGGCAAGGGGATGAATTCCTGGTCGTCGCCGACCGGGAGCGGCATGCGAAGCGTGCGCCAGTCCTCGCAGGCCTGCTCGATCCGGGCTTTGGACGATGACACGAAGTTCCAGAACATGAAGCGTTCGCCGATCGGTTCCCCGCCCAGCAGCATCACGGTCGAGGGCTGCCGGGCCGTCACCTGGATCGTGTGGCCCGGGTCCAGCACGGCCATCTGGCTGGCGGATACCCGCTGTCCTCCCACTTCGACCTGGCCCATGGCGACGTAGATGGCCCGTTCGGGGTATTGGGTGCCCAGGCTGCGGCGCGCGCCCGCGTCCATCTTCCAGTGCAGATAGAACAGCGGCGAGTACGTCGGCGTGCGGGCGCTGACCCCATCGATGGTGCCGGCGATCAGGCGGCCCGTAATGCCGTCTTCGTGGAATTCCGGCAGGTCGTCGGGGCCCTGGTGATGAAAGAAGGCCGGTGCCATGTCTTCCTGTTCCTTTGGCAGGGCGACCCAGGCCTGGACGCCGTGCATGACGGCGCCGCGCCGGCGGGCGGCCTCCAGCCGTTCGCTGTGGGTGATGCCGCGTCCCGCGGTCATCCAGTTGACCTCGCCGGGCAGGATCTCCTGATGCGAGCCCAGGCTGTCGCGGTGCGTGATGGCGCCGCTGTACAGATAGGTGACGGTGGACAGACCGATGTGGGGGTGGGGCCGGACATCGATGGCGCGGTCGGCGCCGGCCTTCACGTCCAGCGGCCCCATGTGGTCGAAAAAGGTGAAAGGCCCCACCATGCGGCGTCTGGCGTGCGGCAGCAACCGTCCCACCAGGAAGCCGCCGCCCAGGTCGTGATTGCGGCGTTCGATCAGCAGATTCAGATTCATGGCGCAGCCTCGCAGCGGTTTCCGAGACCCTGATTCTGCGACTTGCTTCGGGCGGCGTCCATCCCTGTCGTGTCAGTCGTTTCGCCCTTCCATTGGCATGTTCATGCCGATTCCTGGATGATAATAAAAAGTGGGGCGTGACAGCGACCTGCGCGACTGTTCTCGGAATGGTAGCCTGAACTCAATGGAAAACCGCGAGCGGATGCGCAGGAGCGTCAGACATGAACACCAGGCAACGCCTCGCCGGCATCCCGATCCTTGACCTCGGCCAAGTCTACGATCAACGTTACGCCGACGCCGACTTTCACTACGACGGCCATGGCCGTCTCTCGGAATTCTTCGGTCGCAGCGTGGCGGTGCATCGCCATGACCGCTTCTTCCAGATCCATTACATCCACAACGGCCATGTCCACCTCTACCTGGACGACCGTCAATATCGCTTGGAAGGTCCACTGTGTTTCTTGACCCCGCCCGGCGTACCCCATGCTTTCGTCACCGATGCAGCCAGCGAAGGCCAGGTCATCACCGTGCGCCAGCAACTGGTGTGGAAGCTGTTCGAGAGCGAAGCCGCTCTGTCTCCCCGACTGAACCAGCCGTTGTGCGTCAGTCTGGGCGAGCAGCGGGACGAGG
This sequence comes from Castellaniella sp., assembly GCA_019104865.1. Taxonomy (GTDB): domain Bacteria; phylum Pseudomonadota; class Gammaproteobacteria; order Burkholderiales; family Burkholderiaceae_B; genus Castellaniella. Next base: position 55,868 of record JAHRWZ010000093.1, on the reverse strand, counting down.
CAGCCCGCGTCGCCGGGCACCTGGAGCCTTTGTTCCATCAGGTGGCCGACGAATTTGCCTGCCAACGCGATGGTCGCGAGGCCAACCTGCTGGCCCTGCTGCGACTGATCCTGGCCAACCTGCTGCACCTGGTCGAGCAGACACAGCGCGACAGCCCCGTACCGGCTCATGACCTGCTGCAGTTTCACCGTTTCAACCAGTTGGTGGAGGCCCGCTACACCGAGCACTGGCCACTGCAACGCTATGCTGGCGAGTTGGGTCTGACCACGGCGCGGCTCAATCTGATCTGTCGACGCCTGGCTGGCATGTCGTCCAAGCATCTGATCTTCGAGCGCCAGTTGCAGGAGGCCAAGCGCCTTCTGTTGCACAGCGGTCAGTCGGTCAACCAGATATGCTTCGCCCTCGGTTTTCGCGACCCGGCCTACTTTTCACGATTTTTCAGTCGCCATGTCGGCATGCCACCGAGCGCCTACTTGTCACGGCGGGTGATTGCGGCAGGGCCTTGCGAAAAGTCCAAGCTTAACGGCGAAAGCTGCATTCAGTAGCTCACCACCGTGCTCTACCATGGTGCCTCCAATAATGAGAGACAACGGAGCTGCCATGCCCCCCGAAAACATGCCCCCCGATCAATTCCGTAGCAGCGGCAACCGCCTGCTCGCTGACGAAGAGCATCCGGCCGGCCGGTGCGGCGGCCGCGAGGCCACGGCAAAAGGAGCCTGCTCATGCAGTACCATCTGAACGGTTTCAAGCCCGGCAATTACCAGATTGCCGATGAGACGCGTGAACCAGCATCTCCGCCGCCGATGGTCGACCTGCCGAAAGAAGTCGATGTGCTGATCGTCGGTTGTGGCCCGGCGGGCCTGGCGCTGGCGCGGCAGTTGGCGGATTTTGCCAATATCAAGACCTGCATCGTCGAGCAGAAGGCCGGGCCGATGCTGTTCGGTCAGGCGGATGGTATTTCCTGCCGTACGATGGAAATCATGGAGGCCTTCAATAGCAGCGAACTGCTGGTGAAAGAGGCCTATCAACTGCACCGGAACGCCTTCTGGGAGCCGGATGCGCAGAATCCGCAGCAGATCAAGCGCACACACAAGGTGGCGGATGCGCGGCTGGGGCTGTCTGAATTCACCCATGCAGTGGTCAACCAGGCGCGCTTGCACGATATTTTGCTGGACGGCATGGCACATTCGGTCACGCATCTGGTGCCGCATTACAACCGCCGCTTGCTGGGGCTGGTGGTGGATCGGAGCCTGACGCAGGATCTGAACGCCCATCCGATTACCGCGACCTTCGAGCGCAACGATGCCGGCCAGTCGAGCAAGGTCGAAACCATCAGAGCCCGCTATGTGGTGGGGTGCGATGGCGCCCGCAGCGCGGTGCGTAAGAATCTGGGGATCAAGCTGCAAGGCGACTCGGCCAACAAGGCCTGGGGCGTGATGGATGTGCTGCCGGTGACGAACTTTCCGGATATCCGGGTGAAGAGCTTCATCCAGTCGAAAGACAGCGGCGCGGTGATGCTGGTACCGCGCGAAGGCGGCTATCTGGTGCGCCTGTATGTCGAGCTCGATCTGCTGGGCAAGGATCAGCGCGCTTCACAGCTAGAGCTGGGCGTCGATGACCTCATCGCCAAGGCCAGGCGGATCCTGAGTCCGTATCAGCTAGAGGTCAAGGAGGTCGCCTGGTGGTCCGTCTATGAAGTCGGGCAGCGCGTTGCCGAACGCTTTGACGACACCCCGGCGGGCAATCCGGACGATCTGATTCCGCGCGCCTTTGTCGCTGGCGATGCCTGTCATACCCACAGCCCGAAAGGGGGTTGGGGCCTGAATACTTCGTTGCCCGATACCTTCAATCTGGGCTGGAAGCTGGCGGCAGTGCTACAGGGAAAATCGCACCCGAAACTGTTGCAGACGTACGAAACAGAGCGCCGCAAGGTGGCCTTTATGCTGGTCAACGCCGATCGCGAAATGTCGGCGCTGGTCGCCACTCGTCCCAGTGCCGACAAAGACGCATCATCGGCGAAAACCAGTACCGCCGACATCGAAAAATTTATCGCCCGTCAGAATGGATTTATCGCTGGTACATCGATTGGCTATGACGAATCCTGGCTATGTACGGGACATCGGAATCAGGCGCTGGCGGGCGGACTCCCGATCGGACAGCGTTTCCATTCCGCCCAAGCCGTGCGCGTGGCGGATGGCTGCCCGGTGCAGTTGGGGCACCTGAACAAGGCAGATGGCCGCTGGCGTATCTTCATCTTTGGCGATGCGCCAAGCCCGCTGGATGCGACCTCCAAGGCGACCAGTCTGGTCGAATTCCTGGCTGGCGCGGATAGCTCTCCGGTGAAAAAATACACCCCGGCCAGGGCGGATGTTGACTCGGTGATTGATGTCTACGCCGTGTTCCAGCAGCAGGACCTGAGCATCGAAGGAATGCCGGATTTTCTGTGGCCTGCCAAGGGAAAATACGGCCTGCGTGATTACGAAAAGGCCTTCCAGACGAACGAAGCTCACGATGTCTTTGAACAGCACGACATCGACCGCGAGAAGGGCTGCATGGTGGTGGTACGCCCCGACCAGCACATCGCCAATATCCTGCCGCTCGATGCCCATGTCGAACTGAGCCGGTTCTTTGACGGGTTCATGCTGCGGTAAATCTGCTCACCCGCTTGGAAAATCAACACAGCCCGCCAAAAGCGGGCTGTGTCATAGGTGGCTCATGCCTGGCGACAAAGAAATGACGACTTATTCTGCCAGAATCATGGGTTTAAAACCCGACGTCAGGCTATCAAGCAATTCCAGGGGCTGTCTTCTAAGTTACTGATTTTTATAATTATTGATGGTATGCTTTCAGCGGCTTCAAGCACCGTGGTGCGAACGGAGAGACTTGAACTCTCATGCCTTGCGGCGCCAGAACCTAAATCTGGTGCGTCTACCAATTCCGCCACGCTCGCGAGATAAGCCGTCCATTATAGCGTGAAATCCCTGACGTCCTGGCCCTTCTACGCCTCGGTCGACTTTCCGCTAAAATAGCCCGTTTACTGTCCATAACTATCAATAGGTTCCGAATGCAGCCCGTGGTTGAAAAACTGTCCGGCCTGGAGCGCCGTGTCGATCTGACCGTTTCAGTCGCCGACATCGAAAAGGAAGTCCAGGCACAACTCAAACGCGTTGCCCGCACGGCAAAGGTCCACGGATTCCGTCCCGGCAAGGCGCCGTTGTCCGTGATCGAACGCAGCCATGGCCCTTCGGTGCGCTATGACGTGATCAATTCCCAGATCGGCAAATCCCTGGACAAGGTCATCTCCGACGCCAATCTGCGTGTGGCGGGTTCCCCCAATCTCGAGCCCAAGACCGAAGGCGGGGACGATGGCGTCATGGCCTTTTCCGCCACCTTCGAGGTCTATCCCGAGGTCGCCCTGCCGGATCTGTCCTCGCTGAAGATCACTCGCAGCACGGCGCAGGTGGGTGATGCCGAAGTGCAAAAGACCATCGACATCCTGCGCCGCCAGCGTACCGTCTTCAAGCCCGCCGCCGACCGCGCCGCGCAGGACGGCGATCGCGTGACACTGGATTTCGCCGGCACCATCGGCGGCGTGGCCTTCGACGGCGGCACCGCCCAGGATTTCCCCTTTGTCCTCGGTCAGGGCCGCATGCTGCCCGAATTCGAGGCCGCCGCGACCGGCCTGAAGGCTGGTGAGTCGAAAACCTTCCCGCTGGACTTTCCCGCGGATTACGGCAGCGCCGCCGTGGCCGGCAAGCAGGCGGAATTCACGATTACCGTGAAGGAAGTCGCCGAACCCGAACTGCCCGAAATGGACGCCGATTTCGCCAAGTCCCTCGGCCAGGCCGAAGGCAACGTCGAGGCTCTGCTGGCCGACGTGCGCGGCAATGTCGAGCGCGAGGCCCAGGCCCGTGCCAAGAACCGCACCAAGGCCAGCGTGATGGACGCCCTAGCCGCCGCCTGCTCGTTCGATCTGCCGAAGGCGCTGGTGGACGACGAAGTCGCCAACCGTACGGCCGCCGCGCGCGAGGAACTCAAACAGCGCGGTCTGCCCAACGCCGATTCCATCCCCATCCCGGAAGACACCTTCCGCCCCGAAGCCGAGCGCCGCGTGCGCCTGGGGCTGCTGGTGGGCGAACTCATCAAGGCCGCCGACCTCAAGGCCAAGCCCGAACAGGTGCGTGCCCGCATCGAGGACTTCGCCAAGAGCTACGAGCAGCCTGCCCAGGTGGTGGCGTATTATCTGTCCGATCGCCAGCGCCGCGCCGAGATCGAATCGCTGGTGCTCGAAGACAACGTCGTCGATCACGTGCTGGCGGCGGCACAGGTCACCGACGAAGCCGTGGATTTTGATACCTTGATGGGAACGCGTTGATGTCCAGGTTCACCGATTTCTATGCATCGCTGTATGGTGGGGAATCCGTCGTTCCCACCGGCCTGGGCTACGTGCCCATCGTGATCGAGCAGTCGGGTCGAGGCGAACGGTCCTACGACATCTACTCGCGCTTGCTGCGCGAGCGGGTGATTTTCTTCGTGGGCGCGGTCAACGACCAGTCGGCCAATCTCGTCGTGGCACAGCTGCTGTTCCTGGAATCGGAGAACCCCGACAAGGACATCTCCCTGTACATCAATTCCCCGGGTGGTTCGGTCTACGCCGGGATGGCCATCTTCGACACCATGCAGTTCGTCAAGCCGGCCGTCTCCACGTTGTGCACCGGGCTGGCTGCCAGCATGGGCGCCTTCCTGCTGGCCGCGGGGGAAAAGGGCAAGCGCTACGCGCTGCCGAATTCCCGGATCATGATCCACCAGCCCTCGGGCGGCGCCCAGGGCCAGGCATCCGACATCCAGATCCAGGCCAAGGAAATCCTCAGCCTGCGTGAACGCCTCAACGGCATTCTGGCCGAGCGCACCGGTCAGGATATCGAGCGTATCGGTGTGGACACCGAGCGCGACAATTTCATGTCCGCCGACGAGGCTCAGGCCTACGGGCTGATCGACAAAGTATTGGTTTCGCGCGCCAACGAAGCCAGATAAGCACAGGTTTGCCATGACCGAAAAAAAAGGATCCAGCGAGGATAAGACCCTGCACTGCTCCTTCTGCAACAAAAGCCAGCACGAAGTCCACAAGCTGATCGCCGGCCCTTCCGTTTTCATCTGCGATGAATGCATCAGTCTGTGCAATGACATCATCCGCGACGAAAAGCAGGAAGCGGCCCGCGACGCCGTGCGCAATGAACTACCCACGCCCCTGGAAATCAAGACCTTCCTGGATGGCTATGTGATCGGTCAGGAAACGCCGAAGCGCAATCTGGCGGTGGCGGTCTACAACCACTACAAGCGCATCCGATATACGGATGCCAAAAGCGGTGACGTGGAACTGTCCAAGAGCAACATCCTGCTGATCGGCCCCACCGGGTCGGGCAAGACACTGCTGGCCCAGACGCTCGCGCGCATGTTGGACGTGCCTTTTGTCATGGCGGATGCGACGACGCTGACCGAAGCCGGCTACGTGGGCGAGGATGTCGAGAACATCATCCAGAAGCTGCTGCAGAACTGCAACTACGAAGTCGAAAAGGCCCAGCGCGCCATCGTCTACATCGATGAGATCGACAAGATCGCGCGCAAGTCCGACAACCCCTCGATCACCCGTGACGTGTCCGGCGAAGGCGTGCAGCAGGCCTTGCTGAAGCTGATCGAAGGCACGGTCGCATCGGTTCCTCCCCAGGGCGGGCGCAAGCATCCCAATCAGGATTTCGTCCAGGTCGACACCACGAATATCCTGTTCATCGTGGGCGGCGCCTTCGATGGTCTGGAAAAAATCATTCGTGACCGCAGCGAACGCTCCGGCATCGGCTTTTCGGCCACGGTGCGCGCACGCTCCGAACGGGGCGTGGGCGAACTCTTCGCCGAGGTCGAACCCGAAGACCTGATCAAATTTGGCCTGATTCCCGAACTCGTGGGCCGTCTGCCGGTGGTCGCCACCCTGGAAGAGCTGAAAGAGGACACGCTGGTGCGCATCCTGACCGAACCGCGCAACGCGGTGGTCAAGCAATTCCAGAAGCTCTTCGAGATGGAAGAGGTCGAACTCGACGTCACGCCCGAGGCGTTGACAGCGATCGCCCAACGCGCCATCAAGCGTCGCACTGGTGCGCGGGGCTTGCGCTCCATCATCGAGCAGGCTTTGCTGGGAACGATGTTCGAGCTGCCGTCGCGGCAGGACATCAACCGCGTGGTGCTGGATGTGGATGCCGTCGATGGTCGGGATACCCCGACGCTGATCGAAGGACCGCGGGGCACCCACAAGGCTGAAGAGGAAAAACCCCTGCGCTCGGCGGCAGCCTGATCCGGCGGGATGGGCCCCGTCTCTCATGGCGGGGCCATTCGGTCGGTCCACATGCATATCCCGTCCCGCCTGCTCCGCCGGCAGTCCGATCCGGAACCTGACACTCTACCTATATACTGGGAACAACCAGGTCTTGAAAGACCCGGTCTCGACTCCATATGGAGAAGCAGGCAAGACGCGAAAAAGGAAGCCTGCGCTTCCTTTTTTATTGGAACCACATATTTTAGGAAGCAACCATGTCTGCTAGCCAGATTCTGACCCAGGAACCTGCGGATCTGCCGCTGCTGCCGCTGCGGGATGTCGTGGTCTTTCCCCACATGGTCATTCCCTTGTTCGTAGGGCGGCCGCGCTCCATCAAGGCGCTCGAACTCGCGATGGAGGCCGGCAACAGCATCATGCTGGTTGCCCAGAAATCCGCGGGCAAGGACGAGCCGACCCCCGAGGATCTGTACGAGATCGGCTGCGCGGCCAGCATCCTGCAGATGCTTAAACTTCCCGACGGCACGGTCAAGGTGCTGGTCGAAGGGCTGCAGCGCGCCCGCGTCCATTCGGTGTCGGACGCCGAGACCCACTTCATGGCCAATGTGACCGGCATCGAAGAAGACCAGTCCGATCAGGCCGAGGCTGAAGCCCTGCGCCGCGCCGTCTTGGCGCAGTTCGAGCAGTACGTCAAACTGAACAAGAAGATCCCCCAGGAGATCCTCACCTCCTTGTCGGGCATCGAGGATGCCGGCCGCCTGGCCGACACGATCGCGGCCCATCTGCCACTGAAGATCGAACAGAAGCAGTCCCTGCTGGACATGATCGGTGCCGCGCAGCGCCTGGAGGCCTTGCTCGCGCAGCTGGAATCGGAGATCGACATCTTGCAGGTCGAGAAGCGCATTCGCGGCCGTGTGAAAAAGCAGATGGAGAAAAGTCAGCGCGACTACTATCTGAACGAGCAGGTCAAGGCGATCCAGAAGGAACTCGGCGAGGGCGAAGAGGGCGCCGATATCGAAGATCTCGAGCGCAAGATCGTCTCGGCCCACATGTCCAAGGAAGCCCGGAAAAAGGTGGATGGTGAGCTGAAGAAGCTCAAGCTCATGTCGCCGATGTCGGCCGAGGCCACGGTGGTTCGCACTTACATCGATACGCTGATCGGCCTGCCATGGCACAAGAAAAGCCGCGTGAATAACTCGCTGAGCAATGCCGAGGAAGTCCTGAACGCAGATCACTATGGCCTGGAAAAAGTCAAGGAACGCATCGTCGAGTATCTTGCGGTGCAGCAGCGCGTCGAGAAGCTGAAGGCTCCCATCCTGTGCCTGGTCGGGCCTCCGGGGGTCGGCAAGACCTCGCTGGGGCAATCGGTCGCGCGCGCCACCAATCGCAAGTTCGTGCGCATGGCCCTGGGCGGCGTGCGTGACGAAGCCGAGATCCGCGGCCACCGGCGTACCTATATCGGGTCCATGCCGGGCAAGATCCTGCAGAACATGGCCAAGGTCGGCGTTCGCAATCCGCTGTTCCTGCTCGACGAGATCGACAAGCTGGGCGCGGATTTCCGTGGCGATCCGTCGTCGGCTCTGCTGGAGGTCCTGGATCCCGAGCAGAATCACACGTTCCAGGATCATTACATCGAGGTCGATTTCGATCTGTCCGACGTCATGTTCGTCGCCACGAGCAACACGCTGAACATCCCGCCGGCGCTGCTCGACCGGATGGAAGTCATCCACCTGTCGGGCTACACCGAAGACGAAAAAGTTCACATCGCCTACGACCATCTGCTGCCCAAGCTCATGAAGAACAACGGTGTGCAGGAAGGCGAACTGGTGGTGACCGAATCGGCCATCCGTGACATCGTGCGCTACTACACGCGCGAGGCGGGTGTGCGTGCGCTGGAACGGGAAATCTCCAAGATCTGCCGCAAGGCCGTCAAGCGGCTGCTGTCGGCCAACCCGGTCACCCGTGGCCGCAAGGCCGTGAAGATCCAGGAATCCATCACAGTCGATTCGGCCAACCTGAACGATTACCTAGGGGTGCGTCGCTTCAGCTTCGGTGTGGCCGAGAAGGAAGACCGGGTTGGCCAGGTGACGGGCTTGGCGTGGACTGAAGTCGGTGGCGAGCTGCTGACGATCGAAGTCGCCGACATGCCGGGCAAGGGTGTGGTCACGCGCACGGGTTCCCTGGGCGACGTGATGAAGGAATCCGTCGAGGCCGCCCGGACGGTGGTGCGCGCCCGTGCCCGTCAGTGGGGCATTGCCGACCAGGTATTTGAAAAACATGACCTGCACGTGCACTTCCCTGAAGGCGCTACGCCGAAGGATGGTCCATCGGCGGGGATTGCGATCACGACGGCCATGGTGTCCGCCTTGACGGGCATTCCGGTTCGCGCCGATGTCGCGATGACGGGTGAAATCACCTTGCGCGGCGAGGTTCTGGAAATTGGCGGCCTGAAGGAAAAACTGCTGGCGGCGCATCGTGGTGGCATCAAGACCGTGATGATCCCGGAGGAAAACGTCAAGGACCTGGCGGAAATCCCGGACAACGTGAAAAACCACCTGGAAATCATCCCGGTGCGCTGGATCGACCGGGTGCTGGAAGTCGCGCTGCAGCGTCTGCCGACGCCACTGTCAGAGGAAGAGATCGCCCGCTTGGCGGCTGACGCGGTGGCGGCGGCCAAGCCGGCGGAATCCGGTAGTGGCGGGGTGATCAAGCACTAGCACCGATCTGTCCAGTGCCGCTGACGGCCTTCTAGGTCGCACGATCGGATGTTCCGGATCGTGCGACCGGGAAGGCCGTTTTTCTGCTGATCGAGGCGGAAGCAGAGGTCCTGCCCGGAAAAGGTGGACGGGATCAGGGAATCCGTGTGAACGGGGCGTTAGTGCAGCGCTGTGGTGCGGATCAGCCCGACGGCAATGCCTTCGATGGCGAATTCGTCGCCTGCGCCGATCACGATGGGTTCAAAGTCGGGGTTTTCCGGCAGGAGCCGGATGCGCCGCCCCTGGTGTTCCAGACGCTTTACTGTGACTTCGTCGCCCAGCCGCGCGATCACGATCTGGCCGTGACGGGCCTGTGGTGTGCTGCGCACAGCCAGCAGGTCGCCATCCAGGATGCCTGCGTCGCGCATGCTGCTGCCGCGTACGCGAAGCAGGTAATCGGGTGCGGATTCGAACAGATGGGGGGACAGCGGGATTTCGCGTTCGACGTGTTCGGCTGCCAGAATAGGGTGGCCGGCAGCGACGCGGCCGATGAGTGGCACCAGACGCTGATCGGACGGGGCTGTCCAGATCGGGGCGCCGGGCGGAGTCAGCAGGGTGGCCGGTGAGCCCGTCGCGGCCGCATGGGGTTGCGTGCCTGTGGGAGGCAGCGTCGAGGTCAGGCCGTGCGGCCCGGTGATGGCCTGGCCTTCGGTTGCCTGCGCGGTCAGCTGGATGCCGCGCGAGGTACCGGCCGCCAGCTGGATGTAGCCTTTGCGTTCCAGCGCGCGCAGATGGTCTTCGGCGGCGTTGGCTGAACGAAAACCCAGGGTGCGCGCGATTTCCGCCCGGGTGGGCGGGCGCCCCGTCCGGGAGATTTCCTGGATGATGAGCCCAAGGATCTGGGATTGCCGTGCGGTAAGCTTCAGGGCCATGGAACGATACTGGATGGAAAACCAGTTCATATTGTGATCGAACGCGTAACGACGCGCAAGTGGCCAAGTGCCGATCGCGGGTCGAACCGGGCGCCGCCGCGCGAGCGGAAAAGAAAAAGGCCCGGGGTGTGGACCCGGGGCCTTTCCAGCCTGTTGCATTGTTTCGCGCGACAGCCAGACAGGACGCTGGCCTGGCGCATTTGCCGGTTGTGCGGTCAGCTCTTCAGGACTTCGCCAATGGCCTTGGCCACGTAGTCGATGTTGCCGCTGTTCAGGGCCGCCACGCAGATGCGGCCGCTGCCTACGGCATAGATGCCGAATTCCTCACGCAGGCGCTCGACTTGGGCTTTGGTGAGGCCAGAGTACGAGAACATGCCGCGCTGCGTCTTCACGAAGCTGAAGTCGCGGTCCACACCCTGGGCGTGGATTTTATCGACCAACTGGTGACGCATGGCGCGGATGCGATCGCGCATGCCGGCCAGTTCCTCGGCCCACACGGAGAACAGGTCCGGCGTGTTCAGGACTGTGGAGACGATCGCGCCGCCATGGGTGGGGGGGTTGGAGTAGTTCGTGCGGATGACGCGTTTGAGCTGGCTGAGCACGCGGGCGCTCTCGTCGTCGCCGCCGGTGACCAGTGTCAGCGCGCCGACCCGTTCGCCATACAACGAGAACGACTTCGAGAATGAGGAACTGATGAACAGGGTCATGCCCAGATCGGCGAACTGGCGCACGACCGAGGCGTCTTCCTCGAGCCCGGCGCCAAAGCCCTGATAGGCGATGTCCAGGAAGGGGACCAACTGGCCGGCTTGCAGGGTTTGCGCAATCTGGAGCCATTGTTCGGCGCTGGGATCGACACCGGTGGGGTTGTGGCAGCAGGCATGCAGCACCACGATCGTGCCGGCGGGCAGGGCGCGCAGGGAAGCCAGCATGCCGTTGAAGTTCAGGCCATGGGTCGCGGCGTCGTAATAGTCGTAGCTGACGACGGGGAAGCCGGCAGCCGAAAACAGGGCTTCGTGGTTGGCCCAGCTGGGGTTGCTGATGGCGACCTTGGCATTGGGCAGGATCTGCTTCAGGAAATCGGCACCGACCTTCAGGGCCCCCGTGCCGCCCAGTGTCTGGACCGTCACGGAACGGTGATCGGCGATCAGCGGGGAATTTGCGCCCAACAGCAGCGCGCGGGCCCCCTGGTTGTAACCGGGGATACCGTCGATCGGCAGGTAGTTGCGCGGTGCGGCCTGTTCGTACAGCCGGCTCTCGGCCTGGCGGACGGCCTTCAGCAGCGGGATGTGGCCGGCGTCATCGGTGTAGACGCCCACGCCCAGGTTGACCTTGGTGGGCCGGGTGTCGGCTTTGAACTGTTCGTTCAGACCCAGGATGGGATCGCGCGGAGCGAGTTCGACGGAAGCAAAGATAGAGGACATGGGGTAACGTCTGAGACAGAGGGAAAAGAGGGATCTTGGTCGCGATGGCCAACGATGGGATAATAAGGGGTTTACCAGAATAGTGTCCAGATGAGCCATGGAGATCGGCATGAATTCCCGGGATGAGGCCGGTTGGTCGGATGAAACATCGGGCGACATGGATGTGGCGCCCGGTGGCATGTCTGTGGCTGGTGTTGCGCCCGACGGGGCGGCGGATAGCCCGGCCGGTGCCCCCGGCTTCGTGCGTTTTCCCGGCAGTCCGTTTCAGCTGTTTCAGCCCTATCCGCCGGCTGGCGACCAGCCGGCGGCGATCCAGGCGCTGGAAGCCGGTGTGCGCGATGGCCTCATGTGCCAGACCCTGCTGGGGGTGACGGGCTCGGGCAAGACCTACACGATGGCCAACCTGATCGCGCGCACCGGGCGGCCCGCCATCGTGCTGGCGCCCAACAAGACCCTGGCCGCGCAGCTGTACTCTGAAATGCGTGAATTCTTCCCTCGCAACGCGGTGGAATACTTCGTGTCCTATTACGATTACTACCAGCCAGAGGCTTACGTGCCCTCGCGCGATCTGTTCATCGAAAAGGACTCGTCGATCAACGAGCACATCGAGCAGATGCGCCTTTCGGCCACGAAAAGCCTGCTGGAGCGTCAGGACACCATCATCGTCGGGACGGTGTCCTGCATCTACGGGATCGGTAACCCCGCCGACTATCACGCCATGGTGCTGACCCTGCGAACGGGCGATCGCATCGGCCGCCAGGAAATCCTGGCGCGCCTGGTGTCCATGCAGTATGAGCGCAACGACATGGACTTCGCCCGCGGCACGTTCCGGGCGCGCGGCGAGATCATCGACGTGTTTCCGGCCGAGCACGCCGAACAGGCCCTGCGCATCACCTTGTTCGACGACGAAATCGAATCGCTGGACCTGTTCGACCCCTTGACGGGCAAGCTGGTCCAGAATCTGGTGCGTTTCACGATTTTCCCCAGCTCGCACTATGTCACGCCCCGCGAGACAGTGCTGCATGCGATCCAGACCATCAAGGATGAACTGCGCGATCGGTTGGCGGAACTGACCGCCGACGGCAAGCTCGTCGAGGCGCAGCGGCTGGAACAACGTACCCGTTTCGATCTGGAAATGCTGCAGGAACTGGGATTCTGCAAGGGCATCGAAAATTACTCCCGGCACCTGTCGGGCGCCGCGCCTGGAGATCCGCCACCGACCCTGATCGATTACCTGCCGGCCAATGCGATGATGTTCATCGACGAGAGCCATGTGACCATCGGACAACTGGGCGGCATGTACCGGGGTGACCGTTCCCGCAAGGAAACCCTGGTGCAGTTCGGTTTTCGCCTGCCTTCCGCGCTGGACAACCGGCCCCTGAGGCTGGAGGAATTCGAAGCTCGCATGCCGCAGTGCGTCTTTGTGTCGGCCACACCGGGTCCCTACGAGGCCGCCCATGCCGATGAAATCGTCGAGCAGGTCGTACGCCCGACTGGCCTGGTGGACCCGGAGGTCGAACTGCGGCCGGCGGCCACGCAGGTGGATGACCTGTTGGGCGAGGCCAAACTGCGGATCGCGCATCACGAACGGGTGCTGGTGACGACGTTGACCAAGCGCATGGCGGAGGATCTGACAGAATACCTGCAGGAAAATGGCCTGAAGGTGCGCTACCTGCATTCCGATATCGACACGGTGGAACGGGTCGAGATCATCCGCGATCTTCGGCTGGGGGCGTTTGACGTGCTGGTGGGCATCAACCTGTTGCGCGAGGGCCTGGACATCCCCGAAGTGTCCCTGGTGGCGATCCTGGATGCCGACAAGGAAGGTTTTCTGCGGTCCGAGCGCAGTCTGATCCAGACCATCGGTCGCGCGGCCCGCAATCTGAACGGGCGTGCCATCCTGTATGCGGATCGGGTAACTGATTCCATGCGCCGCGCCATGGACGAGACGGCCCGGCGCCGGGAAAAGCAGCAGGCCTTCAATCTGGAGCACGGCATCGTCGCGCGGGGGGTCAGCAAGGCGGTGCGCGATCTGATCGACGGCGTCTCCGTGGCCGCCACGCCGGTGACGGCCGAGGCCGGTTTCGACGAATCCGTGCTAAGCGACGAGAAAGCCTTGGCCCGAGAGATCAAGCGGTTGGAACAGCGCATGAATGAACATGCGCGCAACCTGGAGTTCGAGCAGGCGGCGGCCGTGCGCGACACCCTGCGCACCCTGAGGGACCGCGCGTTGCTGGGGTGATGCGATACGGTATCGGAGCCACTGACATGCCGCCGGTTGTCCGCGGACCCGGATGTGGCGCAAAGTGATGGCGCGATGGGATCTTTTGGGGTTTTTCCTGGAAAATGCTTGCCAACTTCCGGGTTTTCCCGCACACTTTCATCTATCATGCATAAGGTACTTTTCGTCTGCACGGGCAATATCTGCCGCTCTCCTTCCGCCCAGGCTGTGTTCCAGCACCTGATCGACGAAGCCGGCTTGTCCGATGCCATCACTGTTGATTCCGCAGCCACGCATCATTTCCATGTGGGCGAGGCGCCCGACGCTCGCGCCCAGGTGGCTGCGCGCAAGCGCGGCTACGATCTGTCCAGCCATGTGGCCCGCCAGATCGATGCCGATGACTTCCGCGAGGCCGACCTGATTCTGGCGATGGACTGGGAAAACCTGTCGGCCTTGCAGCAGCGTTGCCCGAAAATCTATCAGCACAAACTGATGCTGCTGATGCGCTTTTCCAACGAATACGAAGAAGCCACCGTGCCCGATCCTTATTACGGCGGCCCCGAAGGCTTCAACAAGGTCCTCGACTACATCGAAGATGCCTGCCAGGGGGTGTTGGAACTGGTCCGCAAGCGGGCCCTGCAATACCAGGCAGCCTGATTCCCCTCCGATCCGCACGACGCCCCATTCAGGGGCGTCGTCCTTTTTGGGCTCTCAGCCTGGGGCCCGACGGCCGTGTCGGTCATTGATAACCCTGAATTGATATCAGTCAATTATTTGGAAAGTTGCCGGATCAAAGCTGAGTGTTTTACTCGGGTATCGGGCTATACTTGACTCCAACAGTCGGGTATATGGTATATGTGTGCTCGCGGACCTTCGATTCGGACTAAAAAGGGCTTCATCATGCGTTTGACGACCAAAGGGCGTTTTGCCGTCACGGCAATGATCGATCTGGCTTTGCGCCATCACAGCGGGCCGGTCACGCTGGCCGCGATCAGCGCGCGGCAGAATATTTCGTTATCCTATCTGGAACAGCTCTTTGGCAAGCTGCGCCGTCACGAACTGGTCGACAGCGTGCGCGGGCCGGGGGGTGGATATACGCTAGCCCGACATGCGCGCGACATCTCCGTGGCGGACATCATCTTCGCCGTGGACGAGCCGCTGGATGCCACCAGCTGCGGCGGCAAGGAGAACTGCGACATCGGTCGCAATGGCCGGTCGGGCAAGTGCATGACACATGATCTCTGGGCCACCTTGAGTCGTAAAATGCTGGAATACCTGGATTCGGTTTCGCTGCAGGATCTGGTCGACCAGCAGCGCCTGCGGGAATGGCAGGAATCCGGGCATCTGCGCAACGGCCGTACCAGAATCCCCATCACGCCGGTCGCTGACGATGCCCGCGCCCAGGAGCCCGTGTCGGCCTGATCGTTCTGGAGTTTCAATGCCGCAGGATCTGTCATCGGATCGTCCCATTTATCTCGATTATTCCGCCACGACCCCGGTTGACGACCGGGTCGTGCAGGCCATGATTCCATGGCTGGGCGAACGTTTCGGCAACGCGGCATCGCGCAGCCATGCCTGGGGTTGGGATGCCGAAGATGCGGTCGAGCGCGCCCGCGCACAGGTGGCGGGCCTGATCCACGCCGATCCGCGCGAGATCGTCTGGACGTCGGGTGCCACGGAATCCGACAACCTCGCGATCAAGGGTGTGGCGGAATTCCATGCGGCGCGGGGACGGCATATCGTCACTGCCCGTACCGAGCACAAAGCCGTTCTGGACGCCTGTCAGGCGCTGGAACAGCGCGGGTTCGAGATCACCTACCTGGACGTCGACTGCGGCGGTCTGGTCGATCCGCAGGTTCTGCGGGACGCCCTGCGGCCCGACACCATCCTCGTATCCGTCATGCTGGTGAACAACGAGATCGGAGTCGTGCAGGACATCGCCGCGCTGGCGGCCCTGTGCCGTGAACGCGGCATCCTGTTTCACACCGATGCGGCGCAGGCCACAGGCAAGATTCCTGTCGATGTCCGCGCCCTGGACGTCGATCTGATGTCACTGTCGGCCCACAAGACCTATGGCCCTAAGGGTATCGGTGCCCTGTATGTGCGTCGCAAGCCCCGCGTGCGCCTGGAGGCGCAGATCCACGGGGGGGGCCATGAACGGGGCATGCGCTCCGGTACGCTGGCCACGCATCAGATCGTCGGCATGGGCCAGGCCTATGCCTTGGCTGCCGAGTCCATGGCCGACGAGGTCCCGCGCATCCGGGCGCTGCGAGACCGCCTGTGGGACGGTCTGCGCGATCTGCCGGATGTTTATCTGAACGGGGACCCGGATCGCCGGGTTGCCCATACCCTGAATTTCAGCGTGGCCCACATCGAAGGCGAAGCGCTGCTCATGTCCATTCCGGAGCTGGCCGTGTCCACCGGGTCGGCTTGTACTTCGGCCAGCCTCGAACCCTCCTACGTGCTGCGAGCGCTGGGCCGCAGCGACCCGTTGGCGCACAGTTCCCTGCGGCTCACCCTGGGGCGGTACACTACCCAGAAGGACGTTGACTGTGCGGTGCGGCTGTTGCGCACGCAGATCCAGCGCCTGCGGGAACTTTCTCCTCTATGGGAAATGCGCCAGCAGGGGACCTTGTCGGCCTGGGCAGAGGCGCACTGATGGCTGGCCCAACATATGGACCCCAGGTCCTGGATCATTATCTGCATCCGCGCCATGTCGGGTCTTTGGATCCTCAGGATGCGCAGGTTGGCACCGCGGTGGTTGGATCGCCCGAACTGGGCCAGGTCCTGAAGCTGCAGATCCGCCTGCGGGACGGAACGATCGAGTCGGCCTGCTTTCGGGCTTTCGGGTGCGGGGCGGCGATCGCCGCAGGGTCACTGGCCACTGAATGGCTGCAGGGCCGCAGCCTGGATCAGGCGCTGGCGATCCGCAGTCAGGATTTCGTCCAGGCGCTGGATCTGCCGCCGGCCAAGTTGCACTGCGCGTTGCTGGCCGAGGACGCCATCCGTGGTGCGGTCACGGATTACACACAGAAGCATTCCTGAACACTGATTTCTATTGTCGAGGTCATCATGGCAATCACACTGACACAAGCGGCGGCGGAACACATCCAGCGCCATCTCGAAAAGCGTGGCAAGGGGCTGGGCCTGCGCCTGGGCGTCAAACCGTCCGGCTGCTCAGGCATGTCCTACCTGCTGGAATATGTCGACGATCAGGGGCTCGACGACACGATCTTCGATCAGTTCGGCGCCCGTCTTTACGTGGACTCCGGCAGCCTGCCCTATCTGCAGGGCACGGAACTGGATTATGCCCGCGAAGGGCTCAACGAGGGCTTCCGCTTTCGCAACCCCAACGAAAAGGCCGCCTGCGGTTGCGGCGAATCGTTCACGGTTTAGGGTTGGTCGGCTGATTCCGGGGCCGCCACGCGCGCGAGCGCCGGGGCACTCCGGGGCCGGGAACGTATCCAGGACACAAGAAAGGCCGGTTACCCGGCCTTTCTTGTGTCCGCATCGCGGTGTTCAGTCTTCCCGTCGCAGGTGCGGGAACAGGATGACGTCGCGGATATTGGGGCTGTCGGTCAGCATCATCACCAGGCGGTCGATACCGATGCCGCAGCCCCCGGTCGGTGGCATGCCGTATTCCAGAGCCCGCACGTAGTCGGCGTCGTAGTACATGGCTTCCTCGTCGCCGGCGTCCTTCGCCGCAACCTGGGCCTGGAAGCGGGCCGCCTGGTCCTCCGGATCGTTCAGCTCGGAAAAGCCGTTGGCGATCTCGCGGCCGCAGGCAAACAATTCGAAGCGTTCGGTGATGCCGGGCTGTGTGTCCGAGGCGCGGGCCAGCGGCGAAACCTCGACCGGATAGTCGACGATGAAAGTCGGATGCCACAGCTGGGACTCCGCCGTTTCCTCGAACAGGGCCAGTTGCAGCGCACCCAGCCCTGCATGGGCCAGCACCGGCCCGGCCACGTCGGCCCCCAGGCGGCGCAATTCGGTGCGCAGGAATCCCGTGTCCTGAAGCTGTGCCGGCGCATAGGTGGGGGCGTACTTCAGGATGGCCTCGGTGATGGTCAGCCGGTCGAAGGCGCGCCCAAGGTCGAGGGGACGTTCCTGGTAGGTCAGGCTCGTGGTGCCGCAGACGCGCAGGGTGGTTTCCCGGATCAGGCCTTCTGTGTAGTCCATCAACCAGCGGTAGTCGGTGTACGCCGCATAGAATTCCATCATCGTGAATTCCGGGTTGTGGCGCGGACTGACCCCCTCGTTGCGGAAGTTGCGGTTGATCTCGAACACCCGTTCGAACCCGCCGACGATCAGTCGCTTGAGATAAAGTTCCGGCGCAATGCGCAGGTACATCTCCATGTCCAGCGCATTGTGGTGCGTGATGAACGGTCTGGCCGCCGCTCCGCCGGGGATGGGGTGCAGCATTGGCGTCTCGACTTCCAGGAAGTCGGCCTCGGTCATGACCTGACGGATGGCATTGATGATGCGGGTGCGCGCCAGGAAAGTCTGGCGGGTTTCCTCGGTCATGATCAGGTCCACGTAGCGCTGCCGGTAGCGCAATTCCTGGTCGGCAACGCCGTGGAACTTGTCGGGCAGCGGGCGCAGGGACTTCGTCAGCAGGCGCAGCGACTCCACCCGCAGCGACAGTTCGCCCTTGTGTGTCTTGAAGATCTGGCCCTCGGCGCCCACGATGTCGCCGATGTCCCAGGACTTGAAGGCGGCGTAGGTTTCGTCGCCCAGAACGCCCCGGTCCAGATACAACTGCAGGCGGCCGCTGGTGTCCTGCAAGGTGGCGAAGCTGGCCTTGCCCATGACGCGTTTGAGCATCATGCGTCCGGCGACACGGGCGCGCCGCCCCTGGGCCTGCAACGTTTCCGCGTCCAGGGCGTCACAGTCTTCGTGCAACGTCGCGGCGTGCGTGTCGGGGTGAAAATCGTTAGGGTAGGCGGGCCCGCCTTCGCGCAGGACGGCCAGTTTGGCGCGCCGCTCCGCGATCAGGCGGTTCTCATCCGGAGTTTGGACTTCGATTTGTTGCGATGTCATCGATTCAAATTCCCTGTTTCAGGCTGGCCGTGATGAAGGGATCCAGGTCGCCGTCCAGGACCTTTTGCGTATTGGAGATTTCCACGCCGGTGCGCAGATCCTTGATGCGGCTCTGGTCCAGCACGTAGGAGCGGATCTGGTGCCCCCAGCCCACGTCGCTCTTGGAGTCTTCCAGCTTCTGTTGTTCGGCCATGCGGTTGCGCATTTCCAGCTCGTACAGGCGGGACTTCAGCATCTGCATGGCTTCGGCGCGGTTGCGGTGCTGGGAACGGTCGTTCTGGCACTGGACCACGATGCCGGTCGGATTGTGTGTGATGCGTACGGCCGAGTCGGTCTTGTTGATGTGCTGACCGCCGGCGCCGCTGGCGCGGTAGGTGTCGATGCGCAGGTCGGCCGGGTTGATCTCGATCTCGAAGGAATCGTCGATTTCCGGATAGACGAAGACGCTGGCAAAGGACGTGTGTCGGCCGTTGGAGGAGTCGAAGGGGCTTTTGCGCACCAGGCGATGGACCCCGGTTTCGGTGCGCAGCAGGCCGTAGGCGTACTCGCCCTCGAATTTGACCGTGGCCGATTTGATGCCGGCGACTTCACCCTCGGAGACCTCCAGGACTTCGGCCTTGAAGTCCTTGCGTTCGCCGTAGTGCAGGTACTGGCGCAGCAGCATGGAGGCCCAGTCCTGGGCCTCGGTGCCGCCGGCGCCGGCCTGGATGTCCACGAAGCAGTTCAGTGGATCCGCCGGGTTGGAGAACATGCGGCGGAATTCGAGTTCCTCGAGGCGCACGCCCAGGGCCGCGCAATCCTGTTCGATGGCGACCAGGGTGGCGTCATCGTCGTCCGCGCTGGCGAGTTCGAACAGGTCGCGGGCGTCGAGCAAACCGCGTTCCAGGTCGGTCAGTGTCCCGACAACGGTTTCCAGGGATTTTTTCTCGCGGCCCAGATCCTGGGCGTGCGGCGGATCGTTCCAGACGTCCGGGCTTTCGAGTTCGGCATTGACGACGAGCAGGCGTTCGGCCTTTGCATCGTAGTCAAAGATACCTCCGGAGGATGGCCTGACGCTCGAGGTAGCCCTCGATGTGCGTGCTGATCTGGTTCTGGCGTTCGGCTTCCATGTGGGGTTCCTGTGATGGCGTGATGTTTGGTTCAGGTCAAACCGCGCGGCGGCAAAAGGCTGGGCCACCGGACGGCGGCCGCATTACACTGCGAGGACAATCCATTATTTTAACGCGCCCGCGCGCGGTGTCCGACCACGGCTTGCGGCAGACAGGAGAGATCCGTATGGATGGGGGGGATGCGCATGACCGGAGCCCTGTGCCGGTGTTGACCGGCGGTTCGGCCTTGCTGGAAAACCGACATGCCGAAAAGGGTAGGGGTGAGGGTCTGCGCGCTCGTCTGGCCGATCTGTCGCCCGCATATTTCGGGCTGGTGATGGCCACCGGCATCATCTCGTTGGGGGCCGGCATGATGGAGCGCCCGCTGATCGCCCGGATACTGTTCCTGCTGAACATTGTCCAGTACGGGGTGCTTTGCGTGCTGTATGTTCTGCGGGCCGTCCATCATCCGCGCCGCTTCTTTGGCGACATGGTCAGCCATTTGCAGGGGCCGGGCTATTTCACCTGCGTTGCGGCGACCGGCATTCTGTCCGGCCAGTTCATCGTGCAGGCCGACAGCGTGCGGATGGGTTTTGCGCTGTGGCTGCTGGCGGTCGTCCTGTGGATCGGCCTGACCTACACGATCTTCACCGCCTTCACGGTGAAATCCGACAAGCCGACGCTGGACAAAGGCATCAGCGGTGGTTGGCTGCTGGCCGTGGTGGCGACCCAGTCGCTGGCCGTCTCCAGTGCGCTGCTGGCCGCCCGCATTGGCCAGCCGTTCCGTCTGGAACTGAACCTGATGGCGCTGTCCATGTGGTTGTGGGGCGGCATGCTGTACATCTGGATGATGTCGTTGATCTTCTACCGCTATGTTTTTTTCCGCTTCTCCCCAGGGGATCTGTCGCCGCCATATTGGATCAACATGGGCGCAATGGCGATCTCCACACTGGCCGGTTCCCTGTTGATCCTGAATGCGCCGCATGCCCCCTATCTGGTGTCGCTGCTGCCTTTCCTGAAGGGATTCACGGTGTTCTATTGGGCCACCGGGTCCTGGTGGATTCCGATGCTGCTGCTGTTGGGGGTCTGGCGCTACGGCTTTCAGCGCTTTCCGTTCCGGTACGATCCTTTGTACTGGGGCGCGGTCTTCCCGCTGGGCATGTATGCGGCCAGCACCTGGCAGATGGACCGGGCCATGGAATTCGGCTTTCTGGCGGGCATGCCCCGGGTGTTCCTGCACATTGCGCTGTTTGCCTGGCTGGCAACCTTCATCGGTATGGTGCGCTCCTTGCTGCGGGTCGGGCGCATTCCCTGAGCCTCATTGGGCGTATTCGATGCGGGCGATCGTCGGGGTCTGGACACCGGCGTCCAGCCGGAACTGCGCCAGGGTCTGGTGCAGCTTGCCGACCTTGGATCGCTGTTCGGCGACGACCTGGGCGGTGCCTTCGGCCTGCGCTGTGCCGCGCGCGCCCATGGCTTCCAGGTTCTGGGCGGCCTGGGCTGTTTCGTGGATGGCCTGCGCCTGCCGCTGCGTGGCGGCTGTGACCTCGTCCATGATGGTACGGCTGCGTTCGGTAGCCTGCACGACCTGGGCCATCGCCTGATGGGCGTCGTGTGCCAGACGGCCGCCTTCGCGGCTGTTGTTCACGGCCTGGCGGACTGCGGCCTGAATGGTTTCGGTGGCTGTCTGGCAGCGCTGAGCCAATGATCGAACTTCGGCCGCCACGATGGCGAAGCCCCGGCCGTGGCTACCGGCATGGGCGGCTTCGACGGCGGCATTGAGGGCCAGCAGATTAGTCTGGAAAGCGATTTCCTCAATCTGTTGTGCTGCCGATTCGATGCGCAGGCCATCGTCGGCGATGTCGGAGACGGCTCGCTCCAGTCGGGCCACGGCTTCCGATCCCGCCTGTGCCTGGTGGTCGCTTCGCTCGCTCAGCTGCCGGGCCTCGTTGGCCCGGTCGTGATTCTGGCGCACGGCGTCATCCAGGCTGTGCATGGCGGCCGATACCTGGGTGGCCATCAGGCATTGAGCATGGCTGTCCTGCAGAACAGCGCCCTGGCTGAGCGACAGCTGACCAGCGCTGGCGTCGACTTGTGTGAAATGGTCCACCACTTCACACAGCGTTTGATTCAGACCGGCGCGGATGCCTTCCAGGGCGTCCATCAATCTGCCCATTTCGTCTTTGCCTCCGCGTTCGATGTCGATTGCGAGGTTGCCGGCCGAGAGGTGGCTGGCCAGTGTGACGCTCCGGTCCAGCGGGCGTTTGATCGAGCGATAGAGGCCGAGCAGCGCGCCGGTGCTGCACAGCATCAGCGCCAGAATGGCCGCGATGGCGGTGTGGCCGGCCGATTCGCCGGCGGTGACCGCTGCCTGGACGCGTTGCTGCATCCGCTGGGCCTGCCTGGCGTCGAGGTTGGCGATCAGGGTCGAGATGGCGGATTCCGCCTCCGTGTATTGCTGACTGAAAACCAGGGCTTTTGCCATCAGGGCGTTGGGCAGGGCGATCCGGACGCCCCCCTTGCCGTCGTCCAGTTCGCCCTTTGCGGTACCCATGGCCTCGCGTTGGATACGGCTCAGGGCCAGCAGGCGAGTGTGCGCTTCTTCGAGAAGCGCCAGTTCATTTGCGTCGAAGTCGGCCGTGCGGAAACGGTCCAGCGCGCTTGACTGGATGCCCGCGGCATCCGGCGCACGGCCTTCCAGAATCGCCAGGTCTGCGAGATAGCGTTGTTCGAATTCGGGTTGTTCGCTGGCGACGAATGCCATGGCGTTGCGGCTCAGGGCGTTGGCCAGTGTCTGGTACTGGGTGGCTAGACGGGTCGCTTGGTAGCGGGCGGTTTCGGTGGCCCGCAGGGTGTCGGCGGTCCGCAGCAGATGGAGAACGGCGCTCAGCACCAGGACGGTGCAGAGAGCCAGCAGGCAAAAAAACAGGATGAATCGAACTTTTAGTGTAAATGCAGGCCGCATGTGCCTGTCTCCCCGGCAGATAGGCCTGGGCCGGGTGGCCCAGGCACGCCGGGAATTATGGGTGTTGCATGTGACACCCATGTGTCAGCGGGTCGGATCGTCAGCCAAACAGCCCCGGCAGCCAGAGGCTGACGGCTGGCACGTAGGTGATGAAGACCAGATAGGCGAGCAGCAGCACGAGCCATGGCATGGCGGCGCGGATGACGCCGCCGATGCTCATCGTGGTGATGCCGGCCGTCACGAACAGATTCAGCCCGACGGGTGGGGTCACCATGCCGATCTCGAGGTTCACGACCATGATGATGCCCAGGTGCACGGGGTCGATGCCGAGTTCCATTGCGATCGGGAACAGGATCGGCGCGAGAATCAGGATGATGCCGGTGGGCTCCATGAAGGCGCCGGCCACGAGCAGCAAGATATTGACCACGATCAGGAATTGCCAGTCGCTCATGTCCCAGGCGATGATCTGCTCGGCGATCGCCTGCGGGATGCGCTCGGTGGTGAGCACGTGCGCGAACAGCAGCGCGTTGGCGATGATGAACATCAGCATGATGGTCACCTTGGCCGCGTCGATCAGGACTTCGGGCACCTGCTTCATGCCGATGTCGCGGTACACGAAGACGGCGATGAAGAAGGCGTAGACCGCCGCGACGGCCGCTGCCTCGGTGGGTGTGAACACCCCGCCGTAGATACCGCCCAGGATGATGACGATGAGCAGCAGCCCCCAGATCGAGTCGCGTGCAGCGGCCGAGACTTCGCCCAGGCTGGCGCGCGGCTGGCGTGGCATGTTGCGCATGCGCGCCACGATGTAGATGGCGACCATCAGCACGAGGCCCAGTAGTAGCCCAGGCACCACGCCAGCCATGAACAGTGCGCCCACCGAGGTTTCGGTCACCGCGCCGTAGACCACCATCACGATGGACGGCGGGATCAGGATCCCCAGCGTGCCGGCGTTGCAGATGACGCCCGCGGCAAATCCCTCGGAATAGCCCGCGCGCACCATGCCGGCGATCACGATCGAGCCCACAGCGACCACCGTGGCGGGCGAGGAGCCCGAGACCGCGGCAAACAGCACGCAGGCCATGACCGAGGCGATCGCCAGCCCGCCGTGCAGGTGGCCCACCGAGGCGATGGCAAAGCGGATCATGCGCTTGGCTACGCCGCCCGTGGTCATGAAGGCCCCGGCCAGGATGAAGAAGGGGATGGCCATGAGCGTGAAGTGCTCGGAGGTCTCGTAGAGCTTGAGTGAGAGCGAGGCGAGCGAATCGGTGCCAAAGGCCAGGATGGTCAGCAGGGACGACAGGCCCAGCGCCACGGCGACCGGCAGCCCCATGAACATGAACAGGAACAGCAGGAGGAACAGGGCAATCGTGGTCATTGCTGGTCTCCCGGGGTTTCGTCACTGCGGTATTTCATGGCATCGGCGACCTCGTCGCCCAGCAGCGACGCGTGGCCGCCGCGCAGCAGATTCAAGAGCACTTCGCCAAAACGCCAGATGAGCAGGGCGAAGCCCAGCGGCAGGACGACGCGCGGCAGCCACTGGGGAATGGGCAGATCCTGCGCCATGATGCCGATCATGTGGATCTTGCTGACGTAGACCCAGCTGCCGTAGAGCACGATCGCCGCGTAGACGATGCACAGCAGCGTGCTGACGATGGCTAACTTGTGCGCCGCGTGCTTGGGCAGCAGGCGGATGAAGGCATCGACGCCGATGTGCGCGCCGACGCGCACGCCGTAGGCCATGCCCAGGAAGATGAGAGCGCCGAAGCTGTATATGGTCAGCTCCAGCGCCCAGACAAAACTGTAATTGAAGACGTAGCGGGCGATGACCTGGGCAAAAGTGACCAGGGTCATCACCGCCAACAGGAAGGCGATCAGGCCTTCCTCGATGTGTTCCAGCCAGTTTCTCAACATGGTTGGGGGACTCCTTGATTCCGGATGTGAAACGGCCGCTGAAGAGCGGCCGTATGGGGCGGCAACGGTCTGGCCGGCCTTACGACGGCTGGTTCGAGGCGACCGCGGAGTCGATCAGGTCTTTGCCGATGCCGCTTTCGAATTTTTTCCAGACAGGCTGCATGGCGGTCCGCCAGGCGGCCAGGTCTTCCTTGGACAGAGTCTGGATCTTGGCCTTGCCGGCGTCGGCAATACGCTGCCGGTCCCGTTCGTTGATGTCGGCGGCCAGCCTGTTGGCGTGCTCTGTCGCGCCTGCCATGGCTTTTTGCAGGGCCTCGCGTACGTCAGCCGGCAGGCCAGCCCACCAGCCGGAATTGGTGATGACCATGTAGTCCAGCACGCCGTGGTTGGTGTAGGCGATGGTCTTCTGAACCTCGTGGAATTTCTGCGAGTAGATGTTCGACCACGGGTTCTCGGCCCCATCCACCACGCCCGTCTGCAGGGCCTGATAGACCTCGGAGAAGGCGAGCTTCTGCGGATTGGCGCCCAACTGGCGGAACTGTGCCTCGAGCACGTCGGAGGCCTGGATGCGGAACTTCAGGCCCTTGATGTCTTCCGGTCGGGCCAGTTTGTCCTTGTTGTCGGACATCTGCTTCAGGCCGTTGTGCCAGTAGGCCAGTCCCTGAATGCCTTTGGACTTCATGGAGTCCAGCAGACCGAGGCCGGCCGGGCTGGCCTGGAAACGATCCACGGCCGCCATGTCGTCGAACAGGAAGGGCAGATCGAAAATCTGGATCTTCTTCGTGTAGCGATCGAATTTTGCCAGCGAGGGTGCGATGATGTGCACGTCGCCCAGCAGCAGGGCTTCCATTTCCTTGCCGTCGCCAAACAGCTGCGAGTTCGGGAACACCTGAACCTCGATCTTGCCGGGCAGGGCGGCTTCGGCCAGTTCCTTGAATTTCAGGGCACCCTGGCCTTTCGGGGTGGAGTCGGCCACCACGTGGCTGAATTTGATGACGATGGGGGCGGCGTGAGCGGTGACGGCGGCCAGTCCCAGGGTCAGGGACAGGCCGACAGCGGCGGCGAGACGAGTAGTCGCGAATTTCATTGAGGGGGTTCTCCGGAATGGCAGCGCACCCCAAAGGTTCGGAGTGGCCGGCTGACAGGTTGCTGACTGAACGGTAACTGAACGGGCCCGAGTGTATTGAGAATTTTCAATCGAATCGATTGGTGAAAACCACAATACACATAGCCGGAGACCCGGCCCGGCGGGGCCATCTTCATGGAGTTACGCGCGGCCGAGCGCGGTCTGCGGCAGCTTGAACAGCGCAACCGCCTGCGCCAGCTGCTGTGCCTGATCCCGCAGGGCCTGGGCGGCTGCGGCGATGAAGGTATCGCGCGCCGCCATGTAGTCATCCTGCACCTTCTGGGTGCCCTGCTTGAGGTAAGCTTGCATGTCGCCCCGCGTCAGGACGCGGTCCACGCTCTTGAGATTGTCGCTGTAGCGCCGGTAGGCCTGCAGGTAGGGAGTGATCGCCTGCCGGTCCGCATCCACGAGGCTTTGCTCCATCTCGGCGATGTTCTTGTCCGCCGAGGCGATGTGCTTGCGCGCGCTCAGCAGCGGCCCATTCTCCTCAGGTTGCTTCTGCGCGACGCGCGTCGAGTGGCGGCTCAGATCGGTACGCGCGGCGACCAGCGACAAGGACGCCACGTTGACCGCGTTGCTCTGGCGGATGCCGCTGCGGTAGAGGTTCTGCACGTTGTCGTTGATGTGATTGAGCGCCCAGTATCCAAGGCCGCCCAGCAGGACTTGCAGTCCCATGAACACCAGGACGAATGCCAGCAGGGCATGAGCGATTTTCACGTTTTTCAGCATGGGTATCTTTCTCCGTAGAAACCATGACCCCGCCGAGGCCTGACTGCCATCGGGATGGAGTTGGGAGGTGCCGGGCATTGGTAAAGGCCTGGCAGTTCGGCAGCCTGGGGCGGCTGCGGAAAGTGGCGTCGGCTGGGCGGGCCCCATGATCATCAGAAAGGCATAGGGGGCCGGGCCGACCTCGTGACGGAGATTATTTCACGTTGAAACTAAGGGTAAATACCTAGAAAACATCGGGGTTCACGGCTTGTTTCCGTGTTCCGGGCTGTGTTCCCGTGCCCTGGCTCAGGCGGGCCAAGGCTGTGTATCAATAGCCTGGTGGGTGTGTGTCGCTGAAGCCGGTTTCGCAGGCTCGTGCCAGATCCGCCAGGGCGGCATCGTCCAGCAGGCGCCCTGCCATGGGCAGAAGTTCCTCGTCGGCGAGTTGCAGGTAGGCGAGAAATCCCTCTACCCAGGCGGTCAGCGGGGCAGCATCAGGGTGAGGTTGCATCAGTTCGGCACGGATCGCCTGGTGCCAGCGATGGTCGAGATCCGCACTCTGACGGATCAGCCCCTGCGTCATGCCCTTCAGGCACACCGCGTCGGAACCGGCCATCGACTCGATCAGCGCCGGGAACAGGATCTGTTCCAGGATGTGGCGCTGCGCCTGGGCGGGGCCATCGATCCAGGCGATCGCCGCCTGAACCGAGGCGGGGTCCGGGGGGCGGGCATCGGGCACCAGTATCCGGAGTTGCCGGCGGGTATCGGTATGGCTGGCGATCAGGCGCGTGATTGGATCCTGAGGGCTAAAGTTGACCATGGCGGCTTCCGCAGACTGCGAGGCTTTCATGGTAGCGCTTTTTCATTATTTCTTATGGAAATAATGAAATCATAAATTTGTTGTTGTTATGTATTAAGGGTAGTCGTTAAAGTTTCGAGTATCCATTCAATGACAGGTCATCCGGAGTGCTATTGCACCGGGTGGGCAGGTACAAACGATGAATCTTTCCTTCAGGCAGGTTGAAAAACAGTTCGGTGATCTGCGGGTCGTCGATCGTTTCGATCGGGATATCGCACCGGGCGAGCTGGTCGCCCTGGTCGGGCCGTCCGGTTGCGGCAAATCGACGTTGCTGCATCTGGCCGCCGGCCTGGAAAAACCCAGTGCCGGTCAGGTGCTGGCCGATGGCCAGGTCATCCGGCGCCCGGATCCCCGCCGGATGCTGATGTTTCAGGAAAATGCCTTGTATCCCTGGCTGACGCTGGTGCAGAACGTGGCGATGGCCCTGGAATTGCAGAAGGTCAGCCGTGCCCAGGCACATGAGCAGGCGCTGGTCTGGTTGGACAAGGTCCGCCTCAAGGGTTTCGAAGACTATTTTCCCCATCAGGTCTCGGGTGGCATGCGCCAGCGCTGCGCGCTGGCGCGCGCGTTCATCACCCATCCCGAGGTCTTGCTGCTGGATGAGCCGTTCGGCGCGTTGGATGCGCTGACCCGCATGACGCTGCAGGATGCTCTGCGTACGCTGATCCGCGAGACACGGCCGACTGTCTTGCTGGTGACGCACGACGTGGACGAGGCGTTGTTCCTGGCTGACCGCATCCTGGTGTTCAGCGCGCGACCGTCGCGTCTGCTGAAGGAATTCCAGCTGTCGGACGACGACAAGACCCATGACCTGTCGAACTATGCCGATACGCGCCGGGAAATCCTCGGCCTGCTGGGCATTGTCGACGATTCGCACTTATCTTCCCATTCCATTCCCGAGGAACTTGCAGCATGAAATTCAGCCGTGTATTGATTCCCGCGCTGGCGGCGCTGACCCTGGCGTCCCAAGCCCTGGCTGCCGAACCCTTCAAGGTTGGCTATATCCGGGTCATGGACGATGCGCAGGCCATCACCGCCTACGAGGGCAAGTTCTACGAGAAGCAAGGGCTGGATGTCCAGTTGGTCGAGTTCAAGTCGGGGACGGATCTGATCAAGGCCATCGTTGGCGGTCAGCTGGACACCGGCGTGCTGGGTTTCACCAACGCGGCTTCCTGGTCCTCACGGGGGGCGGACCTGAAGGTCGTAGCCGGCGCGCAGCGCGGCTACCACGCCTTGGTGGTGCGCGATGACGCCGGCATCAAGACAGTGGCGGATCTGAAAGGGCATACGCTGGCTTCGCAGAAGGAAGGCAGCACGGCCGACACAGTCCTGCGAGGCGTCGTCCTGAAGAATGCGGGACTGAAGCCGGATGATCTGTCCATCCTGGGCGTCAGCCCTCAGGTGGCGGTGCAGTCCTTGGTGGGCAAGCGCGTCGATGCTGCGTTCCTGTTCGAACCTCAGGCGAGCATTGCCCAACTGATCGCCCCGGTAAAGCAGATCTACGAGATCGGCGAAGTCTGGCCTTTCCCCTGCATGGTGACGATCACGTCCGGCGAGACGCTGAAGAACCGTAAGGACCTGGTCTGGAAGTCGCTGGACGCTCAGCGCGAGGCGATCGAGTTGCTGCAGCAAAAACCCGACCAAGCCGCGAAGCTGATCGCCGGCTATTTCATCGCCGAACCGACGCTCAAGACGCTGCACAATGGCGACGTGCCGCGCGAGCAGGTCATCAGCCAGGCCATCAAGACGCAGACCTTTGGTGCCGCCCTGACACCCAAGGACCTGAGCCGCATGCAGGAAGTCGCCGACATCATGCAGGCCCAGGGGGCGCTCAAGACGCGTGATGGCAAACCCTACGATGTGAGATCCATCGTGGATCTGGACTGGCAGCACGCCCGCCAGCTTTGATCAGATGCAATAATTGCATCTTCGCTGGTTTCCTTCCCATGGCCGGGCTTGCCCGGCCATGCTGCTGATCATGAGTAAGAAAAGACGAGTTTCATCCGCCGGCCGCAAACTGGCCATGCTGGTCGCGATCGCCGCCATCCTGCTGATCTGGCAGATGGCAGCCTGGACGCTGCCCGATTTTCTGATGCCGGGAGTGCCTGTGGTGCTGCAGCGCGTCTGGCACGATCTGCAGACTAGCGAGTTTCGCGCCATCCTGGCAGGCAGTATGGGGCGCCTGGGGGTCGGATACGGCTTTGCCCTGCTGTTTGGCATCGGTTTTGGCCTGGCTGGCGGCCTGCTGCTGTTCTTCCGCGAAGTCCTGAAGTCGGCCATCATCGTGCTGCAGTCCATTCCCTCGATTGCCTGGGTACCGCTGTTTCTGATCCTGATGGGCTTTGGCAACATCCCGATCATTGTCGTGATTGCCCTGGCGGCATTCTTTCCGGCGGCGCTGTCGGTGATGAATGCCACGGAAAGCGTGCTGCAGACCCATGTGTCGGCTGCCCGGGTGATGGGCGCGAGCGCCTGGGATATGGTGCGGCGTGTCTATCTGCCCGCCGTCATGCCGGAACTGATCACCGGGTCGCAGCTGGCTTTCGGGAATGCCTGGCGGGCGCTCATTTCCGCCGAGATGCTGATTGGCTTTGGCCAGGGGCTGGGACGATCGCTGGCCTATGCGGGCGAGACGGCCGACATGGTCGGCGTCATGGCCAACATTCTGACGATCGCGATCCTGGCAACCTTGATCGATCAGGTCTTTCTGGAAAACATCAAGCGCAGGGTGTTGCGGTATCAGTATGTGTAAGTCGGGGCGTGGCGCCGTGTGGCGCGGTGGGTGGGCTGTGCTGGGTCTGCTGCTGGCGTGTGCCGCTTCCGTGGCTGGTGCCGATACGCCGGGGCCGGACGGCTGGAGCCTGGGCGTGGCCGAAGTGCCAGCCACACCGGTTCCGGGCGCTAAGCCGCGTACGCCTGCACGAATCGAAGTCCTGGCCGGGCAGGCCGCCGAGGGCAGCGCACCGCTGCAGGCCATGGTTCCGGCGGAAGCTGTGGAGGCCATCCGGGATGGGCGGCTGGATGCCTGGGTCGGCGTGATAACGGACGATGTCCGGCTGCCTGGCATGCTGCCGCGCAAGCGCCTGGACTGGTCCGCCAGCCCCATGGCGATCCTGCGCACCGATACCGACATTCATGACTGGTCCGCCTTGGCCGGCCGGACGGTGTGTCTCAGTGCCGATGGCCGTTATGTGGGGGAACTTGCGGCGCGTTTTGCCGCGATCGAGCAGGTCTACCCGTCAGCCACCGATGCCTTGCTGGCCTTGCGCACCGGGCAATGCGATGCGGCGGTCCAGGACGAGGGCTTTCTGCGACAGTTGCTGAAGTTTCCCGAGTGGCGCAAATTCTCGGCACAACTGGCGCCATATCGTCCGGTGATGCTGGAACAAATCCAGCGACCCGATCTGCCCCAGGTCACCCGGCAGGCCCTGCGGCAGGCCCTGGAACCCGCCCGGCTGCGGGATCTGGCGCGGGATCAGGCAAAGACGATCGCCTTCGAGGTCTATCTGGATCAGACGGTCCCCGATTGCCACTGATTCAGCGGCGGTTGTTGCTGCGGGGGGCCGACGTGGCGCCCGGAGCGCGGTTCAGGTGGCGGAAGGTGATGCGGCCTTTGCTGAGGTCGTAAGGCGACATCTCGAGCGTGACCTTGTCGCCCGCCAGGATGCGGATGTGGTGCTTGCGCATCTTGCCGCCGGTATAGGCAATGACCGGGTGGCCGTTGTCCAGGGTGACGCGAAAGCGTGAATCCGGCAGGACTTCGGTGACGGATCCTTGCATTTCGAGCAGTTCTTCTTTGGCCATGTCATGTGCTCCGTAAGGTGATCAAACCATCAGCGGACAGGCGCGGCGCGCGCCGACCGGAACCGGGCGGGCGACGAAGTCGCAAGGGTGATCAGAAACCAGGCAGGGGTGTAAACCCCAGAGAGGCAGCAGGCGTTGCGCCCGCCAAAGCAGCCGGAGGACCCGGCCAAGGCTGAAAACCGCTGATGAAACAGTTGGTTATCTTAAAGCTTGAAGATGTGTTATGTCAAGAAATAAATGGAAGGACAGGGACTGCCGCCAGAATCGCGTCCGAGTGGGTCGTCCGTGCCGGGCGGTTAGAATCCAGGCTGGCGGATTGTGGAAGAATGGTTCATGAATGAAAGGTTGACTCCCGGCACGGTGGCGCTCCTGCTGATTCCACCTGTGCTGTGGGCGAGCAATGCCGTGGTCGGGCGCGCCGTTGTGCATCTGGTGCCGCCGCTGACCCTGAATTTCCTGCGCTGGGCGGTGGCACTCCTGTTGCTGCTGCCGCTGGGCTATCGGGTCCTGAGACCGGGCAGTGACATCTGGCGCCAATGGCCGCGTTACGCGCTGCTGGGGCTCCTGGGGGTCGGGTTGTACAACTCGCTGCAGTATCTGGCGCTGCACACGTCCTCGCCGATCAACGTCACGCTGGTGATGGCCAGCATCCCGGTGTGGATGCTGATCGTCGGACGTGTGTTTCACGGGGTGGCCATCCGTCCGGGGCAGGTGGTGGGCTCCGTCCTATCGCTGGCCGGGGTGGCGACGGTGCTGTCGCATGGGGAATGGACGCAATTGTGGTCGCTGCACTTTGTTCCGGGCGACCTGCTGATGGTGTTGGCCACGTTCATCTGGGCCGTCTACAGCTGGCAACTGACACGCGTGCCGGCCGATGCGCCGGTGCGTGCGCACTGGGCGGGCTTTCTGCTGGGGCAGATTCTGTATGGGGCTGCCTGGTCGGGCCTGTTTGCCGCGCTGGAATGGGGACTGACGGACTGGCATGTCGTCTGGGGCTGGCAACTGGCGCTGACTGTGGCGTTCGTGGCGATCGGGCCGGCGGTGATTGCGTTTCGCTGCTGGGGCGCCGGTGTGCAGCGAGTGGGACCGACGCTGGCAGGGTTCTTCAACAATCTGACGCCGCTGATTGCCGCGCTGCTGTCGCTGGCCTTGCTGGGGGAACGACCACATCCCCACCATGCCGTCGCGTTTCTGCTGATCATCGGCGGCATCGTGTTGTCGTCGCGCCGCAAGGCTGCATGAGCGCGGATGCGGCCGGCCTGGCCGACGCGCTCAGGCCGCGCGGGCGTGCTCGATCAGTAATTGCACCGTCGTCTGTCCGCCCCAAGTATTGCGCTCCAGCCGGTAGACGGCTTCGATCTCACCTGGCAGCGGTTCGGCGTGGTTGAACCAGATGGCGTCCAGGCGCAGCCCGTCGCGTTCCAGAAAGAGCTTCAGGTGGCGGTCTTTCAGCAGCCGCTGGTGGACGATGCGGAAGCGATCCTGGAACAGGGGAGGCGCGAAGCCGGAGCCCCAGACCTGATGAGCCAGCAGAGCGGCCGTGTCGGCCGTCATGTAGGTGGCTTCCAGTGAGCCGTCGGTTTCCAGGCAGGGTTCGAAGGCATCGCGGCCGCTGAGGGTGCGCACGGCCGCGTCGAACTGGCGGGAAAAATCGTCGAAAGCGTGTTTGCGCAGGGTCAGGCCTGCGGCCATGGCGTGGCCGCCGAACTGCAGGATGGCGCCGGGCAGGCGCTTTGAAACCAGATCCAGGGCATCGCGCAGGTGGACTTCGGGGATCGATCGCCCCGAACCGCGCAGGGTATCGGCATCGTCAGGTGCGAAGGCCAGGGCGGGGCGCCAGTAGGTTTCCTTCAGGCGGGATGCCACCAGACCGATCACGCCCGGGTGCCAGCCTGGTTGCCAGACGCAGACGCTCGCAGCCAAAGCCTGGGCGGTCGCGTCCAGATGCGCCAACGCCTCGTCGCGCATCTCGGTTTCCCGGGTGCGTCGTTCGCGGTTGATGGCATCCAGCGCCTGAGCCAGTTCCCGGGCCCGGACCGTGTTGTCTTCCAGCAGACAGTGAATGCCCAGGCTCATGTCGGCCATGCGGCCTGCGGCATTGATGCGCGGCCCCAATGCAAAACCCAGGTCGTCGGTGCCCGCCTGTCCGGGATCGCGTCCGGCGACTTCGAACAGGGCTTCGATTCCCGGCTGCATCCGCCCCTGGCGGATGCGCTGGAGGCCCTGGGTGACCAGCAGCCGGTTGTTGGCGTCCAGCCGTACCACGTCGGCGATCGTGCCCAGAGCCACCAGATCCGTGTAAGCGTCCAGCCGGGGGCCGTCCTGGGCAGGCAGCGTGCCGCGTTCGCGCAGCTCGGCGCGCAAGGCCAGCAGGACGTAGAAAATGACGCCCACGCCGGCCAGATGCTTGGACGGGAATCCGCAGCCGGCCTGATTCGGGTTGACGATCGCCAGGGCGTCGGGCAACCGGTCGCCGGGCAGGTGGTGGTCGGTCACGATCACCTGGATGCCGGCTGCGCGGGCTGCCGCCACGCCGTCGATGCTGGCGATGCCGTTATCGACAGTGATCAACAGATCCGGCTTGCCCGCCGGGTGGCGGCAGGCCAGCTCGACCACGGCGGGGGACAGGCCGTAGCCGGTCTCGAAGCGGTTGGGCACCAGAAAATCGGCCTGGGCGCCCATGGCGCGCAGGCCTCGGATCGCGACGGCGCAAGCCGTGGCGCCATCGCAGTCGTAATCGGCCACGATCAGTAGCTTCCGATGGGCAGCGATGGCGTCCGCCAACAGCCGTGCCGTGTCGCGGACGTGGGTGAGCTGCACCGGCGGAATCAGCGCCGACCAGTCCGTGGCGGCGGGCTGCGCCAGTCCGCGTGCGGCCCAGAGGCGTGCAAGCAGCGGATGGACGCCGGCCTCGGCCAGCGCCTGGGCGCGTTGCCGGCTGGCGGCGCGCGGGCGGATCAGCGGCTGCACCACCAGCGCCTCCAGTCCTGTGTTCGCCAGCGGGCCAGCCAGCCACCCTGCACGGTGATCGTTGCGTAGCGGTCCCGGCCGGTCAGTACCAGGGTCGGGGTGTCTTGCGTCAATGCGGCCAGACAGCCGTATTCCAATTGCGCCAGCGCCTCGATCCAGCCGCCCCAGTCCTGGCTGGTGGCAAAGCCTTCCAGCGCGGTCTCGATCCGCAAGTCGGCCGGCAGCAGGCGCGTCAGTTGCCCGCGGCGGGCCCCGCCGTAGAGCCAGAGGCTGTTGATCGGCGCCTGGCCAGCCTCGAGACGCGCTTGGTTGACCGGATGCTCGAACCAGGCCATCTGCAGGCTGTTGACCAGGCGGCGCCAGGGGCGCGCGACCGGGTCCTGAGGCCACCAGTCATTGACGGCGCTGACGGCCACCAGGGCCGGGCTGGCGCAAGGCAGCCGTACCGCATCCGGCCAGCGCACGCGCCACGTGTCGGGACGCAGGAATTCGAGCTGCGGGCCGCCGTCTTCCAGCTGTTCGCGGGCGGTCCGCAGCAGGGATTCCGATTGTTCCGCCGTGATGCCCAGGGTGTCGGCCGGCAACAGTGCGGCACCGTCGCGTGACGGTGACATATGGATGAGTTCGGCCAGCCAGACCGGTTCGTCGTCCTGGACGCCGGCGCGCAAGGGCCCCAGACCTGCGCTAATATGCTCAGCTTGCGTCGTCACGAAGCCGCGCGCCTGCAGCAGCCAGTGTTCCAGGGGAGTGCACCAGGTGTCCGCCGCGGGGCTGGGGGTCTGTGCGACTTTTCCCCGACCGAGCCAGCGTGCCAGGGTAGGCGCGCGCTGCGCCAGATGGGGCGCCAGTTCGGCGGCCACTTCAGGATCGGGCCAGGCCCCGGGAATGACGATATGCATGCCGGAATTGTAGAGTCAAACGGATCGGAATACAGAACACATGGCCTATGAGTGGTGGATCGGGGCCCGTTATGCGGGGCTGGCCCGGACTGGGCGGGGCGGTCGTCGGGGAGACCGTTTCGTCTCCTTCGTGGCAGCGAGCTCCATGGCCGGAATCGGCCTGGGGGTGGCTGCTCTGATCATTGTCCTGTCGGTCATGAACGGTTTTCAGACGCAGGTGCGCGACCGCATGCTGTCGGTGCTGCCCCACATCGAACTCTTTGTACCGGGTGCCGATCACCAGCAGGTGCTGGACCATTGGCAGGACCTGGCGCGCGCGGCCGAACGGGATCCCGAGGTCCGGGGGGCCGCGCCCTTCGTGGCGGCCCAAGGCATGCTGGCGCGGGGGCAAGGGCTCAGCGGCGTGCAGGTACGGGGCATCGATCCCGCCATCGAATCGAAGGTCTCGGACCTGAAGGGGCAGATGGAATCGGGTTCGCTCGACAGCTTGACGCCCGGCTCGTTCAACATGATCGTCGGCAGCCAGATCGCGCAGTCCCTGGGGTTGACGGTGGGAGACACCGTGCTGCTGCTGGCGCCTCAGGGATCGATTTCCCCGGCGGGTTTCGCCCCGCGCATGCGCCAGTTCACCGTGTCCGGCATTTTCGCCACGGGCTACTACGAATATGATGCGACGCTGGCCTTTGTCGATGTACAGGATGCGGCGCGGGTGTTTCGCGACAGCGGCGTCAGCGGTGTGCGCCTGCGCATCGCCGACATGCAGCGCGCGCCCGAGGTCGCCCGGCAGCTGCTGGGCCTGATGCCGCCGGGCGTGCGGGCCATGGACTGGACGCAGAACAACCGCACCTGGTTTGCCGCCGTGAAAACCGAAAAACGCATGATGTTTCTGATCCTGGCGCTGATCGTGGCCGTGGCCGCCTTCAATCTGCTGTCCTCGCTGGTGATGGCGGTCAAGGACAAACAGTCCGACATCGCGATTCTGCGCACGCTGGGCGCGACGCCAGCCGAAATTGCCCGTATCTTCCTGGTGCAGGGGGCGCTGATCGGGGTGGTCGGCACAGCGGCGGGCGTACTGTTCGGGACCCTGGCTGCCTACAACATCGACGTCATAGTGCCCTGGATCGAACGCCTGTTCGGGGTGCATTTCCTGCCACAGCAGATCTATTTCATCAGCGAACTGCCATCCAATCCGCAGGTCGGCGATATTGTGACCATCGGCGTGACCTCGCTCGTGCTGTCGCTGCTGGCGACGCTCTATCCCAGCTGGCGGGCATCCCGCCTGCAACCCGCCCAGGTACTGCGCCATGACTGAAGCCCCGCAACCCGCCGCCACGGTGCTGCGCGCCGAGCATCTGGTCAAGACCTACGACGAGGGGGCGGGCCGCGTCGAAGTCCTGCGCGACGTGAACCTGTCGGTGCATGCGCACGAGATGGTCGCCATCGTCGGTGCTTCCGGATCGGGGAAAAGCACGCTGTTGCACGTGCTGGGCCTGCTGGATCAGCCCGATGAGGGGCACTTGTGGATTGCGGGCGAGGCGGCCGGCGGCCTGAACGAACGCAAGCGCAGTCAGTTGCGCAATCGGGCGCTGGGCTTTGTCTACCAGTTCCATCACTTGCTGCCGGAATTCTCCGCGCTCGACAATGTGGCGATGCCGCTCATCGTGCGCCGCTGCTCGCGGGCCGAAGCCCGTGAACAGGCGTACGGCCTGCTGGCGCAGGTGGGTCTGCGCGACCGCGCGACGCATTTTCCCGGTCAACTCTCGGGTGGCGAGCGCCAGCGGGTGGCTTTGGCGCGCGCGCTGGTGACCCGGCCCGCCTGTGTGCTGGCCGACGAACCCACCGGCAATCTGGACCGTCACACGGCGGACGCGATGTTCGAGTTGCTGGGGCGCATCAACCGGGATCTGGGCACCGCCTTCGTCATCGTGACGCATGATCCGGCGCTGGCTGCACTGGCACATCGTCAGCTGCACATGCAAGCGGGGCATCTGGAGGGCTGATGGTTTCCCGCGTCCGGCGGTACGGGCAGCGGGGCGTTCCGGGGGTTTCCTATTGCTTGGATGGAGGCGTCTATGCTCATCGACACCCACTGCCATCTGGATGCGGCCGAATTCGATGCCGACCGGACCGAAGTCATCGAGCGGGCGCATCGGGCGGGCGTGCGTGGCATCGTCATCCCCGCCGTGTGCGCGGACAATTTCCAGACCGTGCGGGATCTGGCCTGGTCCGTGCCGGGGGTCTGTTATGCGCTGGGTATCCACCCCCTCTATGTGGATCGGGCGGATGCTGCCAGCCTGGCCGCGCTGGAGGACCGCCTGTCGGCTTGGCGGGATGATCCGCGCCTGGTCGCGATCGGGGAAATCGGCCTGGATTTCTTTGTGCCGGAACTCAATACCCCCGCGCTGCGGACGCGTCAGGAAATGTTTTACACGCGCCAGCTGGACCTGGCGCAGCGCTTTGATCTGCCGGTGCTGCTGCACGTGCGCCGATCCCAGGACGTCCTGCTCAAGCACCTGCGACGTCGTCCCGCCATCGGCGGGATCGCGCATGCCTTCAACGGCAGCTTTCAGCAAGCCGGACAGTTCCTGGACCTGGGTTTCGCACTCGGGATGGGCGGGGCGATGACCTTCGATCGGGCGCTGCGAATCCGGCGGTTGGCCACGCAACTGCCGCCGACGGCGCTGGTGCTTGAAACCGATGCGCCGGACATGCCCCCCGCCTGGCTGGGGCGGGGTGCGGATGGTTGCCCGCAGCCCGCGCGCAACGAACCCGCCGAAGTTGCCCGGATCGCCGACTGTCTGGCATCGCTTCGGTCCGAGCCGCGCAATACCGTGATTGCCCAGTGCGCCTGCAATGCGGCGCGGGTGCTGCCGCGGCTCGCGACATTCTTGCCGGGTTCGAATCTGGCTTCCGATGTGCCAAAACTGACATAAGGGCCTGGTTTTGTCCCGCCTCCGGGTCTTAGTGTCTCCTGTCGGGGCATTATCGGGGGCGGGGCATGATCGGTCGGCTGACGGTGGGCGCTGGGCTGCTGGGCGTGCTGGTCATGCATCAGATGGCGCGGCTGCCGTCCCCCTTGTGGGTGGTTTCCGGTCTGTCCGTTCCCCTTATGCTGCTTCTGACGGCGTTCCGCTTTTGGTGGTTTGCGCGCCGTTGCCGGCGTGCTGCATCGGGACTGGCGTGCCTGGCGGGCGAGGACTCCGGCGCCGGTGGGAGCCGCCTGGCTGTCACGCTGGGCTGCCTGAGCCTGTGGACATTCGCGGCCTGGCTGGCGTTCGCGGTGACCATGGTCTGGGCACAGCACCGGCTGGATCAGGCGCTGGACGATGGCAATGTCGATCGGGTTTCCCGCGTTGTCCTGCGGATCGAGGGTCTGCCGCGTCTGCAGCCGGACCGGGTGCGTTTCGAAGCGGAAGTCCTGCAATCACACCCCGAGGGCGTGCCTCGGCGCATCCTGGTCAGCTGGCCGGCTTCGGGATGGCGCAGTCCCTATGCGGCCGCGAAGCCGGCCGATCCGCCGTTTCCGGAAGTCCGGGCGGGGCAGATCTGGCGCATGGCCGTGGTGCTGCGGCCCGTCCAGTCGGCACGGAACGTGGCTGCCTTCGATTATGAAGGGCATGCTTTCGCCATCGGTGTCCGCGCCCTGGGGACGGTGCGCGGCATCCCCGAACATCTGCGCGATGAGGACTGGCATAGCCTGTCGGTCATCGCCGATCGGGCCCGGCACGCCATCCGCGAGGCCATGGCGCCATATCTGGAAGGGAAACGGTATGGACCCGTGCTGCGCGCTCTGGCGATCGGGGATCAGGATGGGGTGGAAGATGGCGACTGGAAAGTCTTCAATAGAAGCGGTTTGACACATCTTGTTTCAATTTCCGGATCCCACATCACGATGCTTGCGGGGGTCGGCGCTCTGGCGGTCTCCTGGCTGTGGCGGCGCCTGCGCTGGCGCGGCCGGGTTCTGGCCGAGCGTTGGCCTGCGCGCCGGGCGGCGGCTTGCGCCGCGCTGATCGTGGCCTGGCTGTATTGTCTGCTGGCGGGCTGGGGCGTGCCGGCGCGGCGTACCTTCATGATGCTGGCGGTCGTCGCTGGCGCCCAGGCCCTCCAGATCCGGCTCAACGGGACACGGGTGCTGGCCCTGGCAGCCGTCGCGGTGGTGGCGCTGGACCCCTGGTCCGTGCTGGCCAGCGGCTTCTGGTTGTCGTTCGCGGCGGTCGCCGTCCTGCTCGCGGTCGGTCTCGATGAAGAGGCTTCCGCAGTCCGCTTGCGCCGCAGCCGGCCACCGCCGGGTGCCGATCCGCCGCCGTCGCCGTCCGGCCTGACACGGTGGCTGCACGGGCTGCGCCTGGCCGCGCGCCTGCAGTGGGCGGTCACGCTGGCCCTGGCGCCCGCGCTGGCCTGGGTCTTTCACGAGATCTCCCTGGTGTCGCCGATCGCCAATGCCTATGCGATTCCGGTGATCGAACTGTGCGTCACACCGCTCTCCCTGTTGCTCGCCGCCATGGCGTCGATACCGGGCCTGGAGTCTGTTGCGGCCCTGCTGGCGTGGCTGGCTCATGGTGTGCTGGCGCTCATGATGCGGCCCACGGAATGGCTGGCGCGCTTGCCGACCCTGCCGGTGGTGGCGGGGCCTGCCTGGCTCTATCTGCTTGCGGCGGGAGGGGCCGCGTTGGCCTTATGGCCGGGTTCCGCATCGCTCAGATCGCTAGCCTATCGCGGGTGGGCATGGGTCGCGATGATTCCGATGGTCCTGTGGAAGGCCCCCCAGCCGGGCCTGGGCGAATGGGATCTTCATGCGCTGGATGTCGGGCAGGGCAGCGCGCTGCTGCTGCGTACCGCCCGCCATGCGATCCTGTTCGATGCGGGGGCCCGTCATGCGCGGGATTCGGACGAAGGCACCCGGACCGTTGTGCCAGCCCTGCGGGCGCTGGGCGTCCGGCGACTGGATGTCTTGGTTGTGTCGCATGCGGATCTGGATCATGCGGGCGGGGTGCGCGGTGTTCTGGATGCCGTGTCCGTGCAGCAGGTGTTCAGTTCCTTCGATCTGGAATCCTGGCTGCGGACCGAGGCCCGCCTGCTGCAGGCCGGACCCGCGACGCTGCCGTTGGCGGCCACACCCTGTCTGTTCGGTGGTCGTTGGCAAATCGATGGCGTGAGCTTTGAATTCCTGTGGCCGCTGGACGCGCGGTCCGCACGCCCCGGTGCGCAGGCCAACGCGGGCAGCTGTGTGCTGCGGGTACGCGGTGCGCACCACAGTCTTCTGCTCACGGGCGACGTCGAAGCGCGAACGGAGGCGGCACTGGTTCGGCGTGGGCTGACGCCGGTCGATGTGGTGGTCGCGGCGCACCACGGTTCGCGCACCTCGTCGTCCGCCGCGTTCGTGAATGCTGTTGCCGCCCGGCACGTGATCGTGCAGGTCGGCCGCTGGAATCGCCACGGGCATCCCGCCGGTGCCGTGCTGGATCGCTGGAGGCTGGCGGGTGCAAGCATCTGGCGCACCGATTGGCAAGGCGGGATAAATGCCCGGTCGCGCGGCACGGGCCTGTCGTTGTACAGTGTCCTGGAGTCGTCCCGTCGTTATTGGCACGGACGGCGTCCGTAGTGGTTTTCGCGATCTTGCGCGGCATGGCGGAATCGGCGATCATGCGGCAGCCGTCCACAAGGCGACTGTTGCCCTCAGTCTTCGTCACGTTGGCTTGCTCATGCTGGCCATTCTGGCGCGGTACTGGCCAGGCTGATGAAAAATCCAAAAGATTTTTGCGACCATGACACAGACACCTCTGAAATTCTATGTCCCCGAACCCTCGGGGCGTCCCGGTCAGGCGACCGATTTCTCCTATTTGCGTCTGCAGCCTGCGGGCGCGGCGCGTAAACCCCTCATCGATATCGTCCCTTACGACACCCGCGATCTGGCATTGGGTCTGATCCGCGTGATCGACGATGATGGCCGGGCGGTCGGCCCCTGGGCCGAGGACCCGCCGGATGACGCGATTCTGCACAAGGGGCTGCTGGCCATGATCAAGACGCGCATCTTCGATGCCCGCATGGTCATCGCGCAGCGGCAGAAAAAGACGTCGTTCTACATGCAGTGCCTGGGCGAAGAGGCCATCGCCATCGGCCAGTCGCTGGCGCTGCGGCCGGGGGACATGCATTTTCCCTCGTATCGCCAGCAGGGGCTGCTGATCGCGCAGGACTACCCCTGGTTCGACATGATGTGCCAGATCTTTTCCAACGACAAAGATCCGCTGAAGGGGCGCCAACTGCCGGTGCTGTATTCGGTCCCGGACAAGGGCTTCTTCACGCTGTCGGGGAATCTGGGCACGCAATTCCCGCAGGCGGTGGGCTGGGCCATGGCATCGGCCATCAAGGGCGACACCCGCATCGCGGCAGGCTGGATCGGCGATGGCGCGACCGCCGAATCCGACTATCAGACTGCGTTGCTGTTCGCTCACGTCTACCGCGCGCCGGTGATTCTGAACGTGATCAACAATCAGTGGGCGATTTCCACCTTCCAGTCGGTGGCGGGTGGCGAGGGCATCACCCTGGCGGCGCGCGGCATTGGATCCAACGTGGCGTCCCTGCGGGTGGACGGCAACGACTTCCTGGCGGTCTATGCCGCCTCGCGTTGGGCGGCCGACCGTGCGCGCAACAATTACGGCGCCACCTTGATCGAATGGATCAGCTACCGGGCCGGGCCGCATTCCACGTCCGACGACCCATCCAAATACCGGCCGGCCGACGACTGGTCGCGCTTCCCGCTGGGCGATCCCATCGCACGGCTGAAGCAATACATGATCGGGCGCGGCATCTGGTCCGAACAGCAGCACCAGGACGCGCAGAAGTCCTGCGAGGCGGAAATCGTGGCGGCGCAGAAAAAGGCCGAGGCCCACGGCACGATGGCCACGGGACGCACGTCCAGCGTGGCTACCATGTTCGAGGACGTCTACAAGGAAATGCCGGAACACCTGCGCCGGCAGCGCCAGGAACTGGGGGTGTGACCATGGCGGAAGAAAAAATGAAAACCCGTCCCATGACCATGATCCAGGCCCTGCGCTCGGCCATGGACATCATGCTGGACCGCGACGAGAACGTCGTCGTGTTCGGCGAGGACGTCGGCTATTTCGGCGGCGTATTCCGCTGCACCGAAGGTCTGCAGGCCAAATATGGCCACACGCGGGTGTTCGATGCGCCGATTTCCGAAAGCGGCATCGTGGCGGCCGCCATCGGCATGGGGGCCTACGGCCTGCGCCCGGTGGTCGAGATCCAGTTCGCCGACTATTTCTACCCGGCGGCGGACCAGATCTTTTCCGAGGCCGCGCGGTTGCGGTATCGCTCGGCGGGCGGCTATTCGGCGCCACTGACGATCCGCATGCCGTGCGGCGGCGGCATTTTCGGCGGGCAAACGCACAGCCAGAGCCCCGAGGCCTTGTTCACGCACGTGTCGGGCCTGCGCACGGTGATGCCGTCCAACCCCTATGACGCGAAGGGATTGCTGATCAGCTCCATCGAGAATGACGATCCGGTCATCTTCCTGGAACCGAAACGCCTGTACAACGGGCCGTTCGACGGCCATCACGACCAGCCGGTCGTGCCCTGGTCCAAGCACCCCCTGGGTA
This sequence comes from Castellaniella sp., assembly GCA_019104865.1. Classification (GTDB taxonomy): domain Bacteria; phylum Pseudomonadota; class Gammaproteobacteria; order Burkholderiales; family Burkholderiaceae_B; genus Castellaniella. The sequence goes on along the minus strand of JAHRWZ010000093.1, from coordinate 13,287 downwards.
ACGTGCCCGAAGGCTACTATACGGTGCCGCTCGACAAAGCCTCGCTCTACCGCGAAGGGCGCGAACTGACCGTGTTGACCTACGGCACCATGGTCTACGTGGCCGAGGTCGCGGCCCAGGAGGCCGGCATCGAGGCCGACATCATCGACCTGCGCAGTCTCTGGCCGCTGGATCTGGACGCCATCACGGCTTCCGTGCGCAAGACCGGGCGCTGCGTGGTGCTGCACGAGGCCACCCGCACCAGCGGCTTCGGCGCCGAACTGTGCGCTCTGGTCCAGGAACACTGTTTCTACCATCTCGAGGCCCCGATCGAACGCATCACGGGGTGGGACACGCCTTATCCGCATTCGCACGAATGGGCCTATTTTCCAGGCCCCAAGCGGGTGGCAGAGGCATTCAAGCGCGCGTTCCGGGAGGCATAATGGGTATTCACATCATCAGGATGCCGGATATCGGCGAAGGCATCGCGGAAGTCGAACTGGTCGAATGGCATGTCCAGCCTGGCGACGCGGTGGTCGAGGATCAGGTGCTGGCCGACGTCATGACCGACAAGGCTACGGTTCAGGTGCCGTCACCCGTGCATGGGCGCGTCGTTGCCCTGGGCGGCGCGGTGGGCGAGGTCATGGCCGTGGGGTCGGAGCTCATCCGCCTGGAAGTCGAAGGCGAGGGCAACGAACATACCGTGAAGACCCGGTCCCGACCGGATCCAGCCGGCCAGGCGGGGGCCGCGCACGCTGCGCAATCTGCTGGCGCGCAAGGGCAGGCTACCCGGGCGGCCCAGGCCGAGCCCGCCGCCCGTGTGGCTCCGGCTCCGTCCGACAGCACTTATCCGGCGGACCCGGCCGCCCAAGACGTCGTGGCCGGGCAATCGGCGGCAAAGCCTGCGTCCATGGCGGCTGCGGCGCCGACTGGCCGGACGGCCCCGTCGCCGTACCTGGCGTCCCATGCACCGGCCCGGCCCGAGGGGCAGCGCCCCCTGGCTTCGCCCGCCGTGCGCCGTCGCGCCTGGGACCAGGGCATCACGCTGCAGTACGTGCCGGGCACGGGACCCGCGGGGCGGATCACGCACGGTGATCTGGATGCCTGGCTGGCCCGTGACCGCAATGCAACTTCACATCGTACGACCGGGGCCCTGTATCAGTCCCACACCGAGGAAACCGAGGTTCCCGTCATTGGTCTGCGCCGCCGGATTGCCCAGAAGATGCAGGAAGCCAAGCGCCGCATTCCGCATTTCACCTACGTCGAGGAGATCGACGTCACCGAGCTGGAATCCCTGAGGACCCGCCTGAACGGCCGCTACAGCGCCGAGCGCGGGAAGCTCACGCTGTTGCCGTTTCTGGCGCGCGCGATGGTGCTGGCGCTGCGCGAGTTTCCGCAGATCAATGCGCGGTTCGACGATGAGGCCGGGGTGGTAACCCAGTACGGTGCGGTGCATCTGGGGGTAGCCGCCCAGACGCCGGCTGGCCTGATGGTGCCGGTACTGCATCATGCCGAAACACTGGACCTCTGGTCCTGCGCGGCGGAGATCGCCCGGCTGGCCGAGGCTGCCCGCGAGGGCAAAGCGGCGCGCGATGAACTGACGGGTTCCACCATCACCATCACCAGCCTGGGTCCCCTGGGCGGTATCGTGTCCACGCCGGTCATCAATCACCCCGAAGTCGCCATCGTCGGCGTCAACCGGGTGGTCGAGCGGCCCGTCTTCCAGGAGGGCCGGGTCATGGCACGCAAGCTCATGAACCTGTCCTCGTCTTTTGATCATCGCGTGGTCGACGGCATGCATGCCGCCGAGTTCATCCAGTGCATCCGGCGTTATCTGGAATGCCCGGCGCTCTTGTTCGTGGAGTAAGCATGTCCAATCTCATCAATACGACCTTGCTGATCATCGGCGGCGGCCCGGGCGGCTACGTCGCTGCCATCCGTGCCGGGCAGCTGGGTATTCCCACCGTGCTGGTCGAAGGCGGCGTGCTGGGCGGCACTTGCCTGAACATCGGCTGCATTCCGTCCAAGGCCCTCATCCATGTTGCCGAGCAATTCCATGCCCTGCAGGGCTACGCCGGCGATTCGCCCCTGGGAATCCGGGCCCAGGCGCCGGAACTCGACCTGGACCGCAGCATCGCCTGGAAGGATGCGATCGTCAAAAAACTGACCACCGGGATCGGATCGCTGTTGAAAAAGCACAAGGTCACGGTGGTCCAGGGCTGGGCCCACATCATCGACGGCAAGACTGTCGACGTGGACCCGGTGGTCAAGGGCAAGGCCGGGGCCCCCCAGCGCATCCGCTGCGAACACCTGCTGCTGGCGACGGGGTCGGAACCCGTCGCCTTGCCCTTCATGCCGTTTGGCGGCCCGGTGATCTCCTCCACCGAGGCGCTGTCCCCCAGGACGCTGCCCAAATCCCTGGCGATCGTGGGGGCCGGCTACATCGGTCTGGAACTCGGCACGGTTTACCGCAAGCTGGGCGTGAAGGTCGACGTGATCGAGGCGCAGGACCGTATCCTGCCGGCCTACGATGCCGACCTGGTCAAGCCGGTCCATGCCGCGCTGAAGTCCCTGGGTATGGGTCTGCATCTGCAGACCCAGGTGCTGGGCCTGTCCGATGACGGCAAGGGTCTGCGCATCCAGCCGCCCAAGGCCGAAGAACGTATCCTGGCCGCCCAATCGATTCTGGTGGCTGTCGGGCGCCGCCCGCGCAGCCGGGGCTTCGGGCTCAGTTCCCTGATGCTGGACATGAACGGGTTGGCGGTACGGGTGGATGAACATTGCCGCACCTCCATGAACGGGGTCTGGGCCATCGGCGACCTGACCGGTGAGCCGATGCTGGCCCATCGAGCCATGGCGCAGGGCGAATGCGTGGCCGAGCAGATCGCCGGGCATACCCGGCAATTCGTGCCGGCTGCGATTCCCGCCGTGTGCTTCACCGATCCGGAAATCGTCACGGCAGGCCTGTCGCCTCAGCAGGCCGCCACTGCGGGTCTCGACGCGATCGAGGGTGTTTTTCCGCTGGCAGCCAATGGCCGTGCCATGACGCTCGAATCCACCGACGGCTTCGTGCGGGTCGTTGCCCGCCGCGACAATCACCTGATCCTGGGTTGGCAGGCGGTGGGACGCGGCGTATCCGAATTCTCCGCAGCCTTCGGTCAGTCCATTGAGCTCGGCGCGCGCCTGGAGGACGTCGGCCATACGATCCATGCCCATCCGACTCAGGGCGAGGCGATCCAGGAGGCCGCGCTGCGCGCACTGGGGCAGGCACTGCATATCTGAGAGGTCTGGCCGCCGGGGCGGCGCTTACAATGAAGCAAACCTCAACGAGGAGCTTCAATGTCTGCCGCTGTCCCTCCTTTGGCCCATCCGGACCTGCAGCCCCGCCTGGATTTCGTCACCTGCGCAAGCCCTGCCGGCCTGCACCGCATGGCTTATTGGGAATGGGGCGACTCCGACAATGATCGTGTCCTGCTGTGCGTCCACGGACTGACCCGTACCGGACGCGACTTCGATCTGCTCGCGCAGGCATTGCGCGAGGATTATCGCGTAGTCTGCCCGGATGTCGTGGGGCGTGGCCGGTCCGACTGGCTCGCCGACCCTGCGGCCTACGTCGTCCCACAGTACGTCGCGGACATGGTGACGCTGATTGCGCGTCTGCGGCCCGCCCGTCTGGACTGGGTCGGAACCTCGATGGGCGGACTGATCGGGCTGGCGCTGGCGGGCATGGCCACCGCATCGCCCGCGCTGCGGCCCGACCGGGGACCCTGGGGGTTGGGGATGGCGGCCGACGTCCCCCTGGGTCGCATGGTGTTCAATGACGTTGGGCCGGCACTGGATCTGGATGGCCTGTCGCGGATTGGCGAGTATGTCGGCCAGGATGCGCGGTTCGACAGTTTCACACAGGCGGTGGACTATGTACGGACCACATCCCCCGGTTTCGGGCCGCACGATGCGGCGGGCTGGGCGGCGCTGACCGAGCACGTCTTTCACGAACACGACGGCCAGTGGGTCAAACATTACGATCTGCGCATGGCGCAACCCTTCTCCCTGCAGACCCCCGAGGCGATGGCGGCAGGAGAGGCTCTTTTATGGAGAGCCTGGGATCATCTGCCGGTACCCTCCCTGATCCTGCGGGGGGCGCAGTCCGACATCCTGTCGGTGGATACTGCGCAGCAGATGGTCACCCGTAACGCGAATGCCCGTTGCGTCGAGTTTCTCGGGGTGGGGCATGCCCCGACCTTGCGTTCCGACGACCAGATCCAGACGATTCGGCAGTTTTTGCTGGCTGATTCATGTTGAATATCGACTTGCACAGCCATTCCAGTCAGTCCGATGGCGTCCTGCCGCCGACGGACGTCGCCGTGCGTGCCCATGCCAATGGTGTGGACTGGTGGGCGCTGTCCGACCACGATGAAACCAGCGGGCTGGCGGAAGCATCCAAGGCCGCCCGCGACCTGGGCCTGGGCTTCATTCCGGGGGTCGAGATTTCCGTCACCTTCTGCGACAAGACCGTGCATGTCCTGGGGTTGAACATCGATCCCGGGCAGCCTGAATTGAGTGCCGGGTTGGCCGGAATCCGCTACAGCCGTTTCGAACGGGCGCGGAAACTGGCCGACTTGTTGTCCGGATGCGGCATCGACGGCGCGTTCGAGGGGGCGATGCGCCATGTGGACAATCCGGATCTGATCGGGCGTGTGCACTTTGCCCGGTTCCTGCTGGAGCAGGGCCACTGCAAGTCGCTGCAGCAGGCTTTCGACCGTTACCTGGGCGATGGCAAGCGTGCGTTCGTGCCGGTCCGGTGGGCGAGCCTGGAACAGGCGGTCGGCTGGATCCTGGCGGCGGGTGGCAAGGCTGTGATCGCCCATCCGGGCCGCTACCGGTATACGCCGCAACAGCAGGATGCGCTGTTCGGGACCTTCAAGTCCCTGGGCGGGCGCGGCATCGAGGTGGTGACCGGCAGCCACACCCCGGCGCAGTCTGTGCACTACACACAGGTGGCCCTCACCTACGGCTTCGAGGCTTCGCGCGGGTCCGATTTCCATGCGCCTGGCGCGGGTCGTGCCGATCTGGGCGGCATGCCCGATCTGTCCGATCGTCTGGTGCCGGTCTGGCGGGACTGGATCTAGTTTCTCGTCAAGTCACCGGCTATCGTATCCTGTGATACGGTACAGGGTTCTCTGGAGTCAATCATGAACAAAGCCTTCGTCAAGGAATCCGATGGGGACGAGGACGACGATCCGCCGGAATCCCGTGCCTTGCCGGCGGGGACGAAGAACTACATGACCACGACCGGGTACCGGGCCTTGAATGACGAACTCATGCAGCTGATGAACGTCGAGCGCCCGGAGGTCGTGCAGACGGTCTCCTGGGCGGCGTCGAACGGCGACCGTTCGGAAAATGGCGATTACATCTACGGCAAGAAACGCCTGCGGGAGATCGATCGCCGCATCCGCTTTCTGACGCGCCGCCTGGAATCCGCCGAAGTGGTCGATCCCGCCCAGCAGCCCAATCGCGACCAGGTGTTCTTCGGGGCGACCGTGCGGTATTGCGACAGCCAGGGACGGGAATCCACCGTCACCATTGTCGGGGTGGACGAAGCCGAACCTCTGCTCGGGCGCATCAGCTGGGTGTCGCCCGTCGCGCGTGCGCTGATCAAGTCTCGCGAGGGCGACACGGTAACCCTGCGCACGCCTGCGGGGATCGAGGAACTGGACATTCTGGATATTCGATATCCAGACCGCTGAGTCCCTGTTTGTCCTGCGGCCCGCTGGATATCCGGGTTTCTGGCATGGCGGCGATCCGATCCCGGTAAAATGAAAGTTTCCTCCTTCTGTCCGTTCTTGGGTTCTCTGTCGTGACCACCGTACTGATCATTCCCGGCTCCGCCGCCTTGTCCGATTTTCGCCAGGAACGCCTGCTGCGCACCCTGAACGACCGGGGCCTGCCGGTGGCCTCGATCGCAGCCGAATCGTGCTATTTCGTAGGGCTGAACGGGCTGCTGTCCGCACCGGACCGCGACCGTCTGGAATCCCTGCTGGATGATGGCCGCGGCCAGCCGTCCCGGTCCGCCGATCGGCACGCCATCCAGTTTCTGGTGATTCCGCGCCTGGGCACGCTGTCCCCCTGGGCCAGCAAGGCCACCGACATCGCGCGGCACTGTGGTTTGCCGCAGGTGCATCGCATCGAACGCGGGGTGCGGTACACGGTTGTTCCAGAACGTCGCCTGCTCGGCACTCAAAAGCTGGACGAAACCCAGGTGCGGGCGGTGGCCGTGTGCCTGCATGACCGCATGACGGAAACCGTGGTGGCCCCCGATTTCGACGGGCAGGCGCTGTTCGCCCCGGTGTCGGGGCAGCCCGTGCGGACGGTTCCTGTGATGGAACAGGGCCGCGCCGCGCTGGAATCCAGCAATGCCAGCCTGGGGCTGGCCCTGTCGGCCGACGAGATCGATTACCTGCTGCGCGCCTACCGCGACCTGGGCCGCGACCCCACGGACGTGGAACTGATGATGTTCGCGCAGGCCAACAGCGAGCACTGCCGCCACAAGATCTTCAACGCCCACTGGACGCTGGACGACCAGGCCCAGCCCCTGACGCTGTTCGACCTGATCCGGGAAACGCATGCCGCGCAGCCCGAAGGCACCATCGTGGCCTACTCGGACAACGCGGCGATCATGGCGGGCGGCCCTGCCTCGGTCTTTCACGCCGGGGACGAGGACGATACCGTGTATCGCCGCCACGACATCGTGGCCCACACCCTGATGAAGGTCGAGACCCATAACCACCCGACGGCGATCGCACCGTTCCCGGGGGCGGCCACCGGGGCGGGCGGTGAGATCCGCGACGAGGGCGCCACGGGCCGGGGTTCCAAGCCCAAGGCAGGCCTGACTGGGTTCACTGTATCCAGTTTGCGGGTGGATGGTGCCATCGAGCCCTGGGAAGACGCGGGGTTCGCGCCGGACCGCATTGCCACGCCCCTGGACATCATGATTGAAGGTCCCATCGGCGGCGCTGCATTCAACAACGAATTCGGCCGGCCGAACCTGCTGGGTTACTTCCGCAGTTTCGAACAGGACGTGGACGGCGTGCGCTGGGGCTACCACAAGCCCATCATGCTGGCGGGCGGCCTGGGCCAGATCGATGCCCGCCTGACGCACAAAGATCCTATCCCCCCCGGAGCCCTGCTGGTGCAGTTGGGCGGGCCCGGGATGCGCATCGGCATGGGCGGCGGCGCGGCTTCCAGCATGGGCGCGGGCACCAATCAGGCCGAACTCGATTTTGATTCGGTGCAGCGCGGCAACCCCGAGATGCAGCGTCGCGCCCAAGAGGTCATCGACCGCTGCTGGCAACAAGGCGCATCCAACCCCATTCTGGCGATCCACGACGTGGGCGCGGGTGGCCTGTCCAATGCCTTCCCCGAATTGGTCAACGATGCTGGCCGGGGGGCGGAATTCGAACTGCGGCGTGTGCCCCTGGAAGAATCCGGCCTGTCTCCCGCCGAGATCTGGAGCAATGAATCCCAGGAACGCTACGTGTTGGCCATCCTGCCGGCTGATCTGGATCGCTTCGCGCGGATTGCCGATCGCGAGCGCTGTCCCTATGCGGTCGTCGGCATCGCCACCGAAGAGCGTCGCCTGCGCGTGACGCTGGGCGAGGGTCTGCCCGGCTTGGACAGGCCGGCCGGCGAGCTGCCCGCCACCCAGTTGCGGCCCGTGGACGTCCCGGTGGACGTGATCCTGGGCAAGCCGCCGCGCATGCGGCGCAGCGCGCGGCGCGCCCCCGTCGCGGGCACTGCCCTGGACCTGGCCGACGTCGAACTGCCGGATGCCATCGAGCGAGTCCTGCGCCACCCCACGGTTGCCAGCAAATCGTTCCTGATCACCATTGGCGATCGGACCGTGGGCGGGCTGACTGCGCGGGATCAGATGGTCGGCCCCTGGCAGGTTCCAGTGGCCGATTGCGCGGTGACCCTGCGCGACTACGAAGGCGTGGCCGGCGAGGCCATGGCGATGGGTGAACGCAGTCCTCTGGCCATCCTGAATCCGGCTGCGTCGGGCCGCATGGCGGTGACCGAGGCGCTGACCAATCTGGCCGCCGCCGACGTCGCCCGTATGGAAGACGTCAAACTTTCCGCAAACTGGATGGCCGCCTGCGGCGCGCCAGGCCAGGATGCGGCGCTCTACGACACCGTGTCCGCCGTCAGCGACTGGTGCCAGACCCTGGGCCTGTCCATTCCGGTCGGCAAGGACTCTCTGTCCATGCGCACCGCCTGGCAGGATGCCAACGGCGATCATCAGGTGGTGTCCCCTGTGTCTCTGGTGGTGACGGCCTTTGCCCCGGTGGCCGACGTGCGCGCCACGATCACCCCGCAATTGCGGGCGGACGCCGGGGATTCGGTCCTGCTGCTCATCGACCTGGGCGAGGGGCGCCAACGTCTGGGCGGCTCGGTGCTGGGCCAGGTCTATGGCGGGATCGGGACCGAAACCCCGGACATGCAAGACGGCAATCTGCTGCGTACCGCGTTTCTGGTGTTGCGCAAACTGGTGGCGCGGGGCTGGGTGCTGGCCTGCCACGACCGCTCCGATGGCGGCCTGTTGGCGGCGGCGGCCGAGATGGCATTCGCCGGCCGTGTAGGTGTGTCCCTCAACCTGGATATGCTGACGATCGACCCGCATACGGCCGATGCGGGCGACTACAAGATCCGCAACGATCAGGTGGCGGTCCTGAATCACGAGCACAACCTGGCGGCGCTGTTCAACGAGGAAGCCGGCTGGCTGCTGCAGGTGCCGCGCGCGCATCGCGACGAGATCCTGCGGTTCCTGCGTCAGGAGGGCCTGTCCGCGATCACGCAGGTGGTCGGCATGCTCAATGCCAAGCGGGAATTGCAGGTCTTCCGGGACGGGACGATGCTGTACCATCGCCCGCTGTCCGAACTGGGCCGCATCTGGAGCGAGACCACGCGCCGCATCATGGCGCGTCGCGATCACCCAGATTGCGCCCAGGCCGAACACGACACCTGGCTGGATGTGGACGACCTGGGCCTGACGCCCCGCGTGGCCTTCGACCCCCAGGAAGACGTCGCGGCACCCTACATTGCAACGGGTGCGCGTCCGCAGGTCGCCATCCTGCGCGAACAGGGTTGCAACAGTCAGGTCGAGATGGCCTGGGCCTTCGACGTGGCGGGCTTCCAGTCGGTGGACGTGCACATGACCGATCTGCTGACCGGCCGCATCCGCCTGGACGGGATGCAGGGCCTGGTGGCCGTGGGCGGCTTCAGCTACGGAGACGTGCTGGGCGCGGGTGAAGGCTGGGCGCGCACGATCCGCTTCAATGCCGGTCTGGCGGACCAGTTCGGCGCATTCTTCGCGCGACCGGACGTGTTCGCGCTGGGCGTATGCAATGGCTGCCAGATGATGGCGGCGCTGGCCGACATGATTCCAGGTGCCCAGGACTGGCCGCGTTTCACGCGCAATGTCTCGGAAAAATACGAGGCTCGCCTGTCGCTGGTGGAAATCCTGGATTCGCCGTCGCTCTTCTTTGCCGGCATGGCAGGTGCCCAGGTGCCCATCGCGGTGGCGCATGGCGAGGGCTTCGCGAACTTCAGCCAGCAGGGGCGCGCCGACCGGGTGCTGGCTGCTGCTGCCTTCGTGGACAATCGGGGCGTGCGCACGGAAACGTATCCGGCCAATCCCAACGGCAGTCCGGCGGGTCTGACGGCGGTCACGACCGCCGATGGCCGCTTCACGGTCATGATGCCGCACCCGGAACGCGTTACGCGCAACGTCGCCATGTCCTGGCGTCCGGCCCGCTGGGGTGCGGCCGACCAGGGGGGCGAAGACACTGCGTACGGCGGCTACACCCCCTGGATGCGGATGTTCCGCAACGCCCGGGTGTCGCTCGGCTGACGCGGGCGGATCAGGTCATTGGGGCGCCGATGGCGCCGTCGCGGATCTTTCGGTTCCGGATGGGCCCAGAAAATCCGGGGCGAAGTCATCGACGGCAATCACCCGGTCACGCAGGGCATTGCGGGCGTGGATGCGTTCATATTCGTCGTCCGTCAGTCCGCCTGCCGCGTGAACGGCCTCGGCGATGTCGCGCACATTGGTACGCGGGTCGCCGTCGGGCAGCCGGCCTGATTTTTCGAATTCGCGGATGCGCGCGTCCAGTGCCCCCGTTTCAAGCGTGGCCCGCAGGGCGGCTTCGATGGCGCCGAGCGGTTCTTCCAGGGCGGTCGGCACATGGACGATCCCCGTCAGACGGTCCCGCGCCTCGCCGGGGCTGCAGAGCACCTGTGCGACGGCACCCGACAGCTTGTCGGAAGGTGCCTGAAAGCTGCGGCCCCAGGGAAACAGCAGCACGCGCAGGGTGACGGCCACGACGCGGTTGGGAAAGTTTGCCAGCACCCCGCTGACGGCATCCTGGGCGCGGCAGAAGGCATCCTGGATCGCCCAGTGCGCCAGCGGGGCATCGGCCGCTTGTCGGCCTTCGTCCTCGTAGCGCTTGAGTGTGGCGGAAATCAGATAGAGCTGCGACAGGATGTCGCCAAGCCGGGCTGACAGGGATTCGCGGCGCTTGAGCGAGCTGCCCAGCATCAGCATGGACGTGTCCGCCAGAGTGGCGAATGCCACGGAGAATCGGCTCAGCTGCCGGTAGTAGCACGCCATCTCCGGGGCTACGACGGTGTCCGGCCGGGCCAGCATCGCGCCCGTCCAGCCATGCAGGGTGGCGCACAGTGCGCTGCGGATCGTGTGCCGTGCGTGTCCCCAGAAGGCGCGGTCAAAATCCGCCAGCCCTTGTGCCGGATCGTCGGCCTGCGCCGCCTGCATCTCCGCTTGCGCATAGGGGTGGCAGCGGATGGCCCCCTGGCCGAAGATCATCAGGCTGCGCGTCAGGATGTTGGCGCCTTCGACGGTAATGCCCACCGGCACCTGCTGGTAGGCGCGCCCCAGGAAGTTTTGCGGGCCGAGGATGATGCCTTTGCCGCCGATGATGTCCATGCCGTCGTTGACCACGGCGCGGCCGCGCTCGGTGACGTGATATTTTGCAATGGCGGAGATCACGGCGGGCCGCTCGCCCAGATCCACAGCCCCGGCCGTCATGGTGCGCACGGCATCCATCAGATAGGTGTTGGCGCCGATGCGGGCCAGGGGCTCGATGACGCCTTCGAAGCGGTGGATGGGCGTATGAAACTGATCGCGGATCACACTGTAGGCACCCACGGACCGGGCCGTCAGCTGCGCCATGCCGGCGTAGGACGAGGGCAGGGAAATCGAGCGGCCCGCCGCCAGGCATTCCATCAGCATGCGCCAGCCTTGGCCGGCACGCTCGGGCCCGCCGATGATGAAATCCAGCGGCATGAAGACGTCATGGCCGCGCGTGGGGCCATTCATGAACATCGCATCCAGGGGGAAGTGCCGTCGGCCGATTTCGACGCCGGGGTGATCGCTGGGGACCAGCGCGCAAGTGATGCCGATGTCGTGTACCAGACCCAGCAGGCCGTCCGGGTCGTACAGGCGAAAGGCCAGCCCCAGCACCGTGCAAACCGGACCCAGGGTGATGTAGCGCTTGTCCCAGGTGACCCGCATGCCCAGGATCTCCTCGCCGTGCCAAGTGCCCTTACAGACGATGCCGTGGTCGGGGATGGCGGCCGCATCCGAGCCCGCCCAGGGGCTGGTCAGCCCGAAAGCGGGGATCTCTTCGCCGCGTGCCAGACGCGGCAGATAGTGGTTTTTCTGTGGCTCCGTCCCGTAGTGCAATAGCAGTTCGGCAGGCCCCAGAGAATTCGGAACCATGACGGTCGCTGAAAGCGCCGAATTGCGCGAGGCAAGCCGGGCCACGACCGCGGAATGCGCAATGGCGGAAAAACCGAGCCCACCGTATTCTTCCGGAATGATCATGCCAAAGAACCGGTGCGTTCGGATGTAATCCCAGGCTTCGGGCGGTAGGTCCAGCTCCTGGCGCGTCACCCGCCAGTCACGGACCATCGCGCAGAGCGTTTCGACCTCATGGTCCAGGAATGACTGTTCAGCCTCCGTCAGGTGCGGCGCGGGAATGGCGTGCAGCGCCCGGGCGCTGGGCCGACCGGAGAACAGTGCGCCGTCCCACCAGACCGTGCCGGCTTCCAGTGCCTCGCGCTCCGTGTCCGACATGCGGGGGAGAATGCGGCGGAATAAGGCATAGATCGGGCGGCTCAGGGTTTTCATCCGCCAGCCCCGGTTCATCAGGACAAAGACCAATGCAATCAGGACGAGAACGATCAGAATCAGCACAGCGGTCATGGGGCGACTCCTGGTGCGGGTTTTTGTGTTCAGCCACTGATTGCATGATAGCGTGCCGCGCCCGCCGGTTCAGGCCGGGAAGATCCATACGGCTTCGGGCGGCAACGCCAGATAGCACGGATCCGGTGTGCGCTCGTGCCGTCCGTAGGCGCGCAGGGTGAGGGCTTCCGGGTCGTGCGCGCCGGCGAGGCGGAACAGGTATTCCCATTTGTCGCCCAAGTACATGCTGGCCGATACCGGCATGCGGATGCTGTTTGGGGCGGGCTCCTGGCTCAGTCGAACCTGTTCCAGGCGGACGATGGCGATGGCGTCCTGGCCGCTGGCCAGTGGCCCCTTGGCGGTCCCGCGAATCGACCAGTCTCCCCCCTGAAGCGTCGCCTGTTCCGCGTCGATCTGGGCGACCTTGCCGCGCAGGCTGTTGTTGCTGCCCATAAATTCCGCACAGAACCGGGTTTGCGGGAACGCATACATTTCCTGCGGCGTGCCCTGCTGTTCGATCCGGCCTTCATGCAGCAGCAGGATGCGGTCGGAAATCGCCATGGCTTCGGCCTGATCATGGGTGACCATGATGGCCGACAGGCCCAGGCGCAGAATCAGTTCGCGCAGGAAGGCGCGGGCTTCCTCGCGCAGCTTGGCGTCCAAGTTGGACAGCGGTTCGTCGAGCAGCAACACGGGCGGGTTGTAGACCAGCGCCCGGCCGATGGCGACGCGCTGTTGCTGTCCGCCCGACAGCTCGTTGGGATAACGCTGCCCCAGCTTGCCCATGCCTAACTGATCCAGGATTTCCTGGACACGGGCCTGCTGTTCCGACGCCTTGACCTTGCGCAGCTTCAGCGGGTAGGCGATGTTTTCCGCCACGGTCTTGTGGGGCCAGAGCGCGTAGGACTGGAACACGATACCCAGATCGCGCTGTTCGGCCGGCAGTTCGGTGCGGGCGGCGCCGTCGAAGAGCACCCGGTCGTTCATCCTGATGCGGCCCTGGGTGGCTTGTTCCAGCCCGGCGATGGCGCGCAGCAGCGTGGTCTTGC
>JAHRWZ010000089.1 GCA_019104865.1 Castellaniella sp. | reverse complement strand
GGCATCTCGACCCTTTACCGGCAAATGAAAAAACGTTCATTGTGCGATATTTCAAGCATCTCGTCAGGGTCATCCCTAGTGGGAGCAGGGTCAAAGCCCTTCGTCGGCGACCAGCCGGTTCCTGCCGGCGGTCTTGGCGCGATACAGATTCTCGTCGGCGCGCCGGAACAGCGACTGCGGGGTTTCGCCTTCCCGCCACTGGGCGGCGCCGGCGCTCAGGGTCAGGTCGATCACCCGGCCACGCCCCAGATCGACAGGATGGCGGCGCACATGTTCGAGCACGCCTGCGGCCAGGATGACCGCGTCGTCCAGCGAAGTGGCCGGCAGCAGCGCGACGAACTCCTCGCCGCCGAACCGGGCCAGCACGTCCGAGCGGCGCCGCAGCAGGTTCAGCAGGACTTCGGCGACCCAGCGCAGCGCGGCGTCGCCCGCGTCATGGCCATGGACATCGTTGACCCGCTTGAAGTGGTCCAGGTCGAAGATGACCAGCGTTCCGCGCGCGGACGCGCCCTGCGTCTCGGCAGACCGCGCCAGCGCCTCGTCCAGGCCGCGCCGGTTGAGCAGCCCCGTCAGCGGATCGTGCAGCGTCAGTTCGCGCAATTGCCGGTTGGCCTGCTCCAGCGCTCCCATGGTGGCGCGCAGGTCCGCCGTGCGGGACTGGACCTCGTGCTGCAGGGAGCTGCGGGCGCCCGCTTCGATGTCCAGCGCCCGGCGCATCAGGTCGTGCAGCTGCATGACCTCGGCGTAGGTCAGCAGGAACATCTGGCTGCCCAGGGCGATCTGCATCCAGCGTTCCTGGGCCATGAATCCCGGGATGTAGCCGAAGGCCGCCAGCCCGTAGGCCAGGTAGCCGGCGAAGAACACCAGCCAGGACAGCACGTACCAGCGCGCGGCGCGTTCGCCCCGCCGCCAGTGACGCAGGCCCAGGCCGAACATGGCCACCATGCAGGCCAGGGCATAGACCGTGTCGATCTTGATGATGAGCGCGTAGGGCACGGCAAGGCTGGCCACGAACAACGCCGCGCCGGTCCCGGCCAGGACGCGGATCAGCCAGGACTGGCGCGGCCAACGGTCGGGCCCGATGCTCAGGAAATGGCGCGTGAACCAGAGCAGGCTGAGGATGGCCAGGATTTCCGTCAGGGGCACGGAACGGTTCGCCAGCCAGGGCCAGTCCGGCCACAGATACTGGAACGACAGGCCGGACATGGACGCCAGGAACAGCCCGGCGCACAGGATGTAGGCGGTGTTGTAGAGGGACTGGCGGACCCTCAGCCGCAGGTACAGGGCGGCGTTGAACAGGGCCAGCATGGCCAGGGCGCCCAGGAACATGCCCTGGCTCAGGCCGTGGTCCTGGGCGCCGCCGATGGCCGACGCGCCCGAATGCAGCGACAGGGGAATATTGATCGCCCCGCTGCTGTGTACCCGCAGGACGACCGCGAGCGACTGTCCGGGCCCGAAGTCCAAGGGCAGCAGGAACAGGCGATGCCGCACCGGCCGGTCGCCGAAGGGCCGGGCGTCCCCCATGCGCAACGTGTCCAGGAGCCTGGGCCGCGTCCGGGGGCCGGACCCGGAACCGAGATCGTAGATCCAGACATCGATCTCATCGAGCAGCGGGTAATCCAGTTGCAAGTACCAGGCGCGGCCCGCGGCTTCCAGGTTGTGCAAGGGCACGTAGACCCAATAGGCGGACTGGTTGTGCCGGAAAACGAGCTGGTCCGCATCCCGGCGTTCCATCGGCAGCGCCCCGCCCAGGATATCGCCCGGGCCGAGGGCATGGGTCTCGTCCCGCAGGAAGCACAATTGCGGCAAGGAAGGAATGTCCGCATGGCTGGAGGACAGACCGAGCGCCGGACAGGCGGCATCCGGGAGGGCCGCCAGGGCCCGCGCCGTGCCAAACAGGCAGAGCGACAGGCCGATCGCCGCGATGATCCACGTCCGCCACCGGGCATGCACGCCCCCCGGCATCGTCATGCCGCGCCATGTTCCAGCAATCCGGTCGCGATCCGACAGACCAGTCTCCCCTGTGACAGACAGATGTGAAACGCATGATCGTTCTTGCGCATCCAAGGGAATTATGGATCAAAATCCGTCCACGAGGGACGGCCCAAGGAGAACGCCATGGCCACCTGGCCCAGCGCATTGCTGCGCATCGACGACATCGCGCGCGACACCGTCGCGGTCCATTTCCGCAAGCCCGGGGATTTCCAGTTCCTGCCCGGGCAGACCCTTTCGCTGACACTGCCTTCGGACGCGCCGGACGCCCCGGTCCTGAGGCATACTTTTTCGCTGGTCAGCGCTCCGCACGAGGGCGATCTGTGCATCGCCACCCGCATGCGCGCCACCCCGTTCAAGCAGGCCCTGGCGCGGCTGCGACCCGGCGCCGAACTGCGGTTCAGCGGTCCCTACGGCAAACTCACCCCGCCGGCGGATACGGACCGGCCCCTGGTCCTGATCGCGGGCGGCATCGGCATCACGCCCTGCGTGAGCATGCTGCGCGACGCCGCGCACCGGGGCTCGGACAGGCGGTTCCTGCTGCTCTATTCCAACCGGACCCGGGAACAGGCCGCATTCCTGGAAGAACTGCGCGAACTCGCGCGGCTCAATCCGCGCCTGCGACTGCTGGCCACATTGACCGGCCCGGCCGACGATGCCTGGGACGGACTGCGCGGCCGGATCGACGGCGCCATGCTGGAACAGGCACTCCGGGGGCTGGAAGATCCCTTGTTCCATGTGACCGGGACACCCGCGATGGTCGAGGAGATCCGCGCGTACCTGGCCGGGCTCGGCGTCCCGGACGACGCCATCCAGGACGAAAGCTTCCATGGTTATTGATCCAGCCACCCATGGCCGCGCGCCGCGCGAGGCCATGGTAGTCTAAAGAGTTGATCCTCCGTCACGCACGCATGCCGCAAGGCCGAATCCGCAGGAACCCAATGATGCCCTTCACTGCCGCACCACTGCCCTCCACCCCGGACGACCGGACCGCGCCCGACGCCCTGTTTGCCCGGACCCTCGATCTCGCCGAGCCGGACACCGGCCGCCTGCGCGCCGCCGTCCGGCGCTATTTCCTGGACACTTTCGACCGCTACGAGTCCCTGTTCCAGTGCCTGGCGAACGACGAAGCCTTCGTCGTCAAGCCGATTTCCCTGCGCCATCCGCTGATCTTCTACTTCGGCCACACCGCGACGTTCTTCGTCAACAAGCTGCTGCTCACCCGTCTGATCGACCAGCGCCTGGACCACCGGCTGGAGTCGATCTTCGCCGTCGGCGTGGACGAAATGAGCTGGGACGACCTGGATGACGCCCACTACGACTGGCCCTCCGTGGCCGAGGTCCGCGCCTATCGGGACCGCGTGCGCGCCCTGGTCCTGGACCTGATCGATCACGCCCCCCTGCAATCCCCGATCGATTGGCGGAATCCCTGGTGGGCCATCGTCATGGGCGTCGAGCACGAGCGCATCCACCTGGAGACGTCTTCGGTCCTGATCCGCCAGCACGCGCTGAAATACGTGCGCGCCGTCCCGGAATGGGCACCCATCGCCGACACCGGCGGCGAGCCGCCCGAAAACGGTCTCGCACGCGTGCCGGCCGGCACGGTACGCGTCGGCAAGTCCTTCGACGATCCGCAATACGGCTGGGACAACGAATATGGCGCCCACGTGGCCGAGGTCGAATCTTTCGAAGCCGGACGCTTCCTGGTGAGCAACCGGGAATTCCTGGCTTTCGTCGAGGCGGGCGGCTACCGCAACCACCGCGACTGGACCGAGGAAGGCCGCCAGTGGCTGGCCTACAGCCAGGCGGAACATCCCACCTTCTGGGTCAAGAAGACCCAGGGCTGGTTTCTGCGCCTG
>JAHRWZ010000083.1 GCA_019104865.1 Castellaniella sp. | reverse complement strand
AAGGGTATGGCTGTTCGCCATTTAAAGAGGTACGTGAGCTGGGTTTAAAACGTCGTGAGACAGTTTGGTCCCTATCTGCCGTGGGCGTTGGATACTTGACGGAGCCTGCTCCTAGTACGAGAGGACCGGAGTGGACGTACCACTGGTGTATCGGTTGTCATGCCAATGGCATTGCCGAGTAGCTATGTACGGAAGAGATAAGCGCTGAAGGCATCTAAGCGCGAAACTCGTCTGAAGATTAGGTATCCCGGGGGCTAGACCCCCCTAAAGGGTCGTTGTAGACCACAACGTTGATAGGCTGGGTGTGGAAGCGCAGTAATGCGTGCAGCTAACCAGTACTAATTGCCCGTGCGGCTTGATCCTATAACCTTGCAGGTTAGTCGTTGACTGACCCATGGAAATAGCGATTCGTGTGTAAGCCCAAAGAATTGAAACGCAAATCGTACAAAACAACCCCAAGCGTGCAAGCTTTAAAGCCCCAGACGGCAGGCGTGAAAACCTGCTAGAATGCGCACCTGTCAAAAGACAGCGGCGCAAGGCGCAAAGACTTGCCCGCCTGTGCTTCTTCCAAATTGGTGATCTAGAGACAGCCCTCGGGATGTCGCTCGATCACAACCAGTTATGCTTGACGACCATAGCAAGGTGGCCCCACTCCTTCCCATCCCGAACAGGACAGTGAAACGCCTTCGCGCCGATGATAGTGGGTGGACACCTGTGAAAGTAGGTCATCGTCAGGCTCTTATTGCTCAATGCCCCTGATGCTTCCCGCATCAGGGGCATTGTCTTTTGCGAAATCGAAGAACACCCGTGCGGCAGCGGCCGGGACGGTCTCAGTGTCGCAGAGATCGCGCACGCATCAGCAATTGCACCGTTTCGTGCGCCGGCAGACCCATGACACCGCTGTGGCTGCCGGACAGATGGGTGATGAAGGCGGCGGCGCGTCCCTGAATCGCATAGCTGCCGGCCTTGCCGAAAGGCTCGCCGCTGGCGCAGTATCGCGCGATATCGTCGGTGGACAGCGGCTGGAACCAGACCTCGCTGACGCTGGTGCCTTCGATCAGTCGGCCCTGGAAGGCGACAACGACGGCCGTATGGACATTATGGAGACGACCGGAAAGGCGTCCCAGCGTGGCGGCGGCATCGGCTGCGTCGGCCGGCTTGCCGAGTGCGCTGCCATCCAGGATGACCGTTGTATCGGCGCACAGGATCGGGGCCGAGGCCCAGTCTTCTGGCCAGTCTTCAGGGATCTTTGCGGGGCGGCCGCCCGCTGCCAGCCATGCCACGGACCGTTGTGCTTTTTCGCGGGCTGTCCGGCGTACATATTCCACGGCCGGCTCGCCTGGCCATTGTGGCTCGTCTTCCCCCTCGGGGGCGGGAACGTCGAGGATACCGTGCCTGATGCCCAACTGATCCAGGATCTCGTGACGGCGCGGACTGGCGGAAGCCAGCAAGATGAAGCCAATGGGGTCCGCAGGTTCGGTGGTTGACACGGAAATCTGGGCTGGTAAGGGTATCGATATCATCGGTGCTCGGTCAATTTTGTGTCTGTCGGGCGGAACGCATCTTCAGCCGATCAATCCACCCTCAGGATTTTCAGGCCGTTGGTTCCGCCGCTGTTGCTGTATCTATCGCCCTTGGTCAGGATGATCCAGTCACCCGGTTGCAGCAGACCTTGTTGGCGCAGGATGTCGATGGCCGCATTGCTGACTTCCTCAGGCGGCAGGCCTGCGGCGTCGAACGACACGGTGTAGACACCGCGGAACAGGGCCGCGCGCCGTTGGGTAGCGACGTGCGGGGTGTAGCAGTAGATTGGGACCCCAGAGCGGATCCGGGACATGATGAGCGGCGTATGGCCGCTTTCGGTCAGACTGATGATGGCCTTGATCCCGGGGAAATGATTGGCTGCATACATGCTGGCCAGGGCGATGGTCTCGTCGCAGCGGGTAAATGTCTCGCCCAGGCGGTGGTGGGACTTCAGGCTGGTCGGTTCCTGTTCGGCCCCGAGACAGATGCGTGCCATGGCCTGCACGGCTTCCACCGGATATTGACCGGATGCTGATTCGGCCGACAGCATCACGGCGTCGGTGTAATCCAGGACGGCATTGGCCACGTCGGAGACCTCGGCGCGGGTCGGGATGGGGCTGGAAATCATGGATTCCATCATCTGCGTGGCTGTGATGACGAGTTTGTTCAGCGTGCGGGCATGCTGGATGATCCGCTTCTGGATGCCGGCAAGACGGGCATCGCCGATCTCCACGCCCAGATCGCCGCGGGCGACCATCACGCCATCGCTGACGCGGATCAGATCGTCCAGTGCCGCGTCGTTGGCGACGGCTTCAGCGCGCTCGATCTTGGCGATGATCCAGGCCGGGCTGCCGGCTGCGCGTACCAACTGGCGCGCCTGCTCGATGTCGGCGCCGGATCGTGGAAAGGACACGGCGACGTAGTCCAGTTCCAGTTCAGCCGCCAGACGGATATCCTGGTGATCTTTTTCTGTCAGGCTGGGGGCCGAGATGCCGCCCCCGCGCCGGTTGATGCCCTTGTTGTTGGACAGAGGGCCGCCGACCATGACCACCGTATGCACTGCGATCTCGTCGACGGATTCGACGCGCAGAATGACGCGGCCGTCGTCCAGCAGCAGTTCGTCGCCGGGGGCGCAGTCCCGCACCAGCGGGGGGTATTCGATGCCGACGATTGTCGCCGTGCCGGCGTCGATCGGATGACAGATGGACAATGTGAAGGGGTCGCCTGCGCGCAGGGTCACGTTTCCGTCGGCGAAGCGCGCGATGCGGATCTTGGGGCCCTGCAGGTCGCCCATGATGGCGACATGGCGGTCGTGACGGGCCGATAGTTCGCGGACCAGGCGCACCCGTTCCCGGTGATCAGCCGCAGATCCATGCGAAAAATTCAGGCGGGCGACGTCCAGCCCGGCAAGAATCATGGCCTCGATCTGTTCCTGGCTGGATGTGGCGGGCCCCAGGGTGGCGACGATCTTGGTGCGGCGGCGGGCTGTCATGCGCAAGCTCCGGTGAGGTATGGCCCATCGGGTGTGTCATGGGCCCGCCGATCGGCAAGGGCGGCGATTATTCAGGCCCGATGATACGGGTGGCCGGACAGAATACTCCAGGCGCGGTACAACTGCTCGGCCAGCAGGATGCGCACCATGGGGTGAGGCAAGGTCAGTGACGAAAGGCGCAAGGTCTGGCGCGCGGTCTGCTTCAGTGCCGGGTCCAGGCCGTCGGGCCCGCCGATGATGAAGGCGATGTCCTGGCCGCTGGCCTTCCAGCTTTCAAAATGCCCGGCAAGATCCTGGGTGCCGAAATCCTTGCCGTGTTCGTCCAGGATGACGCGCCAGACAGGTTCATGCAGGGCGGCTTCGATCCGTTCGGCTTCGGCCTGCATCAGCTGGCCGGCGGTCTTGCCGTGGGTGCGTGGTTCCGGCTTGATTTCGTGCAGTTCGATGGCGCATTCCCGGGGCATGCGTTTGGCGTAGTCTTGCCAGGCATCTTGCACCCAGGCGGGCATCCGGGTACCCACCGCGTAGACGCGCAGCTTCATGCGTCGTCGAAACCCGGGTCGGGTTCGAATGGCTGCGCGGGACCGGTGGGCGACAATTTGACGTGGACGGGCTTCGCCCCCCAGATGTCCTCGAGGTTGTAATAGCTGCGGACAGACGGCTGCATGCAATGCACGACGATGTCGCCCAGGTCGACCAGGACCCATTCGCCCGTGTCCTCACCTTCGAAGGCGATGATCTCCAGGCCGTGTTGTTTGGCCTGGTCGGCGACGTGGCTGGCGATGGCGCGGGTCTGGCGGTTCGACGTGCCGCTGGCGATGATGATGCGGTCGAACAGGCTGGTCAGGCCCGTTGTGTTGAAGACCTTGATGTCCTGGGCCTTGATGTCTTCCAGTGCATCGATGATGAGGCGTTGCTGTTTTTGCAGGTTCATGAGGCATGTGCGGCGTCGGGAGGGACAGCCGGGTATTGATAGAGTCGGTGTGCGTGGATGTAGTCCAGCACGCGGGGGTCCAGCTGGGCCTCGACCGCTTGCCCTTTGGCGAGGGCCTGGCGGATGGCGGAGGCGGAGACGTCCTGCGGTGGAAAGGGAATCCGTACGAGGCCTCCTGGCGGCAGAGCCTGGATGAGCTCGTCGGGAGGCTGCGCTGTTGCCCCCGGACGCTGTGCCACTGCCAGGCGAACATAATGCAGAATATCGCGCCAGCGATGCCACGTGCAGAAATTGGC
Source organism: Castellaniella sp. (assembly GCA_019104865.1). Taxonomy (GTDB): domain Bacteria; phylum Pseudomonadota; class Gammaproteobacteria; order Burkholderiales; family Burkholderiaceae_B; genus Castellaniella. The sequence goes on along the minus strand of JAHRWZ010000083.1, from coordinate 46,145 downwards.
CAGTTGGTCGGCACCCAGGATCCAGGTGTACTGCGCGGTGTCCGGCAGCGCCGCCAGCGTGTCGATGGTGTAGGTGGCGCCCGGGCGATAGAGCTCGACCGGATTGATCCGCAATATCGGATCGTCTTGGCAGGCCAGCTGCAACATGCGCAGGCGATGCTCGGGCGAGGCGCCCAGGTCGTCGCGTTGCCAGGGGCGACCCGCAGGCAGCAGATCGACCCTTTCCAGTTTCAGTGCCTGGCAGGCAGCTCGGGCCAGTGCGATGTGGGCTCGGTGGACCGGGTCGAAGCTGCCGCCCAGCAGGCCGACCTGCGGCATCACAGCCATGCGCGAGGTTTCAGATAGTCGCCCAGCGCCGCTTCAGCGGAACCCGGCTCGGGTGTCCAGTCATAGCGCCATTGCGCGACAGGGGGCATGGATAGCAGGATCGATTCCGTGCGGCCGCCGGACTGCAGACCGAACAGGGTTCCGCGGTCGTACACGAGGTTGAATTCGACATACCGGCCGCGACGGTACGCCTGGAACGCGCGCTCACGTTCACCATAAGCGGTCGTGTTGCGCGCCTGGACGATCGGGACATAGGCGGGCAGAAAGCAGTTGCCCACGGCCTGGGTCAATGTGAAGCAGGTGTCGAAATCCGGCGTATTCAGATCGTCGAAGAACAGGCCGCCAACACCGCGGGTCTCTTGGCGGTGACGCAGCAGGAAGTACTCGTCGCACCAGGCCTTGTAGCGGGGGTATTTGTCGGTCCCGAAGGGGGCCACCGCATCATGGCAGACCTGATGGAAATGCCGCACATCGGCTTCCATCGGATAGTACGGGGTCAGATCCAGGCCGCCACCGAACCAGAACACGTCCTGGTCGCCGCCGTTTCCGTGGGCGACGAAGAGCCGTACGTTCATGTGCGTGGTCGGGACGTGGGGGTTGCGTGGATGCAGCACCATGGAGACTCCCATGGCTTCCCAGCCGCGTCCGGCGAGCTCCGGGCGATGTGCGCTGGCCGAGGGCGGCAGTGCATGACCCTGGACATGGCTGAACAGCACCCCCGCCCGTTCGAAGACGGTACCGTTCTCGCAATACCGGGTCAGACCGCCGCCGCCTTCGGGACGGTTCCAGGGATCACGGCCGAACGAGGCACCTTCCAGTGCCTCGAGACTGCTGACGATGCGCTCCTGGAGCGCGGAGAATGTGGCGTGAACGTGGTCGACTGGGACGTGCATGAGGCCCCCGTGATGACAGGTTAGTCGTGCCGCTTGCCGGCGGCGACGGCACGCCAGCCGATGTCTCGTCGGAACTGGCGGCCTTCGAAGAAGGTCTGGTTCACCGCGTCGTAGGCGGCCTGCTGGGCGCGGCGGATGGAGTCGGCCAGCGCGGTGACGCACAGCACCCGTCCGCCGCTGGTGCGCAGCTGGCCGTCGTCGCGGGTGGTGCCCGCGTGGAAGGTGATGCAGGTGTCGGTATCGGCGGCCAGCGCCGTGATGAGGTCGCCTTTGCGCGGTGCGTCTGGATAGCCGGCGGCCGCGAGGACGACCCCGACCGCCGTGCGCCGGTCCCAGTCGATCTCGGTCTGGTCCAGTGTGCCGTCCAGTGCGTGTTCGAGCGTTTCGGTGAAGTCGTTCTTGACCCGCAGCATGATGGGTTGGGTTTCGGGGTCGCCCATGCGGCAGTTGAATTCCAGGACCTTCAGCCCGCGGGTGGCGTCCGGACCTGGCCCGATCATCAGGCCCGCATACAGGAAGCCGGTATACGGGATTCCGTCGTGCGCCATACCCTGAATCGCCGGCTGGATGACCTCGCGCATGATGCGATTGTGCAGGGCGGGGGTGACGATGGGGGCTGGCGAGTAGGCGCCCATGCCGCCGGTGTTGGGCCCCGCGTCGCCGTCGAGCAGGCGCTTGTGGTCCTGGCTGGTGGCCAGTGGCAGCACGTGGTGGCCGTCGCACATGACGATGAAACTGGCTTCCTCGCCGTCGAGGAATTCTTCGACCACGACGCGAGCGCCGGCCGCGCCGAAGGCGCCGTCCGTACCCAGCATGTCGTCGATGGCCTGCAGAGCTTCGTCCAGCGTTTGGGCCACGACCACACCCTTGCCGGCCGCCAGGCCGTCGGCTTTGATGACGATCGGGGCGCCTTGTTCGCGGATGTAGGACTTCGCCCGCTGCACATCGGTGAAGGTCTGGTAGGCGGCTGTAGGAATGCTGTGGCGCAGCATGAAGGCCTTCGCATAGTCCTTCGAGCTTTCCAGCTGGGCCGCCGCGCGGGTTGGTCCGAAAATGCGCAGGCCGGCCGCGCGGAAGGCATCGACGATGCCAGCCGCCAGCGGGGCTTCCGGCCCGACCACGGTGAAGGCGATCTTTTCCTGGCGCACGAAGGTGATCAGTGCTTCGATGTCGCTCAGGGGCAGGTTCTCGATCAGGGGCGCGTCGGCTGTCCCGCCATTGCCGGGAGCAACGTAGATTTTTTGCACGCGAGGGGACTGGGCCAGGCGCCAGGCCAGGGCATGTTCGCGGCCGCCCGAGCCGATGACCAGCAGCTTCATTCGGTATCGTCCATGACGGCAGTGGTGTAGACCTCCTGGACGTCGTCCAGGCCTTCAAGGATATCGATGATCTTTTGCATGCGTTCGGCGTCGTCGCCCTGTAGCTGGACTTCCGACAGGGCCTTCATGATGACGCCATGGATCTCCGGATTCAGGCCGGCCGTGTCGAAGGCCTGCTTCAGGGCGGCGTACTGGCCCGGTTCGCAGATGACCTCGATGACGCCTTCCTCGTCGGTCTGGACGTCCTCGGCGCCGTTCTCCAGCGCCACATCCATGACTTTTTCTTCGGAGATGCCCGGTGCGAAGATGAACTGGCCGCAATGCTTGAACATGAAGGCCACGCAGCCGTCCTGGCCCAGGTTGCCACCGTGCTTGGTCAGCGCGTGCCGGACTTCGGAGACAGTGCGCTGGCGGTTGTCGGTCATGCAATCGATCAGGACCGCGGCGCCGCCCACGCCATAGCCTTCGTAGCGGATTTCCTCGTAGTTGGCATCATCGGCGCCGCCCGCGCCGCGCTGGATCGCGCGCATGATGTTGTCTTTGGGCATGTTGGCCGCGGTGGCCTTGTCCCAGGCCAGGCGCAGGCGTGGATTGGCATCCGGGTCGGCCCCGCCAGCGCGGGCAGCCACGGTGACTTCACGGATGATCTTTGTCCAGAGTTTGCCGCGTTTGGCGTCCTGACGCCCTTTGCGGTGCTGGATGTTTGCCCACTTACTGTGTCCGGCCATGATGTGTCAACTAAGAAGGGATAAAACGGGGAATCCGCAATTTTAACGCCTTGGCGCCGTTCAGTCCGGCCACAGCGGGAATTCATGCTAGTCTGGTCGGGTGCTTTGAAACAGGGCCCGGGCGGGCTGGAGGAAACGGCAGTGAAGAAAGCTCAGATCATACAGATCCGTCAGCATGGCGGGCCTGAAGTCATGCAACTGGCTCAGGTGGATGTGCCGGCGCCTGCTTCCCACGAGGTCCAGATTCGCCAGAAGGCCGTCGGTCTCAATTTCATCGACATCTATTGCCGCACGGGCCTTTATCCGCATCCGCTGCCGCATGGCCTGGGTTTCGAAGCATCCGGGATCATCGAGGCAGTGGGCGCCGAGGTCAAGCACCTGCGCGTCGGTGATCGCGTCGCCTATGGCCAGGGGCCGATCGGCGCCTACACGGATTTGCGCAACATCCCCGCGGACCGCGTCGTGGCGATTCCGGACTCGGTCGGTTTCGAACAGGCCGCCGCTCTGATGCTCAAGGGGCTGACCGTCCAGTATCTGTTTCGTCAGGCCTACCGGCTCCAGGGCAACGAAACGATCCTGTTTCATGCGGCGGCGGGTGGCGTCGGCCTGATTGCCTGCCAATGGGCGCGGGCCCTGGGGGTGCGCCTGATCGGCACCGTGTCCTCGCCGGAAAAGGCCGCGCTCGCACGCCGCCATGGCGCCTGGGAAGTGATCGATTACACCCGCGAGGACGTCGTGGCCCGGGTGCTCGAACTGACCGGCGGCCAGAAGGTTCCAGTGGTCTACGACGGGGTTGGAAAGGACACCTGGGAAACGTCCCTGAATTGCCTGAGGGCGCGCGGGATGATGGTCAGCTTCGGCAATGCGTCCGGGCCGGTCGAGGGTGTGAATCTGGGGCAGCTGGCGGCCAAGGGGGCGCTGTATGTCACCCGGCCGATTCTGGCGACCTACGTGGCGACGGCCCAGGCCATGCAGGCCGCCGCCGCCGAGGTCTTCGAACTGGTGACGGCGGGCAAGCTCGACATCGTGGTTGGCCAGCGCTTCGCCCTGAAGGATGCCGCCCGTGCGCACGAGGCCCTGAAGTCGCGCCGGACGACCGGCGCAACTGTGCTGACGCTGGATTGACTCAGCTGTCCTGGTGGTAGCGTTGCAGGCGCTCGACTTCCTGCTTCGACCCCAGGATCACCCCGACGCGCTGGTGCAGGGCGTCGGGCTGGATGTCCAGGATCCGGGTGCCGCCGTCCACCGCGCAGCCCCCGGCCTGCTCGACCAGGAAGCTCATGGGATTGGCTTCGTACATCAGGCGCAGCTTGCCCTTCCTGCCCGAGGCACGGGCGTCGCGCGGATACATGAAGACGCCGCCGCGCGTCAGGATGCGATGCACGTCGGCGACCATCGACGCGATCCAGCGCATGTTGTAGTTCTTGCCCAGCGGGCCGGTCTCGCCCTGCAGGCATTCGTCGATGTAGCGCCGCACAGGGGCTTCCCAGTGACGCATGTTGGACATGTTGATGGCGAACTCAGCGGTCTGTTCCGGCAGTTGGATGTTCTCGTGGGTCAGCAGCCAGGATCCCATTTCGCGGTCCAGCGTGAAGCCCATGACCCCGGCCCCGACCGTCAGTACCAGCATGGTCTGGGGGCCGTAGATGGCATAGCCGGCGGCGACCTGGCGGGTGCCGGGCTGCAGAAAGTCGGCTTCGGCGATCTCGCGGCCGGCGGCTTCGGCGGGCGCCTGCAGCACGGAGAAGATCGTGCCGATCGAGACATTCACGTCGATGTTCGAGGAACCATCCAGCGGATCGAACAGCAGCAGGTTCTGGCCCTTCGGATAATGGTTGGGAATGCGGTGAATGGTCTGCATCTCCTCGGAGGCCATGGCAGCCAGATTGCCGCCCCACTCGTTGGCTTCGAGCAGGATTTCATTGGACAGGACGTCGAGTTTCTTCTGGATCTCGCCTTGTACGTTCTCTGTGCCCAGGCTGCCCAGCACGCCGCCCAAGGCGCCTTTGCTGACGGCGTGACTGATGGCCTTGCAGGCGCGGGAGACTGTTTCGATGAGCAGACGGACGTCGGGCGAGACAGCCTTGTGTTCACGCTGCTGTTCGACCAGATACTGGGTCAATGTCTTGAATTTCAAGGTGTTCCTCGTTGGGTGATCGAATGGATTCAGGCGTCGAGCGCCTTGGATACGATTTCATGCACGTTGCGTGACAGGCCGGGTGCCGAGCGCACCCGATGCAGCGCGGCTTTCATGCCTTCGCGCGACACGGGTTCGTAGCGCGCCCAGTTGTCAAAAGCGCGGGCCAGCCGGGCGGCGACTTCCGGATTGAGCTCGTTCAGGGTCAGCACCTGCTCGGCCCAGAAGTCGTAGCCTTCGGGGGTGTGCAGATTGGCCATATTGTCCATGCAGAAGCGGAAGATCACGGCGCGGGCCCGGTTCGGCGTGCGCAGGGTGAAGTCGGGCAACGCCATCAGGGCGCGCACCCGGGCCACCGTGCAGGAGGGGGCGCTGGCCTGGATACCGAACCAGTTGTCGAGCACCAGGGGTTCCGCGTGCCAGCGTTCGTGGAAGTCCTGGAGCAGATCGGCGCATTCCTGAGGAGTGTGTTGTAGCAAGGCCGTCAGCGCACCCAGGCTTTCCGTCATATTTTGCGCTTGGGCATATTGCGCGCGGGCCTTCCGGACGGCATCCGGCGTCTGGCCTGCCAGCAGGTATTCCAGTGCCAGGTTGCGCAGGGATCGGCGCCCGGAGGAAACGGGATCGGGGGAATAGGGCCCCCCCTCGTCGGTAAGTGAGTCGTACAGCGCGTTCCACTGATCCGCCAGGCCCGCGCCCAGGGCCGCCTGCGTCAGCGTCCGGACGGTGGCGGCGGCTTGCGGATCCATGGGGGTGCTGCGTTCGAGGAGTTCGCGCAAGGCAGGCAGGGCCAGAAGGCGCGTCCGGTAGGCGGGAGACAGGGCATCGTCGCGCAGGGCTTCGCGCCAGAGTTCCATCAGGGGCTCGATGGCGGGCTGCGGGGCCTGGTCGCGCAGCGACCGCATGCCGGCCAGCAGGTGCCGCAATGCAGCTTCCTGTGTGGCGTCCCACCGCGCGAAGGGGTCCGGGTCGTACCGTGCCAGCAGTGCCAGATCGTCCGCGTCGCGCTCGGTCTCGACGATGACCGGAGCCGAAAACCCGCGCAGCAGGGAGATCACGGGAGCTTCGGGAACGTCGTCCAGCGTCCATGTCTGGCGGGCCTCCCGCAGTTCCAGCAACAGGGTGTCCCTTGACTGTCCCTGCCAGAGGATCGGCAGCGGGCGGCCCGACCGGTCCAGCAGGCCGATGGCAACGGGGATGTGCAGCGGCGGCTTGTCGGCGATCGGCGTCTGGCGGGCCTCCAGGCCAGCCGGGGGGCAGTGCTGGCTGAGCGTCAGCCGCAGGCAGCGGGCTTTGGCATCGTAGTGATGTTCCACCTTGACGCGCGGCGTGCCCGCCTGGGCGTACCAGCGGCGGAACACGGTGAAGTCCTGTTCCGGATGTTGCCGGACATAGATCGATTCCATGGCATTGACGAAATCGTCGCAGGTGACGGCCTGGCCGTCGTGGCGGCGGAAATACTCGTCCATGCCGGCCCGAAAGCCGGATTCGCCCAGCAGTGTGTGCTGCATGCGAATGACCTCGGCGCCCTTTTCGTAGACCGTGGCGGTATAGAAATTACCGATTTCCTGATAGCTGTCCGGGCGGATCGGGTGTGCCATCGGGCCGGCATCTTCCGGAAACTGCATCATGCGCAGCACATGGACGTCGTCGATACGTTTGACGGCCCGGGCGCTGGCGGCTTCCACGGCAGGCAGATCGTCGGCCAGCATGTCGGCGGAGAATTCCTGCTCGCGAAAGACGGTCAGGCCTTCCTTCAGCGAGAGCTGAAACCAGTCGCGGCAGGTAACGCGGTTGCCGGTCCAGTTATGGAAGTACTCGTGCCCGATCACGTCCTCGATGCGGCGGTATGCGCCGTCGGTCGCGGTCGCCGGGTCCGCCAGCACGTAAGCGGCATTGAAGACGTTGAGGCCCTTGTTTTCCATGGCGCCCATGTTGAAGTCGCGGGCGGCCACCACCATGAAGCGGTCCAGATCCAGTTCCAGCCCGAAGCGGCGTTCGTCCCAGTGCAGGGCGCGTGCCAGGCAGTCGAGTGCCCAATGGGTCTGTTCGCGGCAGCCTCGGTCGCTGTACACCTGCAGCAGGACCGAGCGGCCGCTGCGGGTGGTCTCGGTGCGTTCGATGCAGTCGAAGTCGCCCGCCACCAAGGCAAACAGATAGCAGGGTTTAGGATGGGGGTCGCGCCACAAGGTCTGGTGGCGGTCGTCGGGCAGTGTCGTTTGTTCGATCAGGTTGCCGTTGGACAGCAGGGTCGGGTAGGCCTTGGGGTCCGCCCGCAGGACGACCTCGTAGCAGGCCATCACGTCCGGGCGATCGGGAAACCAGGTGATGCGCCGGAAGCCCTGGGCCTCGCATTGGGTGAAGAGCTTGTCGCCGGATACGTACAGACCCATCAACGTAGTGTTGCGCGCGGGATGGCAGAGGCTGGTGATGCTGACGGTGAAGGGCTTGCCGGATGCCGGTGGCGTCAGGCGCAGGGTTTCGTCATCGAGATAGTATTCGTTCGCACTCAGCGCGCGGCCGTCGATCTGGACGTCGATGAGTTCCAGGTCTTCGCCCTGCAGGACAACGGGCGCGCCTGGTGGAGTGTTCCTGTCGGGTTCGAAGCGCAGCACCGAGCGTACCCGGGTGGTTTGGGCATCCAGATCGAATTCCAGCCTGACCTGGGGTAGCCGATAGGGATAGGGGGTGTAATCCTGGCGATGGATCGTCTGGGCGATGTCGGTGCGCATGAGTCGTTCCGTAAGGCTTTCATCAAGCGTCCATTGTAGTCGGCTGACGGAACCCGGGAGATTCCTTTCCTCGGACGGCCTTCCGGTTTTGGAATACCGGGGCGGGCTTTCGGAATATTTTGGCAGCGCCTATGATGAAGCTGTGAGTTTTTTCTGGATATTGTGAACGTGATGAAACGTCTGGGTGGTTTTGGGCGGATGGCGATGCAGTGGCTGGGCGTTGCATTCTTTGCATTGTCGCTGGGGGGGTGCGCCAGCGTGTTTTCCGCGCAGGTCACGCGCTACCAGCAATGGCCTGACCACACCGTGGGGGCCACCTACTGGATCGAACCAGAGACAGCCCAGCGGAATAATCTGCAGTACCAGACATTTGCGGATACTGTGCGGGCCGCCTTGGGTCCGACGGGGCTGATCGAGGCGCGGTCCTTGTCACAGGCGCGTTTCGTCGTGCACATGGATTATGGCAGCTCGCAAGAACGCGAGTGGCGCGAGCGCATGGTCGATCCGTATTTCTCCCCGGGTTTTCCGGGTCCCGGCTTTTATCGCCCCTGGGGATGGGGATATGGGCCGGTGACCGAGACTGTGCCGGTGGTGGTGACCCGGCTTCATCTATCTGTGCGGATCGATGATCAGACGCAGCAAGGACGCGAGGTCTATCGGGCCAGCGCGGTCACGGCCGGCCCGGAAGATCAGCTTGGGGCAGCCATGCCGTATCTGGCTCGCGCGCTGTTCGACCGGTTTCCGGGTCGTAATGGCCAGGTCGTCCAGGTGCGCTATCCGCGTCAGTGAGGTGGATAGCGGCGGCTCGTGAAATCAGGACCCCAGGCCAACGGAGCTGGCCGGGGTGCCTGGTTTTTCAGGCGGCCTTTTCAATCAGAAAGGTGTCGCGCGACGTGCCGGCTGTTTCGGCTTCGGTGATCCAGCGCGGTGGTTTGCCGCGACCCGTCCATTCGGCGTGCGTGTCCGGGTGGCGGTATTTTGGTGGAATCACCCGCTTGGCTGCCGGAGCCGCCTTGCGGGGTGCGCCGGATGTGCGACTGGGGGCCTTGTGGTCGAATGCCGCCGCAATTTCTTCAGGGGTGATGCCATAATCACGCATCGATCGGACGATCGACGTCACAACCGGTTTGCGTTGTTTGGCCTGCAAGTTCTGCAGTTGCTTTTCGATTTTCGCCTTTTCTTTTTCCAGGCGGGTTTTCTGAGAGGCGTAGCTGGTGCGTGCCATTCATTGCTCCGTGCAGAGTTGTATTTATGGCTCGGATACTTTTATATCCGGGCCGGACTCAGATTTTAAGCTGATTTTCTCCCGTTGGGGGTAATTGAATAGGTACGTGGTTGATCGAATATTGAATCGTGGATTCAGGATCGACAGAGGCGGATGAAAATGCGGGACAAGACACTTTCCGTGGCAGCGGTTCAAATGGTTTCCGGACTGTCGCTTCAGGATAATTTGAAACAGGCGGCGTACTGGATCGAACAGGCTGCCCGGGGTGGGGCCTGCCTGATCGCCCTGCCGGAATATTTCTGTTTCATGGGCCGGCACGACCAGGATAAGCTGGCCTTGGCCGAAATGCCGGGGCAGGGCCCTATCCAGGCATTCCTGTCAGAGCAGGCGCGGCACCATGCGGTCTGGCTGGTGGGGGGGACGCTGCCCCTGCGCAGCCCCGATGCGCATCGAATTTACAATACCTGCCTGGTTTTCGACCCGCAGGGAAGACCCTGCGCGCGCTACGACAAAATCCACCTGTTCAACTTCCAGCGCGGGACCGAATCCTATGACGAATCCCGGGCGATCCGTCCGGGTGATGATGCGCCCCAGGTTTTCGATCTGCCGTTCGGTCGGGTTGCACTGGGGATCTGCTATGACCTGCGGTTCCCGGAATTTTTTCGGGCGCAGGGAGACGTGCGCCTGATGGTGTTGCCGGCCGCTTTCACCTGGACCACGGGTTCAGTACACTGGGAAGTGTTGCTGCGCGCGCGCGCCATCGAAAACCAGTGCTATGTCCTGGCCAGTGCCCAGGGCGGCACTCACGAAAACGGCCGTCGTACCTGGGGGCATTCGATGCTGATCGATCCCTGGGGCGACGTGCTCAGTTGTCTGCCCGAAGGTCCGGGGCTGGCCGCCGGTACGCTCGACTCCGACCGCCTGGAGTCGGTGCGCGAGTCCTTGCCGGCCCTGCGGCACCGGGTCTTGTGATGTTTTTGGATATTGTCAGATGAAAATGATCGAACCGGGCCTGGAAGCCCTCAATACCGCCCGCTCGCTGCTGCTGGATCCCTGGGGGCTGGATGAATCCCATCTGGCTCGTGCCTTGTCCGAGATCCATACCCATCGGGTCGATTACGCCGATCTGTATTTCCAGTACAGCTGCTCCGAAGGCTGGAGCCTGGAAGAAGGCATCGTGAAGACCGGCAGCTTTTCCATCGATCAGGGGGTCGGTGTGCGGGCGATCAGCGGTGAAAAAACCGCCTTTGCCTATTCCGACAGCCTGTCGCCCGCGGCGCTGCTGTCGTCCGCCCAGGCGGTGCGCACGATCGCCCGCCAGGGATCGGGCCGGCGCCGGGTGGATGGTGGCAGCGACACGCCGCATCGTCTTTACGCGCCAGTCAATCCGGTCGATTCCCTGTCGGCCCCCGACAAGGTCGCCCTGCTCGAACGGGTCGAGGCCATGGCCCGGGCCGCCGATCCGGAGATCATCCAGGTCATGGCGGGCCTGGCCGCAGAATATGACGTGATTCTGGTGGCCGGCAGCGATGGCCGGCTGGTGGCCGATGTGCGGCCGCTGGTGCGGCTGTCCGTGACCGTGATCGCCGAACGCAAGGGGCGCCGGGAAATGGGGCATGGCGGCGGGGGCGGGCGCACGGGTCTGGCCTATTTCACGGATGATATCTTGCGTGGCTATGTCGACCGGGCGGTCCACGAAGCCCGGGTCAACCTGGAAGCCCGTCCCACGCCAGCCGGACAGATGACCGTGGTCCTGGGGTCTGGCTGGCCGGGGATCCTGCTGCACGAGGCCGTGGGGCATGGCCTGGAAGGCGATTTCAACCGCAAGGGGTCCAGCGTCTTTTCAGGGCGGATCGGCGAACAGGTGGCGTCGCGTGGCGTAACCGTGGTCGATGACGGTACCCTGCCGGATCGGCGCGGCTCGCTGAACGTCGACGACGAAGGTCATCCCACGCAGCACAACGTCCTGATCGAGGACGGCATCCTGCGGGGCTATATGCAGGACTCCATGAATGCGCGGCTCATGAAGCAGGCGCCTACTGGCAACGGGCGCCGTGAATCCTATGCGCATCTGCCCATGCCGCGCATGACCAATACCTACATGCTGGCAGGAAAGGCCGATCCCCAGGACATCATCGCGTCAGTGGATCGGGGGCTGTATGCCGTGAATTTCGGCGGCGGGCAGGTGGACATCACCAGCGGAAAGTTCGTGTTTTCCGCATCCGAGGCCTATGTGATCGAGAAAGGCAAGGTCACTTATCCAGTCAAGGGCGCGACGCTGATCGGCAGCGGCCCGGAGGCCATGCGCCGCATCGGCATGATCGGCCATGACCTGGCCCTGGATTCCGGCGTGGGCACGTGCGGCAAGGAAGGCCAGAGCGTGCCGGTCGGGGTCGGCATGCCGACCTTGCGCATCGATGGGCTGACCGTTGGGGGCACCGCCTAAGAACCGGGCCCTGGCGGATTTTCAGGTGCCGGGGCTCGCGGCGCCGTCCACTGCGCGCCCGAATACCTGCCGCAGGTAGGCCAGGAACGTCGCGTCGGTGCAGTGTTCCTTGCCCGGGCTATCGGCCAGTTTAGCGGTGGGCATGCCATTGCACTGGAACAGCTTCATGACGATGTTCAGCGGCTGCGGCCCCAGATCGTTCGTCAGGTTGGTGCCGATTCCGAACGCCAGCTGGACCCGGTCGGCAAAATGGCGGTAGATATCCAGCGCGCGAGGAATGTCCAGGCCGTCCGAAAAGACGAGGCGTTTGCTGGTCGGGTCGATGCGCAGGGTCTGATAATGGGCCAGGGCCTTTTCCCCCCAGGCGATCGGGTCGCCCGAATCGTGGCGCAGGCCGTCGAACAGCTTGGCGAAATACAGGTCGAAATCCGCCAGAAAGGCATCCGTACCGACCACGTCGGTGACGGCGATGCCCAGATCGCCGCGATATTCCTGTACCCAGTCCTCCAGCGCGGCCCGCTGGAAATCCCGCAGGCGGACTTTCCCGAACGCCTGGTATGACTGCAGATATTCATGGGCCATGGTCCCCACCGGCACCAATCCGTGGGATTTGGCCAGCGCGACATTGGACGTGCCGGTGATGTATTGTGGGACGGCCGTCCGCAACCGTTCCACGACTTCGGTCTGCCACACCTTGGAAAATCGGCGGCGCAGGCCAAAATCGGAAATCTGCAATGGAAAGCGCCGTGCCGGTTCGCGCGAAAAATCTCGCAGCAGTTCGATTTTCGCCTGCAGCCGGCGCCGGCCTTCTTCCAGTACGTCGTCCGCCTGATAGCGTCGAAAATAAATCTCGTTGACGATCGCCAGCACGAAGATTTCGAACCCCATGACATGCACCTGGGGACCTCGGGCGATGATGGTCAGGGAATCCCCCTGAGTGCCGATCTGAATGAAGCGGCGCTGAAAGTGAAACAGCGACAGAAAATCGACGAAATCCGATTTGATGTAGCGCAGCCCGCCCAGATAATCCAGCTCGTCCTGGCTAAAGCGCAGGCTGCATAAATGATCGATCTGCCGTTCGATCTCTGGTGCCAGTTCCGCCAGTGAATGTTCGGGCCGGCTGCGGCAGATGAACTGATATTCTGCCTGGGCCGCCGGGTGACGGTGCAGCATGGCCTGCCACATCGTGAATTTATACAGATCGGTGTCCAGCAGGGATTCGATCACCGGTCGAAATTTATCGGAGCTCATGGGCATATGCCGTGACATTCAGGGGATGGGGGTGTGGGGTTCAGTCCTGCAGCCGTGTCCGCTGCGCTCTGACCCGGTCCAGTGTTTCGCCGAATTGCAGCAGGCGGGCTTTTTCCTGCTCCACGACGGCTGCGGGTGCCCGCTCGACGAAGCTGGCATTCGACAGCTTGGCGCCGGCTTTTGCGATTTCCTTTTCCAGGCGGTCGATTTCCTTGTCCAGGCGTGCGCGTTCGGCTGCGACGTCGATTTCCACGTGCAGCATCAGTTGCGTGGTGCCCACGACCTGCACCGGGGCGCCCAGATCGGGTAGGTGGTCCACGGCCTGGACGGTGTCCAGGCGGGCGAGAGTCGTCAGATAGGGAGCCAGTTCGTCCAGGCCGGCATCCGTGCCCTGAACCAGCAGCGGGACACGCTGGCTCGGGGCCAGATTCATTTCGCCGCGCAGGGCACGGATGGCCTCGGTCAGGGATTTGAGCGCGGTCATGCGGGCGACGGCGGCGGTATCCAGCAGGGACTCCTGGGCCATGGGGTAGGGCTGGGTGCTGATGCTGGCCTCGGCGCCAACTGCCCGGACCCCGGCGGCCACCGAGACTTTCTGCCAGAGCTCTTCCGTGATGAAGGGCATGATCGGATGGACCAGGCGCAGCAGGGTTTCCAGTACCTGGATCAGGGTGCGGCGCGTGGCCGCCTGTTCCACGGCGCCGCCTGTCTGCAGGCGGACCTTGGCCAGTTCGACGTACCAGTCGCAGTATTCGTCCCAGATGAAGTGGTAGAGACGGTCGGACACCTGATCGAAGCGGTACTGGGCAAAGCCCGTGTGGACTTCCGTGATCAGTCGCTGCAAGCCGTCGATGATCCAGCGGTCGGCAAAGGACAGGTCGCCGGGCTGGGCGTGCCCCAGGTCGTGCCCTTCGACGTTCATCAGCACGAAACGGGTGGCGTTCCAGAGCTTGTTGCAGAAATTGCGATAGCCCTCGCAGCGCTTCAGGTCGAAATTGATGTTGCGCCCCAGGGTGGCATAGGCCGCCATGGTGAAGCGCAGCGCATCGGCGCCGTAGGCCGGGATGCCATCGGGGTAATCCTTGCGCGTGCGCTTGCGGATGGTCTCGGCCTGCTTCGGGTTCATCAGGCCGGCCGTGCGCTTGGCCAGCAGGGATTCCAGGTCGATGCCGTCGATCAGGTCCACCGGATCGATGGTGTTGCCCTTGGACTTCGACATCTTCTTGCCTTCCATGTCGCAAACCAGGCCGTGCACGTACACCGTGCGGAAGGGTACCTGGCCGGTATGGTGCATGCTCATCATGATCATGCGGGCGACCCAGAAGAAAATGATGTCGAAGCCCGTGACCAGCACGCTGGAGGGAAGATAGCGGGACAGGTCCGGCGTCTGCTCGGGCCAGCCCAGGTCGGTGAACGGCACCAGGGCGGATGAGAACCAGGTGTCCAGCACGTCAGGATCGCGGGTCAGCGGCCCGGCGACACCCGCCGCGCGGGCCTGACGCTCGGCGTCCTCGGCCGAGCGGGCGACGAAGATCCTGCCGTCGTCCGCATGCCAGGCGGGGATCTGGTGGCCCCACCACAGCTGGCGGGAAATACACCAGTCCTGGATGTTGTCGAGCCACTGGTTGTAGGTGGTGGTCCAGTTTTCCGGAACGAATTTCACGCGGCCGTCGGCGACGACTTCCAGTGCCACGTCGGTGATGCTCTTGCCAGGGTGCAGGCTGCCTTCGGGAGCCGGCTCGCTCATGGCGACGAACCACTGATCCGTCAGCATGGGTTCGATGACGCTGTTGGTGCGGTCGCCGCGCGGCACCATGAGCTTGTGCGGTTTTACCGCCTGCAGGAGACCCTGGGACTCCAGGTCGGTCACGATGCACCGGCGGGCCTCGTAGCGGTCCAGGCCGCGGTAGGCCGCAGGGGCCTGTTCGTCGATCTTCGCGTCCAGGGTCAGCACGCTGATCATCGGTAGGCCGTGGCGTTGGCCCACTGCGTAGTCGTTGAAATCGTGTGCGGGAGTGACCTTGACGACACCGGTGCCGAATTCGCAGTCCACGTAGTCGTCCGCGATGATGGGGATCTCGCGGCCCACCAGCGGCAACGTCACGGTGCGTCCGATGAGATGCGCGTAGCGCTCGTCCTCTGGGTGCACCATGACGGCGACGTCGCCCAGCATGGTTTCGGGCCGGGTGGTGGCGACCACCAGGTGGGTCAACCCGTCGGCCGGCGTCGTCAGTGGGTAGCGGATTTCCCACATGTGGCCGTCTTCCTCGGTGCTGACCACTTCCAGGTCGGAGACGGCCGTGCCCAGAACCGGGTCCCAGTTCACCAGGCGCTTGCCGCGGTAGATCAGGCCCTGTTCGTACAGGCGCACGAAGACCTCGATCACTCCTCGCGACAGGCGATCGTCCATGGTGAAGTATTCACGTGACCAGTCGCAGGAAGAGCCCAGCCGCCGGAACTGGCCGGTGATGGTGCTGCCGGATTGCTTCTTCCATGCCCAGACTCGCTCCAGGAACTTGTCGCGACCGAGGTCGTGGCGCGACACGCCTTGTGCATCCAGCTGTCGTTCGACCACGATCTGTGTGGCGATGCCGGCGTGGTCGGTGCCGGGAATGAACACCGTATCGTCGCCGCTCATGCGGTGATAGCGGATCAGGCCGTCCATGATGGTCTGATTGAACGCATGGCCCATGTGCAGGGTGCCGGTGACATTGGGCGGCGGAAACTGGATCGCGAAGGGAGCCGATGTGTGTCCGGCCGCCGGTTCGACGTGCTGCCCGCCACTGAACAGACCCCGTCGATTCCATTCGTCATACCAGCGGGACTCGATGTCCTGGGGTTCGAAGCTTTTGGGAAGGGAGATGGAATCGCTCATGGGTTCGGACAGCGAAAAAAAACGATCATTGTAGGCGGATGCCAGGGAAACCGCGCATGGTAAAATGCACGGTTCACCGCAGGCACGGGCAAATATCCCCATCCGATGGGGCTGCGCCGCGCGGGATTCATTCTACCTTTTCATCGGGAAAGCTCCTTTCCCTGTTCTACACCGGAAACCTCCATGGCTATCGAACGTACCCTTTCCATCATCAAGCCTGATGCCGTCGCCAAGAACGCAATCGGCCAGATCGTCGCCCGTTTTGAACAGGCTGGCCTGAAGGTCGTGGCGGCTCGTCTGCAGCAGTTGTCGCGCGGCGAGGCCGAGCGCTTCTACGCCGTCCACAAGGAACGTCCCTTCTTCAAGGACCTGGTCGATTTCATGGTCTCCGGTCCCGTGTTCGTGCAGGTTCTGGAAGGCGAATCCGCCATTGCCAAAAACCGCGACCTGATGGGCGCCACCGACCCGAAGAAGGCCGCGCCGGGCACCATCCGTGCCGACTTCGCCGACAGCATCGACGCCAACGCCGTGCATGGCTCCGACGCCGCCGAGACCGCTGCCGTTGAAATCGCCTTCTTCTTCCCTGAAAGCAACATTTTCGGCCGCTGATCGCGGCTTGTGTCCCGCCTGGCTCGACGCGTCGGCCGGGCGGAGCACCCCGGGTTGCCCAGGGGTCTCGAGTTTTCCTCATCTGTCGATCGTTTTCTATGTCTGGTACTGAATCCGTTCAGAGTTCCGTCAATGTCCTGGGTCTGGACCCGGCCGCCCTGGCGTCACTGGTGGCGCAGTGGGGGGGCAAGCCCTTTCGCGCGCGCCAGCTGTCGCAGTGGGTGCATCAGCGCGGGGTGGACCGGTTCCAGGACATGAGCGATCTGGCCAAAGATTTCCGGGCCCAGCTGGAAACCCATTGTGTCGTGCAGGCGCCGCCCCTGAACATCGAGAAGCGTTCGACGGACGGCACCCGCAAATGGCTGTTCGACATGGGGGCGGGCAATGCCATCGAAACCGTCTTCATTCCCGAAGACGATCGGGGCACACTCTGCATTTCCAGCCAGGCGGGCTGCACCGTTGCTTGTCCCTTCTGTTCCACGGGCTATCAGGGGTTCAGCCGCAATCTGACGACGGCTGAAATCATCGGCCAGCTGTGGTATGCCAACCGCGCCTTGCGCGATGACCCGCAGGCGGCGCGCCTGGACGGGCCGACCGATGAATCGCAGCGGGCGGTCAGCAACGTGGTCATGATGGGTATGGGCGAGCCTCTGCTCAATTACGACCAGGTCCTGGGTGCCCTGCGCCTCATGGTCGACGACCATGCCTATGGCCTGTCGCGGCGGCGCGTGACGGTGTCCACATCGGGGGTGGTCCCGATGATCGACCGGCTGGCGCAGGATTGCCCTGTGGCGCTGGCAGTGTCGCTGCATGCCCCCAATGATGCATTGCGCGACCGGCTGGTTCCGTTGAACCGCAAGTATCCGCTGGCGGAATTGCTGGACGCCTGCAACCGCTACCTGGAATATGCCCCGCGTGATTTCATCACCTTCGAGTACATCATGCTCGATGGTGTCAACGATTCCGACGAACATGCGCGCGAACTGACCGGGATTGCCCGTCAGGTGCGCTGCAAGTTCAATCTGATCCCCTTCAATCCCTTCCCACAGTCGGGGTTGCGGCGCTCGCCAGCGGCGCGCGTGCGTTTGTTCGCCCAGCATCTGACCGACGCCGGGCTGGTGGCGACCGTGCGCAAGACGCGCGGCGACGATATCGACGCCGCCTGCGGCCAGTTGGCCGGCGAGGTGCGCGATCGCACCCGCATCAACGAGCGGCTGCCCGATCGGGCACGCATCGTCATACGCAAAAAGGAACACGGATGAGCGATTCCCCAAGTGACAGCCAGTCATGGCAGGACAGGCCAGACGGCCAGGCTATGCCGCCCGTCGGCGACACCCTGAAGACCTTGCGCGAAACCCGGGGCCTGACGCTGTCCGAGGTCTCTGCGCGCATCAAGTATTCCTCGGTGCAGCTGGGCTACCTGGAATGCGGAGACTGGGCGCGCCTCCCCGATGGCGTTCCGCTGCGGGGCCTGGTGCGCAACTATGCGCGTTTCCTGGAGGCTGACGTGGACGCCGTGCTGCGCCTGCTGGACGGCGCTGTGGGGGCGGCACGTCCGCGTCTGACGGTGTCTTCCGCAGGCACGCGGCGGGCTATCCCGCCAGCCGACATGACGCCCAGGGGCGAACCTGCACACCGCACCTGGGCCTGGGTGCTGCTGATCCTGGTCTTGTTCTGCGTGATCGGCTTGTATGCCATCAACCGGGGCTGGGTCCCCGATCAGTGGCTGGTTCTTGATTGGCTGAAGGCGCTGCGCCAATGACTTCCTCTTCTGTGAATTCCGAACCGTCCGTCGCGGACCGGCGGCCCACGCGCTCAGTGGATGTACGCTGGGGCAGCCATGTGGTCCGGGTGGGCGGCGATGCGCCGGTCGTGGTCCAGTCCATGACCAACACCGACACGGCAGACCCCGAAGCCACCGCGCTGCAGGTGCGTGAACTCTGGCAGGCGGGGTCCGAACTCGTCCGGGTCACCGTGAATACCCCGGAGGCGGCTGCCCGCGTGGCCGATCTGCGCAATACGCTGGACCGGATGAGTGTGCCCGTGCCGCTGGTGGGTGATTTTCATTACAACGGCCACAAGCTGCTGACCCAGTTCCCGGACTGCGCTCAGGCCTTGTCGAAATATCGCATCAACCCCGGCAATATGGGTGGCGGGAAGCGGCGCGACGATAATTTCGCGCAGATGATCGAGGTGGCCTGCCGCAACGACAAGCCCGTCCGGATCGGTGTGAACTGGGGCAGTCTGGACCACGAGCTGCTGGCGCGGATGATGGACGAGAACGCCGCGCGTCCCAGTCCCTGGACAGCCAACGCCGTGATGCGGGAAGCCCTGGTGGTCTCCGCCATCAGCAACGCGGAACGCGCCCAGGAACTCGGCCTGCCCGCCAACGCCGTGATTCTGTCCTGCAAGGTCAGCCACGTCCAGGATCTGATCGCGGTCTATCAGAGCCTGTCGCAGCGTTGCGATTATCCGCTGCACCTGGGCCTGACCGAGGCAGGGATGGGCTCCAAGGGCATCGTGGCATCGACGGCCGCGCTGGCCGTTTTGTTGCAGCAGGGAATCGGCGACACAATTCGCATTTCGCTGACGCCCGAGCCGGGCGGCGACCGTTGCCGCGAAGTCGTGGTGGCGCAGGAAATTCTTCAGACCATGGGGCTGCGGGCTTTCACGCCGATGGTGGTGGCGTGCCCGGGGTGCGGGCGCACCAGCAGCACGGTGTTCCAGGAACTGGCCGCCAGCATCCAGGCTTATCTGCGCGCCCAGATGCCCGTCTGGAAGGCGCGGTATCCAGGGGTCGAGAACATGCACGTGGCCGTCATGGGCTGTGTGGTCAACGGCCCGGGGGAAAGCCGCCATGCGGATATCGGCATCAGCCTGCCCGGTACCGGCGAGGTCCCGGCCGCTCCGGTCTATGTCGATGGCCAGCGCACCGTCACCCTGAAGGGTGATTCGATCGCTCAGGAATTCAAACAGATTGTCGAAGACTATGTGGCACGGCGCTACGGGCAGGGCGCGGGCGCGGAGCCCTCGCACCGTCCTGGCGTGGTGCCGCGTCACGCGGATTGAGTTGCATGTCCGAATTCAAGAAAATCGCCGGCCTGACCGGCATGAAAGACACCCTGCCGCCCGAATCGGCGCATTGGGAACGACTGGAAGCCCTGGTGCGCGACTGGTTGGCCGCATATGGCTACCAGAACATGCGCACGCCGGTGCTCGAGCACACCCGCTTGTTTACCCGGGGCATCGGCGAGGTCACCGATATCGTCGAAAAGGAAATGTATTCCTTCGTCGATCCCCTGAATGACGAGCGCCTGACCATGCGCCCTGAATTCACGGCTGGCATCGTACGCTCGGCTATCGAACAGAACTTCCTGTATGACCGGCCGCGCCGTATTTACGCGATGGGGCCGGTGTTCCGCCACGAACGTCCGCAGCGCGGGCGCTATCGCCAGTTCCATCAGATCGACGTCGAGGCCCTGGGGTTCCCTGGTCCCGATGTGGACGCGGAACTGATCCTGATGCTGGCGCGCCTGTGGCGTCTGCTGGGGCTGAGCGACATCCGTCTGGAACTCAACTCCCTGGGGCAGGCGTCCGAACGCGCCGCGCACCGCGCCGCTTTGATTGCCTATCTGGAAAGGCATGTCGACGTGCTCGACGAGGAAGCCCGTCGGCGCATGCACAGTAATCCGCTGCGCGTGCTGGACACGAAGAATCCGGCCATGCAGGATATGGCCAACGGCGCGCCGCGCCTGTTCGATTTTCTGGGGCCGGAATCGCTGGCCCATTACCAGGGCCTGTGCGCCCGGCTGGATGATGCCGGTGTAGCCTATACCCTGAATCCCCGCCTGGTGCGCGGACTGGACTACTACAATCTGACGGTTTTCGAGTGGGTGACCGATCGCCTGGGGGCCCAGGGGACGGTCTGCGGCGGTGGGCGCTACGACGGCTTGATCGAACTGCTGGGCGGTAAACCGGCGCCAGCTGTCGGTTTTGCCATCGGCATGGAGCGTCTGCTGGATCTATGGCTGCAGGATGCGCCACCGCCGACACCCGACGAGTGCCAGGTCTATCTGGTGCATCAGGGCGATGACGGGCAGCGCCGCGCGGCCCGCCTGGCGGAGGGCCTGAGAGACGCCGGATTGCGGGTACTTGTCCATGCCGGCTCGACTGGGTTTAAATCACAGTTTCGTCGCGCTGACGCCAGTGGCGCCACAGCAGCCGTCATCGTCGGCGGCGACGAACTCGTTTCGGGCGCCGCGACCGTGAAATGGCTGCGTACCGAGGCTTCCGGCGAATCTCAGCAGGAGTCGATCGCGTTCGACCAGCTGGCCCAGCATCTCAAGCAAAGGATCTGACTACAGGCATGGCATACGATCTCGAAGAACAGGAAAAAATCGACGCACTGAAGGCCTGGTGGGAACGCTATGGCACGCTTGGCATGACCGCGGTTCTAGTCGTCGTGGCCGTGTTCGCCGGCTGGCGCGGTTGGCAGTGGTACGAGTCGCATCAGGCTGGTCAGGCCATGGGCTACTACGAGGCATTGGAAACCGCTACCAGCCAACAGGGTGATGATGCGGTGACCCGCATCAAGGCCGCCAGCACGGCACTGCGTAGCGATTACGCCAGCTCCGGCTACGCCGCGCGTGGCGTTCTGGTGGCCGCTTGGGCGCTGCAGGAACGCAAGGATCTGGATGGGGCCCGCGAGCAGCTTGAATGGCTGGTGCGCGATGGTTCCGAGCCGGCCCTGCAGGCAGTGGCTCGTCTGCGTCTGGCAGGCGTCCTGTTGGCACAGAAGCAATATGAACCGGCCCTGGCCCAGTTGCAGGGGACGGTGCCCGAAGGGTTCGCCGCCCTGTATGCCGATCGCCGTGGCGACGTGCTGGCGGCCCAGGGGCATGCCGACCAGGCGGTGCAGGCCTGGCGCGACGCACTGAAGGCCTTGGGGGCCGATCCCGCCGCGCAGATCATCCAGCTGAAGATTGACGCCTTGAACGGAGCCTGAGCCCCATGCGTACCCCTGTTCGTTTGTTTCGCGCCGCCGTCATCAGCCTGTCGGTGGTGGGTCTGGCAGGCTGCGGCCTGTTTTCTCGCACGGATGCCCGCTTCGACCCGGCGCCGCTGACCGAATACGCGCCTTCATTGGCCGTCGCGTCCCGCTGGTCGGTGTCGATCGGCAGCGGCGGAGATTACGGTTTTTCGCCGCAGGTGGTCGGTGACACGGCCTATGCTGCTACGCCTTCGGGGGCTGTCGCGGCGCTGGATCTCGCCAGCGGGGCCGTCCGCTGGCGAGCGGGCAAGGATCCCTTGTCGGCGGGTGTCGGCACGGATGGTCGCACAACGGCTGTCGTGACCCAGGCGGGGATGGTCGTGGCTTACGATGCCCAAGGCAACGAGATCTGGCGCAGCCAGGCGGCCAGCGCGGTGAACGTGCCACCGGCCGTCGGCAACGGTATTGTGGCGGTCCGCACCACCGATTACCGGGTCCAGGCCTTCGACGAATCCACGGGCAAGTTGCGCTGGAACGTCCAGCGCCCGGGTCCCGCGCTCGCCTTGCGGACCAGCATGCGCATGGCGATGGTGCCGGGTACGGTGATCGCCGGGATGCCCGGCGGCCGCCTGCTCGTGATCGATGCGGCGTCCGGTGCCGTGCGCTGGGAAGGTTCCGTGTCGCCGTCGCGCGGCGCCTCGGATCTGGAACGGATCAGCGACGTCGTGGGTGAGCCCGTGACGGTCGGGCCGCTGCTGTGTGGCGTCAGCTATCAGGGCCACACCACCTGCTTCGATGTTTCTCAGGGTGGGCGCCCGATCTGGTCGCAGGAAGTCTCCTCGGCCACCGGGATGGCTACCGACGGTCAGCATATTTATCTGCCGGATCTGCGGGATACGGTCCATGCGCTGGATCTGCGCGATGGTCACGAAGTCTGGAAACAGTCCGCCCTGCTCAATCGCCGCCTGAGCTCTCCGGCCGTGGTGGGCAGCGCGGTGGTGCTGGGGGACTATCAGGGATACTTGCACTTCTTGTCGCGTGCCGACGGCAGCCTGATGGCCCGTCTGCAAGTCGGCGGTGGCCCGATCACTTCCGCCCCGCTTTCGACGCCGCGCGGGGCGTTGATCCAGACGGGCAGCGGCAATCTGATGTTGGTGACCACCGGTGGCTGAACTGCATTTCAAGCCGGTGGTGGTCCTGGTCGGGCGCACCAACGTCGGTAAATCGACCCTGTTCAACCGGCTGACGCGGTCGCGCGCGGCGCTCGTGGCCAACATCTCGGGCTTGACCCGCGATCGGCACTACGGCGAAGGGCGAATGGGCGATCACCCCTTCATCGTCGTGGATACCGGCGGGTTCGAACCGGTGGCGACCCAGGGCATCCTGGTCGAGATGGCTCGCCAGACCGCGCAGGCGATCGCCGAGGCGGACGTCGTGCTGTTTCTGGTGGATGGCCGCGAGGGCATCAACGCCCACGACCATGAGATCGCCCGGCTGTTGCGCAAGGCCGGTCAGCGCGTCCTGCTGGCCGTCAACAAGGCCGAGGGCATGCGTCACCACGCCGATCTGGCCCAGTTTTATGAACTGGGGCTGGGCGATCCGCACCCCATATCCGCCGCGCATGGCGACGGTGTGTCGGCGCTGGTGGACGAGGCCCTGGGTCCGCTGCAGGTTCCCGAGCCGAGCCACTCGCTGGACGCGGATCCGCTTGCAATCACCGAGGAAGCCGAAGATGGGACCGATGTGCCTGATCACCGGATCAAGCTGGCTATCGCAGGGCGCCCGAACGTTGGCAAGTCCACGCTCATCAACACGCTGGTGGGTGAAGAACGCGTCATCGCGTACGATTTGCCCGGCACGACGCGGGATGCGATCGAAATCGAATTCGAACGCAACGGTCGCCGCTATACCCTGATCGATACGGCGGGACTGCGCCGGCGCGGCAAGGTCTTCGAAACTGTCGAGAAATTTTCTGTCATCAAGACGCTGCAGGCGATCGAGGCATCCAACGTGGTGCTGCTTCTGATCGATGCGCAGGCAGGCATTTCGGACCAGGATGCGCACATCGCCGGTTTCGCCACAGAGGCGGGGCGCGCCTTGGTCGTGGGGCTGAACAAGTGGGACGCGGTGGATAGCGAACAGCGCGAATGGGTGCAGCGCGAATACGAGCGCAAGCTGCGTTTTCTGTCCTTTGCGCGGGTCCTGCATCTGTCGGCCCTGAAGGGGCAGGGCGTCGGGCCGGTGCTCAAAGCCGTCGAGGCCGCCCATGCGGCGGCCTTCGCCAAGCTGTCCACACCCAAACTCACACGCACCCTGCAGGCGGCCATCGAGCAGCAACCGCCGCCGCGCAAGGGTATCTTCCGGCCCAAGATGCGGTATGCCCACCAGGGCGGGCAGAATCCGCCGCGCATCATCATCCATGGCAATGCCCTGGATGATGTCCCCGATTCCTATCGGCGCTATCTGGAAAATCAGTTCCGCGAGGCATTCAATCTGGCAGGCACGCCGTTGAGCATCGAGTTCAAATCCTCGCACAATCCCTATCTGAAGGACGCCAATCCGTGAGCACGCTCTGGAGCGATCACATCGCCGGGCTGACCCCCTACGTCCCCGGCGAGCAGGCGCGGATCCCGAACCTGCTCAAGCTCAATACCAACGAGAATCCGTACGGGCCGTCGCCCAAGGCCATCGAGGCCATGCGGGCGATGCTGGACGATGACCTGCGCCTCTATCCGGACTACAAGGCGCAGGCGCTGCGTCAGGCGATTGCCAAACGCTATCGTCTGGCGGCCGACCAGGTGTTTCTGGGCAACGGCTCCGACGAGGTGCTGGCGCATATCTTCAACGCCCTGTTCCGGCGCGGTGATCGTGCCTTGTGGCTGCCTGATGTCACCTACAGTTTCTACCGGACCTATTGCCGTTTCTACGACGTGCCGCACCGGCTGATTCCGCTTGCTGACGATTTCACCCTGCGCGTCGAAGACTACACGGGTCCCGTTGACCAGGAACCGGCTGGCGTCATCTTTGCCAATCCCAATGCCCCGACGGGTTGCGCGCTCGGGCTAGACGCCATCGCGGCCATTGCCGAGGCCCGGCCGGACTGCGCCGTGGTGGTCGACGAAGCCTATGTCGATTTCGGCGCCGAGTCGGCCGCCTCGCTGATCGGCCGCTTTCCGAATCTGATGGTGGTGCACACCCTGTCGAAATCCCGCTCGCTGGCTGGCCTGCGCGTCGGTTACGCGCTGGCCTCGTCGGAACTGATCGACGGGTTGCTGCGGGTGAAGGACAGCTTCAATTCCTATCCGCTGGACCGGATTGCCATGGCCGGCGCCCAGGCGTCGATCGAAGACGAAGCCTGGTTCGACCGCACTCGGCGGGCAGTCATCGGCGCCCGCGAGCATCTGGCACAGAACTTGCAGGTGCTGGGCTTCACGGTGCTGCCATCTCAGGCAAATTTCGTCTTCGCCCGTCATCGCAGCGAAGAGGCTGTCGTCATTGCGCAGCGTCTGCGCGATCAGGGCATCCTGGTGCGGCATTTTCAGGCACCGCGCGTCGACCAGTATTTGCGCATCACAGTCGGCACACCAGAGCAGTGCGCCCGGCTCTGTGATACGCTGAAGACCGTTCTTTCCACCTGAGCGACTCAGGCTGGCAGCCTCGTGCTGCAGTGCATGATTCGCATTAAAATAACCACCCACCATAACTTCAATAACCGGAGCCTCGTCCATGAGCAACAAAGGGCAAATTCTCCAAGACCCGTTCCTGAATGCATTGCGCAAGGACCACGTGCCCGTCTCGATCTACCTGGTCAACGGGATCAAACTGCAGGGCCAGGTCGAATCCTTCGACCAATATGTCGTGTTGCTGCGCAACACAGTCACGCAGATGGTCTACAAGCATGCCATCTCGACGGTGGTGCCGGCCCGGCCGGTTTCCTTCCAGGTGGACGACTCTGCTGAATAAATCCGCTTTCAGCCCGGATCCATTCTCGCCCGCCATGTCCCCCGCATCGGCGGGCATTCGTTTTTACATTCCAGTATGAAATCCCTGGTCATCAGTGTCGATCTCGGCGAACCCGACTACGCAGCGCATGCCGAGGAATTCCTGATGCTGGCCAGCGGGGCCGGCGCGGATATCGTCGAAGTCCTGACGGCGCGCCGCAGTCGCCCGGATGCGGCGGGTTTCATCGGCTCCGGCAAGATCGAAGAGGCCGCCGCGCTGGTCAAGGCCACCGGAGCGGAGGTCGTGCTGTTCGATCAGCCTCTCAGCCCCGCCCAGCAGCGTAATCTCGAGCGCCAGTTCGAGGTTCGCGTTGTGGACCGCGTCGCGCTCATCCTGGATATCTTCGCCCTGCGTGCCAAAAGTCACGAGGGCAAGCTGCAGGTCGAACTGGCGCAGCTGCAGCATTTGTCCACGCGCCTCACCCGCTTGTGGACCCACCTTGAACGTCAGCGTGGCGGAATTGGGGTACGGGGCCCCGGCGAATCCCAACTGGAAACCGATCGGCGCCTGATCGGCGTGCGGGTCCGGGCGCTGCGCGAGCGCCTGGATCGGCTGCAGCGCCAGCGCCTGACACAGCGTCGCGCGCGGGTGCGGGGACAGACCTTGTCGGTGTCGCTGGTCGGGTACACCAATGCCGGCAAATCGACCCTGTTCAACGCCCTGACCCGGGCCGACGCCTACGCGGCCAATCAGCTGTTTGCAACGCTGGATACGACGACACGTCGGGTCTGGATCGAAGGGGCGGGGCAGGTGGTCGTATCCGATACGGTGGGCTTCATCCGGGCCTTGCCGCCGATGCTGATCGCGGCCTTTCGTGCCACCCTGGAAGAAACCGTGCATGCCGACCTGCTGTTGCACGTCGTCGATGCGGCCAGCCCGCAGCGCGACGAGCAGGCCTTCGAGGTCAACAAGGTTCTGCGGGACATCGGCGCGGACGAGATTCCGCAGATCCGCGTCTATAACAAAATCGACATGGCCGGATATGATCCCCGGGTCGAAAGAAATGAACATGGTACGATTGCGCGAGTCTTTGTCAGTGCGCTGAAACGCAGTGGCTTGGACGGTTTGCGACAGTCGATCGCTGAATTTGGGGGGCTAACGGGAAACGATGCGCGGAATGAAACTGTTCAACCTGAATGATCCGGGCTGGGGGCGCGGTCAGCAAAATCAGGACAACGATCCCGCCAATAAACCCAATCCGTCCGGCGGTCCACCCGATCTGGACGAGGTCTGGCGTGATTTCAACAAGCGGCTGACGGGCCTGTTCGGCAAACGAGGCGGTCGTGGGCCGCGCCTCCCCTCGGGCGGTGGTCTGCCGACTCTGCCGGGGCCTTCGCCGCGCTTTGTCATGCTCGTCATCATTGCGGCGATCCTGTTGTGGCTGGCCAGCGGCTTCATGGTTGTCCAGGAAGGCCAGGTGGGTGTCGTGACGCGATTCGGCAAATACACCCGCACGCTCACGCCAGGCCTGCAATGGCGCATGCCGTATCCCATCGAGGCCTCGCAGGATGTGAACATTGCACAGCTGCGTACCTTCGAAGTCGGTTTCCGCGGATCCTCACGCAATAAGGTATTGCCTGAATCCCTGATGCTGACCAACGACGAGAACATCGTCGACGTGCAGTTCGTCGTCCAGTACCGCCTGCGCGCCGATGGCGCGCCCGCCTATCTGTTCAATACTAGTCAGCCCGATGAATCCGTGCGCCAGGCGGCGGAAACCGCCATGCGCGAGATCGTGGGCCGCAAGCCCATGGATTTCGTCCTGTATTCAGGGCGCACCGAGGTCGCCTCCGAGGTCCACACGCTGGCGCAAAGCATTCTTGACCGCTACGAGACCGGCATCCAGATTTCGACCGTCGCCATCCAGAACGTGCAGCCGCCCGAGCAGGTGCAGGCCGCCTTCGATGATGCGGTGAAGGCCGGGCAGGACCGCGAACGCCAGATCAACGAAGGCAATGCATATGCCAGCCAGGTGATCCCCGAGGCCGAAGGCCAGTCCGCCCGCATGGTCCAGGAGGCCGAGGGTTACAGCGCCAAGGTCATCGGGCAGGCGCAGGGCGACACGTCGCGTTTCGACAGTGTCGTGACCGAATACACCAAGGCGCCGGCGATCACGCGCGAACGCATGTACCTGGAGACGATGCAGAACATTCTCAGTGATTCCGCCAAGGTCATGGTCGATGTGCCTTCCAGCAGCAACATGCTGTATCTGCCTCTGGACAAGATCATGCATCAGGCGGCCCGCACGACCGCTCCCGGGGGTTCGTCGGCGGTCTCGTCCGGCTCCTCGTCGAGTACCTCGGCGGCTGGCGCGGCCGGTGCGGCCCAGACGACCAGGAAACCGGCGCCACAGTCCGGCAGCCCGGCGTCGCGGGGCGTTCCGTCCGGCCTGGATTCTCTGATGACCAGCCCGTATTCGAACTAGGAGCCGATGATGCAACGTTTTTTTCCTGCCCTGGTCGGTCTGGTCCTGCTCGTGGCGATCCTGTCCTCCAGCATGTTTATCGTGCGGGAACGGGATGCCGCGCTGCTGTTCGCCCTGGGCGAGGTCCGCGAGACGATCACGCAGCCGGGCTTGTATTTCAAGTATCCGCCACCCTTCGAAAATGTGGTCTATCTGGACAAGCGCCTGCAGACCATCGAGACCCGGGATCCCGAGCGCATCCAGACGGCCGAAAAGAAAAACCTGCTGATCGATTCCTTCGTCAAATGGCGGATCGCCGATCCCCGGCTGTATTACGTGACCTTCGGCGCCAACAGCGGCGCGGCGGTCGAGCGTCTGCAGGCGCAGATCCGGGATGCCCTGAATGCGGCGGTGAACGTGCGCACCGTCAAGCAGGTGGTGTCCAGTGACCGCGACACCATCATGAAGGAAGTCCTGTCGGCCGTCGCCCAGCGTGCCAAGCCATTGGGAGTCGATGTGGTCGATGTCCGCCTGCGCCGCATCGATTTCACGCCAGAGATTTCCGACTCGGTCTATCGCCGCATGGAAGCCGAGCGCAAGCAGGAAGCCAACCGCCTGCGCGCCGGCGGCGCAGCCGATGGCGAGCGGATTCGCGCCGAGGCCGACCGCAAACGCCAGGAGATCCTGGCCAAGGCCTATGCCGAATCCCAGGCCAAGCGCGGCGAGGGCGACGCCACTGCGGCGGCCATCTACGCCAAATCCTACGGCAAGGACCCTGAGTTCTACAGTTTCTACAAGAGCCTGGATGCCTATCGCTCGGCGTTCTCCGGGCAAAACAGCACGTTGGTGCTGAGTCCCGGTTCGGATTTCTTCCAGTACTGGGATCGCGCAAAGGGTAGTACCAAGCCGGCGTCGCGCTGACGCCCAGGCGGACGGCCTGGCCACTCGTATGCCGCGCGGATCAACCAACCCGCCTACGAGAAGGAGCCAGGTCGTTTTTTTTTGGCTGATTTTGGAATGAACAGAACATGATGTCGAACTGGCTGCTGCCGGAAAATCTGTCGGACATCCTGCCCGCTGAAGCGCGCCGCATCGAGGAATTGCGGCGTGAACTGCTCGACCTGTACCGGACCTACGGCTTCGAGCTGGTGGCTCCGCCCATGGTCGAGTATCTCGATTCGCTGATGCCCGCCAAGGACGAAGCGCTGCGTCTGCGCACCTGCAAACTGGTCGATCAGCTCTCGGGCCTGACCATGGGCGTGCGTGCGGACATCACAGTGCAGGTCTCGCGTATCGACGCGCACCTGCTCAATCGGCCAGGGGTGACGCGGCTGTGTTACTGTGGGCCCGTCGTGCATGCCCGGCCTTCCGGCCTCATGTCGGATCGCGAGCTCCTGCAGATCGGCGCCGAGATCTTCGGCCACGCGGGCGTGCAGGCGGATATCGAGAGCGTGCACCTGGCACTGGAATCCGTGCGGCGCGCAGGTGTGCTGCAGCCGCGCCTGGACCTGAATCATCCGGGGGTGGGGCGCGCTTTGGTGGATGCGGACCCGGCGCTTGCCGAGGTTGCCGATACGGTGTTCGATCTACTCAGTGCCAAGGACGCACCCGGGCTCGAAGCGCTGTGTGCGGAATCCCAGGCACAACCCGAAAGCCTGCGGGCCTTGCGGGCGCTGACAACGCTGTACGGGGATCTGTCGGTCGTCGATCGGGCCCGCCAGTGCCTGCCCGATCTGCCTGCGGTGCATGCGGCACTGGATGCCCTGCGCACGCTCTGTACGGCCTTGCCCGATGCCCCCATCGCCATCGACCTGGCGGACATGGGCGGCAATTACGGCTATCACTCGGGGGTGGTATTTTCGATCTATGCCGCTGGCTGGCATGATGCCCTGGTGCGCGGCGGCCGTTACGATGGCATCGGCCGCAAGTTCGGGCGCGCACGGCCGGCCACCGGCTTCAGCCTGGATCTGCGCAAACTGTCCGCCGGCCTGCCCGATGCCCAGCCCGCTCAGGCGATCCGGGCACCCTGGTCCGATGATCCCGCGCTGGCTCAAGCCATCGGCACGCTGCGCGCCCAGGGGCATATCGTCATCCAGAGTCTTCCTGGCGAACCGCAGCAGTTCGACGAGTTCCGGGTGGATCAGGAACTGGTATCGGCCGACAGTGGCTGGGTGCTGCGAACGGTTGCCGTTCGTTAAGATGGTATAAACTTATTCGTTTCCATGGTGGCATAGTGCCGCCGCATGCAAGGCTTATGAGCAAGAACATCGTCGTGATCGGCACCCAGTGGGGTGACGAAGGCAAGGGCAAAATCGTGGATTGGCTCGCCGAGTCCGCCCAGGGTGTGGTGCGCTTCCAGGGTGGGCACAATGCGGGCCACACACTGTGGATCAATGGCCGCAAGACCATCCTGCGGCTGATTCCCTCGGGGATCATGCATCCGCACGTGACCTGCTATATCGGCAACGGCGTGGTGATCTCGCCAGAGGCGTTGCTCAGCGAAATCGCCGAACTCGAAGCGGCCGGGCTGGACGTGCGTTCGCGCCTGCAGATTTCGTCGGCCTGCCCGCTGATCCTGCCCTACCACATTGCCCTGGATCAGGCGCGCGAGGCGCGCAAGGGCGAGGGCAAGATCGGCACCACGGGCCGCGGCATCGGCCCGGCCTACGAGGACAAAGTCGCCCGCCGCGCACTGCGCATCCAGGATCTTTACGATCCCGCCGTCTTCGACGAAAAACTCGCCGAAGTGCTCGATTACCACAACTTCGTGCTGACTCAGTACCTGGGAGCGAAGGCCGTGGATGCGAATCAGGTGCGCGATCAGGTCATGGCGCTGGCGCCGCAAATCGAGCCCATGGTGGCTGATGTGTCCAGCAACATCCATATCGCCCGCAAAGCCGGCCACAACCTGCTGTTCGAGGGTGCGCAGGGTACCTTGCTGGATATCGATCACGGCACGTATCCGTTCGTGACCAGCAGCAATTGCGTCGCCGGCGCGGCTGCGGCCGGCACGGGCGTGGGCCCCCAGGCGCTGGATTATGTGCTGGGTATCGCGAAAGCCTACACTACCCGGGTAGGGTCCGGGCCGTTCCCCACAGAACTGCTCGATGACACCGGTCTGCGCCTGGCCACGGTCGGCAAGGAATTCGGTTCCGTCACGGGTCGTCCGCGCCGCTGCGGATGGTTCGATGGCGCGGCCATGAAGCGCTCGGTCATGATCAATGGCCTGACGGGGCTGTGCATCACCAAGCTCGACGTCCTCGACGGAGTCGAGCAGATCAAGATCGGCGTGGGTTATCGCTACAAGGGTCAGTTCCTGGATGTGCTGCCCTATGGTGCGCATGCCGCCGCCGAAGCCGAGCCCGTGCTCGAGGAAATGGCCGGCTGGTCCGAATCCACGGTGGGCATCACCGAATACGACAAGCTGCCGATCAACGCACGGCGCTATCTGGAACGCATCGCCGAGGTCTGCGACGTGCCGATCGACATGGTCTCGACCGGTCCCGACCGACTGGAGACCATCGTGCTGCGTCACCCATTCCAGGGCTGATCCGGTCTGGCACCGAAAACCGCAAGTCGCCTTGCGGTTTTTTGATTTCAATTCATTCAAAGACGACAGGAACACGACATGAGCATCCCGCAGAGCACCGACCGCGATCTCTGGGTGAGCTGGGAACAGTACCACGCGCTGATCGAGCATCTGGCGTTGCAGGTGCACGAATCCGGGTGGGCCTTCGACAAGATCCTTTGTCTGGCGCGCGGTGGCGTGCGTGTGGGCGACGTGCTGTCGCGGATTTTCGACGTGCCGCTGGGAATCTTGGCCACCAGCAGCTACCGCGAGGCCGCCGGCACCGTGCAGGGGCAGATGGACATCGCCCAGTTCATCACCATCACACGCGGCACACTCGACGGCCGGGTGCTGCTGGTCGATGACATGGTCGACACCGGGCTGACCTTCACCCGCGTGCGGGACCATCTGGTGCGGCAGTTCCCGGATATTTCCGAATTGCGTACCGCCGTCCTGTGGTGGAAGGGTCATGCCCAGGTCTGCCCCGACTATTACGCCCAGCAGCTGCCCACCAACCCCTGGATCCACCAGCCCTTTGAGGACTATGACAGCCTGCGTCCGCATCAGCTGGAATCCTGGATCCGCAAGGGCGTTCGTACCGCATATCCAGACTCGAAGTGATGGTTTAGTGCCCTGATTCGTGATAGAATTATCTGCTGTCCATCAGGATATTCTTTAACCCAACCGTGGGTGCACCGGCCAAGTGTGCCGATCAGAAGCGTTTTCGCCGACACCCATGATTTTTACAGGCTTTCAAGGATTTACATGACGATTGTCCGCCTCAAAGAAAACGAGCCCTTCGAGGCCGCCCTGCGGCGCTTCAAGCGCACCATCGAAAAGACCGGGCTTCTGACTGAACTGCGCTCGCGCGAATTCTACGAAAAGCCCACCGCGGAACGTAAGCGCAAGCGTGCTGCCGCCGTGAAGCGCCACTACAAGCGCATCCGCAGCCAGCAACTGCCGCCGCGACTCTATTGATTGATTCCTGAATCCTTTATCCAGGAACTGCTTGCGCGCGTCGATATCGTCGACGTAGTCGGTCGGTATGTTCAGCTGCGCAAAGGGGGCGCAAACCTGCTGGGTTTGTGCCCTTTTCACACTGAAAAGACGCCGTCCTTCACGGTCAGCCCCACCAAACAGTTCTATCATTGCTTCGGCTGTGGTGCCCATGGCAGCGCGATCCACTTCCTGACCGAGCATACCGGCGCCCCGTTTCCCGAGGCGGTGCGCTCGTTGGCCGCCAGCGTCGGCATGACTGTCCCCGAAGAGCCGCGCAGCCCGCGTCAGCGGGCCGCCGAACGCGAGCGCCGCGAAGAGGGTTCCCGTCAGCGGGACATTCTGCGGCAGGCCCAAGCCCATTACCGTGCGGCGCTCAAGCAAGCGCCGCAGGCCATCGCCTACCTGAAAAAACGCGGCCTGAGTGGCGAGATTGCTGCGCGCTATGGGCTGGGCTGGGCTGGCGCGGATCGCCGGGGCCTGGCGAGTGTGTTCGAACACTACGAGGATCCCTCGCTCATCGAGTCCGGGCTTGTCGTCGAATCCGAGGACGGGCGGCGGCACGACCGCTTTCGCGGTCGGGTCATGTTTCCGATTCACGACGGCCGCGGTCAACTGATCGGTTTTGGCGGGCGTCTGATCGAGCCCGGTGAGCCCAAATACCTGAATTCGCCGGAAACCAGCCTCTTTTCCAAGGGCAATGAGCTCTACGGGCTGCACGAGGCGCGGGCGGGCATCCGGGCCGAAGGCTGCGTCCTGGTGGTCGAAGGCTATATGGATGTGGTGGCGCTGGCGCAGTTCGGGCTGGGCAATGCCGTGGCGACGCTGGGCACCTCGACGACCGCCACGCATCTCCAGAAACTGTGCAGGGCCAGCGATCGGATCATCTTCAGTTTCGATGGGGATGGCGCTGGGCGCAAGGCCGCCTGGCGCGCCCTGCAGGCTTGCCTGCCCTGGGTGGCCGAGGACGTGTCCATGCGCTTCCTGTTTCTGCCCGAAGGGCAGGATCCGGATTCCTATGTGCGGGCCTACGGCGTCCAGGCTCTGCGTGCGTATCTGGACGAGGCCTTGCCCCTGTCGCGTTTCCTGCTCGAAGAATTGGGCACGCGCCACGATCTGCGCGAGGCGGAAGGCCGGGCTGCGTGCGTGCACGAAGCCCGGCCGCTGTTTGCACAGATGCCCGACGGTGGATTTCGCCTGCAGGTCGAGCGGGAATTTGCGCAGCAGGTGAGGTTGACGCCCGATGAACTCAGCCGGATGCTGAGTGCGGGCCCGGTTGTGGCGCCGTCAGGGACGCCGGGGACGCAGCCTCCGGGCGCATCCGTCGGCTCGAAGCCCAGGGCACTCGCATCCGACGAGCCGCCCTGGCTGGCCGATGGGTCGGGACACGCGCCAAGCGAAGCCAGCGCCGTTTCCCCGAGCGGCTCGCGGCGCGGACGGCGCGGTGGCGCACGCACGGTCACCCCGCTGGCACGACGGCTGTTGCGTTTGCTGCTGGCACATCCGGCGCTGGTTGACGGCCTGGGCGATCAGCAGCTTGAATTATTGGCGCATCATCCCCATCTGATCTTGGTCAGGGAACTGATTGGACTGGCCAGCGCTTGCGGTGGCCGGCATGCCGGTGCGCTGCTCGAGGCGGCGGAACCCGGTTCGGACCTGGCCCAGGCGATCCGGGATCTCTCGACCGAGGTCATGATGCAGGAATTGCCGGATCCCGAAGCCGAGTGGCGGGATGCCTTGCGACATATCGAACTGCAGGCGGTGCAGGAACAGTGCGATCGACTGATCGACGCGGGAATCGACAGCGAGACCCAGCGCCGCCGGTATCAGGACTTGAGCCGGCAGCTGGCCCGGCTGAAGGCCGGGGCAGGATGAATCTTCCTGTCAGGTGAAGTAAACTATATGGTTTTCAATAAGTTGAACGTATCGGCTGAACGGCGGCGGGACGGACAACGGAACGGACAACGGAACGGAAACGGAACTGAGCACATGACCCAAGGAACTGGCAAGACATCTGCCGTAGCCAAGAAAACGGCTGCCAAAAAAACCAAGGCTCAGAGCGCCGAGCTCGAATCCGTGGTCAAGGCGGGCAGTGTGACGGCAGCCGCTGAGTCCACAGCGGCGACAACGGTCAAGAAAGTGGCCAAGAAGGCGGGTGAAGCGCGCGCGCCCAAGGTTGCCGGGGGGCGCAAACCCGGGCGGCCGGCCAAGAACGCCAACAACGACGGCGCGGATTTCGTCGATGACGACAGCGACGGCGGCGAGGTCATCCCCGATCTGAAGCCGTTGCCCAAGCGCGGCGGCAAGCGCGCCAAGGGCGAGAAGGAAAGTCCATCGCGTAGCCAGATGACCCCCGAGGAACAGGAAGCCCGGCGCAACCGCCTGAAAATCCTGATCAAGCTCGTCAAGGATCGCGGATACCTGACCTATGGCGAAATCAACTACCATCTGCCGGACGATCTGGTGGACGCCGAAGCCATCGACGGCATCATCAGCACCTTCAGCGATATGGGCATCTCGGTCTACGACCAGGCGCCCGATGCCGAAACGCTGTTGATGAGCGACAACGTGCCTACGGCCGCCAGCGACGACGACGTCGAGGACGAGGCCGAGGCTGCGCTGACCACGGTCGATTCCGATTTTGGCCGCACCACCGATCCGGTGCGCATGTACATGCGTGAAATGGGCACGGTGGAACTGCTGACTCGCGAAGGCGAGATCGAGATCGCCAAGCGGATCGAGGACGGCCTGAAGCATATGGTCATGGCCATTGCCGCCTGCCCGACCACGGTCAACGAGATCCTGGAGCACATCCGTCGCGTACGCGACGGGTCGGCACAGATCGACGAAGTGGTCGATGGCCTGATTGACGACGAAGGCGAGGAATACGCCGGCTCCGGGGTGTCCTCGGATGATGACGACGGTCCGGCTGGCGGCATGAGCAGCAAGCAGCTCGAATACCTGCGCACCAAGGCCCTGAAGAAATTCGACCTCGTCGAGTCCTGGTTCGACAAGATGCGGGTGGCCTTCGAGGCCGACGGCTACAAGTCGCCCGCCTACACCGAGGCGCGAGAAGCCATCCACTCCGAATTGATGGGCGTGCGCTTCACCGCCAAGATGGTCGAGCGGTTGGCCGACGCCTTGCGGGTCCAGGTGGCCGAAGTCCGCACCCACGAGCGCGCCGCGATGGCGATCTGCGTCAATCGCGCGGGCATGCCGCGCGCGCACTTCATCAAGGCCTTCCCGGGCAATGAAACGGATCTGGACTGGGTCGCGCACGAAGTCGCGGCCGGTTACGCGTATTCGGAAACCCTGTCGCGCCACGAACCGGCCATCCAGGAAGTGCAACAGAAGCTCATCGAGCTGCAGCGCAGTGTGGTGTTGCCCCTGAAGGACTTGAAAGACGTCAACAAGCGCATGGCTACGGGCGAAGCCAAGGCCCGCAAGGCCAAGCGCGAGATGACCGAGGCCAATCTGCGGCTGGTGATTTCCATCGCGAAAAAGTACACCAATCGCGGCCTGCAGTTCCTGGATCTGATCCAGGAAGGCAACATCGGCCTGATGAAGGCCGTGGACAAATTCGAATATCGTCGCGGGTATAAATTCTCGACCTACGCGACCTGGTGGATCCGCCAAGCCATCACCCGTTCGATCGCCGATCAGGCGCGCACCATCCGCATTCCGGTGCACATGATCGAGACGATCAACAAGATGAACCGGATCAACCGCCAGATCCTGCAGGAAACCGGTGCGGAACCGGATCCCGCGACGCTGGCGCAGAAAATGGACATGCCGGAAGACAAGGTCCGCAAGATCCTGAAGATCGCCAAGGAACCGATCTCGATGGAAACCCCCATCGGCGACGACGACGATTCCCATCTGGGCGATTTCATCGAGGACACGGGCACGGTGTCGCCGTCGGATTCGGCCCTGCACGGCTCCATGCGCGACGTCGTCAAGGAAGTCCTGGATTCGCTCACCCCGCGCGAGGCCAAGGTTCTGCGCATGCGTTTCGGCATCGAGATGAGCACCGACCAGACCCTGGAGGAAGTCGGCAAGCAATTCGATGTGACCCGCGAGCGGATCCGCCAGATCGAGGCCAAGGCCCTGCGAAAATTGCGCCACCCCAGCCGCGCGGACAAGCTGAAGTCCTTCCTCGAAGGGCAGTAGGCTTTCAGCCGGACGCAACAGGGGCCGCCTTCGGGCGGCCCCTGTTTCATTGTCTCATTTCAGCTTGCGGTACAGTGTGCTGCGATGGATGCCCAGGCGGCGAGCCGCGCGGCTGACGCTGCCCTGGCAGTCGCGCAGGGCCTGCTCGATGGCCTGGCGCTCCAGCGCGCGCAGGCCGGGGCCGGCATCCGTTTGAGGCGCTGGAGCGCGGCCGGTCTCCGCCATGAT
The DNA here is from genome assembly GCA_019104865.1 of Castellaniella sp. Classification (GTDB taxonomy): domain Bacteria; phylum Pseudomonadota; class Gammaproteobacteria; order Burkholderiales; family Burkholderiaceae_B; genus Castellaniella. The sequence continues at coordinate 9,245 of JAHRWZ010000083.1, read as the reverse complement.
GGGCAAGACCGGCTCGCGGGCGGCCGGCCCTGCGGATCGGGAACCCGGCGGCGCGATGTCACCGGGCAGTCCCCCGATCGTGACGGGGACGGGGCCGGGATGCTGGCAGCGCAGCCGGCGCAATACGCTGAAGAGTTCGCGGTAGTTGCCCGGCCAGTCGTGGCGGGTCAGGGCCGCCAGCGCATCCCCGCTCAGGCGGCCTCCCAGCGCCCGGTAGGCGTCTTCGACGAAAGCCGCCAGATCGGGCCGTTCACGCAGCGGCGGCAGATGCAGCGGCATGTCCTGCAGCCGGTAGTACAGGTCGGCGCGGAACCGGCCTTGGGCAACCAGCGACTTCAGATCCTGATGGCTGGCGCTGATCAGGCCGAATGCCAGAGGCACGCGCTTGTCGGAGCCCAGCGGCTGGACCTCGCGTTCCTGCAGAACCCGCAGCAGGCGGGTCTGCAGCGCCAGGGGCATGTCGCCGATCTCGTCCAGGAACAGCACCCCGCCTTGCGCCTGACGCAGCAGGCCGCGCGCGCCTTCGCGACGCGCGCCGGTGAAGGCGCCCGGCTCGTAACCGAAGAGTTCGGACTCGACCAGGTGTTCGGGCAGGGCGGCGCAGTTGATGGCGACGAAAGGGCCCGCGCGCCAGGCGCCGCGGGCATGGATGTGACGCGACAGGACCTCCTTGCCCGTGCCGGTCTCGCCGCACAGCAGCACGGCCAGGCCGGAGTCCAGGGCGCGCACGGCCTGATCCAGCAGGGGGCTGCTGACGGCGTCGGGTTCGGGCAGCGGGCGGGCGTCCGGGCGAGTGTCGGCCGCCTTCGGGTGTTTCGGCGCGTGCGATGTGGAGACCGGACGGGCCGGTGCGCGCGGGGGCGCGATCAGGCGGCCGGTCAAAGGCTGGCCGTCGTGACGGTGCAGCGGCGTGTCACGAGTTTGCAGCGGCCCATCGATCCATTGCGAGCAGGGCGTGCCGATGAGGCGGCCCCAGTCCGCGTCCAGCGCCCGCAGGGCGGCCTCGTTGGCGCCGGCGATGCGGGCATCGTCGTCCAGCAGCAGAAGGGCGCGACCGTCGTCCTCCGGTTCCCTGCCAAGGCGGAAGTCCAGTCTGCGCAGGGGGCTCTCGCATAGCATCTGGTCGGTGATGCCCCGCGCCATGCGCTGCACCAGCGTCAGCACATAGTCGCGCATGTCGTCGGCCGGGCCGGACAGGTCCAGGATGCCGAGGATCTCGCCCGTGGCCGAAAAAATGGGCGCGGCATGGCAGCTGAGGATGCTGTTGCAGGCCAGGAAATGTTCCGCGCCGTGGATGCGTACGGCGCGGCCATCGTGGAGGGCCGTGCCAATGGCGTTGGTGCCGCGCAAGGGCTCGGCCCAGCTCACGCCGGGCTGCAGCGCCACGCGGCGTGCCTTGTCCTGGAAACTGCGGCTGCCGCGTTCGTGAAGGATCAGGCCGCTGGCATCGGCCAGCAGCACGACGCTGTGCGCCGAATCCCCCAGTGCGCCCAGCGCGTCGAGGCAGGGTTCGGCCAGGCGCAGCAGATGGTGGTTGGCCTCGCGGCGCAGGTCCAGGTCGGCGCGGGTCAGGGGATTGGGATCGGCCAGCAGGGCGGGGTCCAGATCGGCGCAGCGCGCCCAGGACTGATGGATGCGCGTCTCGGCCTGCGGGCGGGCGCCCGGCGCCAGGTGGATCGTGGGCGGTGTCTGCATGCAAGTCTCCGTCCTGGGCGTCGCGGAACCTGTCGCGGTCCGCGACGGCGGCTGTCGCCGTTCGCGGCGCGATGTGTCGCAAAATGCGACAAGCCCATGTTTTAAAAGCCGATTCACATTCAGTATGCCACCACCGTCGGGCCTTTGAAAGCATGCCGGTCGCGGGGCGCCGTGCCGCGACCGGCATGCCCCACGCATGATGGCACGGTCTTTGCTTTAGTGAAGAGAAGTCCCGCCGCGCGTCGCAGCGGGCGTCCGGGGGGCCTGTTCGGGCGGAACCCGGCTCATCGACAAGGAGACAGACATGGATATGACCGACCTGAAGCATTTTGGCATCGACATCGGCTTTCCCTACAAGAAACACTACGAGAACTACATCGGCGGGCGCTGGGTGGCGCCAGCCGCCGGGCGCTATTTCGACAATCTGTCGCCGATCACCGGACAGGTGTTCTGCGAAGTTGCGCGCTCGGACGCGGCCGACGTGGAGGCCGCGCTGGATGCCGCGCACGCGGCGCGCAAGGCCTGGGGTGAAACGTCCGTGGCCGAACGCGCCGGCGTCCTGCTGCGCATCGCCGACCGCATGGAACAGAACATGCGCCTGCTGGCGGTGGCCGAGACCATCGACAATGGCAAGCCGCTGCGCGAAACCATGGCGGCGGACCTGCCGCTGGCGATCGACCACCTGCGCTATTTCGCCGGCTGCGTCCGCGCCCAGGAGGGCGGGATCTCGGAAATCGACAAGACCACGGTGGCCTACCATTTCCACGAACCCATGGGCGTCGTGGGGCAGATCATTCCCTGGAATTTTCCCCTGCTGATGGCTGCCTGGAAGCTCGGTCCGGCGCTGGCGGCGGGCAATTGCGTGGTGCTCAAGCCCGCCGAGCAGACCCCGGCCTCGATCCTGGTGCTGATGGAGCTGGTCGGCGATCTGCTGCCGCCGGGCGTATTGAACATCGTCAACGGCTTCGGCAAGGAAGCCGGCGCGGCGCTGGCTTCCAGCAAGCGCATCGCAAAAATCGCCTTCACCGGCTCGACGCCCACCGGCAGGCACATCCTGCATGCCGCCGCCGACAGCCTGATCCCCAGCACCGTTGAGCTGGGCGGCAAGAGCCCCAACATCTTCTTCGCCAACGTGATGGACCAGGATGACGCCTTCCTCGACAAGGCGCTGGAAGGCCTGAGCATGTTCGCCCTGAACCAGGGCGAAGTCTGCACCTGCCCCTCGCGCATCCTGATCCAGGAGTCGATCTACGAACGCTTCATCGAACGCGCCATCAAGCGGGTCGAATCCATGAAGACCGGGCATCCCCTGGACGCCTCCACCATGCTGGGCGCCCAGGTATCCAAGGCGCAGATGGACAAAATCCTGGGCTACATCGACATTGGTCGCGAAGAAGGCGCCCGCTGCCTGACCGGCGGGGCGCGCAACGTCCCCGGCGCCGGCCTGGACGAGGGCTTCTACGTCAAGCCGACACTGCTGTTCGGCGAGAACGACATGCGTGTCTTCCAGGAGGAAATCTTCGGTCCGGTGGCCTCGGTCATGACCTTCAAGGACGAAGACGAGGCCGTCGCCATTGCCAACGACACCGACTATGGCCTGGGGGCCGGCGTATGGACGCGCGACGGTTCGCAGGCTTACCGCGTCGGGCGCCAGATCCAGGCCGGCCGGGTCTGGACCAACTGCTATCACCTGTACCCGGCGCACGCGGCGTTCGGCGGGTACAAGCAGTCCGGCATCGGCCGCGAGACCCACAAGATGGCGCTGAACGCTTACCAGCAGACGAAATGCCTGCTGGTCAGCTACAGCCCCGAAGCGCTCGGGTTCTTCTGAACTCAGGCGGCCTGCGCCTGGCCCTCGGCCTCGACGGCACCGAGCGGCCGGGCGCGGGTGTCCGTGTCCGGCGGCACCGCGCCCGAGGACAGGGCCTCGTCCAGACGGCGCTTGTCCAGCTCGCCTTCCCAGCGGGCCACCACGATGGTGGCGGTGGCGTTGCCCACCAGGTTGGTCAGGGCGCGGCATTCCGACATGAAACGGTCCACGCCCAGGATCAGGGCTATGCCGGCCACCGGCACAGAAGGAATGACCGACAGCGTGGCCGCCAGCGTGATGAATCCGGCGCCGGTGACGCCGGCCGCGCCCTTGGAGCTGAGCATGGCCACCAGCAACAGCAGGATCTGGTCGCCGAGGCTCAGGGGGATGTCGCAGGCCTGGGCGATGAACAGGGCCGCCATGGTCATGTAGATGTTGGTGCCGTCCAGGTTGAAGGAATACCCCGTGGGGATTACCAGTCCCACGACCGATTTCGAACAGCCGGCGCCCTCCATCTTCCGCATCAGGGTGGGCAGGGCGGCTTCCGAGGAACTGGTGCCAAGTACCAGCAGCAGTTCTTCGCGGATGTAGCGCACCAGCTTCAGGATCGAGAAGCCGTTGTAGCGGGCCACCGCGCCCAGGATCACCAGCACGAACAGCACGGCCGTGGCGTAGAACGTGCCCACCAGCATGGCCAGATTCAGCACCGAGCCGATGCCGTACTTGCCGATGGTGAAGGCCATGGCGCCGAAGGCTCCGATGGGCGCGGCTTTCATCAGGATCTCCACGATCTTGAAGACCGGGCCCGCCAGGGCGCTGAGCAGGTCCAGCACGGGCCTGGCGCGTTCGCCGACAATGGCCAGGGCGATGCCGAACAGCACGGCGATGAACAGGACCTGGAGGATGTCGCCGCTGACGAAGGGGCTGAACATCGTCGTCGGGATGATGTTCATCAGGAAGTCGGCGAAGGTCGAGTCGTGCGCCTGGGTCACGTAGGTGGCGACGGCGTCTCCGTCCAGGGATGCGGGATCGATGTGCATGCCGGCGCCGGGCTGCACGATGTGGCTGACGATCATCCCGATGGCCAGCGCCAGCGTCGAAAAGGTCAGGAAATACAGCATGGCCTTGCCCGTGACGCGGCCGACGGTCTTCAGGTCGCTCATGGCGGCGATGCCGGTGGCTACGGTCAGGAAGATTACCGGGGCGATGATCATCTTGACGAGCTTGATGAAGCCGTCGCCCAGGGGTTTCATGGCTTCGCCCAATTGGGGCGCGTAGTGGCCAAGCAGGATGCCGACGGCGATCGCGAACAGGACCTGGACATAAAGGATCCGGTGGAGCGGGAGCTTGCGCGCGGGGACGGCGTGGGTCGGGGTGTCGAGCATGGTCTGTGTCTCCAGACAGGGCCGGGCGGGACGAGTTTGGCTCGTCGGTGCCCGCATTTTTTTCAAAGGGAGGCGGCGCCTGTCGCCAGGTCCGTCGGCAAAGCACAAAGCAATCTTCGTGCCAATTTTTGAAACATATGGCGCATGCGTGCCATCCTTTTGATTCATCGGGTTTTTCCAATGGCTGCAAGATGTCTCCGACCCGCGCGGCCGCTGCCGCCGGGCGTTAATCTGGCGAAATTCCGCACATCTGTGCGATAGAATGTCCGAAATTCCGCCTTGTTGAACATGTCTCCCTACCCCTCATCCGCCGAACCGCGCCGTCCCTCCGCCTGGATGGCGCGCTGGCTGCTGGCGATCGCGGGCATCGCCCTGCTGGCCGGCGTGCTCGGGGGGGCCGGCGCCTGGGCGCGGGATCGCGCCCTGCGGGATCTGGAGACCCAGGCGCGGGTGTCGGCGCAATTGAGCCTCACCGCGCTGAACCACACGCTCGACAAGTTCCACGCCATTCCGAGCATCCTGGCACAGGACACGGCGCTGGCGGCCGTCCTGGAATCCCCCGCGCCGTCCGCGCTGGATGATCTGAGCCGCAGGCTGGAGACGCTGGGCCGGGAACTGGGACTGTCCGTCCTGTATGTGCTGGACGCGTCCGGCAGGACAGTGTCGTCGAGCAACTGGCGCAAGCCGGACTCCTTCGTGGGGCACGATTACCGGTTCCGCCCCTATTTCACGGATGCCATGGAGGCCCGGGACGCGGCCCATTTCGCGCTCGGCGTCGTCAGCCACGAGGCGGGTCTGTTCCTGTCGCGCCGGATCGATGGGGCGCGGGGCCCGCTGGGCGTGGTCGTGCTCAAGATCGGCTTTCGGGACCTGGAGTCGGCCTGGGCCCGCAGCGGCATGCCGCAGTTCGTCACCGACGACCGTCAGGTGGTGTTGCTGGGCTATCCGGAGGACTGGCATTACCGGGTGGCGCGGCCGATGTCGTCGGCCGAGGCTGTCCGTGTCAGGTCCAGCCTGCAGTTCGGCGCGGCGCCTCTGGATCCGTTGCCCCTGACGCCGTCCCTGATGAGCGAGAACTGGTCGCCTGCGCCCCTGCTGCGCCTGACACGCGCGGCGGCCGGCCTGGAAAAGGGCGCGCGCGTACTGCACATTGAACAGGCGGTGGCGCGCATGGACGGCTGGCGCCTGCATCTGCTCAAGCCCGTGTCGAACGATCTGGCGCGGGCTGAGCTGACCGCCCAGGCGCTGACCCTGCTGGCGCTGGCCACGCTGGGCCTGACCGGATGGTGGGCCGCGCAGCGGCGGCGGCGGGCCCGGGCGTTGCTGGCCGCGCGGGATGCGCTCGAGGCCGAGGTCCGCACGCGCACCGGCGAGCTGCGGCACGCCAACGAACGGCTGCGCGCCGAAATGGACGAGCGCCGCCGGACCGAGGCGCGCCTGCATGAAATGCAGGACGAACTGGTCCAGGCCAACAAGCTGTCCCTTCTGGGCCAGGTGGCCGCGGGCGTGGCGCACGAGATCAATCAGCCGGTCGGCGCGATCCGGACCTACGCCGATAACGCCGGGGAATTCCTGCGACGCGGCCAGGCCGACCGTGCATGTGAAAATCTGGCGACGATCGCGCGCCTGACCGAGCGCATCGGCGGCATCACGCAGGAACTGCGGGCGTTTTCGCGCAAGCGGGCGGCGGCCATCGGCGCCGTCGAGCTCGATGCGGCACTGGATGGCGCGCTGATGCTGGCCGGGCCGCGCCTGGGCCGGCAGGGTGTGCGTCTGGAGGACGGCCGCGCGGGTAGGCCGTCGCCCCGGGTGCGTGCGGACGCCATGCGCCTGGAGCAGGTGTTCGTCAACCTGCTGCACAACGCGCTGGAGGCGCTCGCGGACACCGCGCGGCCGGGCATCCGCCTGAGCGTCGAGCGCGACGGAGAGCGGGTCCGGGTGCGGATCGAGGATAACGGGCCGGGCATCGATCCGGCGGCGCGCGAGCGCCTGTTCACGCCTTTTTTCACCACCCGGGCGCAGGGTGTGGGGCTGGGTCTGGTGATCTCGCGCGACATCCTGGCCGAGTTCGGCGGGACACTGGCGGCGCTTGATGTCGCGGCGGGCGCGGCGTTCGAGGTGACGCTGGAAGCGATGGAGGAGTCGCAATGAGTCCGATGGAAGTGCTGTTCGTTGACGATGATGAGGACGTGCGCGACGCCAACGCGCAAGCGCTCGATCTCCAGGGCGTGTCCGTGCGGGCTTGCGCGAGCGCGCACGAGGCGCTGGACATCCTCACGGACGCCTTCTCCGGCGTGCTGGTCACGGACGTGCGCATGGCCGACATGGACGGCCTGACGCTGTTCCGCCATGTGCGGCGCCTGGATCCGGAAATTCCCGTGATCCTCATCACCGGCCATGGGGACATCGAGATGGCGGTGGGCGCCATGCGCGAGGGCGCCTACGATTTCCTGTCCAAGCCCTATGCGCCCGAACGGCTGCTGGCCGCCATCCGCCACGGCACCGCGCAGCGGCGGCTGGTGCTGGAAAACCGACGGCTGCGGGCGCAGGCCTCGGATTCCGGGGATGCCGCCGAATCGTTGCTGATCGGCAATGCGCCCGCCATCGTGCGGATCCGCGAACTGCTGCGGCACGTGGCCGATGCCGACGTGGACGTGCTGGTGCGCGGCGAGACCGGCAGCGGCAAGGAAGTCGTGGCCCAGGTTCTGCATCGGCTCAGTCGCCGGCGGGACGCGCCTTTCGTCGCCATCAATTGCGGCGCGTTGCCCGAATCCGTCATCGAAAGCGAACTGTTCGGTCACGAGGCGGGCGCTTTCACCGGTGCGCAGAAACGCCGCGTGGGACGCATCGAGCATGCCGGCGGCGGCACGCTCTTCCTCGACGAGATCGAGAGCATGTCGCCGGCGATGCAGGTGCGGCTGCTGCGGGTGCTGGAAACACGCCAGGTTGCGCCGTTGGGCACCAACGAGCAGCGCACCGTGGACCTGCGGGTGATCGCGGCCACCAAGGCCGACCTGGGCGATCCCGCCATGCGCGCGCGGTTCCGAGAGGACTTGTACTACCGGCTCAATGTCGTGACGGTGCACATCCCGCCTCTGCGGGAGCGGCGCGAGGACATTCCGTTGCTGTTCGCGCACTTCGCCGGCCTGGCCGCACGCCGCTTCGGCTGTCCGGTGCCGCCGGAGGATCCCGCGTTGTGGCGCCATCTGATGAACCACGATTGGCCGGGCAATGTGCGTGAACTGGCCCATTTCGCCGACCGCTGCGTGCTGGGCGTGCAGCAGGCGCCGGCGGCGGTCTCTGCGGGGCCGGCGCCGGACGCCGGCAGCCTGCCTGAAAGAGTGGAGCGCTACGAGGCCGGACTGATCCGCGAGGCCCTGGCGGCTCATGGGGGCGAGATCCGGGCAACGCTCGAAACCCTGGGGCTGCCGCGCAAGACGCTTTACGACAAGCTGCGGCGCTACGGGATCGACCGGCAGACCTATGCGCGCGGCGCGACCCGCGAGACGTCGGCGGTCACCGGGGACGAAACCGAACCCTGATCCCAGGCACGCTGGCGGAACGCGCGCGGCGATTCACCAGCCGTCTTGCGAAAGAACCGCGTGAAGTGCGCCGGCTCGGAAAACCCCAGGCTGTCCGAGATCTCGCCGATGGTCATGGATGTATACACCAGACTGCGGCCGGCCTCCAGCGCCAGCCGTTCGTGGATCAGTTGCAGCGGGGACTTGCCGGCGTGGGCGCGGGTGATCACGTTCAGGTGGGCGGCGGTCATGCCCAGGCGCTGCGCGTACCAGGCCACGTCGTGATGCGCGGCGTATGAGGCTTCCAGCAGTTCGCCGAATCGGGTGTGGTGTTCCAGTCCGCGTGCGCGGGGCGGACCTTCGGTTTCCGCACCGGGCTGGCGGCTGCGCAGCCGCGCGTAGATCAGCGTCAGCCAGGCCTCGATCCGCGCATCGCGGAAATCTTCCTGGGACAGGTATTGGGCGTTCAGGTGCGTGAAGGCGTCCCTCAGGCCCGTGCCGCCGCGCTCGAGCGTGTGGATCGCGGGCTGCGCGGGCGGCGCGGCCCTGGGCCCCAGCAACTGGACCAGGCGCGCAAGCAGGGGATAGGCGATCGTCACCACATGGCCGGCGCAGTCCTCGTCGAATTCGAAGCCATGCACGAAGGCCTGCGGCACTTCGACGATCGCCGGGCCGGCGACGGCGTGCCGCGCCTCGTCCAGACAGACGATGGCCCGCCCCCGGTGCAGGTGGAGGATCTGGTAGAGGCCCGAATGGCGATGGGGGCGGATATGCCAATTGTGCAATCGGCTGCGCGAAGCGATGGTTTCGCAGTGCACCCGTTCCGCCCTGGAC
>JAHRWZ010000077.1 GCA_019104865.1 Castellaniella sp. | reverse complement strand
AATATCACGGCAAAATGGAGCCGTTCCGCCCATGACTGGAAGCAGGCCATGAACCAATTCGCCATCCTCTACGAAGAGCGATTTAGCTGCCGTTCCGTGTAATGCTCAACCCGCCTCAAACACGGAATTTCTGACACACCCCTTGGCCCCTGTGTTTCAGAGATGCCAGGCGGCCGGCCTAGCGCTGAAACTCTATTTCCTGAAATTTGTATAGCACCGTGGAGAAGGTGAGCAAGGCTGCAACTTGCGAACTTTTCCAGCCAGCTACGATCAGGTCTCTCACCAGCCGCTGCTGAAATGCCGGGGTGCAGACGAATATGACCCTCTCCCAGTGCCGGTTTTGTCCAAGAAGTTTGGAGTGTGGGGTATTGAATTTGTCAATGCTGACGTAGCCCAACCAGCTGAGAAGTCGTGCGTATTCCACCGCATTTTTTCTGCTGCGCTCCACTTCAACCCACCAGACGGCGCCGTCGTGCTGGATCAGTACGTCGGGGACTTTACCCCCAACGCCATCCTTCCCGCCGAGCCAAAGCCCCTGGGCTATTTCTCGTTCAGTGGCTACGCGATAGCCCTGCACAATGGCACGGATTGCGATCTCATTGGCAATACACCGGTGCCGATAGTGGGAGCTACTGAATGTTCGGATCAGATCCTTGCCGCTGATGGCATTGATCCCCCGGGACTGTAATCTGCGCACGCCCTCCGCAGCAAGTGCGTAGATCCAGCTTCCATCGGGGGCTCGACTGCGCAGCACAGCATGCTGCTTTCGCAGGCGACGCAGAGTTCGCTGCGCCATCCGTAGCGCCGATGCGTTTGGTTGTTGCGGTGCGAGATCGGGTGCGGTGGCAGGAGTGCGTGCCCAACGACGCCAGACCAAGACGGCCGCGTCTCGTGTGCGCAACCACCCGAAGCGGCTGATCCCACGTAGTAGCCGAATTTCATTTTCTATAGCAACGGTCCTGCCGTCTCGCGCCGTTGTAGCGGCTCTTTCAATGGTAGTCATACCTTGTATAGAGCATTTCGCCCATTCGTTTGGCAGTACCACCTGGGGCGAACTGGGGACGCGAACGGGGGTCGCATAACTGCGACCCGGAGAGCACCGTAGCCTCCGTCGGGCTGAACGCCCGGTCGTCCACTCGGGCGACTGGACGCCGCCCGCGCTCCAGGAGCTGGCGCCCCTCGCCTTCCGTGTCACGCCGCCGGCGCGCCACTCCACGCGCGGGAAACCCACACGACCCTCGACGCTGGACGCGTCGGGGCTGTGGTCTCGCTGCGCTCGACTCGTGTGAGTTTCCCGCGCCTACGGCGGGGTGCGCGGGGCTACGCCCCCCAACTGGCTACCGGCCCGTGGGCGGGCCTCTCGCGGCTGGGGCCGCGAGCGCCAGTCGGCTCCCCCAGCCCTACGCCGACCGCGCTGGGGCGCGGTGCGACTCCGGGGGCGGCGGGCCGCAGGGCCCTTGCCCCACGTTGCGCCTGACGGCGCATCGCGGCTCCCGGTGGGCATCCCTCCGGCTGCAAATCCCGTTCTGCTGAAGATCCTTTGTCCTGAGCCTGCCGCCCATTTGACAAACCTTCACTCAGGCGGGCTAGCCGTGCAAGGGCCTGCGGTGCTTCGCACACCTCCTCACCCGGTCCCTTCGGGCTGCGGCTTCGTCGGCGCCCCTGCGCGGCTAGCCCGCCTGGGTGCTGTGACTCCCATGGTCAGCAGGCTCAGGCAAAGTCCGCTTACGCCCCCAGGGCCAGGACTTCGGCGGTATCACGCAATTGGTGCTTGGAGGAGCGGTTGCTCATGGCTGTTGGCTTGCGCCGCCCTCGGTGGTCGGGGGTGGCAAATTTTCAGGAGAGTCGTATGTACAACGAGTTCAATCCGGCGACAGGTCTTCCCATGGTAGGAGGCATCGGTGGGGTGGATGTGGCGGGCAATCCCTGGGGTGTAAATCCGTGGTCTTCGTCCCTACCGGAGGACGATGACGATTTTTGATGGGATCGCCCGAACCCGGCGCTATACGGATAGCGCGTTAAGGTCATCTTGATGCGCCGGGCTCATTTGAGTCCTGAACCCCCCCATGAGCCTACCGACAGTCGGTGGGCTCATATGAACATACCGAAAGGAGCCATATGGACGAACTTCAAAAACCAGGCACAGCAACCATCCCCAAGGTGGCGCGAGTGTACCTGCGCGTTAGCACGAACGCACAGGATCTACAACGGCAGGAAGCCATCATCGATCAAGCGAAGATGGCCGGCTACTACATCGCGGGCGTCTACCGTGAGAAGGCATCCGGCGCACGCGCCGATCGACCAGAACTTCTACGCCTGATTTCAGATCTCCAACCGGGCGAAGTCGTAGCGGCGGAGAGGATCGACCGCGTGAGTCGCCTGCCGCTTCCCGAAGCCGAACGCCTGGTAGCCTCCATCCGTGAAAAGGGCGCTCGGCTTGCTGTGCCTGGTGTCGTAGATCTCACCGAATTGTCTGCTGGCGCCGATGGAGTTGCGAAGGTGGTGCTCGAATCTGTGCAAACGCTGCTGCTCAAACTCGCCCTGCAGATGGCGCGCGACGATTACGAAACTCGGCGTGAACGCCAGCACCAGGGGATCGAACTCGCAAAAGGCCGTGGCTGCTACCAGGGGCGTAAGCCGGATGCACGACGTGGCGCACAGGTGCTGGCATTACGCACTGCTGGGCAAAGCATTGCCAAGACTGCTGCAATGACCGGCTACAGCGTGGCTCAGGTGAAGAGAATCTGGGCGCAGAGGCTCGGCACTTCATAAATCGGTAGGCATTTACGCCTTCCGATCCAATCATCCGGACTACTTGGCATCCGCTTGAGCTCGCCACCACGCCGCACCACTGTGCATTCGGCACGACTGCATAGAATTATTTTTAGTGTACCTGTAGTGTACGAGCTGACCAGAAAAGGCAAGGCCTTACAGAGAAACCTCTGTAAGGCCTTGATAATGCTGGTCGGGACGGCGGGATTCGAACTCGCGACCCCTTGCACCCCATGCAAGCCAGTGAGTAGCAGAGTTCTTATTTTTCAATAACTTACGAGGGCTTCCGTTGTTGCCAATGCCCTACAGAGTCACGCAAAGTCACGCAGTATCACGCAAAAATCACGCAAGCGCACGGCGCGTGGCTCGCCATCCCGCCATGCTACGGAATCGCTAAACGCTCACAAAACCCGCGTAGGCACTCATAAGCGACCCGGACAGCACTAGCGCCACGCCGAGAATGAAAAGCGCTCTTGCACACCGCGTCGCTTTGGGGAACCACTCGTGCCCCTGGCGTACGATTAGACGCACCTCCCCTGGCTTAATTTGGCCGTCTTCCAAATAGCTAATCCTGATATCGTTGGCCCGGTGCCAGTCGTAGTACGCAGACAGGAAAATTTTCACGCGGACGGCCAACAATACCGATCCGGCTGCGGTACACAACGGCGCGATGAAGTTTAAAGCGAGCATAGTGCGGTCTCCTCAGTGTGAGCACATCGTAAACCGATCACACGGTGCCAGCACCTCGCAGACTTGCTTTATCACCGCAGCCCCTCATAAGCCCCCACCGCCTCCCGGTGCCGGGCTGCGCACACCCCATACGCCACCAGTACCTGATCCTGCACCCACGCCTGCCAGGCGTCGTAATCACCGGCCGGCGGATCAGGGATCTGTGGGCACGGCTGCGTCAGCTGGCTGTCCAGCGGCGGCACGGTTCGCGGCGTCAACGGCGGATTCGAGGCTGCGCATCCGGACAGGATCAGGGCGGCAATTGTCAGGCAAAGGAGGCGCATCTTTCAGGGCTCCGGTGATTTTGTTGATCTGTGCCGTCAAGGACGGCCCCACGGCTGCAGCACGCCGGCCGGCAGCGGCGACGGCATCGATGTCGGCCTGCAGCTGGCTCAGGGCCTGGTGGGATGCCTGAGCGTCGGCCCGGGCCTGGTCGCGCTCCATGCCGGCGATCTGGGCGCCGTAGCGCCAGCCTTGGACCGTCCAAGCGGCGCCAGCTGCCAGCATCCCCGCAGCGACAGCGGCGGCCGCGTAGCCCCGCCAGCCGGCCAGGGCCTTGAGTGCGGCGGCGATCATGATTCACTCCCTGCTGCCCAGTCGCCCCATCCCCAGGCTCGCTTGTCTTCGGTCGGGTGATCATCGGTGCGCGGGCGGCTTGCGCAGGACCAGCCGCGTCCGCGCACATCCCACAGATGCTGCCACCCAGCAGCGCGCAGACTGGTGCCGGGCTCGCTGGCCAGCGTGTATGTGATGCCACGCCGGTAGCCCAGCGCCACGGCTACGCGGCGCGAAGCGCCCAACAGCGCACTGCATGCGTTGCGCGTGCCGTCCGTGCAAACCCTGGTCACCTCGACCGTCAGGCCGTCGGCCAGTGCGCGAGCCACCGGCCGGCCGGCAACCGCCACGCCCACCAGTTGCCCGTCAACGTACGCCGCCTGCTGCCAGAGCGCGCCGACAGGGGGCTTATGATGGCGGTGATGTAGGGCGATCCAAGCGAATGCCTCTTTCTGGGTGATCGGCCGCAATTCGATCATATCGCCCCCAGTGCGGCGCGCGCGGTCGCATGATGCCCCGCCCAGGTCTCAGGGTGCGGTCGCCCCGGGCGCCAGACACGCTGGTACAGATTCCAGCCGCCCAGCACATCGTCTGCCGCCGGCAGCGCCCGCGGATCCGTCCAAAGCAGCAGCCGGCCCAGCGCCACGGCCAGGATGTCGTCCTGGTCCAGGGCGTCGTAGACCTGCTGGGGGGCTGCCACGACAGAGCGCGCGAGGCACACGTCGGCCGCATAGTCCTGGCTGGCCGGATGCGTCAGCACGCCCTTGACGCCGCCGCCCCGCTCGAATTGCAGCAGACCCCGAGCCGGGCCCTTGATCTGCGGGCGAGCCGGATCCACGATCTGCCAGCGGTGCGTCAGGCCGGATTCCTGAAGCGAAATGGCCAGCAGCATGATGCGGGCCTCGATCGAGCCCATCTTCGCCGGCAGCAGCTCCAGGGCCGGTTCCATGATCTGGCCGACGAAATCATGGGGCGTGATCGGCAGATTCAACAGTCGATTCGTCATAGCCCGCACCTCGCCATGGCCGCCACATTCCCCCGCGCTCGCACGACCACGACGGCGATCAGCACCGACACGGACGCGTCCCAAGCTGACGCGCCGCCGGCGTTGAGCGACACGTCGATCGCCTGGCCACCCAGCGACACAAGAAGCAGGTACGCCAGAATGGACATGAGCGGCTTGTACCGGCTGCTGCCGCGCCGATAGCACATCAGCACAGCCACCGAGATCAGATTTGCCAGCAATATGATGTGCGCAGCCATGTCAGCCTCCCTTGCGGAACGTCGACGCCACGGCGTCCCAGACGCTCTTGATGCTTGCGGTCTTGATCCGGTCGAGCGCCGTGATCGTTGCCTGCACTACCAGCGCGGACACGAGGAACGCCGCCAGGAACGGCGACTTGATCGGCGAGAGCGCAGCCACGTCTGGAACCGCCGCATATCCTACGACCAGGGAAACCAGGGCGTAGATGATGCGCGGCACGCGGGCCGTGTCCTTTGCCGTCAGCGCGAAGGTCACTGCCCCCGCGAAGGCCCCGGCTACTGCGCCCGGGTCCAGCTGCGACAGCCATGCCGCCAGTGCCACGGTTGCCGCAACCACGCCGGCCGTAGCGATGCTCGATGCAGGCTCTGCCATGCTTTGCTCCAAAAAAATACCCGCGCATGGCGGGCGGTTGATAAATCTTGGTTCCCGGCCTAAAACCGGACTTTTTGATGCCATGAACGACCGTCGCCGCCTGCGCCTGGTGCGCAATCTCCCTACCCTCGCCCAGGCCCTGGAGCGCTACCTGTCCGAGGTGTCAGCCCGGAAGAAAAGCCACACCCAAGAACAGTCTGTGGCACGGATCTGGCTGCGCACTGGATTGGCCAGCCGCAACCTGGCAAGGGTCACAGCGCTCGATCTCCAGCGCCTGCGCGACGAATGGCTGCAAGATCGCAAGCCGGGCACCGTCAATAGGCGCCTGGCGCTCATCTCGCACCTGTACACCGTGGCCCGCAAAGAATGGGGCTACACGTGGCTTGCGAACCCCGTGCAACTCGTGACCAGGCCGGTCGTGGACGACGCCCGGGACCGGCGACTCTTCACGCGGATCCGGCTCAACGGGCTGGATCAGGCCGACTGCCCGCGCAGCGAGCTCGACTGGATCATCCGTGCCACCCGCTCCGATACCCTGCCCACGATCCTGCGCCTGGCAGTCGAGACCGGCATGCGGAGATCGGAGATCGTGATGCTGCGCCGCGAGCAGATCGACCTGACCCATGGCGTCGTAACGCTGACCGACACCAAAAACGGAGACACCCGCTATGTGCCGCTCTCCCCGTTCGCCAGGGATGCCCTGCGCCGCTGGCTGGCCGGGCACCCTATGCGCGGCCGCATCTTCAACGTGACGGCCGGAGCTATGACCCGAGCTTTCGCCCGGGCCCGCGACCGCGCCCGCCGGCGGTATGAGGCGCTGTGTCGACAGCACGGCCGCCGGCCAGAGAGGGCCTACTTTGTCGACCTGCGGCTGCATGACCTGCGACACGAGGCGACGTCCGTATTGGCCGAGGTGTTCCCGGCGCACAAGCTCCAAAAGGTGACTGGGCACAGAGACTCCAGGATGCTGGGCCGGTACTACCACCCACGCGGCAGGGACCTGGCGCAGGAGCTGATGCGCTCCAAACTGGGTCGCTGGCAATCCGAGCAGCTGCGCTTGGCCGCGTGATCACCAGACCACAGCCAGCACCGTCGCCACGGTCTCAGCCGCCAGGATCTGGTCACGCAGCTTCTGACGTTTCCCCACCAGCCCCTGACTCGCAGCTTGGAAGGCCTGGACCTGGGCCAGCGTCAGCTGCCGCATATCTGCCGGAGTGATGCCGCGCGCTGCCGCCAGGCCGTCCAGGTAGGGCGTTGCCACGGCATTGTCCGCCGCCCAGGCCAAGGCCTCGGACTGCTGGATCGTCCACGTCAGGCGCTCGGCCTCCGGGTAGCCGGCGGTCAACGCCTGCGCGGCCTGCTCAAAGCTGGCATTGATCAGCACCAGCTGCGCGGCCTGCGCTTCTTCCAGGGTTGGCTCGGGCGCCGGCGGCTCTTCGGCATACAGCCAGGCCGGCACCGGACCCAGGCCGTCATAGGTCTGGCCGTCCTGATCCGCATCCAGAGTGTAGGGCTTGCCGTGGCCCAGCCACAGCTTGTCCTTGCGGTGGTCCTCAATGACTTCCCAGCCGCCGGTGCCCGGATCGCCGAAATGGACCGCATCCCTGACGGGATCCAGCTCTGTGATCCAGCGCTGCACATGGCCGTCCGGCGCGTCCGGCGGAACGACTTTCACACACAGATGCCCGTCGACCAGGCACGAATACATCAGGCAACGCTTGTCATCAAGCTTGAAAAATGCGTTCGACATAACGACTCCAGCCCCGACATGCGGGGCAAAGGGTTTGAAAAGAGAAAGTGACTGCAGGGCTGCGAATCCGCGCCCGGCAGGAACATACCAAAAGGACTCGGTCGGGCCGGTCGCGGTCCAAGTGCGCGGGAGCCTATCGTCAATCGTGACGGGTGGCGGCCAATACGCCTTGAACGGTGGAGCAGGATCCGCTTGGTCAACCGATTTTGCGCAGGCTATTACCGGCGCCGAAACGCGCGGCAAAAGCACCGGCACGTCCCCCGTAATCTGCATCTGATGACCGCCCTGCTGCGAATGCGGCTGGGGTTGGGGTTTATAAAGCAGACGCCCTGCAGAACATCACAGGTATCTTTCACGGGGTATTGCAACAGAGCGGGGCAGCCGCGACAGGCGCAATATCGGCAATCGCGGAGGGCGGCGCTTGGACATTGACCACAGGCAGCGGTGTTGTTGCAACAGGGATATCCTTCAATGCTGCTAACTCAGTGGGCACGCGCACGTCTGTTGAAACGCGTCCCGCTGCGTCCCGTGTGGCCCCAGTGATCCTCATCTAGATCAGAATGACTGCCGCTACGGCCGTGTTTGCGGCGCGTGTTTCGGACGACGTGCGAGCCACCCTGGATGCATCGAAGTTGACGCTGCTCAGCGGTGCTCCGCCGCCGGCCAGGTTACCAGCCGACGAGATTGCAGAGAACGCCCCATTGGGAGTGACGCTGCTTGAATCGTTCCGTACCCCGCCGACGTTCCCCGTGATGTTCTGCAGAGCATCATTCTGGTGCGCTCCTGTCGGCCGCGCATTCGCAGGAATGAGGTCAGATCAGAATGGCAGGAGCGACACGCGTATGCACGGGGGCGGTTTCCGCTGTGCCGGTGCTTCCGGATAGCGTGGAACCGTTGGCAGCATACCTATTCGGGCTGGCCTGAGTGGTCAGATCAGCTGTCGCATACCGGATTGCCGCTTCGTGATAGTGACTTTTCAGTGTGTCCGCTTTGAAAATCCCCGCGCCAGCCGCATTCGCAGTGTCAGCGTCAGTTCCGGCCATGCGCAGGAAAACGTCCTGCAGATCCGGAGCTTTCCAGTTACCGCTACCAAGGTCCGCGATGCGGCCCCAGCCCTTGGCCCAGGATGCCGATGCAACCGTCAGGCCCTGCTCGCGGAACCACGCAATCACGCGCTTTTGCTTCGGATCGGACTCGGACCAGACGCCGCCCGTTACAGCCAATTCCCAGGCGCGAGGCGTCGCCGCGAAATGTTGCGGGATCGTGGCGCATAGCGGGTTGCGATAGCCGGTGAAATAGGCGGACGTCGTCCAGATCCAGGGAGCGGTGCAGGCCATGTCGGTGACGATGATGGGACCCTCGTCTGCGATCAGTGCATCTATCTCGGCGAAAGTTGCCATGGGAGCGTGCGCACGCAGCAGCCGACCCTCGATCACCCAGGCTGTGTTTGCGGCATTGCGTCGCTTGATGGCGCCGGTGGCTGTGTCGGCCCAAAGCGAGTACGGGAACACGTTTTTAGCCGGCGGCGTGCTGCCAGAAAAATCAGTGACTACCGACTCCAATGCCTTGTTCGTGTCCTGCACGAGTTGCAGACCAGGAAGCGGGGCCACCGTCGTGATCTGCGGATCAAATTGGGCCATTTCGACTCCAAAACAAAATGCCCGCACGAGGCGGGCTATGGTTGATGTGGATTGCTTTCAGTAACCCTGGCTCAGCCAGTTGATGACAGCTGCTTTTGGGGTTAGTGCGTTGAGGATCTGAATATCGAACCCAGTGGCGTCCGAGTTCGCCAGGACATACCGGTCACTGTCTACGGCATCGAACAGCGCGATCTGGACATTCGGGACCGCGTGAAAGACCTTTTCGTACTCGATCCGCAGACCAGTCGTCGGCACAGTGATGCCCTCGGCTTTCTGGATCAGATCCGGAACGTCCACGACCCAAGTGAAGCCCGTGACAAACGGCACGATCAGCGGCTCATCGGTTTCGATTATCAAGCGGACCTGGAAATATCGGGCGTTGACCAGGCCTGGCGTGTAGTTCAGCCATGGGCCATAAATCCCGTCGTCGCCGGCGGAGCGGTATTGCGGCGTGACCTTCCAGCGCTGCGCGTTCGACGCGTTCAGAATGTCTGGGCTCGCCAGGACATCGGCCATGCTCAGCACATCCTCGCCGAAATTCAGCGCGTAGGCGTCAACACGGAAATCCAGCCGCACAGGTGCCACGAAACCGACATCGACTGTTCGTGCAGACGTATACACGCCCCTCGGTTTTGCACCACCGTACCAAAGCACATCGCGCATAGCCAGGATGTCGGTGCTGGCCAGGATATCGCCGGCGCCCACGAGCGTCAGATTGCCGCCCCAGGAGTAGGCGCCTTCGCTGAGCACGCCACTCCACGCCGGATCCTCGATCTCGGTGAGCAGGACATTGCGCACCAGCGCGGCGCCGGACACCAGCAGGCTGTCGGCCTGGCCGTAGATCGCCTGGCCCTTGTAGACGTAGCGTGCGGCAACCCAGTACAGGCCGTTGCCGACAGTCAGGGATTCGAGCGTAGGCGTGACTGCCACCGTTCGCGAATTCGCCCAGGATTCGCCGATCCGGATCTCGTAGTCCGGCTGCCGGATGTCAACGACTCGGCCCCATGTCAGCACGGTCAGGCCATCACGAAAGACGTTGGTAAGGCCCGTCACGGCCGGCAACGGCGCACGCAGACCCTGGGCTG
The DNA here is from genome assembly GCA_019104865.1 of Castellaniella sp. Taxonomy (GTDB): domain Bacteria; phylum Pseudomonadota; class Gammaproteobacteria; order Burkholderiales; family Burkholderiaceae_B; genus Castellaniella. Next base: position 8,453 of record JAHRWZ010000077.1, on the reverse strand, counting down.
TGTAGCTGCGCATCACCGGCTTGCCCCGGCCCAGAGCGGAGACGGGCGTGACCGTGATGTCCAGAATGTCCCCGGTCTGAGCCTGGATCGTCATTTTCCGATCGACAACGCGCACGGCTGGCTGTGCCGCGCCGTTCACCGCGATCGCGACATCCACCGGCATCGCAACCGATAACGCCCAGCCGATCCGCACGCTGTTGATGTCAGCCAGGACGTTGACGATGGCCTCGGTGACCGTGACACCGAACACAATCCCGGCCAGCAGCGCGCCGTCGCGCGGCGGCGTGTACTGGTAGGGATTCGTCTCGGATGCGTAATACTCGGGGTCATCGTCGACAGCCGAGAACCGCACGCCGTCCTGTGTGGGCTGCACATCCACGATCTTGAACCGCCGGCCCGGGGTCGCCAGGGGGTCGAAGAAGAACGCCCAGTCAAGCGCCGGCACATCCTCGAACCCGGCATCTCCCGGCAGCGCAAACCCCGTCATGTCGGTCGTGATCGTGACGGTGTCAGTGTCGTCTGCGATCCCGGCAACCACGACGGTCTTCATGTTTCCCTCGGGGTCGCGAAGCATCATCGTGCCCGAGCCCGTAGGGATGGACTGCGAGAGCGTGATCTGATTCCCGGAGCGCCCCACTAGGCGCCCGGAATACCCCCAGACAGTCAGGTCGTGGCTCATCTGCGCGACGTCGCCGCGGCTGGCCACCCAGCCCTCAATGTCCGTCTCCCAGGTCGTGCGCCGGCGGTGCCAGACCTGAGATGCCGCGATCAGATTAGCCTCGCGCCCGGCCATGTCGGCCGTCGTGCAACCATCCAGATCAAGTTGCATGGGATTGTTGGTGGTCGTAGCGCCCGGAACCGCGACCCGCACCTCATCCATTTGGTAATCCCGATCGGCATTGGCAAAGTTCAGCACGATCTCGTCTGGCGTATCGTCGTTGATGTATGCGATCTGGAACGACCCAGCCTTGATGTTGAATGGGCCAAACATAGCCGCAACAGGTTGCGTTGCGCTATCCCACACAACACCGAGTTTGCCCGTCTGCCATGTGGGCGACGCGCGCCCGGCACGCGCAATCATCTGCAAGACCTGGGCGCTACTCATCTTGCGATCGAGAACGTAGTCGAACGTCAATTTTTTCAGATCGCACCACGCACCCCACGCTTTGATGGCGTCGAGGTCTATCTGGCTGTCATCAAGGCCTGCGCCATAGACGCGGGTGCCACTCACGCGCTTGCCGCGTGCAAAGAGCAGGTACGCCCATGCGGGGTTGCGCGCAGCGATCAGATCGAAGCGCGCCAGCGCCCCGTTCCAGACCGGCGCGGCTGCCGCAGCCACAGCCGAGAACTCGTCGACGGCTCCGTTCAGTTGCGAGGTGGCCTTGATGCGCAGCGCCACGCGCAACTGGCCGGTGTAATCGGCATTGTCAGTCTGATAGCACAGGATCTGAGAGACGGCCACATCGTTACTCTGGCGGCTGCTCTTGATATCCCCACTGGTTTTCCAAACGCGGATCTCGTACTGACCTGTTGCAACCGCCCAGGACACAGTGGTGCGCGTCGGCTCCTGGCGCGCGCCGTACATGCGAACGACAGGATTGGTCGAATATCCCAGCAGCGGATCCGGGGCAATCCCATACCACGGCCGCCCCAGTTGATAGGGGTGTGTCGTCCAGCGCCACACCCCCATAACAGGCGGATTCCATGTGTCGTTCGTCGTCCAGCCAGGCTGCAGCACAACCTCCTGGCCGTCCACATGATCGGCGTAATTCATGGAGCCGTACTGGACCTGGGTTTCCGTGTAGTACAGCGTTCCGCCTTCGCTTCCGCCCCAATTTTCATAGCGGCGCATCAGCGCCCAGTAGTGCGTGGCATAGATGGCGTCGGTGGTCGAGACAGCACTTGACCACGCCGCATCGCCAACCTTTCGATACTGGATCGCCAACTCGACAGACACGCCGGTGGTTGCGCCCTGGTCTGTGATGTTGAACAACTGCGCTGCCAGATCAACAGAGATATGGGTCACATCAGCAGGCGTCGTGCGGCTATTGACAACGCCTGACGCGAGCACGAATCCCTCCAGAGTATCGACGTTGCCGGGAAACATCGAGAGCTTTCCGTCCGCGCCAGATACCTGGATCTGCACGTCCTGGTAGTTTCCGATCGGCGTGGCGCCGATTCGAAAATCCGAGAGCGCGCACTGGCCAGCCTGCAGGCCAAAGTGAAAGACCTGGTTCAGGTACTGCGTGTCGCCCACGTACTGGACGAAGTATTTTGCACCCAGATCGGGCACGACCTTGTGGCGGCCGAAGACGAGCGTCATCGGCTCCCACGGGCGCATGCGGTTGCGCCCGCCCGAGATCGCGTAGGTGGGCGACGAATCGTATTTGGCGCCGGTTCCGAGCGCGTCTGCCGTGGGCGTAAGCGGCGGCAACAGCGCATTGATCAGCAAGGACCCGCCGATCATGACGCCGGCTGAAATTAAGGCTGATCCGACGGCTGTGGATGTCCCCAGAAATCCGCCCAGCGCAGCCCCATAGGCGGCACCCGCCCACGCCGCGACCACCACCAGCGCAATCATCGCCACCGTGCGCAACACCTTCCCGCCACCGCCCCCACCCTGCGCGATCGCGTGGATCACGATCTGGTCGCCCGTGCGCGGGATCAAGCGCTGCCACAGATGATGCGGCACCACGCGGCCATTGTGCTGTACGCGGAATTCCGAGCGCGGCAGGACAATGCCGTTACGCTCGACGTACGCGCCCAGGGTCTCGCCCTGCAAAAAGGCCGCGACGGTAAACGTGCGGCCCTCGGGCGTGAAGGGGTGCGGCTGGACGACCAGCGGCGTTACTTTGTTGCCAGCCATTTATAAGCGCCTTCAAATTTATAGGCCCAGCGGGTCATGTCGCGCAGACGCTGACAGATCACCATTCCAGCCGCCGAATCGTTGTGCAGCACCCAGGTTTCGCCGCCGATGATTGCTGCCACGCCACAATGGAAGAACCGCCCCCGTGCGACGAACAGCACGGGTTGAGCGTCGATGGGCGCGTCCACGCGCACCGCGTAGTCGGACTTCAATCGATCCAACTGCTCGGCCTGTCCGCGCAGGGACGTTTCATGCGTCGCTGGGATGCCGATGTGCAGGCCCAGCACTTCGTTTGCGACCTGCTCGGCTAGGTTCATGCAGTCGGCAATGCCTGGGATGTAGGGCTTGCCGATATAGCGGTCTGTCCAATGCGCCATCAGAACGCCCCCGGCGTCGTTTTCGGGTCGTAACGAACCGCCACGGCCGGCAGCATCAGCGTGTTCTGGAAGCCCAGGTCAGCGGTGACGGCCAGGTTGTCGATGGAGATCCCGGACATATCCAGCGTCATGTCGTACTCGAAGACATCCGGATCGGAACGCAAGCACTGGATGATCCGGCACTTCGCACCCTTGCCGCCCCGGCTGTACTCCAGCCACTGGGTCAGTTCGCGACCGATGTTGTCCACGCGAAGCGAAGCCTTGGGCACCTGCTGATCCACGTCATCAGGCAGCACAAGCTCGAACGGGCACGCCACGTATTCATTGCCGCGCGCGGTGATGTTGACCGTGTCGTTCACCACGCGCACCGGTTCATCCAGTTCCGGATGCTGGATTTCCAACAGAACCAGAAACGGCTCATCGGCGGACGTGGCCAGGAGATTCCGGCGTCCGGCGGGGGTGTAGGTATTGGGCATAAAAAACCGCCTCGCGGGCGGTCGGTCAGAGTGTCGTAAGCCTCAGGGGATGATGTAATCCAGGTCCGGCCTGGTTCCGGTCAGCGCCCGAACCGTGTCGGCGATCTTGGGGAAGTCCATCTTCAGGAAATCGGCACGGCCCCTGATTCGCTTCTCGTCCCATTCCCCCGCCAGTGTGTCATCGACGCTGGCCTGAAGCATGCGCGCATGCATCGAAAGCAGCATCCAGGCTCTGACTGTCTTACCAGCAAGATCAGCCCCGAGCAGACCAACCTTGCCGGCCATAGCTGGCCATACCGTCAGATCAGGCGCCCGCAATGCTCGCACGATTGCCATGCTCTTTCCTGAGTCCGGAGGGACGCACGCCTGCATATACAGACTGCCCAGCATTTCCGCATACACGCTCATCTCGGCACCAATGGCTGCCGCTATGGCTTTCGCTTCATCGTTCATGATCATGTCATCCCGGCGGCGCATGAGGCGGGCGTTGTACAGCGCACCCAGCAATATCGCCACCAATCCAATTGCGCTACCCAGCGCATCTCCAAACCAATTCGGCATGGCTTCCCCCCTTGTGAGGGATTCAGCTTACCGCCCCAACGTCTCAATCTGGCAGGTGGCCTGCCAAACAGTCCCCTGCGGTTCGCCCCACTTCCACTTGCCAGCGACGAGCCGGGCCTGGACGCTGTTGCCGGTCAGCGGCTCGGCCCAGGTGAACCAGGCCGCCCCACCGCTCAGGTCGTCTTTGATCCAGGCATCCATGGATTGCTTGTCCGTGAGGCTCTTCACGATGACCGTGGCGTCCCGGGTGACGATGGGTGTGGAATACCGCGCGCGCTGCTTGGCGATGCCGTTGTCCATCTCGGAACGCAGGACGCCGTAATCCGCTTCTTCGCCGTATCCAGCGACGATGAGCCGGGCGTATGTGGGCCAGGTTGCCATGCGAAATCCCAATGAAAATGTCCGCCAAAACTTGGAGCCCTGGCGGGCGGGGTGGTACGTTACTGGTTCCTACGCCTGTAACTTACCGGAGAGAACTATGGCGATTGCCGCTCAAAGCATCCGAAACGCTCTTATCGGTTTCTCAGAAAAGGGGATTGACCCCAACAAGCTTGCGGGGCTGATCGGCCAAATTGTGGATGATCATGCTGCCCTAGCGCGCGTCGTAAACCAGCAGGCCGCAGCCATCAAGCGCCTTGAAGAGCAGATCCAATCTTTGAAGAAATCGAATCCACCCGCCGAATAACTGCTGTCATCCGCTCAGCAATCTCGTCATCAGACCCGGCAAGATTGCCTTGATCGTCATACAGATCACGACGCGCCTCCTGAGCCAGCGTATGCGCCAGAGCGATGAGCAATTCGTTCGTGATTTGCTGTTGGCCTATCCTTCCAAACCCGCCCATATCAACCTCCAAGTAAAAAGCCCCGCTCAGCGGGGCATCATCAAGTTGTCAGTGCACTACGCAACTGGCTCCTGATCGACTGGTTGCGCATCACCTTGGTCATCACCACATCAATCACCCACTGCTCGCCGTTGAAGCGTGGCTGGCCTTGCTGCGTGGCCTGCATCTGCTCGCCGCCCTGATTGATCAGGTTGATGGCGACGTTCGGGGCAACGCCCCCGCCATGCGTTGACACCCCCAACCGCCCATCCGGGCCGCGCTTGAGCGGCATGATGGCTTCTGGGCCGGCCTCACCGAATACCCCGGCTCCCCTGGCAAAGGCGAACAGCTTGGGCGTGTCGTGGATCTGGTTTGAGTAGTCCGACAGGCTGGGTGAGTCGTAGACACCGCCCTTGGCATTCATTTTCGGCAGCGCCCACGACGCGGTGGACGGCAGGGATGATCCGAACATCCCAGAAAGCGCTCCGCCCAATGCCCCAGCCAGCGGCCCAGTGATGGACTGCTGAATGGCGATCCGCACCATGTCACTGATGATGGAGTTGGCCAGATCAGAAAACGACAGCTTCCCGGTGGTGACGAACGTGGTCAATGCATCCGTCATCCCCTGGAACGACTTAGTTGCCAGGTTTTCCATGCCCTGATAAACATTGGCTGCCTCATCGGCATAACTGGCTAGTCCGTCCGATGCGCCAAGCAGCCAACTGCCCTGCTTCTCCTTGAGCTTGTCATAGAAGTCGGTCGCCATCTGCAGCTCACGATCCATCGCGGCCCGAAGCGTAGCCTCATCCTGAGCCGACAGGCCTTTGTCGGACGTGCGGCGCTGCTCGATGATGTCGTTGTATTTGTCCGCGATGGACTGCAACTCTCCATTCACCCGCCGCGCCCAATCGCCCTGCCCCATCGCCTCCAGTTCGCGGTTGTATTTCTGCTGCGCCGTGGTCAGGCGGTCGCCAACCAGATTGGCCACGCTATCCAGCTGTCGCTGGTAGTCGGCCAGCTTGTTCTGGATATTGGGCGAAGCAAGCAGATCATCCAGGTCGTTGTAGAGGATGGTGCGCTTTTTGCCTCGTTTTTTGTCGGCATATTTTTTGTCGATCGCTTCCAGGTTGTGCTGGTGCGCCTCGTATAACTGCTCGTATTCGCGGCTGCCGACCTCCAGGCCTTTGGACAGTTCGTTCCACTTGCGCGTCTCTGCGGCAATATCGTCCTGGCGCTGCTGCGATTTGCTGCGCCCGGCATGGAGATAGTCCAACCGACCTTTCGTCAGGGCCAGATTGCGCTGTTCTTCGCGCTGAATGTCGCTGCTCTGACGAGCGGCGGCAGCTTGCAGGCGCATCTGCTCGTACAGGCCCGTGATGACTTGCTTCTGGTTTTCAATGGCAGCGTCAGACGGGCCACCAAACGGTGATTTTTGCCCCTGCATTGCTTGCAGTTTGCCGCGCTCTTCGGCGATCCGATCGAGCAGCGTGGGCGCCCGGCCGATGGCGAGCAGGCCATCCAACGCTTCAGCGCCAGCCGCCTTGACGGCGCGCCATCCCTTTTCGACAAGGCCGAGGTTCTCAACCATCTGCGGCGTGCGCTCTTTCAGCACGTTGGCATAGATCTGCTGCGCCAGGTTGGCGGCCTCAGTTTCTTTGCCGGACTCGACCAGGGCGCGGACCTGCTTGTAGGTTTCCGCCGTCAGGAAATTCATCGAATCGTTCAGCGACTCGATGGCAGTCAGCGGATCCTTGGCAAGATCGCTGAACTGCTTGACCACCTCTTCCGCGCCCTGGCCAGTGGCGTCGGACCACTCTACCGCGATCTGCGCGTAATCACGCAAGTTCGCCGCCGACACCTTGGCGTCTTTGGCAAACAGGTTCAGCACGCTCGCCGCATTCGCCTGGGTGCCGGCCACGCCGTCGATCTGCGCGGCCAGCATCATCAGGCCATCCACGCTCACGCCAACGGCGCCATTGGTCATGATGAGCGTCTTGCGGAACTCCTCGCCCTCCTTGGCCCCCTGAAAAAATCCGTAGCCGAGCGCCGCAATGGCCGCCAGGGACAGCGTGGCCGGATTGATCATCTCGATCAGCGCGCCGCCCAATGCTTTAGCCGCCGGCACCACCCCGCCGAACACGTCTTTCAACTGCCCACCTTGCTGCAGCAGCACCGTGAGCGGGCGCTGGCCGCCCTGCAGTGAGACGATGATGTCGGTGAGCTGAGCCGGCACCTGGCGCAGGGCCGCCAATTCCATCTTGGCCGTCAGCCCGTACTGATTGAACTGCGCGCCGGTGCTTTTCGCCGCCGACTCAGTCGCCTTCAGCCGCCGCGTCAGGTCATCCAGCAGAGGGCCACTCGTTTTCAGGGCGGCGTTATAGGCGATCTGTTGAGTGCGCGTTAGATTCGCGGTGTCGGCTTGGCGGATCAGGCCATCAATGCGGCGTTTCTCAGCGGCGGACAGCCTGGAATATTGCGCCTGCGCGTCCTTCGACATGGAAGCAATGCTGGCTTTTGCCTTAGCAGTGGCCGCCTCTACGCCGCTCGCGTCCGAGGTAATGTCGATCCGCGCGGTACCAATAACTTCTGCCATTTCTTGCGCCCATGAAAAAGGCCCTGCCTAAGCAGAGCCCGAGAATGAAAAAGGCCCGCCGAAGCGAGCCTGGGGATGAATAATTCCGATGCAGAGTAGCTTAAAAAGAAAATAAATTTTGGTCTGCTTCTGTTTTACAAAAAATCACTACTCCGACGAAGCAGCCCCATCAGGAATCTCATCAAAAATGTCAACCAATACTCCCCCTCGAATACTTCCCTTCAAAAACGAGCCTCGAAGCTGCACTGCAACTGGCTGACGCGTCCGAATTGCAAGCCACAAAGCGTTTGCTTGCTCTTTGGAGAAATCCGATTCAACAAAATCAGCAGTTAACTCGGCGGGAAGCCCTTCGCCCATGAACGTAACTTTCGTGACTGGCCCAGTAGTCGTTTCTGCTATAACCATAAATCTTGCGGTCACATCTAACGTTTCTGAATTCGTTCGCGGCGCACGACTATTAATAGTAGATATATCTTCCCGGCTAAGCCTCGCCTTACCAAACTCTATGGATTCAGCCTGCGGCGCCGCTTTGGCAAATTCTGTTAGACCAACGGCTTGGGCGGATGCCAAGGAACTTGCCACAGCTTTTGAATAATTATTTTCTACGCCCCCAAGTCTTTGAATCGGCCCGGAATCACTAGACACCCACGTGCCTCATAATGAGGCGTTGAGGAGTTGTCATGAGTACGAATGCCATGCAGAAGCGATTTTCCGAGGAATTCAAGATCGAAGCGGTGCGCCAGACGACTGAGCGTGGCC
>JAHRWZ010000068.1 GCA_019104865.1 Castellaniella sp. | reverse complement strand
CCCTGGCCGGCATCGGTGCCGATCGCCTCGGAGCCGAACCCCAGCACGTCGCGCTGCTCGATCAGGAAGCGCACGGCCTCGGCGCTGGGTCCGGGCGTGTGCTGGCCGGTCTCGTCGTAATTCTGGTATTCCTTCGGGTCGGTGCGCTTGGACCAGTCGGTGCGCATCAGCACCCACGAGCCCGCCGGGATGCGGCCGTGCGCGGCCTCCCACGTCTCGATGTCCTGGATGGTCAGCAGGTAGTCGGGGTCGTCCTTCACCTGCGGCGAGCAGTCGATGACGCAGGCGGGCGCCACGAAATGGCGCACCGGGATGGTGTCCACCGAGTTGTTGGGCAGGTCGCGGCCGGAGATCCAGTGGATCGGCGCGTCGAAGTGCGTGCCCGTGTGCTCTCCGCAGGAGAAGTTGTTCCAGTACCAGGCCGGGCCGCGCTCGTCGTAGTGCGACACCTCCTCGATCCGGAAGGGCCAGCACTGCCCCATCTCGGGCGGCAGCGCGATCTGCGGGAATTCCGGCGTGAGCGTCTGCGTGAGGTCCACCACGCGGATGCGTCCGCTCGCGAGCGCCAGCGCGACGGCGCCCAGCACGTTGTTCGTTGCCTGCGTCATGTTCAGCTCCCGACGGAAGCGAGTTCGCGCTCCAGCACCTTGGGGTTGTCGCGCCAGCGCTCCAGCCATTCCTGGGCCACGTCGCCCGGATAGACGTCCTCCACGCCGTCGCGCAGCGCATCCACGACCGCCTTGGCCAGCGCGGCCGGCGCGAGCTTCGGCGGCGGCATGAGCTGGTTCCATTCGTCATCCACCGGGCCGGGGAAGACATTGATCACCCGGATCCCCGCCGGGCGCATCTCGGCGCGCAGGCATTGCGCCAACGAATGCGCCGCCGCCTTGCTGGCGCTGAAGGTGCCTTGCGGGGGAAAGTTGGACAAGGCGTAAATGGACAGGAGATTGACCCAGGCGGTGGCCCCGATCGTCCCATCCGCCGACCGGCCCTTGAGTGCGGGACCAAATTCCTGCGCCAGCCGCAGCAGACCGAAATAATTGATGTCCATCTCCGCACGGGCCACGTCCGTGCCACGGCGCGTGCCGATGCCGTAGGTGCGATGCACCTCGGCGTTGTTGATGACGATGTCCACCTTGCCGCCGATCGCGCCCGCCAGTTCCGTGACACTGCGGCCATCGCTCAGGTCCAGCGGCACCAGCGCCACCTGGGGCAACGCGGCGATCTCGTCGAGCCCACCCAGTTTCTTCCAGGGTTCGGCATGGCCGACCCAGACAATGTCAGCGCCCGCCTTGACGAGCGCCCGGACCATGGCCTGCCCGACCTCCGTCTTGCCATCCGTCACCAGCGCCTTGCGAAACTTCGGATCGCTGGTCATTTCACGCAGCATTTTGTCATCCGCCATATACGCACTTCCTTCCATTGGAAAACCGATCAGCACAGCCTGCCCCGCGCGATCCAGACGCGCGCCCACCCTCACGCGCCGGGGCGCCGGTCCGACCTCGCCATGCAGGTGCACCATGACGGTCGGGCCGGTGTCCAGGCGCACGAACCCGAGTCGCCAGGGCAGCCTCTCACGAAAGAACAGATCATTGCTGTGATGCAAAGTGGTGTCGCTCAGCAGCTCGCCCTCGCCGCTCTGCGCACGCCACCGCAGCTGCGCCGACAGGCACTGGCAGCAGGCCGAGCGCGGTGGATACTGGGTGGTGCCGCAGGCCTCGCAGACCTGCAGCTCGAACCGGCCCTCGGCGGCTGCGGCGGTGATGCCCAGCGCCACCCGGCCGCGCGCCCAGGGCGGCAGGTTCATCTGCCGCGTGCGCAGGACCGGATTCTTGCGTTTGGGCTTCATCAGCGGCATTGTCATTCGCTGCTCCCGAGAATCACCGCGCCCGTGCACAGGCAGCGGTCGTAAGTCACCATGCCGAATCCCGCGACCAGACCCAGCCGGGCATCGCCGACCGCGCGTTCGCCGGCCTGGCCGGTCAGTTGCCGGATCGATTCCGTCATGCCCAGGAATCCTCCGGCCGCGCCGGCCTGACCGCTCGAGAGCTGCCCGCCGCTGGTATTGTTGGGAAAGCTGCCGTCGTGCGTGAGGGTATGCGCGCGGACGAAGTCCGGGCCCTCGCCCTTTTCGCAAAAGCCCAGATCCTCGAACTGCATCATCACGATGACGGGATAGTCATCGTAGGTGTGAACAAAATCGATATCGCCCGGACCGGCGCTGGCCTGTGCATACAGTTCATCGCGATCTCTGAGCCAGCCGCCACGCACCATGACCGGGTCCTCGGCGTAGGCGTTGTGGCGCTCGATCGCGCCTCGCACGAGGGCATGCGCCAGCCCCAGGTCGCGCGCACGGGCGGCGCTCATCACCAGAAACGCCTCGGCGCCCGCGCAAGGCATCACGCAGTCGAACAGATGCAGGGGGTCGGCGATGGGACGCGCCGCCATGTATTCTTCGATCGTCAGCCGCTTCTTGAATAGCGCGTTGGGGTTACGCAGCGCATTCTGCCTTTGCGCGACCGCGATGCGGCCGAAGTCCTCGCGCCGGGCGCCGAACTGGCGCATGTAGTGGGCGGTGATCAGGGCAAAGACGGAATTCGGGCCGCCCGAGCCATAAGGATAGGTGGCATCCCGCGAGAAATCGCTGAAGGCCCCCAACGTCTGCCGGAACGAATCCACATGGTTGGTGTCCGCCGCCACGCACGCCACCACGTCCGCGTCCCCCGCCTGGACGGCGCGCGCGGCGCGGCGCAGGCACATCACACCGGCCGCTCCCCCGGTGGGTACATGATCGAGCCAGCGCGGCGACAGTCCCAGGTGTTGGGTGACGCCGACCGCCGTATCCGGCGCGAGCGAAAAGCTCGACAGGCACAGCCCGTCGATCGCTTCCTTGGCGATCCCGCTCTGCCCGACCAGCGCCTGCACGGCCCGCCCAAGAAACCAGTACGCACCTTCAGTGGAAAAACGCTGGTAGGGCACGGTGATGGGCACGGCCACGGCCACGTCGGCATAATCCCGGCGCGCCATCAGTGCCGCCCTCCATGCCCGGTGGACAAGCGGGCATGAGCGGGCGCCACGATCGCGCCGCGCTCCCGCGTGAGGATGATCCAGTCGTTCATGAAAACAGGCCCTCGGTGGGAAATCCGTGTCGTTGCAGGCTGTCGCGCAACCGGCGGCCATGCTCGTCGGCCAGCGCCGCGTTGCGTAGGTCCCGCAGCGCGGCCGGTGCCAGCATGCGGGCATGACGGTCAAGCACCGTCATCAGGACCTCGTAATTCCGCAGGCCGCGCGCATGCGTATCGCTGTAGCCTTTGACCAGGGTCTGGCATTTCGCCACCTCCAGCGCCAGCAGCGGGTTGACCGCGGCGGCTTCCCTCAGGCGTCGCAGCCAGGCTTCAATGCGCTCGGTTTCCAGTGCGTAGCGCAGCGTCGTGCGGCGCCAGCGGCCCCAGCGCGCCAACACATACAGCATCAGGAAGCCACTCAGCGAACTGGTCCTGACGACCCGGCCATGCCGGGTGAAACGGGCCACCAGACGGTGCACGGCATGCGGCCGGGCGAGCCAGCGCCCGAGGCCAGCCGGCAGCGTCTCGCAGATTTCCTCTATGCGCGGATGCATGAACTCGGAGATGTCCAGGATTTGCGCGTCGCCGGCGTGGACTTCGTCGCGGACCCGCTCGAAGCGGCTGCCCCGGATCTTGAGGTCGGCGACCCGAATCGTGTCCTCGTAGGACATCCACAGCGCCAGATGTCGCGCGACCTCGCGCAACAGTTCAGGGGCGTCGCCTCCCGGGGCGCCCGCCAGGGTATCCAGGCGGTCCAGGTACAGCCTGGCATAGTCCGGATCCTGATAATCGACGAGCCGGCGGATGCCTTCGACGGCGATCTCCCGCACGGGCTGCGGATAGCCCTGCGCGCGGTTCACCAGCGCGGCGACCTTGGGATGCAGCGGCGGCAAGGCGACGGGCGGCTCCGGCACCGGCTCGCGCACTGCGTCTATTTCCCCGCGAGGACGGACGGTCGGGCGGCCGCCGCCTTCGGATTGCGTGTGCTGCGCACGGTCGTGGCCTTCGGTGAAGGCCTTGAGGCTCTGCTTCACGCCCACACCGCCGCGTTCGATGGCTTCTTCGAACTGGCGGCGGCTGAAAGGCAGGATCCCGGCGCCGCACAGCGCGCCGAACAGGACCGCGCTGACCACGCTGCCCGCGCGCTCGGCGGCCTCGGCCATGTCGAAGCTCACGAAACGCCGCGCCGCGCGCCGCGTCTGGCGCAGCAGCAGCTCGCTGTCGACACGACCGTCGCCCAACGCGGATTTCTCGGCGATGGAATAGACACGATGGGAGGAAGTCACCAGCGTCGTGCGATCCGGGGTCACGAAGCCGCGCTGCACCGCGCGGCCGGCCTCCATCAGTTCGGACGCCAGCACGATGTCCACGTCGCCCGGCATGGGCGCCTGGGCCAGCACGGGACTGGGGGTGCCGGACACGCCGGCGCCGGGGAGCAGTTCGACATAATAGATCGTGGCGCCGGTGCGCTGAGCGACCCCGGGCACCGAGGTGGTCTGGGCGAACCAGCCACTTTCCTCGCCGAGATCCACGATCCAGTCGGCGAGCACACCCCCGCCCTCGCCGCCCATGGCAAGGATGGCGATCTTGATGGGCTCGGAATACACGACGGCGCTTCCGGGGCTCGAGGAATGATCAGAACGCATACTTGGCCCGGCGCCTGGCCTCGCTACGCTGCAGCCAGGCGATCACGATCGTGCGCAGGCGATGCCGCAGCCGGTCCCAGCGGGTGGGATTGCTGATGATGCTGGCGCGGAAGAACGACGGGCACAGCACCGCCGCATGCGCGACTTCGCCGCAATGGCCGCAGCCCACGCAACTGTCCAGGACAGCGGTCACCGGATCCTGGCGCAACGGGTCGGGATTTTCCCGGATCGTGAGCGACGGACAACCTGACAGCCGGATGCAGGAGTGATCCCCGGTGCAGGTATCAGGGTCCACCCCGAAGCGTTCGCGCACCACCCGCCGACCCGCGGCGACTGCCTTGCGGACCAGCGGCTTTTCGCGCCGCTGCTTGTTGAGCATGCATTCGCTCTGCGCGATCAGCACCTTGGGGCCTGGCTTGGTGGTGGTCAGGGCCTCGCGCAGCGCGCCGGTCATCGCCTTGAGGTCGTAGGTGCGCCGGAGGGTGCGCACCCATTGGACGCCAACGCCACGGACGGCCGATTCGATCTGGTGGCCCGTGCTGCGGGTGGGATTGTTCGCGTGACTCGACAGAATGTCCTGGCCACCGGTGGCTGCCGTGTAATCGTTGTCGACGATGATGGTCAGGTTGTCGCTCTGGTTGAAGACAGCATTGGCGATGCCACTGGTCAGGCCATTGTGCCAGAAGCCGCCATCGCCCATGATGGAGATGGCGCGCCGGGCGGCCGGGGCGCCGCCCGGCGCCACGTTGAAGGCCGACGTGCTGGCGCCCCCCAATCCGTACCCCATGGTCGTGCTGCCCAGATTGAACGGCGGCAGGATCGAGAACAGCTGGCAGCCGATGTCGGCGCTGATGTGATGCACTCCCAGTTCCCGCTCGACCAGCATGATCGCCGTGAAGACCGGCCGTTCGGGGCAGCCTGTGCACAGGCCCGGTGGGCGCGGATACACCGTCTGGTCGAGCGGCGGCAATGTCACCTCGTTGCGCGTCTCGACGACGGCTTGGACCACCTCGGGTTCGAGCAGGCCATAGCGCTCCAGGAACGCGCGCACGCCCCCGCACACGATGGCGGTGTTGTATTCGCCCGCCAGTGGCAGCACGTCCTTGCCGTGCAAGGCAGTCGCCAGGCCGAGCCGGCGCAGGATATCCGCCACGTTCTGTTCGATGAAGTTGGGCTGCCCCTCTTCCAGGACCAGAATCGCGCGACGGCCCTTGCAGAAACGCCCGAACTCGGCATCCACCAGCGGGTAGGCCACATTCATCACATACAGCGGGATCCTGGAATCGCCGTGGACATCCGCCAGGCCCAGGCGCTGCAAAGCCCGGATCAGGGCATTGTAGAGACCGCCCTGGAGGGCGATGCCGACGTCGGCCGCGTCCTCGAAGAAGAATTCGTTGAGACCGCGTTCCTGGATGAAGCGCACCGCCGCGGGCCAGCGCTGCTCCACCTTTTCGCGCTCGTGCAGAAAGCTGGCGGGCGGCAGCACGATCCGTTCGACATCGCGCCTTGGGTTTTCGAGGGCATCCTTGACGGTGAAGGCCGGCGCGCGATTGTCCGCGGCGATGAACTGCCCATGCAGGTGGCAGGAACGGATGCGCATCTGCAGCATGACCGGTGTGTGGCTGGCCTCGGACAGATCGAAGCCGTCCTTGACCGCCTGCACGATGCAGGGCAGGTTCGGGCGCGGATCCAGCAGCCACATCTGGGATTTCATCGCGAAGGCGTGGCTGCGCTCCTGCATGATCGAGGAGCCCTCGCCATAGTCCTCGCCCACGATCACCAGCGCGCCACCGGTCACGCCGCCGGAAGCCAGATTCGCCAGTGCGTCCGAAGCCACGTTGGTGCCTACCGTGGCCTTGAAGGTGACCGCGCCGCGCAGCGGGTAGTTGACCGACGCCGACAGCGTCGCAGCGGCCGTGGCCTCGCTCGCGCTGTTTTCGAAGCGGATGCCGTATTCCGCCAGAATGTCCTGCGCGTCCGCGAGCACGTCCATCAGGTGCGAGATGGGCGCCCCCTGATAGCCGGCGATGTAGGCCACCCCCGACTCCAGCAAAGCCTTTGTGACGGCGAGGATTCCCTCGCCACGGAAGATTTCTCCGTCCGACAACCGCAGTTTCTCGACTTCAGCGACAAATGACCGTTCCGCCATGACGTGCTCCAGAACCGTGGATCCACTGCCCTGCGAGGGTAGCGCCGGAGCAAATTATAATTTAGAAGTGAATATATTCATTCTCATGATTTACCCTAAGTGCATCGTCGAATGCCACTACGGAAGCTTAGAATTGAAGCCATCGACCCTCATCGCACCACGTCCCAGGAATCACATGTCGAACCGCATGGACCCCAGCCAGCCCGCCGCGCCCCGCTTCGTCGACAGCTACCTGCCCGCCCTGCTGGCGCTGGCCAGCCAGCTTATTTCGGGGGAATTCCACGAGGTCGCGCGCCAGCACGGCCTTTCTATTTCCGAATGGCGTGTGATGGCCTCTCTGGCGGACGGCAATCTGATCAGCATCGGCGATCTGGCCCAGCTCACTGTGACCAAGCAGCCCACCATCACCCGCCTGCTGGACCGCATGGAATCCAAGGGCCAGGTCGAACGGGTGCCCCACCCGAGCGACCGGCGCATCACCCTGGTACACATCACCCCCGACGGTTCACAGACGATCAAGCGCCTCATCGAACTCGCCCAGGAACACGAAAACCAGGTTCTGGAACCCTTCGGACTCACCCGGGCCGAAGAACTGAAGAAGACGCTGCGTCAAATCATCACGCTGCATACGGTCCAGCCGGACGGCGGCGGGGCCAGGGGATCTTCGGCCTACATCCAGGCGTCCACCATGCCCGAGACATCCGACGCCTGATTCAGTGCTCGGACAGATTGGCGACCATGTGCCGCAGCGTTTCCATCAGGCGCTCCAGCTCGTCGGCGCTCAGACCCCGGTAGCCGCGGACGAATATCTTGCGGGTAGCCTCCTCGATCCGGGCGGCCAGTGCCTCGCCGTCGGCGGTGATCAGAACGTCAGTGACGCGCGCGTCCTCCGCATTGGTACGCATCTCGATCAGACCCGCCTCGCGCATCCGCTGAAGGACGCGTGTCAAGGTCGAGGGCTTGATGATCACATGCGTGGCCAGGGTGGAGACGCTGACGATCCCGTGCCGGCGCAGGATGATCAGCACGCGCCGCTGAGGGATGCCGGTCCGCAGACGCTTGAGCACCCGTTCGAGTTCCAGCGTGTACAGGGCATGGAGGCGGACCAGCCAGTAGAACGGAAACTCGTCGTAGTGGAAGTCCGTGCCTTCGGGGATGAAACGCTGCGGGTCGGTGCCGGCCATGTCAGACTCCGATGTGGCGCTGCCACAGGCCGGAGCTGGCCGCCAGGCAAGCGAGGGCGGCCGCGACGGTCATGAAGCGAAGGGATTCGTGCATGATGGTTCCTCTAGGCCTCGGTACGGGCTGAAAAAGGGAGCCGACGTCGATTGGCCGAGCGGCGGGTCAATCCAGATCACGCAGCTTGAAACGCTGCAACTTGCCGGTCTGGGTACGGGGAAGTGTATCCACGAATTGCACCGCGCGCGGATACTTGTAGGGGGCGACCGTCGCCTTCACGAAATCCTGCAGCACCCTGACCATCGCCTCGTCCCGCGCCTGGCCGGGCCGCAGGATCACGAACGCCTTGACGATCTGGCCGCGACGCTCGTCGGCCACGCCGATCACGGCGCACTCCGCCACGGCGGGATGCAGCATCAGCGCTTCCTCGACTTCGGGTGCGGCGATGTTGTAGCCCGACGAGACGATCATATCGTCCGTGCGCGCCTGGTAGAAGAAGTATCCGTCGGCATCCATCAGGTAGGCGTCGCCCGTCAGGTTCCAGCCGTTCCGCACATAGACCTTCTGGCGCGGATCGGCCAGGTACCGGCAGCCCGTGGGGCCCTGCACCGCCAGTTTGCAGATGGTGCCGGAAGGCACTTCCCTCCCCTCGTCGTCCACCACCTTGGCGCGATAGCCGGGCACCGGTTTGCCGGTGGCACCGGGGTGAGCCTGGCTCTCGTCGTGCGAAATGAAAATGTGCAGCATCTCGGTCGAACCGATGCCGTCGATCAGTTCGATACCCGTGGCCTCTTTCCAGAGGGCGCGCGTGGCGGCCGGCAGTGCCTCGCCCGCCGACACACACTTGCGCAGGGGTGTCCGGCGCAGTTCGGCGCCGTGCGCCGCCAGCGCCCGGTAAGAGGTGGGGGCGGTGAAGGCCACGGTGGCACCAAACGTCTGGATGCCTTCGAGCAGCAGCGACGGGCCGGCTTTTTCCAGCAGAACCGCGGTGGCGCCCACGCGCAGAGGGAACAGCAGCAGCCCCCCCAGGCCGAAGGTGAAAGCCAGGGGCGGGCTGCCGATGAATACATCGTCGGCCGTGGGCCGCAGCACGTATTTGGGCCAACAGTCACAGACCGCCATCACGTCGCGGTGGAAATGCATGGTCGCCTTGGGCACGCCCGTGGTCCCCGACGTAAAGCCCAGGATGCAGGTATCGTCGGCGGCCGTCTCGACATTGCGAAACCCGGGCGGCATCCGCGCCATGGCGGCTTCCAGGCCGTCCGGGCCGTCCTGATGGAAGAAGCGCAGCTGCCGCAACTCCGGGGACCGTTGCGCAGCGATGTTCATTTCCTCGGCCAGCGCCGCATCGCATAAGGCATGCGTGACCCGCCCGATATCCAGGATGGCGGTCAGTTCCTTGGCCCGCAGCAGCGGCATCGTCGCCACCGCGATACCCCCCGCCTTCATGACGGCAAACCAGCAGGCCGCCAGCATGGGGTTGTTGGGTGCGCGCAGCAGCACGCGGTTGCCCGGCACCAGGCCCATGTCCCGCACCAGCACGTGGGCGATGCGATTGGCCCTCTCCTGCAAGTCGACATAGGTCCAGGTCACGCCCGGCGCGCGGATGCAGATGCGCCCGCCGCGCCCTTCGGAAACATGGCGGTCGAGCAGCTCGGTGGCGCAATTCAGGCGTTCCGGGAACCGCAGTTCGGGCAGATCGAACAGAAATTCCGGCTGCTGTTCAGGCGGAGGCAGGTTGTCGCGGGCGAAAGTATCCAAGTGTGCGCTATACACTGATTGTCTCTCCGGCGATACGGCCCACCGGGGCGGACCACGGAAACGGGCGGCGAGCCGCCGTCGATGGGTCATGCTTCAGGGTTGCAGGTCCCGCAGCAGTTCGCGGGCAATGATGAGCTGCTGCACTTCGGTGGCGCCTTCGTAGATCCGCAGGGCGCGAATTTCCCGGTACAGACGCTCGACCGGCTGTTCGCAGACGACGCCCAGGCCGCCGAACATCTGCACGGCCGCATCGATGACCTGCTGGGCGTTCTCGGTGGCCGTCATCTTGGCCATAGCCGCCTCGCGAGTCACCGTCCGTCCCTGGTCCCGCAGCCAGGCAGCCCGGTACGTGAGCAAGGCCGCGCTGTCGATCGCCGTCGCCATCTGGGCAAGTCTGGACTGGGTCAGCTGGAAGTCCGCCAGAACGCCTTTGAACATGCGTCGGGTGACGGCGCGCCGCAGCGCCTCGTCCAGGGCGCGGCGGGCGAAGCCCAGCGCAGCGGCCGCGACGGAAGTCCGGAACACGTCCAGGGTCCGCATGGCGACCTTGAATCCCTCGCCGGGCGCGCCCAGGCGCTGGCTTGCCGGAATGCGGCAGTGTTCGAAGCGCAGCCGGGCCAGCGGGTGCGGCGCGATGACTTCAATGCGCTCGGCGATTTCGAAGCCCGGCGTCCCGGCATCCACGATGAAGGCCGAGAGGTCGCGCGAACCGGGCGCCTCGCCCGTCCGCGCGAAGACGACGTAGAAATCGGCAATGCCCCCGTTGGAAATCCAGGTTTTCTCGCCATCGAGAATGTAAGATTCGCCGTCCACGCGGGCCGCGCAGGCCATGGCGGCCACATCCGAACCGGCATCGGGTTCGGACAAGGCGAAGGCGGCGATCGCCTGGCCAGCGGCCACGCGCGTCAGATAGCGCTCACGCTGGGCCTCGGTTCCGTGCAGGGAAATGGCCCCGGATCCCAGACCCTGCATGGCGAAGGCGAAATCGGCCAGCCCGGAATGGCGGGCCAGGGTCTCGCGAATCAGGCAGACAGCGCGCGTGTCGATTGCCGGCCCGGCACCGCCGGACGCCGTCCCCGCGACCACATGGCGCAGCCAGCCCGCCGCGCCCAGCGAACGCACCAGCGCCTTGCAGGCATCGTCGACCTCCCGGCCGTGTTCGTGGGCCACGTTCGCCGTGGCCCAGGCATCCAGCGAAGCCGCCAGCTCGCGGTGGCGGTCTTCGAAGAACGGCCAGTCCAGATAAGCAGTATCGGCCATGTCAGTCTCCCTCGAAGTGCGGCTTCCGTTTGGCGACGAAGGCGTGGTAGGCCCGCCCGAAATCCTGGGTCATCATGCAGATCGCCTGCGCCTGGGCTTCAGCCTCGATGGCCTGTTCGATCGTCATGGCCCATTCCTGGTGCAGCATGGTCTTGGTGATCCCATTGGCGAAACTGGGCCCCTGGCACAGCTGGGCCGCCAGCGCCTGCGCCTCGGACAACAGGTCCTCCGGGGCGCAAAGGCGGTTGAAGAAGCCCCAGCGTTCGCCTTCGACGCCGCCCAGGCTACGGCCCGTGTACAGCAATTCGCTTGCCCGGCCCTGACCGATCAGGCGCGGCAGGATGGCGCAGGCCCCCATGTCGCATCCCGCCAGGCCGACACGATTGAACAGGAATGCGGTCTTGCTGCGTTCGGTGCCCAGCCGCAGGTCGGACGCCATGGCCATGATGGCCCCGGCGCCGGCGCACACGCCATCGACCGCGGCGACGATCGGCTGCGGGCAGGTCCGCATGGTCTTGACCAGTTCGCCCGTCATGCGCGTGAACATCAGCAATTCCGGCGCATTGAGGCGGATCAGCGGGCCGATGATTTCATGGACATCCCCGCCCGAGCAGAAATTGCCGCCCGCCCCGGTCACCACGACCGCTTTGACATCGTCCGCCCACTTGAGCCGGTGGAACAGATCCCGCAGCTCGGCATAGCTTTCGAAGGTCAGGGGGTTCTTGCGATCGGGCCGGTTCAGGGTGATGGTCGCCACGCCCTCGTCCACCGCCCACAGGAAATGCGCCGGCTGCTCGGCCGCCATGGGCCGGCGGTTGCCCGCCAGCAGACCCGGATCGATCCGATCTTCACTCATGCGTTTTCCTTTTGGAGGTTGCGCGCCCCGCTTTCTGGACGCCCGCTTCTATTTCGGCCTGACCCTGCGCAAGCCGCACACGCAGGAGTCCCAGATGCTCGTACAGGGCTTCCTTGGTCTCCAGCGGCAGTTCCCTGAACATGTCGGCGAGCCACTGTTCATGCTCCGCCGCCATACGGGCGAATTCCGTCCGGCCCTTGTCGGTGAGCCGCACCCGCCAGGAACGCCGGTCCTCGGGGTCCTCGATGCGCAGCACCATCCCGTCCTTGACCAACTGGTCCGTCAACCCAGTGACATTGCCCCCCGTCACCATCAGGTGGCGGGACAGCACGTTCATGCGCAGGCCGTCCGGATGACGATCGAGCTGCGCCAGGTAATCGAAGCGCGGCAGCGACGTGGCGAACCGCACCCGCAGCAGCTGGCTGATCTGACGCTCGATCTGGGTCGAGCAGGCAAGCAGACGCAGCCACATCCTCACGTCCAGGTGATCGTCCATCTGCGCGCGTGCTTCCAGGCCGATATGTTCCTCGCCCAGCGCCTGGACGAGGCGGAAGTTCTTCGCCAGTTTGGCCATCGACAGGGCTCCTCTTGATCAGGTGACTTCGCCGCCGCTGACCGAAACCGACTGGCCGGTCACAGCGCCCGCGCCCGTTCCGCACAGCCAGGCGACGGCGTCCGCCACCTCGTCCGGTTCGACCAGCCGCTGCTGCGGATTGACTTTGGTGAATTCGGCACGCGCGGACTGCGCGTCGCGGCCGGTCTTGGCCACGACCCGCTCGACGCTTTCGCGCACGATGTTCGTATCGGTGTATCCCGGGCAAACAGCGTTGACCGTCACACCCTTGGTGGCCAATTCCAGGGCCAGCGACCGGGTCAACCCGATCACCCCGTGCTTGGCGGCGCAATAGGCCGACACGTAGGCATAGCCCTTCTGACCGGCCGTGCTGGCGACATTGACGATCCGGCCCCAGCCGGCGGCCAGCATGTCGGGCAGCACAGCCTGGGCGCACACCATCGCCCCTGTCAGATTGACTTGCAGCATGCGCTGCCACAGGTCCATGTCCATTTTCAGAAAAGGCGCACTTTCCGCCTGACCGGCATTGTTGACCAGAAGGCCGACCGGCCCGAAGCGCGCGCGTGCATCGGCCAGCGCGGCAGCCACCTGGGCGGCATCGGCGACATCGGCCGCCACTGCGTGCAGATGCGCGGGGTCTTGCGCCACCAGCGCCTGAGCGGACGACAGATCGCGGCCCAAGACCGTCACACGGTGCCCCTCGGCCGCCAGGCGCCGGACGATGGCCGCGCCAATGCCCCGGCTGCCGCCCGTCACCAGGGCGTGGCGAGACGCTGTCATCCCGCCCACGGCCGGCTCCCGACCCGTGCCTGCGGCCGATGCGGACCCGTGGGTCCGCCATCGATGGGGACGCTCTTCATCTCGCACTTCCTCCTGGGCCGCGCGGGCTCATCCGCCCTCCAATCGCTGCTCATTTGATTTATTTGTTATTAATTTATAAATGAATTAGTTGCCTGTCAAGACATTCCGTGGGTCGGCGCGATCGATGCAGCCACAGCCGATCGCGCCGGGCGGCGGTCATCGCATCAACGCGCCGCCAGCCAGCGCACGATTTCGTCGTCGAAGGGCCGCACCGCCGCCGCGCCGGGGTGGTTGACCAGACTGACCACGATATAGCGTTTACCGCTGACACCCCGCACGTAGCCGGCCAGCGCGCGGGAATCCTTCAGCGTGCCGGTCTTCATGTGGGCCTGGCCCCGGGTGTCCCCCGAGCGCAGCCGTTTGCGCATCGTGCCGTCCATCCCCGCAATCGACAGGGACGAGACAAACTCCGGCATCAGCGGCGAGCGCCAGGCGACATCCAGCATCTGCGCGAGCCCTTGCGCCGTCACCCGGCCCTGACGCGACAGACCGGAGCCGTTGTCCAGCACCCAGCCGGTGAGATCGATCTTCTGGCGCGTGAGCACCTGCTGCACGGCGCGATCGCCGCTTTCGGGCGTAGCGCCAGGGCCGTTCAGGTCGGCCGCCAAGGTCAGCAAGGTCATGCGCGCCATGACGTTGTTGCTGTGCTTGTTGATCTGACGAATGACATCGGCCAGCACCGGCGAATCATGCCAGGCCAGGACTTCGGTCTTTGCCGGTACCCGCCCGTTCTGGAACCCGCGCCCCAACGTGCCGCCCAGTTCCTGCCACAGCAGACGGAACAGGGCCTCGAAGTGGTCCGCCTGCGAGCCGGCCAGCCGATAAATGCTGAATTCGCCGCAGGATCCGGTCGCCTTGCCCGCCACACGCACCGTCGTGATGCCGCTCTGGACCCGCGCATCCACCGAGAACCCGGTGGCCGGCTTGCAGCGGCCTTCTTCCCAATCCACACGCCCTTCGACCCGGACATTGCGGGTCGGCGGATCGATGATCGGGATCCACTGGCGGTTCTTCTCGTCGGGCTGGAACAGGACCCGCGTCGCCCCGAAGCCGACCATCATCGCGTCCGGGCTGGCATTGTAGGGACGGTCGGGCGAATCATCGAATTCGCCCGGGTCGATGGACACATTACCGAACAGACTGCGGTCCACCACGACGTCGGAGAGATTCTTGATGCCGCGCAGACGCAGTTCACGCAGAACGTTCCACAGATCCTGGACCGTGAACCAGGGGTCGCCCGCCGCTTTGACATACAACGGCCCCTGCAGCGTGCCCTGGTCGTCGACCCGGGCGCCGGCATTGGTCAGAAACTGCGTGCGCCAGACATAGTCCGGCCCCAGCGTGGACAGGGCCGACCACGTGGTGACGGTCTTCATGACGGAAGCCGGATTGCGTGGCACGCCGGCATTGATCCGGCTGATCACCGGCCCGCCCGCCTCACGGATTTCGAGCGACAGCGATGAATCAGGCAGCCGGGTGGCCTTCCAGGCCTTCTGCAGTTCGGGCGGCAAGGCCTGCGCGGCGACAGACGCAGCGGCCCCCGCCAGCACACCGATCGCCAGTGCATTGCACGCCAGGCGCCGCCACCCTGACCACGTCCTCGCGGACTGGTCTTCCGGCTGAAAAGATTGTCGCCGATTCCGCTGCTGCGCCGCCCGACCCATGGTGCCACCCGACAAAAACCGTCAGCATAATCCAAACCTTGGTGTATGGGGCCGATACAGACAGCAACGGGCACGCATGCGCCGGACGACGACGGCAAAAATCCCCATTTCCACGCGGGTTTACAATACCCGCCGACTTGTCTTTCTCCGGCTCTACCCGCCAATGCCCAATACCCCAGTCGCGTCCGACCTGGACATCTCCGACTTCGACTACCACCTGCCCCCCGAACTCATCGCCCAGCACCCCGCCGAACGGCGCGATGCCAGCCGGCTGCTGCATCTGGACGCGGGCGGTGGCCTGCATGACCGGCAATTCACAGACCTGCCGGCGCTGCTGCGGGCCGGCGACCTGCTGGTCTTCAATGACACCCGCGTCATCAAGGCGCGCCTGCGGGGCCACAAGGCCAGCGGCGGCCAGGTCGAAGTCCTGATCGAGCGCATCCTCGACCCCCTGCATGCCCTGGCCCACATCCGGGCCAGCAAGTCGCCTCGCCCGGGTACCCGCCTGATACTGGCCGACGGCGCCTTCGAGGCCGAGGTCGCCGGCCGCGAGGATGCCCTCTTCGAGCTGGCGTTCCCCGACGCCGTGCTGGACCTGCTGGAGCGCCACGGCAGCGTGCCACTGCCCCCCTACATCACCCATCGGGCCGACAGCGACGACGAGTCCCGCTATCAGACGGTCTATGCCGACAAGCCCGGCGCGGTCGCCGCGCCCACAGCCGGCCTGCACTTCGATGAGGCCATGCTCGATCGCCTGCGGGCCCAGGGCATCGACACCGCCTTCGTCACGCTGCATGTGGGCGCGGGGACGTTCCAGCCGGTGCGCGTGACGCACATCCGCGACCACATCATGCATGCCGAACGTTATGTCGTTCCGGCCGAGACCTTGCGCAAGATCCGCGAGACCCGTGCCCGGGGTGGACGCGTGATCGCCGTGGGCACCACCAGTGTCCGGTCCCTGGAGGCCGCCGCGCGCGAAGGCGACGGCGAGCACGCGACCGAGGGCGACACCCGGATCTTCATCACGCCCGGCTATCGTTTCGCCCACGTCGATGCGCTGATCACCAATTTTCACCTGCCGCAATCGACCCTGCTGATGCTGGTGTCGGCGCTCGCCGGCATGGAGCCCATCCGGCGCGCCTACGAGCACGCCGTACAATCGCGCTACCGATTCTTCAGCTACGGCGACGCCATGTTCATCGAGGCCGCCCAGACCTCCCCTGCCCAGACCCCATGACCGGATTGCAATTCGACCTGCTGCACACGGACGGCGCCGCGCGTCGCGGCCGCCTGACCCTGAACCACGGCGTCGTCCAGACGCCGATCTTCATGCCCGTGGGCACCTACGGCAGCGTCAAGGCCATGTTGCCGCACGAACTGGAAGACATCGGCGCCCAGATCGTGCTGGGCAACACCTTCCACCTGTGGCTGCGCCCCGGCACCGATGTTCTGGATCATCACGGCGGCCTGCATGGCTTCATGCAATGGGATCGTCCGATCCTGACCGATTCGGGCGGATTCCAGGTTTTCAGTCTGGACGGCATGCGCAAGATCACGGAAGAAGGCGTGCGTTTCGCGTCTCCCATCGACGGGTCGCGGCAGTTCCTGTCGCCGGAAGAATCCATGCGCATCCAGCGCAGCCTGAATTCCGACATCGCCATGGTCCTGGACGAGTGCACACCCTACCGGATCGGCGACCGGCCCGCCACGCACGAAGAAGCGGCCGCCTCCATGCGCATGTCGCTACGCTGGGCGCGCCGTTCGCGCCAGGCGTTTCAGGATCTGCGCAACCCCAATGCGCTGTTCGGCATCATCCAGGGGGGCATGTACGAAGACCTGCGCGACGAGTCGCTGGCCGGCCTGACCGACATCGGCTTTGAGGGCTACGCCATCGGCGGCCTGTCGGTGGGCGAACCCAAGGAAGACATGATGCGGGTGCTGGCTCATGTCGCGCCGCGCATGCCGGCCGGCGCGCCCCGCTACCTGATGGGCGTGGGCACCCCGGAAGATCTGGTCGAGGGGGTGCGCCAGGGCGTGGACATGTTCGACTGCGTGATGCCGACCCGCAACGCGCGCAACGGCTGGCTTTTCACCCGCTACGGCGACGTGAAGATCCGCAACGCCCGCTACCGTGACGATACACGCCCCCTGGATCCGGACTGCCGGTGTCACACCTGCAGTCATTTCTCTCGATCCTACCTGCATCATCTGCAGCGGGTGGGCGAAATCACCGGCGCACGGCTCAACACCCTGCACAACCTGCATTTTTACCTGAATCTGATGGCCGACATGCGCGATGCCATCGAGCAAGACCGTTTCGAATCCTGGCGCCAGGCATTCCTGCGTGACCGGGCGCGCGGAATCGAATGATCCATCAGCGAATATCCCGCTACAATCAAGAGTTAATTTGACTCTCGATGTCTCTTTTTACTTCAACGATTTTCCGCAGGAGCCTTCATGTCCCTCGTTGACACCCTGACCCTGATTCCGGCCCAGGCCGCCGCTGGCGAACCGAACGCGCTGATGAGCATGCTGCCCATCATCCTGATGTTCGTCATCCTCTACTTCCTGATGATCCGCCCGCAGATGAAGCGCCAGAAGGATCACAAAAAAATGGTCGAAACGCTGTCCAAGGGTGACGAGGTCATCCTGTCCGGCGGCCTGCTGGGCAAGATCAACAAGGTCAGCGACAGCTACCTGACAGTCGAAATCGCCCAAGCCGGTGACAAGGCCGTGGAATCCATCGTTCAGCGCAGCGCCGTCACGTCCGTGCTGCCCAAGGGCACGATCAAGTCGCTCTGATCCGCCCCCGGGTGCCACCGACGCGGCGCCCGGCCCCCTCAGCTTTACCTTCCGATCGACCATGAACCGCTACCCCCTCTGGAAGTATCTGATCGTGCTGGCCGCCCTCATCATTGGGGTGCTGTACACGCTGCCCAACCTCTACGGCGAATCGCCCGCCGTCCAGATCGCGGGGGCCAAGACGTCAGCCAAGGTCGATCAGGAAACCCTGACACGTGCCGACCAGATCCTCAGCCAGGCGCACATCACGCCGACGGCCAGTACCTTCGAGATGAACGGTCCGGTCGGGTCCGTGCGCCTGCGTTTCGACACCACCGACACGCAGCTCAAGGCCAAGGACATCCTGGACAAGGCGCTCAATCCCGATTCGCAGAACCCGGACTACACGGTCGCGCTGAACCTGATGTCGGCCTCGCCGAACTGGCTGACGTCCCTGGGCGCCCACCCGATGTATCTGGGCCTGGACCTGCGCGGCGGGGTGCATTTCCTGCTGCAGGTCGATCTTCAGGGCGCGCTGAACAGCCGCTACGATTCCATGGCGGGCGAAGCCCGCAGTACGCTGCGCGACCACAAACTGAAGTCCGAGGACGTCGAGCGCAACCAGCAGTCCGTGCGCGCCACCTTCGCCACACAGGACGAACGTGACGCCGCCGTCGATGTCCTGCGCCGCGCCATGCCGGAAATGGTCTTCACAAGCAGCCAGTCGGGCAACACCTGGCTGCTGGAGGGCCAGCTCAGCCCGACCTCGATCACCCAGGTGCAGAACAACGCCCTGAAACAGAACATCCAGACGCTGCACAACCGGATCAACGAACTGGGCGTGGCCGAACCGGTCATCCAGCAGCAGGGCGGCGACCGCATCATCGTTCAGCTGCCCGGTGTGCAGGACGTCGCCAAGGCCAAGGAAATCCTGGGCCGCACCGCCACGCTGGAAATCCACATGGTGGATGATTCCCCGTCGGCCGTGGCCGCGTTGACCGCCGGTCGCGTGCCCTTTGGGCTGGTGAAATACACCGACCGCGACGGCCGCCCCCTGCTGCTGCGCCGCCAGGTCATCCTGACGGGCGAGAACCTGCAGGACGCCCAACCTGGCCGTGATTCCCAGACCCAGCAGCCGACCGTCAACCTGACGCTGGACTCGAAAGGCGCACGCATCTTCCGCGACGTAACGCGCGACAACATCGGCAAGCGCATGGCCATCGTGCTGTTCGAGAACGGCAAGGGCGAGGTCGTCACAGCGCCCGTGATCCGCTCTGAAATCCCGGGCGGCCAGGTGCAGATTTCCGGCAGCATGTCCGCCCAGGAAGCCGCCGACGTGGCACTGCTGCTGCGCGCCGGCGCACTGGCGGCGCCCATGCACATCATCGAGGAACGCACCATCGGCCCCAGCCTCGGTGCAGCCAACATCAAACAGGGCTTCGATTCCACCCTGTATGGCTTTGCCGCCATCGCGGTCTTCATCATCCTGTACTACCACCTCTTTGGCCTGTTCTCGACACTGGGCCTGAGCTTCAACGTGCTGCTGCTGCTTGCCGTCCTGTCCATGCTGCAGGCCACGCTGACGCTACCCGGCATCGCCGCCATCGCCCTGACTCTAGGGATGGCCATCGACGCCAACGTGCTGATCAACGAGCGCATCCGAGAGGAATTACGCCTGGGCCTGCCGCCACAACAGGCGATCCACCTGGGCTTCGACCGCGCGTGGGCGACGATTTTCGACTCCAACCTGACCAGCCTGATCGTGGGGGTGGCGCTGCTGACTTTCGGCACCGGGCCTGTTCGCGGCTTCGCCGTCGTGCACGTCACCGGGATCCTGACCTCGATGTTCTCGTCCGTGGTCGGTGTACGCGCTCTGGCCAACCTGTGGTACGGACGCCAGCGCAAGCTCAAATCGATCTCGATCGGACAGATCTGGAAACCCAAGCAAGACTAATCAGGATTCATCATGGAATTTTTCCGCATCCATCGCACCATCCCGTTCATGCGGCATGCGCTGATCCTGAACCTCATCAGCCTGCTGACCTTCCTCGCCGCCGTCTTTTTCATTGCTTCCCGGGGCTTTCACCTGTCGATCGAATTCACCGGCGGCACGGTCATGGAAGTCCATTATTCGCAGTCGGCACCCGTGGGCGACATCCGCACCGCCATCGACGCGCTGGGCTACAAGGACTTCCAGGTGCAAAATTTCGGCACCTCGCAAGACGTCATGATCCGCCTGCCGGTACGGCCCGACGAAGATACGTCCGTCCAAAGCCGCACCGTGCTGTCCACCCTGCAAGCCCAGCACCCCGACGTACAGCTGCGCCGGGTGGAATTCGTCGGCCCGCAGGTGGGCCAGGAACTGTTGCACAATGGCCTGATGGCACTGCTCTTCGTGCTGGTGGGCATCATGGTGTATCTGGCGATCCGCTTCGAATGGAAGCTGGCCGCCTCTTGCGCAATCGCCAACCTGCACGACGTGGTGATCATCCTGGGGTTCTTCGCGTTCTTCCAGTGGGAATTCTCCCTGCCGGTGCTCGCGGGGGTGCTGGCGGTACTGGGGTATTCGGTCAACGAATCCGTGGTGGTGATGGACCGGATCCGCGAAAATTTCCGCAAGCAGCGCAAGGCTCCCGTGCGCGAGATCATCAACGCATCCATCACGCAGAACATTTCCCGGACGATCATCACCCACGGCTCCACCCAGATGATGGTGCTGTCGATGTTCTTCTTCGGCGGCCCAACCCTGCACTACTTCTCGCTGGCCCTGACGATCGGGATCTGGTTCGGGATCTATTCGTCCGTGTTCGTGGCGGCCGCCCTGGCGATGTGGATGGGGATCAAGCGCGAAGACCTGGTCAAGCACGTCAAGAAGGAAGGCACCGAAGTCGAACTGGGGTAAATCGGGCTGTCGCGGGGATCTTTGGGCTGTGCACGCTGGCCTGCGTCTTCTGGAAGCCCAGGAAGCGCAACAGGCCGCAAAACTGGCAATCCTGCGTAATGCAATCGCATTGGGGATGGCTGGCCCGCGACATCCAGTAAAATAGCGGATTACCCATCCTTTACCGCCCCCGGGATGACAACCCGCCACGGCGATCGACCATGCAAGAAACTCCTGTGCGCCGCCCCGGCGTGATCCCCGCGTCCCGAGAATCCGCCGAACACCTGAAGGACCAGGCCTGGCGTCAGAACCAGGACGAAACCCTCGCTGGCCTGCTGCAGCCCCTGGAGCCCGGCCAGCACAAAAAACTCTTCATCCGCACCTTCGGCTGCCAGATGAACGAGTACGACTCCGAAAAGATGGTGGACATCCTGCGCGCCGCCAAAGGCGTGGAACTCACCGATACCCCGGACGATGCCGACATCATCCTGTTCAACACCTGTTCCGTGCGCGAAAAGGCCCAGGAAAAGGTCTTCTCCGACCTGGGCCGGGTGCAGCACCTGAAACAGGCCAAACCGGACCTGGTGATCGGCGTGGGCGGCTGCGTGGCCAGCCAGGAAGGCGAGGCCATCGTGCGCCGCGCGCCCTACGTGGACGTGGTGTTCGGGCCGCAGACGCTGCATCGCCTGCCCGAACTCATCGACCGGCGCCGGGCGACAGGCCGGTCCCAGGTGGATATTTCCTTCCCGCTGATCGAGAAATTCGACGCCCTGCCGCCCGCCCGCGTGGACGGTCCCTCGGCCTTCGTGTCGATCATGGAAGGCTGCAGCAAATACTGCAGCTTCTGCGTGGTGCCCTATACCCGGGGTGCCGAGGTCTCCCGCCCGTTCGACGATGTGCTGACCGAGATCGCCGACCTGGCCGACCAGGGGGTGCGGGAAGTCACCCTGCTGGGCCAGAACGTCAACGCCTATCGCGGGCCGACCGGGACCGCAGGCGAGATCGCCGATTTTGCGATGCTGCTGGAATATGTCCACGAGATCCCCGGCATCGAACGCATCCGCTACACGACCTCGCACCCCAAGGAAATGACCGCCCGCCTGATCGAGGCGCACGGCAAGCTGCCCAAGCTGGTCCCCTTCCTGCACCTGCCCGTCCAGGCCGGCAGCGACCGGGTCCTGGCCGCCATGAAGCGCGGCTACACCGGGCTGGAATACAAGTCCATCATCCGCCGGCTGAAAGCCGTGCGCCCCGACATGACGCTGTCGTCCGACTTCATCGTCGGCTTTCCGGGGGAAACCGAGGAAGACTTCCAGAAGACCCTGGATCTGGTGCGCCACGTGGGCTTCGATCAGTCCTTTTCTTTCGTCTATTCCAAGCGACCGGGCACCCCTGCCGCCGATCTCGACGACCCCACACCGGAAGCCGACAAGCTCGACCGTCTGCATCGCCTGCAGGCCCTCATCAACGATCAGGCGGCGGCCATCAGCCAGGCCATGGTCGGCAGCACCCAGCGCCTGCTGGTCGAAGGTCCATCGAAAAAGGATCCCCAGGACATGAAGGGCCGCACCGAGAACAACCGCATCGTGAATTTCGCCGGCCAACGGCGCTTGATCGGCCAGATGGTGGACGTGCGCATCACCGAAGCCCTGACCAATACGCTGCGCGGCGAGATCGTCACCACGGTCACGGATCAGGTGCGCGCATGACGACACCCCGCCCCCGTGGCACGGGCAACCGCCCGCTGTCCATCCAGCTGACGGGCAACAACGTACAGCTGGCCAATCTCTGTGGCCCGCTGGACGAGAACCTGCGCCAGATCGCCCAGACTTATGACGTGACCATCAGTCGTCGAGGCAGCCACTTCAGCGTGCGCGGCGGCCGGGCATCCGAAGCCGGCCGCGCCCTGCGCTGGTTCCACGAGCACTCGGCACAGTCGCCGCTGTCGCTCGACGACCTGCAGCTGGGCCTGGTGGAACTGAACAGTCGCGACCTGCGGCGCCCGGACAATGCCGCGCAATCGCGCGATCTGCCCGAACTGCCCCCGGTCGACGACGAAGGCCTGAGTCTGCGGACCCGTAAATCCGACTTGCGGCCGCGCACGCCCCGTCAGCGCGACTACCTGAGCGCCATCCTGAAGCACGACGTGACCTTCGGCGTGGGCCCGGCGGGTACCGGCAAGACCTGGCTGGCCGTCGCCTGCGCCATCGACGCGCTGGAGCGCGAATCGGTGGCGCGGCTGGTCCTGACGCGCCCCGCCGTGGAGGCAGGCGAGCGCCTGGGATTCCTGCCCGGCGACCTGGTGCAAAAAGTCGATCCCTATCTGCGTCCGCTCTACGACGCCCTGTACGATCTGCTGGGTTTCGAAAAGACCCAGCGGCTGTTCGAGAAACAAACGATCGAGATCGCGCCCCTGGCCTACATGCGCGGGCGCACGCTGAACAATGCCTTCATCATCCTGGACGAGGCACAGAACACCACGCCCGAGCAAATGAAGATGTTCCTGACCCGGATCGGCTTTGGCAGCAAGGCGGTCATCAACGGCGACCCCTCCCAGGTGGACCTGCCCAAGAACCAGCAAAGCGGCCTGCTGCACGCCCTGGACGTCCTGGACGGTGTACCTGGTATCGCCCAGACCCGGTTCACCAGCCGCGACGTGGTGCGCCATCCCCTGGTGGCGCGGATCGTCGATGCCTACGAGCAGGCGGGTGACCATGTATCCTGATTTTTCGCTGTCCATCCAGTATGCGGTCCAAGCCCCCGCCCTGCCCCGCTGGCGCCTGCGGCGCTGGGTGGGACGCGCACTCGAGCACGCCCTGGCGGCACCCGATCCGCGTGCCGGCCAGCCCGTCGCCCTGACCCTGCGTATCGTCGATGCCGAGGAAGGCCGCAGCCTGAATGCCGCGTGGCGGCAACGCGACTACGCCACCAATGTGCTGACCTTCGAATACGGCGCCGATCCTTCCGGCCTCATCAGCGGGGATATCGTGCTGTGCCGGCCGGTCCTGGAACGCGAAGCCGCCGAACAGGGCAAACCGCTACTGCACCACGCGGCGCACCTGGTCACCCATGGCGTCCTGCATGCCCTGGGCTACGATCATATCGACACCGATGAAGCCGAACACATGGAGGCTCTGGAAACCGCCATCCTGGCGGCCCAGGGAATCCCCAACCCCTACAGTCCGCAAGGACCCGCTTGAGCCGGCCGGTTTATCGGTTATGCTAGAGAATCCAGTCACTCGTCCTTCGGACAATGCCCGACCCTCACTCATCAGACGCAGAACCCCGACCTGCGCGTTCGGCCCCCAGTTCACTCCTGTCCCGCATCAAGGCCCTGCTGCGTCCCGCCCCACCGGCGGACCGTGAGGGCATCCGCGCCGCCCTCGAAGCCGCACACGATCACTCCGTCCTGGACGGCGAATCCTATGCCATGATTTCCGGGGCCCTAGAAGTCGCCGACAAGACCGTGGCGGACATCATGGTGTCCCGATCGCGGATGGACCAGCTCGACGTCTCGCTGTCCCTGGCCGAGCAGATGAAAACGATCATCGAAACCGGGCATTCGCGCTTTCCAGTCTACGAGGGCGACCGCGACAACATCATCGGCGTCCTGCTGGCCAAGGATCTGCTGCTGACCCTGTCGGACCATGCGCTGGACATCCGCGCACTGATCCGCCCGCCAGTCTTCATCCCCGAATCCAAGCGTCTGAACGAGCTGCTGCACCAGTTCCGCATCAGCCGCAACCACCTGGCCATCGTCATCGACGAACACGGCGGAATCTGTGGCCTGGTCACGATGGAAGACGTGCTGGAACAGATCGTCGGCGACATCGAGGACGAATTCGACGACGAGGACGAAAAGACGATCTTCCGGACCGGGGACAACAGCTGGCGCGCCATGGGCACCACAGAAATCGAAGACTTCAACGAAGTCTTTCATGTCCAGTTGCCCGACGAGGACTACGACACGCTCAACGGCTGGCTTGCCGCCGAACTGGGGCACATCCCCCGGCGCGGTGAACACTTCCAGAGTCAGGGACTGACCTTCACCGTGGTCGGTGCCGACGGCAAGCGTGCCCGCTGGTTGCACGTCCAGCGAGTCAGCGGCGCGTCGTCCTCTCCAGAAACGCACACGCCCTGACCTACATCACACACCCACAGCCGACATGACGCCTGAGCACACGACGTCCGATACCCCCCATCCCACAACGGGGGCTTCGGACGCGCCAAGCCCGCAAACCGCCTTGGCCAGCCCAGGCCGACGGCGAGGCGTTCCGATCTGGCTGCGGGTGCTGTTGGCAGGTGCCATCCAGGCGCTGTGCTTCGCACCCGGGCCACTACCCGCCTGGAGCCTGCCCTTCGTTCAGATCGCGTCCCTGTCGGTACTGGCCGCCCATACCTGGGGGGCCCCCGGCCCGCGCCAGGCAGCCGGCTACGGCTGGCTGTTCGGGCTGGCGCAGTTTTCGGTCGGCGTGTACTGGCTGACCATCAGCATGCATGAATTCGGCGGACTGGCGCTGCCGCTGTCCATCGCCGCCCTGCTGTTGTTCGCGGCCGCCATGGCCCTGTATGCGGCGGGCGCCTGCGCGCTGACCGCCTGGCTGTGCGCCGCCCACAAAAACCCGGAACAGCCGTCGTGGCGCCAGATCCTGAACGCGGTGGCCTGGGCCGGCGCCTGGACACTGTTCGAATGGCTGCGCGGCACGCTGTTCACCGGCTTCACCTGGCTGAACGTCGGCTATGCGCATGCCGAGGGCATGTTTGCCGCCTGGGCGCCGTTTGTCGGGGTCTACGGCCTGGCCTGGTTATCCGCATTCGCGGCGGGCGCCATTGCCCTGATGGCCCGTGCCAAGGACACGACGCACGACCGCAGCGCCGCCGCCGTCATCGCACTGGCGCTGGCAAGCGGCCTATTGGGGATCGCCTGGGCACACATCCAATGGACTCGCCCCGTGGGCGACCCCCTGCTGGTGCGCCTGGTACAGCCTGCCACCCCCCAATCCGACAAATTCGACCCGGCACGATTCCTGACGGCGCAGGAACGCACGCTGCGCCTGGCGGGCCTGCCACCCAAGGGCCCGGACGACAGGCCCGATCTGATCGTGCTGCCGGAAACCGTCCTGCCGATCCTTCAGGACCAGGTCCCCGACCCGGTCTGGCAGTCCTGGCTGGCGCTCGCCGGCCGGATGAATGCCGCCCTCGTGCTCGGGCTGCCGCTACACACGCGAACCGCCACCGGGGATCGCTATACCAACGGGGCGACGGTCATCCACCCGGGCGATACGCAGCCCCCCCTGGTGCCCGGACACTGGCATTACGACAAGCATCATCTGGTACCCTTCGGCGAATTCATTCCTCCCGGATTCCACTGGTTCGTGCGCGCCCTGAAAATTCCCCTGGGCGACTTCAACCGGGGACCGCTGCGCCAGCCGCCCCTGTTGCTCGACGGCCAGGCCCTGGCCGTCGACATCTGCTACGAAGATACCTTCGGGGAAGAAATCGCCGCGTCCGTGCGGCCGGACGACACAGGGGCGCCGGGCGCCAGCATTCTGGTCAACCTGAGCAATCTGGCCTGGTTCGGCAACACCTGGGCGCTGCGCCAGCACCTGTGGATCGCCCGCATGCGGGCCCTGGAAACGGCGCGCCCCGTCATCCGCTCGACCAACACCGGCATGACGGCGGCAATCGATCCGACCGGCGAGGTGCGCGGCATGCTGGACCCGGCCGTCCCCGGTGTACTGGATGTGGAGGTCCAGGGCACCCAGGGGCTGACCCCCTACGTGCGCTGGGGCAACGGTCCTATCCTGGGATGGGCGCTGCTGGGGCTGCTGCTGGCCGCCCGCTACCGCGGCAAAACGACGCGCGAAGGCCGCGCCGCGTCCTGATCGACTATTGCACCAGTTGCAGCAACGGGTGTTTCGTGGGGTCGGATAGCCGCTGTTCGAAACCGGACCGGTCCAGCGGCTCGTCCAGCCAATACCCCTGCCCGCCATCGCAACCGACCGAGCGCAGCAAGTCGCACTGCGCCTGGCTGGTGATGCCTTCGGCGATGACCCGCATGCCCAGCCGATGCGCCAGCGCGATGATGGATTCGCACACCATGTGAGCGTCTCTGCTGGCGAGCAGCTTCTCGGTAACCTGGCGGTCCAGCTTCAGGGTCTGGAACGGCAGGCGATAGGACTCCAGCAGGGCCGCCAGTCCGACGGATACGGCGCCAATACTGAACCGCACGCCCGACCGGCGCAGTCGTTCCAGGCGGTCCCGTACCAGCGGGTCCAGGCTCAGGAACAGTTGCTCGTCGAATTCCAGCGACAGGCAGTCGGCCGGCAAGCCCAGCGTATCCAGCAGATCGGACACCGTATTCAGCCCCGACTGCGCCAGGCCAAACTGCCCCGGTGACACATTGACTGTCAGCCGCAGGCTGGGGGCAAGCGTCCTGCGCCAGCGCACCAGCTGCTGGATGGCCTCCTGGAACACCCAGTCGCCCAGCGGCGTCATCAGTTGCCGTTCGTCGGCGAAGGGAATGAAATCCATGGGCGCGATAACGCCGAATTCCGGATGCCGCCAGCGCAGCAGCACCTCGGCCTTCATGATGCGCCCCGTGTCCAGGCAATAAATGGGCTGGTACAGCAGGAAGAACTGCCCGGCTTCGATCGCCGCAGGCAACGCGACCAGCAGGTCATGCTGGATGCGCGCGCGTTCCTGCATGGACTGGTCAAAATAGTGGTAGCCGTTGCGACCTGCCGCCTTGGCCTCGTACATAGCCAGATCGACGTGGCGCATCAGCGTCTCGGCGTTGTCCGCGTCATCCGGATACCGCGCGATCCCCAGACTGGCGGAGATCCGGATCATGCTGCCCGCCAGCGGATAAGGTTCCGTGATGCTGTCCAGAATCCGCTGGCACAAGACATCCATGTCCTGGCGCGAACCGACATCCCGGATCAGGATCACGAATTCATCCCCACCCAGGCGCGCCACGAAACGGTGATGGCCCCCCGTCAGGGCTCTGAGGCGGTGGGCCACTTCGATCAGCAGGCGGTCGCCCACCGCATGCCCCATGGAATCGTTGACTTCCTTGAACAGGTCCAGATCCAGGAACATCAGCGCCATGGGCCGGCCATCGCGCGCGGATTCCTCGACCGACACATCCAGGCGCTCGTTGAAATACTGGCGATTCGGCAGGCCGGTCAGCGGATCGTGATGGGCCTGGTTCCAGATCGCGGATTCCAACTGCTTTTTCTGCGTCACGTCACTGAGCATCACCACGCGGCAGTTCACCGAACCATCGTGATTCCAGGCGGTATCCAGCACCACCCGCTGGGCGTAGTCCTCGCCGGATTTGCGTTGCAGCCAGTATTCGCCGTCCCATCGGCCCTTAGTGTTGATCGCATGCCACATCTGATCATAGAAATCACGGTTGTGGCGCCCCGGCCGCAGCAGCGGCAGCAGGTCCCCGGCGACTTCATCGGGCCAATACCCGGTCATGCGGGAATAGGCCGGATTGACGTCGATGATGACCCCAGCGGTATCGGTGATGGCAATGGCCTCGCTGCTGTTCTCGTAGGCGATGGCGGCCAGTTGGGCCGAGGATTCCGCCTGCTTGCTCTCGGTGACGTCCTGGACCAGGCCGATGAAGGACACCTGGTCGCTGGCGCCGACCGTGGTGATGAAGATTTCTATGTCGATTGGCGATCCATCCTTGCGGCGGCCCTGGCGCTCGAACCGCAGGGTCCCGTCCTTGTGCCGGTGGCCGGACTTCAGGGCCTCGGCCACCAGATAGCGTTCCCTGGGGGCGATGATGGACAGCAGCGTCAGGTGCCCGGTCATTTCGGCCGGCTGGTAGCCGAAGATCTCGGCCATCTTCGGGCTGACGAAACTGAACCGGTCCTGTGTCGCCAGAAAGATCCCGACGATGGCGTTCGAGGCCAGCCCCTGGAAAATGATCTCGGAACGCTGCAACCCGGCCTGATCCTGGCGCATCCGGGTCAGCAGTTCGTGAGTGCGCTGTGTCCCGGTGTTGTAGGCGCGGGCGATTGCCTGGATCTCGCCCAGCCCCTCGGGGGCCAGACGCGTCGTGTAGGTACCCCGCATCAGATCTTCCGACGCCCGGCGCAGCGCCAGCAGCGGCCTTGCAATGCCGCGGCGCAATCCCAGGAATACCCCCAACAGCACCAGCAAGTCCGCCAGAAGCAGGCCGCCCGCCCAGGCAAGTGCCCGGTCCTTGCCCTGGCGCAGCAACGGCATCAGGACATCCGAACCCGCATTCAGGGAACCGAGCAGACTGGCGGCATCGTCCGCGATCCATTGCCGCTGCACCGCCCGCGGCAAGTCAGGCGTCTCGGCGGGTGCCTCGGTGCGTGAATAGGAATCCAGCGTCATGGCCTGCAGACGGCCACGCAGCACCACCCAGTCGCGGTGGATCTTGGGCAGGAACTGACGCATCTGCGGCTGCGTCAGGGCAGGGACCTCGCGGTCATTGACCACTCCTCCCTGATCCAGCGCCTGCAGGGCGCGGTCCATGGCATCGATTTCCTTGCCCAGTTGCGCGGTCTGCATCAGCCCGCCGTCGACCAGGCGCATGGCCCTGATCGCCAGTTGCTGGCTGGCGGTGCGCATGCCGTCGAGCGTGGTGGACTGATCCAGCGCGGTTTCGTAGCGCAACATGACCGAATACATCAGGGCGGCATTGCCCAGCACGAAGGCGAGCATGACCAGACAAAACGCGACCGACAAGGCGCCAAGCCCAGGAAACGGACGAGTCGAAGACCCTGCTGCATTCGAAAAGAGTGGACGCATGCCATCCTGATGATAAAAAGGCGGCAGAGCCAGGTCGAAGCACCTGCGTCCCGCCTCCGGATTGCCACTTTCAGACATGTTACCGGATATGGCGGTAAAGACAAAAAAACAAAAGCCCGATTCCTGACCGGAAATCGGGCTTTTGAGAATTTTTGGCGGAGCGGACGGGGCTCGAACCCGCGACCCCCGGCGTGACAGGCCGGTATTCTAACCAACTGAACTACCGCTCCGCAGCGGTGCCAGAACAAACTGGCGTCCCCTAGGGGATTCGAACCCCTGTACTCACCGTGAAAGGGTGATGTCCTAGGCCTCTAGACGAAGGGGACAGGACTTTCATTAAAAAATTTGGTGGAGGTAAGCGGGATCGAACCGCTGACCTCTTGCATGCCATGCAAGCGCTCTCCCAGCTGAGCTATACCCCCAAACAAGGTCTTCTTTAACGAAGAAGCGAGATTATGCACGAATTTTTTTTGGTGTGCAAGTCTCGACAACTTTCTTGATGGACCGGAAAATCGGGCGACTGACTGCGCCGTTTGGAGGCGCTCGCTTGATCAGATCCGTCAAGGCGCGAAATTATGCCACATCTTTCCCACCTGCGTCTCGGCCTGGAAAAAAGGCGGGCGTCACCCTTGCCAGAACCGATTGCAGCACCTGCAACAAGCGCTGCAACTGATCGGCCGGCATAATGAACGCTGGCGTCAGGTAGACACTTTTTCCCAGCGGACGCACCCATACCCCCGCATCCAGAAAAGCCTGGCACAGCAGCGTGCGGTCGGGTACCCATTTCAGCTCCACCACGCCGATGGCCCCCATGACGCGAACCTCGTGCACACAGGGCAGGTCGCGACAGGCGGCCAGGCCCTTGCGCAACTGGCCTTCGATCGCCGCCACCTGGGCCAGCCGAGGCTCGGATTCGAACAGATCCAACGAGGCGTGAGCGGCTGCGCACGCCAGTGCGTTACCCATATAGGTGGGACCGTGCATCAGCGCATGCCCGGGATCGTCCGACCAGAAGGCCTCGAACACCGACTCGCTGGCCACGGTGGCCGCCAAGGGCAACGTCCCGCCGGTCAGAGCCTTCGACAAGGTCACGATGTCGGGTCGGATGCCTGCCTGCTCAAAGGCAAACAGCGTGCCCGTACGCCCGAAGCCCGTGAAGATCTCATCGAATATCAGCAGGATGCCGTGCCGGTCGGCGAGCCGGCGCAGCCGCCGCAAGACTTCCGCCGCATGCATCCGCATGCCTGCGGCGCCTTGTACCAGGGGCTCCACCAGCAGGGCGGCCACTTGGCCTTCCCGGCGGCGCAGGAACTGATCCAGCAAGGCCTCGCCCTCATCGTCCCGGGGCAGTTCCGGCGTCTCCGTTTCAGGCTGCAGGCCGCGAAAGGCCGCATGCATGCCGATGGTGGGATCACAGACCGCCATGGTGCCGAAGGTGTCTCCGTGATAGCCGCCGCGAAAGGCCACCACCCGCCGCCCGGGCTCGCTACGATTGGCCCAATACTGCATCGCCATCTTCATGGCGACTTCGACCGATACCGAACCCGACTCCGTGAAAAAGACGCGATCCAGCCCCGGCCCCAGCAAACCGCACAGGCGGCGCGCCAGGGATAGCGCGGGTTCGTGCACCAGCCCGCCGAACATCACATGCGGCATGCGCGCCAGCTGCGCCCGGACGGCGTCGGCAATATGCGGATGGTTGTAGCCATGGCAGGCTGTCCACCAGGAGGCGATGCCATCGATCAGGGTCCTGCCATCCGCCAGTTCAATGCAGCACCCCTGCGTCGAGCGCACGGGCAGCGGTCGCGCGGCGGTCTTCATCTGCGCATAGGGCAGCCAGATATGGGGGTAGCCCTGGTCCAACCAGGGAATGGAGGATGCTGTCATGTTCGGTTTCAACTCTCGAGAGATTGCGCAGTCACGCAGGATGCGGGGTGGAAGGCCGGCGCTTGCCAGGAATTGCGCCATCATGGATTGAATTGCTATCTTCTTCTAACTACTGTCAAAAATCATTGATTTCCATTTTTCTACGATCATATTGATATTATCCCCATCACTTCAAGTCACCTGACGGCCTCACTGGGCAGAGCCGATATGAATCCATTCGATGCCGTATTTGCGCAGTTCCTGGACGACCAGGACCGCCAGCACCAGCGGCGCATCCTGCGCGCTTTTGAACCCGCAGCACCCGGACGCAGCCGCCACGGCGGGCACACGCTGCTGAATTTCTGCAGCAACGACTATCTGGGCCTGTCCGCGCATCCCGCCGTCATCGACCGCGCCTGCGACTACGCCCGGCGCTATGGCGCCGGATCCACCGCCTCGCGTCTGGTCTGCGGCACCCAACCGCCTTGCCTGGCGATCGAGGCAAAGCTGGCGAGCGCCAAGGGCACCGAAGCGGCACTGCTGTTCTCTTCGGGCTGGCAGGCCAATGCCGCGATCCTGCCGGCGCTGCTGTCGGTCTTCGGGCGCGATACCCAGGTCTATGTCGACCGCCTGGCCCATGCCAGCCTGCATCAGGGCTGCCGGGCGGCGGGGGTTCGCCAGATCCGGTTCCGCCATAACGATCTGAATCACCTGGAATCCCTGATGCAATCGCATGCCCATGAATCGGGCCGGCGCATCATCGTGACCGAAAGCGTCTTCAGCATGGATGGGGACTGCAGCGACGTCCCCAGCCTGGCGGCGCTGGCCGAGCGCCATGACGCCTTTCTCTATCTCGATGAAGCCCATGCCACCGGCGTGCTCGGGCCCAAGGGCATGGGGCTGGCAGGGCTTGCCCCCGGCCGGGTCCATCTGTCCATGGGCACCTTCAGCAAGGCCATGGGCAGCTTCGGCGCTTACGTGGCAGGCTCCCGCGCACTCTGCGATTACCTGATCAACGCCTGTTCGGGGTTCATCTTCACCACCGGACTGCCGCCAGCCGTCCTGGGGGCCATCGACGCGGCCCTGGATCTGATACCGCGGATGCAGGCGCAGCGCGCGACGATATCGGGGCATGCAGGCCGGCTGCGCGAAACCCTGTCCCGGCTGGGGCTGGATACCGGCCCGTCCAGCACCCAGATCATCCCTGCCCTGGTCGGCAGCGAGCACCGGGCACTGACGCTCAGCCGCCGGCTGGAAACCGAAGGCATTCTGGTCTCCGCCATCCGCCCGCCCACGGTGCCGGCCGGCACCAGTCGCCTGCGCATCGCGCTGAGCGCGGCACACACGCCAGAGGACATCGATCGCCTGGCCCAGGCCCTGTCGACCGCCGTGGAGCACCCCTGATGACCGCGGACAGCACACTACGCACGCCCCCGTCCGGCCCCCGAGACGGCCAGGCACACGTCAGGTTCGATCGGGCAGCCAATCGATACGAACAGCATGCCGGCGTGCAGGTCGCCATCGCCCGACGCCTGGCCGCACAGATCGCGGACCAACCGCTGCCCGAGCAACCCCGCATTCTGGAAATCGGCTGCGGCACCGGTCTTCTGACCCGTCAGCTGGCTGCCCGCATCCCGCTGGCGGACTGGACCATCACGGATCTTGCCCCGGCCATGCTGACCAGAGCCCAGGACACGCTGCGCCTGGGCGGCAACGCGCGTTTTCGTGTACTGGACGGCGAGCATCCCGATCTGCCCGCCTGTGGCTTCGACCTGATCTGTTCCAGCATGGCGCTGCAATGGTTCACTGACCCGGGGCGAGGCCTGCTGCGGCTGGCCGGACTACTGGCCCCCGGCGGCTGCCTGGCCGTCGCCGTCCCGGTTCAGGGCAGCTGGCCGGAATGGCAGCAAGCCCACGACAGCCTGGGGCTGACGCCCGCCACGCTGCTTTTTCCCTGCGCACAGACGATCCGCCTGCCGGCTGGCCTGCTATCGGGCGGCGTGCGGATCGAGCCCTTTCAGGACGACTGTGGCAACGCCCTGGGGTTCCTGCGCGCACTCAAGGGCATCGGCGCCACCACGCCCCGGCCGGGCAGCAGCCCTCTGACGGTGCCGCAACTGCGGCAAGTCTGCGCCGCCTTCGACCGCACCGGTGCCCGGTGCACCTATCGGATCGCTTTCGGGCTGTGGCATCGCACGCCTGGGCGCACGCGAACCGGCCACGCTGACGGAACACGCCATGATCTCTAGCCGACGCACCACACCACCGGCACTCGGCGTGTTCGTGACAGGGACGGACACCGACGTCGGCAAGACGCTGATCTCGGCCATCCTGGCCAAGGCCTGGGCGGCCGACTACTGGAAGCCATTTCAGACGGGGATGGCCACCGCCTGCGACGACACCGCCACGGTGACCGCCCTGCTGGGGGCCGACAGCCGGCAATACCCGCCCGCCTGCGCATTGCAGGCGCCGCTCGCCCCCTGGGCAGCTGCCCGCCTGGAAGGGATCACGCTGGACGTCACGGGCATCCGCCTGCCGCGCACCACGCAGCCGCTGGTGGTCGAAGGCGCCGGCGGGCTGCTCGTCCCCATCGACGAAAAACACATGATGATCGACCTTGCCGCCCAGCTGGCACTACCTGTCGTGCTGGTCGCGCGCAGTACTCTGGGGACGATCAACCACACCCTGCTCAGCCTGCAGGCGCTGGCGGCACGCGACCTGCCCGTCCTGGGCGTGGTGATGAACGGGCCGCTGTCGCCTGGCAACCGGCAGGCTCTGGAACACTTTGGCCAGACACCGATCCTGGCCGAGATCCCCTGGCTGGACGCGGTGAATCCTCGGACGGTGGCCGAGGCAGCCAGCCGCGTGACGCCGCTGCAGGCCGCCCTGACCCAGGCCGGCCTAGCCTGGCGGAGCCAACCGGGGATTCACAAGTGATTACATATCCGCCGTCAGCCAAAGATCCCGGAAGAACGGAAACCTCATCAGTCATTTTTCATGATTTCAATGACAAATGCGTCCATATCACCCTATATTGAGCGCTGTTGAATGCAAACGATCGTTTGTCATCCGGGCAGGGCCACCCTACTATCCGGTCTGATTCCTCCGACAGGATTTTCATCACGCCATGCACACCAGCCTTCGCCACGAAACGCTCGAGCCCTCCTGGTCCGTCCAGGATATCGTCGATTTGTTCGCACTGCCCTTCAACGACCTGCTGCTGCAAGCGCAGACCATTCATCGGCGGCACCACCCGGCCAATGCCGTCCAGCAATCCAGCCTGCTGTCGATCAAGACCGGG
Organism: Castellaniella sp.; assembly: GCA_019104865.1. Taxonomy (GTDB): domain Bacteria; phylum Pseudomonadota; class Gammaproteobacteria; order Burkholderiales; family Burkholderiaceae_B; genus Castellaniella. The sequence goes on along the minus strand of JAHRWZ010000068.1, from coordinate 77,536 downwards.
GCCTGTCCCGAAGACTGCGCGTATTGCCCACAGTCGTCCCGCTACACCACGGACGTGGAGCAGGCCCCGCTGATGCCGCTGTCGCAGGTACTGGCGGCCGCCCGCCAGGCCCAGGAAGCCGGTGCCCAGCGCTTCTGCATGGGCGCCGCCTGGCGCTCGCCCACAGAACGCCAGCTGGACGACGTGATCGAGCACGTTCAGGCCGTCAAGGCGCTGGGCATGGAGACCTGTGTGACCCTGGGCATGCTCAAGCCCGGTCAGGCCGAACGCCTGAAGGCTGCCGGTCTGGACTATTACAACCATAATCTGGACACCTCGCGGGAATATTATGGCGAGATCATCCACACTCGCACCTACGACGACCGGCTGGAAACGCTGCAGCGGGTGCGCGACGCCGGACTGAAGGTGTGCTGCGGCGGCATCGTCGGCCTGGGCGAATCGCGCGAGGTGCGCGCCGGCCTGATCGCCGCCCTGGCCAGCCTGAACCCCTACCCGGAATCCGTGCCGATCAACCAACTGGTCAAGGTCCCCGGCACCCCGCTGGCCGACGCCCCTGATCTGGACCCGATCGAGTTCGTGCGCACCATCGCAGTCACACGCATCGTCATGCCGAAAACGGTGGTGCGCCTGTCGGCAGGCCGCGAATCCATGCACGACAGCACGCAGGCGCTGTGCTTCATGGCGGGGGCCAATTCGATCTTTCACGGCGAACGGCTGCTGACCACCCCCAATCCCCAGGCTGACGCGGACACCAGGCTGTTCGAGCGCCTGGGACTGGTGCCCATGCCAGAGACGGGACAAAGCACCAGCATGCTGTCCTGAGGTCGCACGGACCCGCGATCAGCATCCATCTTTTCCGGGCCGGGGCTCGACCTCGACCCCCACCTTAACCGGCGCATTTTTCTCTTTTCACCTATGCATACCCTGATCCTGAGCATTTCCTTCAGCGTCGCCGTCTCCGTCTTCCTGAAGCTTGCCCGGCGCTGCGATGTGCGCATCGAACAGGCTATCCTGGTCAACTACGTGACCGCCTGTCTGCTGTGCCTGTGGCTGCTGCGCCCGCCGCTGGCCACGCTGTTCGATCAGTCCGCGACCGTCTGGATCATTCTGGGGCTGCTGGGCGTGTTGCTGCCCACCGTGTTCCTGGTCATGGCCGCCGCAGTGCGCCAGGCCGGTATCGTGCTCAGCGATACAGCTCAGCGGCTGTCGCTGGTCATCCCCATCCTGGCCGCGTTTCTAGTCTTTCACGAGGCCCTGTCCGGCCGTAAGGCGTTGGGCATCGTCCTGGCCCTGGGGGCGCTGGCCTGCCTGCTGAAACGCACGCCCGCCAGCACGGCCGCAGCGCCCAGCCTCGGCGAAGGAGCGGAGAACAATGCGGCCGGATCCCCGCGTGCCCGCTGGGCCTGGCTATCCCTGCTGGGCGTCTGGGTCGGCTACGGCACCATCGACATCCTGTTCAAGCAGATGGCGCGCACCGGCGCCGGGTTCACCAGCAGCCTGCTGCTGAGCTTCATGCTGGCCGCCCTGCTGATGATCCTGTGGCTGGCGGCCCGGCGCACCGCCTGGCATGCCCGCAGCCTGGCATCAGGCATCCTGCTGGGCGCACTGAACTTCAGCAACATCTACTTCTACATCCGCGCCCACCAGACCTACCCACAGAACCCGACGCTGGTCTTTGCCGCCATGAACATCGGGGTAATCTCGATCGGCACCCTGGTGGGGGCCGGAGTGTTCCGCGAACGACTCAGCCGCGCCAACCTGGCGGGCATCGCCTTGGCGATCGGAGCCGTGGTGCTGCTCTTCCCGCGCTGAAGGCTACGCCGGGTCCGGCAGCCGCCCGACACCCGGAACCGCTTCCGGCCCGGGCGGCTCGCCGCCGTCGACGGACATGGAATCGCCGGCCAGGGGATCATGCGACACATCCCGCTGCACATCGACGCGCGGGTCCAGCACCGCCATCACGTGGGAATTTTGCAGGGTGTCGGCCATGGGCACGAATTGTGTGGGCGCATCGGGGCTGACGTGAGTCCCTTTGACGCGCTGCTCGCGAATGAAAACGACCAGTACCAGCGAGCACGCCGAGACGAAGACGAAATACACATCGCCACCCCAGACCCCCATCAGTGCGCCGGCCACCAGGGGCCCGATACAAGCGCCCAGACCGTACACCATGTACAGCAGCGCGCTCAACCCCACGCGCCGCTGCGGATCCACGTTGTCGTTGGCAAACGACGTGCCCATGGGATAGAGCGTGAACTGCACCATGCCCAGCACCGCCGCGAAGACCAATAGGGCCGGATAGGAAAACGGATACCAGCCCCACAGGGGAACGCCCAGGCAGAACAGCAGCACGGAACCCGCGCGGATGAGCTTCACCCGGCTGGTCCGGTCCGCCAGCCAGCCAATGGGCCACTGAAAGACGAGGCCAGTCGCCAGGGCGGTGGCCAGGAACACCCCCACCTCATGCGTATCCATGCCATGTTGCAGGCCGTAGACGGGCGCCAGCCCGTAAAAGGCGCCATTGAGCATCCCGGCGATGAACAGCACCGTCAGCGACAGGGGCACCCGCGTCAGGTAGTAGCGCAGCGCCAGCGGCGCGGGCACCTGCAAGGCCGGGTGCATGCGCCGCGTCAGGGTGACCGGGATCAGGCTGAGCACGCTGCACAGTGCCATGAAAACCAACGGCTTGTAGTCGAGATTCGGAAACAGGCCCAGGGTCAGCTGACCCAGGACAGTGCCCAGGCACGTCGCCACCATGTAAAAAGCGAACACAGTCCCGCGTGCGGCGTTCTCGGTCTGCTCGTTGAGCCAGCTTTCAATCGCGACGAACAGGCACACCATGGAGGCCCCCATGACGAACCGCACCCCCAGCCAGAACCAGAGATCCTCGATGAGGATCATGGCCAGCACCGTGATCGTCATCAGCGCCGCACAGGCGGCATAGGCCCGGATGTGGCCAACCTGGATGATCAGCCGGTGCCCGAAACGCGCACCCAGCACCAGCCCCAGGTAATAAGAAGCGATCATCGCGCCCACCCAGATCTCGGACACGGACTGAGCCGTCAGCCGCAAGCCCACATACGTATTGAACATCCCCGAGCTGAGCAACAGGATCAGGGTCGCCAGATACAGGGAAAAGAATGCGCCGATCGTCTTGGCCATGAATAGTTTCCGGTCGGAACCACACCGATCCGCCCACGGCAGCCCGGATGAATTATCCGATATGATAGAACGATGAACGGAACTGAAGTTTCCCCCACCCTCACGCACCTGGACGAAAACGGCCAGGTCCGCATGGTCGACGTGGGCGCCAAAGCCGCCACGGCGCGCAGCGCCATCGCCGAAGGCCGCGTGCGCCTCAGTCCGCATGCCTGGCGGCTGCTGTCGGCCCAGGCCAATGCCAAAGGCGAAGTCCTGAACACCGCGCGGGTGGCGGGCATCCTGGCGGCCAAGCGCTGCGCCGAACTGATCCCGCTGTGCCACAGCCTGCCGCTCAGCTTCGTCGGGGTGGACTTCACGGCCGACGACGACACACACACACTGACAATCCGCAGCACCTGCCGTACCAGCCATCAGACCGGGGTCGAGATGGAGGCCATGACGGCCTGCACGGTCGCCGCCCTGACGGTCTACGATATGTGCAAAGCGGCCGACAAGGGCATCCTCATCGAACAGGTACGGCTGGTCTACAAATCCGGGGGTAAAAGTGGCGAATGGCGCAACGATTGAGGTGCTGTATTTCGCCCAGGTCGCCGAACACCTGGGCATGCGGCACGAAACCCAGCCGCTGGACGAACCCGTCCAGGCGGGCCTGTGGCTGGATGCGCTGGCGGCCCGGTGTCCCGCGCTGGGTCCGGCACAGCGGCTGAAGCTGGCCATCAACCAGGAACACGCCGGGCGCCACGACACGATCCGCCCCGGCGACGAGGTGGCCGTATTCGAGCCGGTCACCGGCGGCTGACCCGACAGCACCCCAAGAGCCCAACCATGGTCCTGATCCAGACCGAACGCTTCGACGTCGCCGCGCTGATCGCCCAACTGCAGGCCCGCACGGCCGGTCAGGCCGGCGCCCTGGTGCATTTCCTGGGCACCGTGCGCGACTATAGCCCGCAGGCGGGCTCGCACAGCCTGTTTCTTGAACATTACCCCGGCATGTGCGAACGCGAGATTGAATCGCTTTGCGAGCGCGCAAGGCAACGCTGGGACATTCTGGATACGCTGGTGGTGCATCGGGTCGGCGAACTTCCGCTCGGCGACCCGATCGTGTTCGTCGGTGTGGCCAGCGCTCACCGGGGCGACGCGTTCCGGGCCTGTGAATACATCATCGACACGCTGAAAACCCGCGCGCCCTTCTGGAAACGTGAAACGCTGGCCGACGGCCACGCCTTCTGGGTCCAGCAGCGGGACACCGACGCCCTGAAAACCGCCCAATGGGAAGACCCCTCACCGCCCACGCCATGAAAGCCGATCCGACTCACCCCCCCGTCAGCCTGCGCTGTGCCATCCTGACCATCTCCAGCCGCCGAAAGACACCAGACGACACCAGCGGCGACTATCTTTCGACCGCCCTGCGCGACGCCGGCCACGCCGTGCAGACCCGCGACCTGTGCCCCGACGACCGCTACCAGATCCGCCGAATCCTCAGCGGCTGGATCGCGGATCCGGCCATCCAGGTGATCCTGTGCAATGGCGGCACCGGTTTCACCCACCGCAAGTCCACCATCGCGGCCGTCACCCCGCTGCTGGACCAGGTCGTATCGGGCTTCGGCGAACTCTTCCGCCACCTGTCCTGGCTGGACATCGGCGCCTCGTCCCTGCAGTCCGACGCCTTGTGCGGCACGGCCAACGACACGCTGATATTTTGCCTGCCGGGCTCGACCGGGGCATGCCAACTGGCCTGGGAAAAGATCCTGCGGCCCCAGTTCGACAGCCGCCAGCAGCCCTGCAACTTCGCGAGCGTCTACCGCACGCACCCGGAATCCTGACCATGCTCGACTTCGACGCCGCCCAAGCGCGGCTGGCGGCGCGCGCCCAGGCACCCGCCGAACACGAAACCGTCACGTTGGATGCCCTATTGGGGCGCGTGCTGGCGCATGACCTCGTCGCCAACCTGGATCTGCCGCCCGCCGACAACAGCGCCATGGACGGCTATGCCCTGCGCGCGGCCGACGCGGCTGTGGCCGGCGCCACCCTGCCCGTCCAGCAGCGCTGTTTTGCCGGGCAGACACCCGATCCCCTGCGCCCCGGCCAGGCCATCCGGTTGTTCACCGGCAGCCTGATTCCCGCAGGCGCCGACACGGTCGTCATGCAGGAAAACTGCCAGGAAGGCGACGCGGGCGTCACCTTTGCCTCCGCCGTGCAACCGGGTCGCCACATCCGCCGTCAGGGCGAGGACATGCGGCACGGCCACGTCATCGTGCGGCGCGGCACACGCTTGAGGCCCGGCCACATCGCAGTGCTGGCCGCCCAGGGCTACGCCCAGGCCCCCGTCTTCCGCCACTTGCGGGTCGGCATCCTGACGACCGGAGACGAACTCGTCGCCCCGGGCCAGACGCTGCCGGCCGCCGCCATCTACAACTCCAATGCGCCCATGCTGGCCAGTCTGTGCCAGGGTCTGCACACCGCCCCTGCAGTGTTGCGCCATGCCCGGGACGACGCTCAGGCGATCGAGCAGGCGATCGCTGAACTGTCCAGGACCTGCGACCTGGTGCTCAGCGTGGGCGGCGCCTCGGTGGGTGAAAAAGATCTGGTCAAACCGGCCATCGAATCCCTGGGTGGCACGCTGGATCTATGGCGCGTGCGCATGAAACCGGGCAAACCCGTCGCGCTGGCCGACCTCAATGATCGCCCCATCGTCTGCCTGCCGGGCAATCCCGTGTCGGCCTTCGTTGTCTTCGCGCTACTGGTCAGCCCCCTGATCCGGGGCCTGCAAGGCTGCGGGCAGGTGCTGCCACCCGTGCGCCGCGGCATCCTGCGAACAGACCGTCCCCTGGGCGGCGACCGCGACGACTTCGTCCGGATCCAGGCGGCCGCGCAAGACGACGGCCTGCCCGTCCTGACACCTCATGTCCAGCAGAGTTCCGGCGCCCTGAGCAGCCTGGCCTGGGCCGATGGCCTGGCGCGGATTCCCGCCGGGACGGTGCTGCATTCCGGCGCGGAAGTGGACTGGTACGGGTTGGCGGACTGGCTGGGCTAGCCTTCCCAGCGTGACCAGTCCTCGGGCGTATTCAGATTGACCAGGCAGTCGGGATCCGGGAAATCCACCGGCCTGGCCTGGCAATCCCGCAGCCAGGCCTGCGCCTGACGCTGGCCCGACTGCAAAAAAGCCGCCAGGCTGGCCGCCGACGAACGATGCACCACCAGGCACAAGGGATGCGGGCCATCGGGCGTGCGGGCATACGCGGGATGGTCGGGGCTTGCGGCCTGGGCCAGGCGCCCCATCAGATCGTCGGGCCAGCGGATGACGTCCACCGGCAGCACGAACAGCCAGGGCGCGCGCGCCTGCCGCAGACCCGCCAGAATACCGGCCAGCGGGCCGCAATCCGCCAGACCGGCGTCATCCCGCACCACCTGCCCGTAGCGGGCGTACGCAACCGGATGGCGGTTGGCGCTGATCAGAATTCGGTCAATCCCCTGCCCCCTCAGATACCGGCATACATAGTCCACCAGCGGGCGGCCCCGCCAGTCGCGCAGCCCCTTGTCGGCGTCCGGTGCCACAGGCGTGCGCATACGGCGCGACTGCCCTCCGGCCAGGATCAAGCCGTCGAGCCATGACGCCGGGCAAACCGGATCGCCAACGTGTGAAGGTGGATCATCCGATCGATTGACGTTCATGTGACGAGCCCCGGCATGCGTATCAGCCGCCGATGTAGCTCATTTCGATCTTGTGATCGCGGTAGGCCTGCCCGCGCAGTTCGGAATACCGGTCACCTCGACCCTGCCAGACCCCGGCCAGGCGATCCCGCAGTGCCTGATCGCCAGCGCCTGACCGCAGCAAGGCGCGCACATCGTGCCCTTGTTCGGCAAACAGGCACGTGAAAAGACGCCCTTCGGGAGACAGCCGCAATCGTGTGCAATCGCCGCAGAAAGGTTGCGACACGCTGGTGATGAGACCGATTTCCCCTGCCCCGTCGTCATAGGCCCAGCGCGCGGCGACCTCGCCACGATACTGCGCCTGAACCGGTTTCAGGGAAAATTCGTCGCCGATACGGCGGACGATCTCGGCGCCGGTGACGACCTCGTCCATGCGCCAGCCATTGGTGCTGCCCACATCCATGTATTCGATGAAGCGCAGAATATGCCCGCTATGACGAAAATACCGTGCCATGGGCAGGATCTGCCCGTCGTTCATGCCCCGGCGCACCACCATGTTGATTTTCACCGGCCCCAGGCCGGCGCGGGCCGCCGCATCGATGCCCGACAAAATGGTGGCCACCGGAACGCCGCTGTCGCTCATGCGTTCGAACAGGGCATCGTCCAGCGCATCCAGACTGACGGTAACCCGTGTCAGGCCCGCCTGCGCCAGTGCGTCGGCTTTTCGGGCGAGCAGTGTGCCGTTGGTGGTCAGCGTCAGGTCGGGCGGCTGGCCATCGGGCGTACGCAACCGCGCCAGCATGGCCACGAGCACTTCGATCTGTTTGCGCAGCAGGGGCTCACCCCCGGTCAGGCGGATCTTGCGCACACCCTGGGACAGGGCGACGTCCGCGACACGCGTGATTTCCTCGAAGGTGAGCAGCGCGCTGTGCGGCAGGAAGACGTGATCCGATCCGAAGACCTCGCGGGGCATGCAATAGGTGCAGCGAAAATTGCAGCGGTCGGTCACCGAGATGCGCAAATCACGCAGAGGGCGCCCGCGCGCATCGCGCACAGCCGACCCCGGCGCCAGTTCGGACGCCGGGGTCGGCTGGTCTTCCGGTCGGTGGAAGATGACGCGGCTCATGGATTCACGGCCGGCGACCCCACACGCGGATCAGCGGCAACCGGGTTTCAGTCATTTTCCTTGACGCGATACACCAGAGTGGCGACCTTTGCCAGCCCCAGGACCTTGACCGTGACGCTGCCCAGCAGCAGACGCGACAGGCCGCTGCGGCCATGGCTGCCGATGAAGATCAGGTCGCAGTTTTCTTCCTGGGCGGCATGGACGATGCCGTCGGCCACGTTGAAATTGGAGACGGCCTTCGCGGTGGCCTTGACCCCCGCCGTTTCCGCGCGATCAAGCACGGCCTGCAGGTATTTTTGCGCCTGTTCGGCCGCGGTGCGGTCGTAGTCTTCGTCCGTGATGGCATAAGCAGCCGCCATGCCGTCGAAGCCCACCGTCGCCGCGAAAGGCTGGGTGACGTGAAGGGCGACGATCTCGGCCCCGATCGTGCGGGCAAAGCAGACACCTTTGTTGGCGGCCTGGGCCGAGAGTTTGGAGCCGTCTGTCGGGATCAGGATTTTCTTGAACATGCGCGGATCATCCATAAACGGAAACAGGAGACTTCAGCATACCTGCAGAACGGCTGAAATAACAGTCGGATCAGCCCCGGGATTGATCTCGCTCAGATTCCTGTACGGCCTGAAACAATTTCGTGCAGCGTCCACCGGTACGGCAGAACGCCAGGACCGGCCCGGGCAGTTCATGCAGCAAATGCGCGAATTCGACGACGTCGGCGGCGGTGATCGACCCGCTGACCACCGGCTGGTAACGGGCCTGCAGGCCGGCGGCCTGCGCGGCGTGCAGCATATCGTCCGACAGCGGCTGATCGGAACCGCCCTCGCCATCCGGGCGGTTGATGATGACGGACTTGAAACCGGCAGCGGCCAGCGCCTGCATGTCGGTAGGCTGCAATTGCGGGGACACCGCGAAATCCGGACTCAGGGATTGGTAGGACAGGCTCATGTGAACTCCTTGCGGGGATCGGCCCCCGCGATCGTCAGATGGTGTTCGGTCAGCCAGCGCCCCATTCGCGCGCCGGCCAGTACGGCATATTCCGCCTGGCGCTGGGACGACAGCGCGTCGGCGGGCTCGTGGCCCAGCGCCGGATGGCACATCAGCACGTCGCCATCCTGGCAAGCCGTCAGCCAGCGCGACATCCAGGTCTCATACGCCGGAATGCCACCCTTGAAATCATACACGCCCAGAAAACCGGGATTCTGCCGGTAGCCCCCTGTCCGCGCGCGACGCCGCAGGCCGGCGGCCCCCAGAATGGCGATCACGCCGGCCTTGAAGCGCAGGCCACCGGGCAGGCCTGCCATCCGGGGGCGGCCCGTGTCGCGGATCCAGGGACGGGCATCACCATCCGCATCCAGGGCCTGCAGCAGCGCATCGCGCACGCCCGGCAGCTGATGGACGTGCTGATGACCGTCCACGTAATCCGGCCTGCGGCCCGTCAAGGCCCGGAAGCGGTCCAGCTGGCGGTGCACGCTGTCGCGCACCTGGGCCATCGGCAGACGGCGCAAGTAAGCGGCCTGGATCAACTGGCGCAGCGGCAGGCACAAGCCGGGCTGGCCAAAAGATTCCGTCAGGTTCAGATGCAGACCGACCTGCAGGGGCGTATCCAGCAGCGCAGGCACGTTCCGGGATGCCGTCGGGCCGTCCACCAGCAGGCTGGTCGCCGACAGGCGGCCCAGCGTAGCCAGGCTGAGGATGCCGGCGTCCACGGCGGCGTTCATCCCGAAGTCGTCGGCGCACACTACAATGCGGCGGTATTTTGGGCGTTCAGGACTCATGTTCAAAAAATTCATCACCCAGATCGGCTGGTTCGTCATTGTAGGATGTGCCGCCGCCGCCACGCACTGGGCCATCGCGGTCGCCTGCGTGGCCTTGGCCGGGCTGGCGCCGCTGCTGGCCAACGTCGTCGGCTGGCTGGTGGCCTTCGGGGTGTCGTTCACCGGCCATTACCGGCTGACCTTCCGCCATCAGCAGGCCCCGCTGGCGCGGGCGGCGGGACGATTCTTCATGGTGTCGGCGCTGGGGTTCGCCATCAACGAAGCGGCCTACGCCACCCTGCTGCGGCTGACGGCCATCCGCTACGACGTGCTGCTGGCCCTGGTGCTGGTCGGCATCGCCGGCATGACCTTCATTCTGGGGCGCTACTGGGCGTTTCGCCACAGCCACTGACGCGTTCACCCGCAGGAATCCGCCACAAGCCCATCTTGCGTAACTGCGCATCGGGCGCGCGGCCGGCCAGCGCGGGCAGACGATCGGCCTCGTCCAGCCAGGCCATCAGCCAGGTCGCGGGATGCGCCGGGTCGCAGAGCGACGCCTGAAGGCGCTGCGGCAGCCACAGGACTTCCGTCCCGATGTCGGGGGCAAAACGCGCGGCATCGGCCAGTTCGCGGCGCCAGTCATCACCCTGCATCAGCCCCGGATCATCCCAGTTCGTGACCACGACGACCGGGCCTTTCCAGCCCGCGTACATCGGCACGTCGTACGCGAACTGATTGAACATCACCAGCCGGTCGCCCGGCGCGGCAGCCTGCGCCAGCACCTGGGCGAGCGGCTTCGACGTGCGCTGCGGGAACACCAGCAGCGCCACCACGGCCACCCCGCAGATCGCCACGGCGATCAGGGCATGGCGCACCAGGCTGCGGGTGACGCCCGGCGCGGTTTCTTCCTGGCGCTGTTCGAAGGTTTCCTGGATGAACCAGGCCAGGGGCGGCAATACGGCAATGACGTAGCCAACGAGCTTGGAGGCCGGGATGGAAAAGAACACCAGGACCACCGCCAGCCAGGACAGCATCAGGCCGCGCAGCACGCGGCGATCCACCTGCTCCATCCGCCGGGCGGGCGGCACGAAGGCGGTCTGCAGGGGACCGTGCAGGTACAGCCAGCGCCAGAGCTGGATCGACCAGGGCAGGGTCAGGCCCAGCACCACCGGCACGTAAAACCAGAACGGATGGGGGTTGTTGAAGCCCTTTTCGAGGAAGCGCTCGAAGTGCTGATAAATAATGTAATAGTCGAAGAACCCGGGGTAGCGGGCCTGCATCGCCCACATCCAGGGCAGGATCAGGGCGACAAACAGCAGGATGCCAGGCCACCATAGCAGACGCCCGATGGCCCGATAGCGCCGCCGCCCCAGCAGCCAGAAGAACAGCACGCCGCCCGGCAACACCACCCCGATCAGGCCCTTGGCCATGAATCCGGCGGCGGCCAGCGTGTACATCGCCAGCAGCGCGGCATGGTCCGGCCGCTGCTGTTCGCGGCGAAAGACCGCATCGGCCCCCGCCATCACGGTCAGGCTCATGAGCGCGGCGACCAGCATGTCCAGATTGGCGTAATGCGCCGCGCCGAACAGAAACGGCTGCACCGCGAGAATCAGGACGGCACGGCGCGCGGCGCTGATGCGCGCGTAGCGCCGCAAGAAGACGTAGAACACGGTCACCATGGCAGTCGCCGCCAGCACCGAGCACAGCCGCCCGGCCCAGGCATTGTCACCAAACACCGCCAGTGACGCCGCCGTCAGCCAGTAGAACAGCGGCGGCTTATGGAAGAACGGCATCCCGTCCAGGCGCGGCGTCAGGTAGTCCCCCGAAACCAGCATATGCCAGGCCACGCCGACATAGCGGCCCTCGTCGGGCAGCAGCAGCGGATACATCCAGGTGGTGGCCGCCAGCCACAGAAAGGTGCACAGGGCAACCCAGCCCCAGGCGGATCGGGTCTGCGCACAGCGCCAGCCGGCCTCTCCGGTATCCATCAGCCAGCGGCCGGCATTGCGGATCTTCATGAAGCGGATTCCTGATCGCCCGCGACGCGGGCCGATATGGAAGCTGAAGGCTCGGCGTCCCCGGAGGCGGGCGCTGACGACGGGTGCGGCGCGGCATTCACCCCGCCACCCAGCCGTTCGCGCAGCAGATAGACGGGCCGCCCCTTCACCTCGGTGAAAATCCGCGCGATGTATTCGCCCACGACGCCCAGCGACATCAGGTTCACCCCCGAAAAGAACAGGACGACCGTGATCAGCGTGGCCCAGCCGCGCACCGGATCGCCGAACAGGACATGGGTGACGATAATCACCAGCCCGTAGAAAAACGCGACCATCGACAGGCAAGCGCCCAGCAGGCTGAGCAGCCGCAGTGGCCAGGTGGTGAAGGCGGTCAGGCCGTCCACCGCGAAACGCAGCAGTTTCAATGGCCGGAAGCTGCTGACGCCATGCAAGCGCTGAGGCGGCGTATAGGGAACTGCCTCGGATTCGAAGCCCACCCAGGCAAACAGGCCCTTCATGAAGCGGTCGCGTTCGGGCAGGCGCAGCAGGGCATCGACGACGAGGCGGTCCATCAGCCGGAAATCGCCAGCGTTGGGTGGCACGCTGCGGCCATCGGACGTGCGCATCAGCATATAGAACAGCTTGGAGCCGACCCGCTTGAACCAGCTTTCGTCCTGACGGGTCGCACGCACTGCGTAGACCATCTGGATACCCTCGCGCCAGCGCGCCAGCATGGCGGGGATCATCTCTGGCGGATGCTGCATGTCCGCGTCCAGGCAGACGACGACGTTGCCCCGGGCGGCTTCCAGGCCGGCGGTCAGGGCGGCTTCCTTGCCGAAATTGCGCGACAGGCGCAGGTAGACGATTTCCGGGCGCAAGCCGCACCAATGGCGCATCAGATCCGGGGTGCCGTCGGTGCTGCCGTCATCGACCACGATGATCTCCAGCGATCCGACCTCGGATTCCAGCCTGGTCAGCAGTTCCGGCAGCAGGATACCGAGGTTGGCCTGCTCGTTCAGGCAGGGCACGACACAAGACAGGAAAACAGGATCGGGCATGGTGGTCCAGACGGATGGAACAGAGGGATTCCAGCAAATCCCGACAAGACGTTGATGATACCCGATGGTCCAGCATGGCAGCCAGCTTTGGGGCTGCGCGAGCCGTCCCGCCCTCTCCCTTTGCGGTCCGCCATGAAGATTCCTATAATATGAACCTTTAACCCGGAACCTGGCACCCGCATGGACGACTCCCTGGTCTGCACCGAAGACGAAATCGTCACACTCGTCCACCACTTCTATCGCCGCGTGCGCCAGGATGAAGTCCTCGGGCCGATTTTCGACGCCCATATCGACGACTGGGACGAACACCTGGAACGCATGGTGCGCTTCTGGTCTTCCCTGCTGCGGCGCACCGGCACCTACAGCGGCACCCCGATGCCGCGCCATGTGGCGCTGCCCGGCCTGGAAGGCCCCATGTTCACGCACTGGCTGGACCTGTTCAGCCAGACGCTGGAAGAATTCGACAACCCGGCCTTCGTCGCGCAGGCGCAGGATTTCGCCCGCCGCATCGCCCGCAGCCTGTGGTACGGCTACCAGATCAGCCATCAACCCGATCAACCCGTCACGGAATTCGACCACCATGTCCCGCCTGCTCAATATTGAAGAACGACCTTCAGCAGCGCCTACCCGCCCGTCCATGAAGGCATTTCTGGCGCTGGGCTTTCGCCCGCTGTATATGGCGGGCGTCGGCTGGGCGGTGATTTCGATCGCACTGTGGATCTATGCGCCGCAACTGCTGGGCGCGCCGCTGTCGCTGGTGGCCTGGCATGCCCATGAAATGCTGTGGGGCTTCATCATTACCATCGCGGTCGGCTTCCTGCTGACGGCCAGTGCCACCTGGACCGGCTTCAATCCCCTTCAGGGCCGCGCGCTCGGCACGCTGTGCATCCTCTGGTGCATTGCCCGTGTCGGTTTCCTGCTGGGCGGCCTCACCGGATTCTGGATCGCCACCGCCGCCGAATTGCTGTTCTTCCTGGGTGCCGCCGCCGCGCTGGCGCGGGTCATGGTCAAAGGCCGCAGCCGGCGCAATTACGGGCTGCCCGCGCTGATCCTGGCGCTGGGTCTGGCCGACCTGCTGTACCTGCTGGCGGCCCTGAAGGGCGACTACGCCCTGTTGATGGAACGCTTCGACCTGGGCCTGATCGGCATGGCCGTCATTGCGCTGCTGATCGCGCGCCGCGTCATCCCCTTCTTTTCCATGCGCATGGTGCCAGGCCTGCAGATCCCCATGTTGACCCGATCGGGCCACGTGCAGATGGTCTTCAGCGTGCTGGCGCTGGTTGCCGGCGTGCTGATTCAGCTGACCGGCATCCCCATGACGCCGGGCAGCGCTCCGCATCCGCTGCCGCTCGTGATGGCGGCCAGCCTGCTGATCACCGGCCTGATCAGCCTGGGGCAACTGCTGTACTGGCAACCCCTGGCGGTGCTGCGCAAGCCCATGCTGTGGATCCTGTACCTGGGCTATGCCTTCATCGGCATCGGCCTGCTCGCCGCCGCCTTCCAGATCAGCCACCTGTTCGATCCGGCGCTGCTGCACGGCGTGCTGGCGCGCAGCGCCACGCATGTCCACCTGATCGGCATGGCCGGATTCTGCGTCCTGATCATCGGGATGCTCACGCGCACGGCGTTGGGTCACCTGGGACGCCCGCTGGCGCTCGATCGCAGCATGCTGGCCAGTTACTGGCTGATGCTGCTGGCTGCCGCCCTGCGGCTGGCGGCGCTGTGGCCCTCGGCGATCAGCGTGCATCTGCTGCATCTGGCGGCGGCTGCCTGGATCCTGTGCCTGGGCTTGTACCTGTGGCGCTTCGCACCAATGCTGATCCGCGCCCGCCCGGACAAACCCGCCTCCGTGGCGGCGCCCAAAAAGACGGTGGCCCAGCCCGCCCAGGCCCGATAGGCTCAGGACGGACACAAGCCATGCGCCTGACCAACATGAGCGACTACGCGGTCCGGCTGCTGATGTATCTCAGCGACCACCGCGACCGGCTGTGCACCATCGCCGAAATCGCCCAGTTCTACGGCATTTCAGAGCCGCACCTGATGAAGATCACGCACCGGCTGGGCCAGCACGGCTGGATCCGCACGGTGCGCGGCAAGCATGGCGGCATGGAACTGGCGCACGAACCGCGCGACATCCCCCTGGGGGCGTTGATCCGCGACATGGAAAACGATCTTGCGCTGGTCGAATGCATGGGCGCCGACAACCACTGCATCCTGACCGGACACTGCGGGCTGAAACCGGTCATCGCCGGCGCGCTGCGCGCCTTCATGGACTATCTGGACAAGCACACCCTGGCCGACGTGATGCCGCCGTCCATGCCGACGCAAGTCACAATATCCAGCCCGAAGGCCCGCGCGAGGATCAAGGCCTGAGACTCAGGCTGAAAGCCTGACGCCATCAGCCGGATCACTGCACCAGCGGCGAATCCGAGCCCTGCATGGGGATGCCGTCGATCCGCGCCGCCCCGACCAACTGCTGCAGATATTGATGGACCGCACGGCGGTAGCTGGATTCCTCGAGCCAGGCGGCCAGCTTGTCCCGTACAGTCTCGAAGGGCAACACATGGCCCTCGACCTTGCGCCCCGTGCGCACGATGTGGAAGCCGAACCGGGTTTCCACCAGTTCGCCCGCCAGCGTATGCGCCGGCATCGCGAACACGGCCTTTTCGAATTCCGGCACCATCTCGCCCCTGGTCAGTTCGCCCAGAGATCCGCCCTGCGCCCCCGAAGGGCAGTTGGAGTATTCCCGCGCGTACTGGGCAAAATGCCCGACGCCCTTGCGGTGCAGTTCGGCCAGGTGCAGATTGGCCCGCGACCGCAACTTCTGCACGTCCAGCCCCGACGTCGCCTGGAACAGCACGTGCCAGACTTCCACCAGATCGCCTTCACGGAATTCGTCGGGGTGCTGATCATAATATCGCCGGCAGCTGGCTCCGTCGGCCTGCGGCGTGCGCACGTCGTGCCCCAGCACGGATGCCAGCAGGGGTTCGTGGCCATCGTCATTGAAACCAAGTTCCGAACCGCGCTGGCGAATGAGTTCGCGCAGCACCAGTTCCTGTCCGGCGGCCAGTCGGGGATTGGCGTCCTGCTCGTGGTTCGGCACCTCGGCCAGGATCTCGGATTCGGTGATGGTGGTGTCGTTGACGGTGATCATGCAAGCTCCTGGCGCGCGATTTATGGGATTATGCTTCCTCAAACTTTGGGAGCAGGTTGCTCCATATCAAATTGAAGATCAAGAGGAATCCCTGATGTGCGGTTTTACAGGGTTTTTAGGCGCAACGCAGGCCGGTGACCAGGATGCCGCCCGCGCGGTGCTGACACGCATGGCCGACGCGATCATCTCTCGCGGCCCGGATGACTTCGGCCTCTGGAGCGACGGGGCCGGCATAGGCCTGGCCCACCGGCGCCTGTCGATTCTGGATTTGTCGCCGGCCGGACACCAGCCCATGGCCTGCCCGACGGGGCGCTACGCGATCGCCTTCAATGGCGAAATCTACAACCATCTGGATCTGCGGCGGGAACTGGAAGAAACCGGCCGGTTGCCGGCGGGCGAGCACCCCTGGCGCGGCCACTCGGATACGGAAACCCTGCTGGCCGGCTTCCTGGCCTGGGGCATCAGAGCGACGATCGAACGCTGCGTCGGCATGTTCGCCTTCGCCGTCTGGGACCGCCAGGAACGGGTCTTGACCTTGGCACGCGACCGCCTGGGCGAAAAACCGCTGTACTACGGCTGGCAAGGCCAGGGCGACGGTGCCTGCTTCCTGTTCGGTTCCGAGATCAAAGCGCTCCGGCGGCATCCGGCCTTCAGGGCGGAGATCGACCGCGACGCGTTGTGTCTGCTGATGCGGCACAACTACATTCCCGCCCCCTATTCCATCCACCGCGACATCTTCAAGCTCCCGGCGGGGTGTCTGCTCACCATGTCCCTGGACCGGCGCGAGCCGCGCATCGACAGGTACTGGTCGCTGCCGGAGGTCGCCGTCGCCGGCGTCCGGAATCCATGGACCGGATCCCCGGAGGAAGCCACCGATGCGCTGGAAGGGCTGATCGGCTCCGCCGTGCGCCAGCAGATGCTCGCCGACGTCCCCTTGGGCGCGTTCCTGTCGGGGGGCATCGATTCCTCGGCCATCGTGGCCTTGATGCAGTCGCAATCCAGCCGGCCGGTCAAGACCTTCACCATCGGCTTCCACGAGGACGGCTACGACGAGGCAGGCCATGCGCGGGCCGTGTCCCGACATCTAGGCACGGACCACACCGAACTGTACGTGACGCCGCAACAGGCGCTGGACGTGATCCCCAGGCTGCCCGATCTGTACAGCGAGCCCTTTGCCGACTCCTCCCAGATCCCGACCTTTCTGGTGTCGCAGCTGGCGCGCCAGAAGGTCACGGTCTCGTTATCGGGCGACGGCGGCGACGAATTATTCGCCGGCTACGGCCGCTACGTACGCAACGAACGGCATTGGCAACGCGTATCACGCTGGCCCCATGCGGCCCGCCTGCTGGCCGCATGGGGGATGCGCGCGCTGCCGCCCGAAGCCTGGAACACCCTGCTGGGGCCACTGCAGCCCGCCATGCCCCGGTCGCTACGTCAGGCCGACGTCGGCGCGAAACTGCACAAGGCGGCCGGCATGCTGGCCGCCCGCCGGATCGATGACGTGTACCTGCAGGCACTGACCCGCTGGGAACCGGCCGGCCTGGTGATCGACGGACGGGAACCCACCACCTGTCTGCGGGGCAATCCCCCGCGGCTGGAGGGCCTGAGTTCCGTGCAGCGCCTGATGGCGCTGGACGCCATCACCTACCTGCCGGACGATATTCTGGTCAAGGTCGACCGGGCCGCGATGGGCGTGTCGCTGGAGAGCCGCGTGCCGCTGCTCGATCACCGGGTCGTGGAATTCGCCTGGCGCATTCCGCAGGATCTGAAGCGGCGCGACGGCGTCAATAAATGGATCCTGCGACAGGTGCTGTACCGGCACGTGCCCCGGGAACTGATCGAACGGCCGAAGATGGGATTCGGCGTACCCGTCGGCCAGTGGCTGCGCGGGCCGCTGCGCGACTGGGCCGAATCTCTGCTGGACGAATCGCGCTTGCGCCGGGAAGAGTTTTTCAACCCGTCACGCATCCGGCACGCGTGGGAGCAACACCTGAGCGGACGGCGGAACCGGCATTCCCAGCTCTGGGGGGTCCTGATGTTCCAGGCATGGCTGGAAAAATCGTAGATCGGCCTTCCGGTGTCCTGTTCGCTGAATGCTCGGACTCAGATCCGGCGTTTGCGCCGTCCATCCGAATCCGAATGTCTGGAACAGCCGAACAGGACATCAGCCGCGCGGGCGCACGAGCTGCCAGGCCCGCGCCAGGTACGTGACGGACGCGAACCCCGACCACACGTGCACCAGCCGCGTGAACGGGAAAATCACGAACAGCGTCATGCCCAGCACCATGTGGATGCGGTAGACGAGCGGAACGCCTTCCAGCGCACCCACGGCCCCGGCCCGGAAGGTCACGATGCGCTGTGACCATTCACCCAGCTGCACCATGACCTCGCCATTCGTGTGCTGCACCGAGGTGAACAGCGTGGCCAGCCCCATGCCCAGCACCAGCAGGATCCACAGCAGCGTGACCCAGTCGGACGTGTTGGAGTTGTGCGCCAGGCGGATCTCCGACCAGCGGCGGTGGATCAGCAGCACCAGGCCGATCAGGCAGATGACGCCCAGGATGGCCCCGACGACGATGGCCATCAGTTGCTTGACCTGCGTGGTGACGAAAATATGGTAGACCGCCGGCGGGGTCAGCAGACCGACCAGGTGGGTGAAGAACAGCAGGATGATACCAATGTGAAACAGGTTGCTGCCCCAGCGCAGCGAGCCCCGGCGCAGCAGCTGGCTGGAATCGCTTTTCCAGGTGTACTGTTCGCGTTCGAAACGCACGAGACTGCCCAGGAAGAACACGGTCAGGGCGATGTAGGGATACACCCCGAAGAAAAACAGATCAAGCGTATCGTTCATGGCGGTCTCCTAGGCCTGGGTGCCGTCCGGGCGGCTGGCCCGCGAACGGGGCGGATGGAAAACGAGGGGTTGCGCGCCGTCGCCCGGACCGCGCATCAGCAGCGGCTCGGTGCCATCGGCCTGCGGGCCGAAGGTGATCATGGTTTCTTCCATCTCGCCTTCAGGCGGATCAGGCAGGACCTCGGGCCGCACGTCGGTCATGACGCGCAGCTGCGCGAACAGGCTGGCGTAGGGGCTGCCGGATTCGCCCAGTTTGTCGCCCAGGCGAGCCAGCACATGGATGGCGTCGCCCAGCAGTTCCTGAGCCGCCGCCGGCGGAATCTGCCCGAGGAATTCCAGAAACAGCGGCACGTAGTCCGGCAGTTCGGTCGAGGCCGGCTCCAGGCCATGCTTCAGGTATTCCTGCTGCAGATCGACCATGGCCTGACCCCGGTCGCGGGACTCGCCATGGACGTGTTCGAACAAATGCAGGGAATGCGCCGCGCGCCGGTCGAAGGTGGCGACGTACTGTTCCTGCAGTTCGATCAGGTCGTCAAAGTCCTGCAGATAGGTGAACAGCGGGTCCAGGCGCTGGCGCACGGGCACGGGCAAGGCGGCGGACAATTCCGGCAAGGCATCCAGCCAGTCCTGTTCCGGATAGCCCAGCAGCACGGACAGGACGGAAAACACCGGCGAGTCCTGGGTGGTCAAGGTATGTGCCATGGTGGTCTCCGTTACGCCGTGCGCGCCGGGTCGAGGAACACTACGCTCGGCTTGCGCTTGTTGCGCGGCTTGCCGAAGAGCGACCCGTCCGAAGTGCCGCCCGAGCAGCCATTGCCAAAGGTGAAGCCGCAGCCCCCGCGGATCTCGAAGGCGTTTTCGGCATGTTCCCGATGCGCCGTGGGCACCACGAAGCGGTCCTCGTAGTTGGCGATGGCCAGATAGCGGTGCATGTCCTCGACCTGATGCAGCGACAGCCCGACCTGTTCGAGAATGTCGTGGCGTTCCTGGCGATCGACGGACCGCGCCCGCATGAAGGCGCGCATGGCCAGCATGCGTTCCAGCGCCACGGCGACCGGGGCCTCGTTGCCCGCCGTCAGCAGGTTGGCCAGATACCGCAACGGGATGCGCAGGGACTTGACGTCCGGGATCTCGCCAAAGGCGCCGATCTGGCCGCTGTTGGCGGCCGACTGGATGGGCGACAGCGGCGGCACGTACCAGACCATCGGCAGCGTGCGGTATTCCGGATGCAGCGGGAAGGCGATCTTCCATTCGACGGCCATTTTATAGACCGGCGAATTGCAGGCGGCATCCAGCCAGTTTTCCGGGATCCCGTCGGCCAGCGCCTGGCGCCGGACTTCCGGGTCGAACGGATCCAGGAACAGATCCAGCTGCGCCTGATACAGGTCCTTTTCGTTGGGCACGCTGGCGGCCGCCTCGATGCCGTCCGCGTCATACAGCAACACGCCCAGGTAGCGGATGCGCCCCACACAGGTTTCCGAACAGACCGTGGGCAGGCCAGCCTCAATGCGCGGGTAGCAGAAGATGCACTTTTCGGCCTTGCCGGACTTCCAGTTGTAGTAGATCTTCTTGTACGGACAACCGGAGATGCACATGCGCCAACCGCGGCATTTGTCCTGGTCGATCAGGACGATGCCGTCCTCGGCACGCTTGTAGATCGATCCCGACGGACAGCTGGCCACGCAGGTGGGGTTCAGGCAGTGTTCGCACAGGCGCGGCAGGTACATCATGAATGTGTTTTCGAACTGCCCGTAGATGTCCTTCTGCACGGCCTCGAAGTTGTAGTCCTTCGATCGCTTGGCGAATTCACCGCCCAGGATTTCTTCCCAGTTCGGCCCCCATTCGATTTTTTCCATGCGCTGGCCCGTGATCAGCGATCGCGGCCGCGCCACCGGCGGCGTGCTGCGCTCGGGGGCCTTCTGCAAGTATTCGTAATCGTAGGTGAAGGGTTCGTAATAGTCGTCGATCTGCGGCAGGTTCGGGTTGGCGAAGATGCGCGACAGCAGCTTGAGTTTGCCGCCCTGGCGCGGCTCGATACGACCGCTGGCCTTGCGCCGCCAGCCGCCGTTCCAGCGGTCCTGGTTTTCCCAGTCCTTGGGATAGCCCACCCCCGGCTTGGTTTCGACGTTGTTGAACCAGGCGTATTCCATCCCCTCACGCGAAGTCCAGACGTTTTTGCACGTAATGGAACAGGTGTGGCAGCCGATGCATTTGTCCAGATTCAGGACCATGGCGACTTGTGCGCGAATTTTCATGCTTTCGACTCCTTCAGGCCTGCGTCTGGGCGGCTACTTCGTGGGTTTCGTCCATCCAGTCGACTTTCTTCAGTTTGCGGACCACGACGAATTCATCGCGGTTCGATCCGACCGTCCCGTAATAATTGAAGCCATAGGACAGTTGCGCGTAGCCGCCGATCATGTGCGTGGGCTTGACGACCGTGCGCGTGACGGAATTGTGGATCCCGCCGCGCTTGCCGGTGATTTCCGACCCTGGCACGTTCACGATCTTTTCCTGGGCGTGATACATCATTGTCATGCCCTCGGGCACGCGCTGGCTGACCACCGCCCGCGCCACCAGGGCGCCATTGACGTTGAAGACCTCGATCCAGTCGTTGTCCACGATGCCGGCCTTGGCCGCGTCGATTTCCGACATCCAGACGATCGGGCCGCCTCGCGACAAGGTCAGCATGATCAGGTTGTCGGAATAGGTGGAATGGATCCCCCATTTCTGGTGTGGCGTGATGAAATTCAGCACTACGTGCGGCTCGCCATTGCTGAACTGCTTGTCGAGCATGGGCTTGATCGTCTTGGTATCCACCGGCGGGCGGTAGACGCACAGGGCCTCGCCGAAATCGCGCATCCAGGGGTGGTCCTGGTAGAGTTCCTGGCGCCCGGTCAGGGTACGCCAGGGGATCAGTTCATGCACGTTGGTGTAGCCGGCGCTGTAGCTGACCTTGTCGGATTCGATCCCCGACCACGTGGGCGAGGTCAAAATTTTGCGCGGCTGGGCCTGGATGTCGCGGAAGCGGATCTTCTCGTGCTCGCTGGATTTCACCAGGTGAGTATGGTCACGGCCGGTGATCTTCGACAGGGATTCCCACGCTTTCAGCGCCACGTGTCCGTTGGTTTCCGGGGCCAGCGTGAGCACGGTCTCGCAGGCATCGATATCGCTGAAGATACGCGGCTGCCCCTGGCCGACGCCCGGTTCGCGTTCCGTGTAGTTCAGTTTGCGCAGGAACTCGACTTCTTCCTTAGTGTCCCAGGAAATGCCTTTGCCGCCGTTCCCCAATTTCTCGGCCAGCGGCCCCAGCGTCGTGAAGCGTTCATAGATGTGCTTGTAATCGCGGTTGACGACCATCAGGTTGGGCATGGTCTTGCCGGGGATCAGATCACATTCCCCCTTGTGCCAGTCACGCACCGCGTAGGGGTCGGTGAGTTCGCCCGGGGAATCGTGCTGCATGGGCTGCAGCACCAGGTCCTCGTCGGGCAGGTCGGCATCGGCCGCCAGTTCGGAGAATTTCTTCGCCAGATCCTTGTAGATTTCCCAGTCGCTGCGCGATTCCCAGATCGGGTCCACAGCCGCCGACAGCGGGTGGATGAAGGGATGCATGTCGGACGTGTTCAGATCGTTCTTTTCGTACCAGGTGGCCGTCGGCAGCACGATGTCGGAATACAGACAGGTGGTGGACATGCGGAAGTCCAGCGTCACCAGCAGATCGAGCTTGCCCTGCGGAGCGTCGTCGCGCCAGTTGACCTCGAGCGGCTTGCCCGCGCCCATTTCGCCCAGGTCCTTGCCCTGCACACCGTGCTGGGTGCCCAGCAGGTGCTTGAGAAAATACTCGTGCCCCTTGCCGGACGAACCCAGGATGTTGGACCGCCAGACAAACAGGTTGCGCGGGAAGTTGTCGGGATTGTCCGGGTCTTCACAGGCGAATTTCAGCTTGCCGTCGCGCAGGCCCTTGACCACGTAGTCCTTCGGGTCCTGACCGGCCGACTGGGCGTCGCGCACGACCTGCAATGGATTGGTCTGCAGCTGCGGGGCGGTGGGCAGCCACCCCATGCGCTCGGCGCGCACGTTCATGTCGATCAGGCTGCCCTGGTATTTCGAGGGATCCGCCAGCGGCGACAGCAGTTCGGAGACCTGCAGCTTTTCGTAGCGCCACTGGTCGGAGTGGGCATAGAAAAAGGACGTGCCATTCATGTGGCGCGGCGGGCGCAGCCAGTCCAGGGCGAATGTCAGCATGGTCCAGCCGGTCTGCGGGCGCAGTTTTTCCTGGCCCACGTAGTGGCACCAGCCGCCACCGGACTGGCCTACGCAACCGCACATCGACACCAGATTGATGATGCCCCGGTACGACATGTCCATGTGGTACCAGTGGTTCAGGCCCGCCCCCAGGATGACCATGGACTTGCCTTCGGTTTTGTCGGCATTGTCGGCGAACTGGCGCGCCACGGTGATGACCTGTTCGCGCGGGACGCCGGTGATGCGTTCCTGCCAGGCCGGCGTGTAGGGCACGTCATCGTCGTAGGACGAGGCCGCGTTGTCGCCGCCCAGGCCGCGATCGATCCCGTAGTTGGCGACGAACAGATCGAAGACAGTCGTCACCAGGACCTCGCCTTCGGCGGTCTGCACCCGCCTGACCGGCAGATTGCGCACCAGGACCTCGTCGTGGTCCGTCCCTTTGAAGTAATCATGATGCACGCCGCCGAAATACGGAAAGGCGACCGGCACGACCTCGTCTTGGGAACCCAGCAGCGTCAGGCGCGGCTTGACCTCGTGACCCCGGGCATCCTTGAATTCCAGGTTCCATTTGCCGGCGTCCTCGCCTTCCTTCTGGCCCCAGCGGAACCCGATCGAACCCTGGGGAACGATCAGTTCGCCCGTGTTTTCGTCGCAGGCGACGGTTTTCCATTCGGGATTGTTCTGCTGGCCCAGACGATCGGCGAAGTCGGCGGCCCGCAGTTTGCGGTCCGGCACGTAGCGGTCGCCCTGGCGCACCAGGCGCACCAGGAACGGCATATCGGTGTATTGACGGCAATAGCGGTCGAAATACGCGCTCTTGCCCGCCAGGTGGAATTCTTTCAGGACCACATGGCCCATGGCCAGCGCCAGGGCGGCGTCGGTCCCCTGTTTCGGGTGAATCCACAGATCGCCGAATTTCGCGCCTTCGGCATAGTCCGGAAACACGGAAATGACCTTGGCGCCGCGATAGCGGGCCTCGACCATGAAGTGAGCATCAGGCGTGCGCGTCTGCGGCACGTTCGAGCCCCAGAGCATGATGAAGGTGGAGTTGTACCAGTCGGCCGATTCGCTGACGTCGGTCTGCTCGCCCCAGGTCTGGGGGCTGGACGGCGGCAGGTCGCAGTACCAGTCGTAGAAACTGAGCAGCGACCCACCCAGCAACGACAGATAGCGGCTGCCCGACGCGTAGGAAATCATGGACATGGCCGGGATCGGGGAAAACCCCGCGATCCGGTCGGGGCCGTGCCGCTTGATGGTGTGGATATTGGCGGCCACGATGATCTCGTTGACCTCGTCCCAGGTGGAACGCACGAAACCGCCCAGGCCGCGGATGGACTTGTAGGACTTGGATTTTTCGGGATCCGTGACGATGGATTCCCAGGCCTGCACCGCCCCCATGGATTTGCGCTGTTCGCGCCACAGACGCGCCAGGCGCCCGCGCAACATGGGATATTTGACCCGGTTGGCGCTGTACAGATACCAGGAGAAGGTCGCGCCGCGCGGACAGCCTCGCGGTTCGTGGTTGGGCATGTCGGGACGGGTGCGGGGGTAGTCCGTCTGCTGGGTTTCCCACGTGACGATGCCGCCCTTGACGTAGATCTTCCAGGAACAGGAACCTGTGCAGTTCACGCCGTGGGTGGAGCGGACGATCTTGTCGTGTTGCCATCGATTGCGATAGGCGTCTTCCCAGGTGCGGTCTTCGTGGACCACATTGCCGTGTCCATTCGAAAAGGGCTCTTTCTGGCGGGAAAAATACTTCAGTCGATCGATGAAATGGCTCACGATTGTCACTCCGTTGGAAAGAGGTCAGGCAGGCATCGGCCGGATGGCCGGATGCCTGAGGTCAGCATGGTGATCGGGGATCAGCACGGAATTTCCGCGCCACGGCGCGAGTAGTACCACCAGGTGACGGCAATGGATACGGCATAGAACACGACGAAGAACACCAGCGCCGCGTACGGGGTACCCGTCAGATTGAAGGATGTGCCGAAGCTTTTGGGGATGAAGAACCCGCCATAGGCGCCCATGGCGCCGCTGAAGCCCAGCACAGCGGCGGATTCCTTGGCGCCTTCGGCCTCGGCCTGCACGGGCGATCCGGCGGCGGCATGGCGGCGTTGCGCCAGGGTATTGAAGATGACTGGAATCATGGCGAAGGTGGAGCCATTGCCGATGCCGGTCATGAAAAACAGGAAGAGAAACGCCAGCAGAAACCCGAAGAAACTGCCCGGCGACTGGCCGTTGGGCAGCGACGCCATGACGCCCAGCACCCCCAGGACCATCCAGAAAAATGTCCAGAACGTCACCCGGGCGCCCCCCAGCTTGTCGGACAGCCAGCCGCCGAAGGGCCTGGCCATGGCCCCCACCAGCGGCCCCAGCCAGGCGTACTGCAGGGGCCGGATGGCCGGAAACAGATATTTGATCAGCAACGGAAACCCGGCGGAAAAGCCGATGAAGGATCCGAAAGTGCCCAGGTAAAGAAAGCACATGATCCAGTTGTGTTTGCGCTGGAAGATGACAGCCTGCTCGCGAAAGGAGGCCTTCGCATCGGCGATGTCGTGCATGCCCACCCAGGCCAGCATGGACACGATGATGATGAACGGCGCCCAGATGAACGCCGCATTCTGCGCCCAGACCTCGGTCGGGCCGCCATGGGCGCCGGACAGCTGCGCCATCTGCGGATCGCCGGCCCATGGCCCGAGGACCCCCATGGTGATGACCAACGGTGCCAGGAACTGCACCGAGGAAACCCCCAGATTGCCCAGCCCCGCATTCAGGCCCAGCGCGGAACCCTTGCGTTCCTTGGGGAAAAAGAAGCTGATGTTGGACATCGACGAGGAAAAATTGCCACCGCCCAGACCGCACAGCAGAGCCAGGAGCAGCATGGTGGAATAAGGCGTGTTCGGGTCCTGGACCGCCAGGCCCACCCCGATGGTGGGCAGCAGCAGGCTGGCGGTCGTCAGCGCCGTCCAGCGCCGCCCGCCGAACACCGGCACCATGAACGAATAAAAGATGCGCAGCGTCGCGCCCGACAGCGCCGGTAGCGCGGCCAGCCAGAAGAGTTCGTTTTCTGTGTATTTGAAGCCCAGATTGGGCAGATTGACCGCCACCACGCTCCACATTTGCCAGACCGCAAAGGCCAGGAACAGGGCCGGGATCGAAATCCAGAGATTGACATTGGCGATGGCGCTGCCTTCCCGTTCCCAGAATGCCTGATCTTCGGGGGTCCAGACCGTCAGCAGGCGGCTACGTCGTGATTTGGGCGATGCATCAGGCAGAGTGCTCATGCGGGGGACTCCTGTGTCAGGGACCCTAACGATAAATCCCTACAGCGGATAAGGACGCTGATCTGGATCAAACCGGCTCGGATTTCCGATCCAGGAAATCCCTGACCGGCCAACCGTTGGAATGGGTCGCGTGATCGGGCGAAACGAGCCCAGTATAAGTGCCTTGATCGGTAAAGACTACCTCCTCAGTAAGGTCTTGGTCAGGAAGAAAAAGGCCGTGCCCAAAAGCGGCACGGCCTTGAAGGCGGAATGGAGATGACCGTCAGACGCGATCGCAGCGGATCGTGATCGGGTGGCGGCGCAGCCCTTCGATCACCTGGTCGGTGACATCGCCATCGACATCGGTGATGGCATAACCGATCTTGCCGCGTGTCTGCAGTTGCTGGCTGACGATGTTCAGGCCGAACTCGCCCATCAGGTTGCTGAGCGCACCCATGGCACCCGGCACGTTCTGGTGGACGTGGATGATCCGGGCCGACCCTTCTTGCTCGTGGTAGGCGATTTCCGGGAAGTTGACCGTGCCTTTGGTCGTGCCGCTGCTGATGAAGCGCTTGAGCTTTTCAGCGACCTCACGGCCGATGTTTTCCTGGGATTCCTGGGTGCTGCCGCCGATGTGCGGGGTCAGGATCACGTTGTGCATACCCCGCAGCGGGCTGTCGAGTGCCTCGTCGCGGCTCTTGGGTTCGGTCGGAAACACGTCGATGGCGGCCCCCGACAGGTGGCCGGACTTCAGGGCGCGCTGCAGGGCCGGGATATCCACCACAGTGCCGCGGGACGCATTGATCAGGATGCTGCCCGGCTTCATGGCCGCGATTGCCTCGGCATCCATGAGGTTCGTGGTGTCCTTGCCACCCGGCACGTGCAGTGTGACCACATCGGCCTGGCCCAGGAATTTTTTCAACGAGCTGGTGGCGTGGGCGTTGCCCAGCGGCAGTTTGGCCTCGATGTCGTGATACAGCACACGCATGCCGAACGATTCGGCCAGAATGCCGACCTGGGAGCCGATGTTGCCGTAACCGACGATCCCCAGCGTCTTGCCGCGCGCCTCGTAGGCGCCGTCGGCGGTTTTGTCCCAGAAGCCTTCATGGACGCGAGCGTTCTTTTCCGGGATCCGGCGCAGCAGCAGGATGGTCTCGCCCAGCACCAGTTCCGCCACCGAGCGGGTGTTGGAGAACGGCGCGTTGAAGACGGGGATCCCACGCAAGGCGGCTGTTTCCAGGTCCACCTGGTTCGTGCCGATACAGAAGCAGCCGATGACGCGCAAGTCCGGTAGATCCGCCAGCACGCTCTGGTCGAGATGGGTCCGGGAACGGATGCCGACGGCGTGCGCACCCCGTAGCGCCTCGCGCAAGGCGTCGCCCGTCAGCGCACCCGCATGGGTGACGATATCGTCGAACCCGGCGGCCACGAAGACTTCCTTGGCGCTGGCATGAATGTTTTCGAACAGAACGATGCGAGCCATCTTGATCCTTTCCGGCAAAAATGCCCATTGTGCGATATTTCAAATATCGTATCAGGGTCATCCCTGATGCGAACAGGGTCAAACTGGATTGACTTCCCGGACATCCTGTCACATGCGGTCTACGCTTATGATTATTCCATCTAAGCACTTTTCCGCTTCGGACGAAAGTGCCGCCGTTTTCCGGCAGTCGCATCCTGAAACGCATCCCGGCCGGACCGCATCCAACACACGAGACGAACGCCGGGATATGGTGTCCATATGTGCAACCCCGGCGACCCGTTCGACCTCGACCTATCGTGTTAGCCTAAAGAGTCGTCTTCCTGCCGCGGACCTGCCTGGATACTGATATGCCTTCGATGACCTCTCCCCTGTCGCCCACACCGGCTGCCGAACCTTCGGAACGATTCATGCGCACGCCGAATCTGGCCGACCCGGATACCGACCGGCTACGCGCTTCCATCCGGCAGTATTTTCTGGAAACCTTCGACCGCTACGAGTCGCTGTTCCAGTGTCTGGCCAACGACGAAGCCTATTTCATCAAGCCGATCGCCTTGCGCCACCCGCTGATCTTTTATTTCGGGCATACCGCGACCTTCTTCGTCAACAAACTGCTGCTCACCCGCCTGATCGACCAGCGCCTGGACCAGCGCCTGGAGTCCATCTTCGCCGTCGGCGTCGATGAAATGAGCTGGGACGACCTGAACGACGCCCACTATGAATGGCCGACAGTAGCCGAGGTCCGGGCCTACCGCAACCGTGTGCGCCAGCTCGTCTGCGAGCTGATCGACCATGCCCCCCTGCAATCGCCCATCGATTGGCGGAGCCCCTGGTGGGCCATCATCATGGGGGTCGAGCACGAGCGCATCCACCTGGAAACATCGTCGGTCCTGATGCGCCAGCACGCGCTGAAATACATGCGGGCCGCCGAGGGCTGGGAACCTCAGGCCGATACGGGCGGCACAGCCCCCCGCAACGAACCGGTCCGCGTACCGGCCGGCACCGTGCGGGTCGGCAAGGCCTTCACCGACCCGCAATACGGCTGGGACAACGAATATGGCGAGCACACCGCCACTATTGAAGCGTTCCAGGCCAGCCGCTATCTGGTCAGCAACCAGGAATTCCTGGCCTTCGTCGAGGCCGGCGGCTACCGCAACCACCGCGACTGGACGGAAGAAGGCCGGCAGTGGCTGGCCTACAGCCAGGCCGAACACCCGACATTCTGGATCAAGAAGACCCAGGGCTGGTCCCTGCGGCTGATGACCCGCGAAATCCCCATGCCCTGGTCCTGGCCGGTGGAGGTCAACTACCTGGAAGCCAAGGCGTTCTGCAACTGGATGGCGGCCGAAACCGGCCAACCGGTGCGCCTGCCCACGGAAGACGAGTGGTATCGCCTCTACGACGAGGCAGGCCTGCGCGATCCCGATGACCAGCCCTGCGCGGCCAATCTGCATCTGGATCATGGCGCTTCGTCGTGCCCGGTGGACCGCCATGCGCACGGCGACTGGTTCGACGTGGTGGGCAATGTCTGGCAATGGACGGAAACCCCCACCTATCCATTCAACGGCTTCGACGTCCACCCGATCTACGACGATTTCACCACCCCCACCTTCGACGGGCGGCACAACCTGATCAAGGGCGGTTCCTGGATTTCCTGCGGCAACGAGGCGGTGCGGGCATCCCGCTATGCCTTCCGGCGCCATTTCTTCCAGCATGCGGGCTTTCGCTATGTGATTTCCCATGCGCCGGCCGAGGCACCCGCAGCCTACTACGAAACGGACAAGCTCATGTCCGAGTATGCGGAATTCCACTACGGTGACACCTATTTTGGCGTGCCCAATTTTTCGCGGGCCCTGGCGCAGCGGGCCATCGACGCCATGGGTGACCGTCCACGGCGCCGGGCGCTGGATCTGGGCTGCGCATCGGGCCGGGCAAGCTTCGAACTCGCCCGCGCATTCGATCACGTCACAGGTGTGGACTTTTCCGCCCGATTCATCAATCAGGGCGTGCAACTGATCCAGTCCGGCCAGCTGCGCTACACCCTGACCGACGAAGGCGATCTCGTGTCCTACAAAGCCCGCACGCTGGGCGAACTGGGATTGCAGGACACCGCGGGACGGGTAGACTTCTTCCAGGGGGATGCCTGCAACCTGAAGCCCCAGTTCACGAACTACGACCTGGTACTGGCGGCCAACCTGATCGACCGGCTATACGACCCGGCGCGTTTCCTGGACCAGATCCACGAACGCATCGTCATCGGCGGCTTGCTGGTGATCGCCTCGCCCTACACCTGGCTCGAGGAACACACCCCACGTCAGGCCTGGATCGGCGGCTTCAAGAAGGACGCGGAAAACTACACCACGCTCGATGGTCTGCACGAACACCTGGGCGCGCATTTCCGCCTGGTCTCAGCCCCCATCGACGTACCGTTCGTCATCCGCGAGACGCGGCACAAATTCCAGCACACTCTGTCGGAAATGACGATCTGGGAACGGATCGCCTGATTCGCAGGGCCGTTCGTTACCCGCCGTCGCGGCGGCCGGCCGGACGGCACACCACCACCCGGTCAGCGGGGAAGATCTGGGCTGCCGGCAATGTGCCGGCGGACGAACGCCTCGAATTCCCCGGCCTTCAGCGGCCGGCTGTAGTAATAGCCCTGCGCCTCGTCACAACCATGGCCCCGCAGGAACTCGATCTGCTCCACGGTCTCCACGCCTTCGGCGACGGTGCGCAGGCCCAGACTGCGGGACAGCTGGATGATGGCGGCCGCAATCGCCTGATCATCCGGATCGACATCGATGTCGCGCACGAAGGACTGATCGATCTTCAGCTCGTGCAGTTTGAACCGCTTCAGATAGCTGAGCGACGAATAGCCGGTCCCAAAATCATCGATGGCGAAGCGGACCCCGAACCGGGCCAGCTCCTCTATCCGCTGAGCAGCCATCTCGGGTGATTTCATGGCAACCGCCTCGGTCAGCTCCAGCTGCAGCAATTCCGCCGGGACCCTCGTTTCCTCGAGAACCCGCCGGATGCGATCGGACAGATCGTGCTGTGTGAACTGCACGGCGGACAGGTTCACCGACATGGTCATGGCCGGCAGCCCCCGGTCGAGCCACTGGCGCAGCTGGCGCAGGGCTGTCTCCAGCACCCAGTCGCCGATGGAAATGATCAGGCCGCTGGCCTCGGCAATGGGGATGAATTCGCTGGACGTGACCCGCCCCCATTGGGGAGAGTCCCAGCGCAGCAGGGCTTCGGCGCCCCGGATGCCGCCATCCAGGAACGACACCTGCGGCTGGTAGACCAGGGATAGCTCGCCGCGATCCACCGCCTGTTTGAGGGCATTGACCAGGGCAAGCTCACGGCTGACGTGCACCTGCATTTCGGGCGTGAAGAATTCCACCCGGTTGCGTCCCTCTTCCTTGGCGCGGTACATGGCGGTTTCCGCGCTTTTCAACAGCACGTCGAATTCCACCGCATCATCCGGATAGCAGGCAATCCCGACCGACGCGGACATGAAGATATCCTGCCCGGCCAGCCGCAGGGGCTTGGAAATCACCTGCAACAGATCGGCGCTGCGGGCGGCAATCCGCTGCCGGTCGGCGCCCGGCAGGATCGCGACGAAATCATCCCCCGAATACCGCGACAGGCAGGCTGGATCAGACAGCCAGGCTCGCAGACGACGCGCCATTTCTTGCAGCAGGGCATCTCCGACGTGATGGCCGAGCGAATCGTTCACAGCCTTGAAGTGATCCAGGTCGATCCAGAGCACTGCCAGCTCATCGCCCTGCCCGATCGCATATTCGAAGCGCTCGCGCAACAGAATGCGATTGGGCAGGCCCGTCAGTTGGTCATAGTGCGACAGCAGGCGGATGCGCTCGAGCGCCTGGCGCTTTTCGGTTACGTCCTCGTTGTGCGCCAGATAATTGGTGACCTCGCCCTGCGCGTTACGCACCGGATAGATCAGCACCGATTCGATATATTCCCGGCCTGTCTTGCTGAGATTGATCCATTCACCCCGCCACGCTTTACCCTGCGCCAGCTGTGCCCACATCGCGCGGATCGTGGCGGCTGGCGTGCGACCGGGCTTCAAGCGGCGCAGGTTGCGACCCCGCACCTCCGGGGCCGTGTAGCCGCTGATGCGGGTGAAGGCTTCGTTGACGAATTCGATCCGCCCTTGCCGGTCGGTGATGATGATCGAACCGGGACTTTGCACGACAGCGGTCGACAACGTGCGCAAGGCCTGTTCGCTTTTCAGGCGCGTCGTGACGTCGCGCGAAATGACCGCAAAACGCGGCGCATGTCCCAAGGGTACGGCCTTGCGCGCCACCGAAAGCTCGAACTCATGTTTCCCGCCACCGGATATTTCGAGCGTGATCATCCTGCCCCGGGACTGGCCCTGGAGCTTGGCTTCCCTCAGGGCTTCGAGCACCGTCCGGCTGTCCTGATCCGACATGATGTCATGCACCGATTTGCCGATCAGCTGATCCGCCGGCAGGGACAGATCCCCCGGGCGGCTGGTGTGGATTCCCAGGTAGCGCCCCTCCAGGTCCATTTCGAACACCAGGTCGGGCAAGGCGTCCAGCGTAGCGCGCAATTGCTCCCGCGAGTCGCGCAACAGCGCATAGGGGTACTGGACGGATTCGGCAAACACCGCGCGGTACAAAAAGACATAGGCCAGCACCTTGTAAAGATGCCCCGCCAGGAGATAGATGTCCGTCAGGCCCGAATACAGCGTGAGCAAGTATTCGCCCTGCGCCATGATGACGGCGGCGATCAGCAGGTCGCCGGCGTTGAAGCGACGCGGCTGTTTCAGAGTCCGCCACAGGCGCGCCGCAGCCACCAGATAGAGCGTAATCAGGCCATATTCCAGCAGGATCTTGAAGGGCGTCAGCCCCTGGCCGGGCACAAAGGTGCGCGGGATCCGGTCCACGCTCTGGAAGTACAGGATCGTCAGCGCCGCGACCAGCGCCAGAACGCCGATGGCCTGCGCCCCGAACGGGATCCGGCCGCGGCTTTCCCGCCAGGGCAGCCATGCGGCCGCCAGAAGCCCCAGCGCACCGAACAAGCGCGCCAGGAACCAGAAATAGATGGCCTTCTCGGCGTTGCCCGTCGTGACGAAATCGGGCATCCCCGGGTAGGACACGAGATGGAGGAAGTCCAGCACCGCCACCCCCAGGAAAGTGCTGCCCAACAGCAGCAGATTGCCCGGTAATCCTTCGCGCCGGCTGCTCCAGATGACGCCAAAAATCAGCGACGCAGCCGCCACGGAGAGGGTTTCGGCAGCGGTATGCAGCAACTGGAAATGACCGACTGCCCGCCAGCCCGCCGGCAGCCAGAGTGCCGCGACAAACACCAGCAGCAACAATGTCGATGCGCTGAGGACACGAACGGCGCGGCGGGCGTCGGCCCGGTAGCTGGGATGAATCAACATGTCAGCCAGTGTAGGGGGTCCGGACACTGTACCGATACCCCCTCATGCCTGGCAAGTCGCCTACGTCTTGTGGCCGGGATCGGGCGAATGTCCCGGGGATCACCCGACCACGTCACTCCAACGCAATCTGCGCCTTCAGCCAGAAGACCCGGCCGGGTTCGTTGATGCGGACATTCACGAACGACGCGTTGCCGGGGATGTCGGCGCCGGACTTGGACAGATGCTCGGCATAGGTCTTGTTCAGCACATTGTCGACTCCCGCCGTCAGCAGCACCGATTTGTGCGGACGCCAGCCTGCGTTGAACGACAGCACGCCGAATCCGCCCGTGGGCCCCAGGTCCTTGCCGTTGGAGACGATTCCGCCGGAGCCCTCGTCATAGCGGTTCTGGGGCGCAACCACGCGCCACAGTACTCCGGCCGAATAAGGCCCTTGGGCGTAGTTCAACCCTAGACGCGCTTCCAGCGGCGGCTGTTGCGCCAATGGCTTGCCATCGGTGCGGTTCCGGCCGAATACGTAGGCCAGACTGGATACGGCCTGCCAGGCGGGATCGAACTGCCACGAGCCTTCCAGTTCACCGCCCATGACCGTCGCATCGACGTTGCGCGTCATGTTCCGATCCCAATTGATCAGGATGTAATCATCGACCTGCCCATAGAACGCGGAGGCGGACAAACCGAACGGGCCGCTACGCCAGTTCGTGCCCAGATCGAGCTGGGTCGTCTTTTCGGGGCGGGTGGACAGAAAGGCGCTGTTGCCGCCGTCGGAACCGCCCTTCATGCGTTCCCAGTAGTCCGGAAAACGCTCAGCATGGCCAAGGCCGACATACCAGGTGCTGTTGCCGCCGTAATCCCGTTCGTACCGCAGAAACCCGCTGGGCAAGATCCGATCATCCCGTGTCCCCGCCGTCGCCGACGCGCCCGACGGGCGCTGGTCACGGGCTTCGTGCCAGTCCGCTCGCGCCCCGCCGATGACCCGATCCGCATCGGTCAGATACCAGGTGCTCTCGCCGAACAGGCCATACTGCCGGAAGCGCATGTCCTCGACCCTGGCCGCATCCAGATACCCATCGGTCGCGGCAGTTTCGGTCATGCCCTTGCCGCCGCGCGAACGGTGCACGTCCTGGCGGGTGTCTCCGCCAATCACGACCTTCCAGACCTCGGCGGGCCTGAGGGTCGCGCTGAGCCGTCCTCCCGTCGTGCGGCGATCGGGGTTGCTGGCCATGTACATCTTGCCCGGCTTGCGCAAGGTGTAGTTGTCCATGACGTGATCGACATAGTTCTGATACACGCGGCCTTCCACTTCATCGACAAAGCCTCCCATACGCTTGCGCTCGAACATCAACGACACATTCTCGCGGCGGAATTTCACCCCGTCCATGCTTCGGTCGGCATAGGCGGCACGACCATCGCTCAACGCGGCCGAGAGTTCGACCCGCGTCTTGTCGTCCGGCGTCAGGCCGACTGCGGCATGACTGCTCCAGCGCAGATACTCCGAATGCACACGGTTGCCGTCGCCGTCCTTGTAGTCGTCGGCCTGGGCGCGGGTGCCGCCCGCCCGTACGTACCCCTGCGGGCCGCCTACCTGTACGTCGGCCATCTGGTCGTTGCGCCCGAAGCTGCCGGCCGTCAGGCTGCCGTTGGCCTTCCAGCCGAAAGACTCCATCCGCCGGGTATCGCGTTCGAACAGGACGACGCCGGCGGACTGGCCCGCGCCGTAGCGTACGGATTGCGGCCCTTTAAGGACGGTGACCCGATCATAGGACTCGGGGTACACATAGGCGGTGGGCGGATCCATGCGCCCGCCGCAGCCGCCATAGATCTCCTGGCCATCCAGCAAAATGCCCAGGCGCGAACCGGAAAACCCGCGCAGGACCGGATCGCCATCCGTGCCACCCTTGCGGATCACGGAGAACCCGGGAATGCTCTTGAGGAAGTCCGCGCCGTCATGAGCGGGAATGGGTTGGCGAGGCGCCTTCGGATCGGTGCGGACCACCAGCGGTTCGTCGGCGGCGGGCGCCGTGACCACCACGGGCGTCAAGGTCCGCACCGGCTCGGACATGGCCACTCGTGGCAGACCGAGCGACATCAGGGCGAACGGCATCCCGGCCACCCATAAGGTTTCCTTTTTCATTGAAATCTCGACATTCAATACAGCTGAAAAATATCCGGGGCCGCCGTGGTCAGACCGGGCGGCCCCGAAAGAAGAAGATCAGGGTGTCAGCTGGATTGGAGCGGAGGACAACGCGCCGGCGGCCATTCCCAGGTACCAGTGATCCGGGCGTCACAGGGAGTTTCGTCGAACCCTGCCGCAGGCTGGGCCCAGGGCGCGGCCGGTACGGCAACGCCAAATCCCGCCGTCATCGGCGGGACGGGATGCGTGGCGCATAGCAGGCAATGGCCCGCCTGACGCACGTGGGGCTGATCCGATCCGTCGCCATCGTCGGGATCGGCGGACAAGTCCATGACCACCATGCCCGCCGGCGTGCAGGCAACGATCTGCACGCCTTGCAGAGAACCGGTGGACCGGGGCTGCGCAAACACGGGCCCGACGACCTGGAGCCAGAGCCCCAGGACGAGTAGCCAGTGGATGACGACGCATCCGCGTGAATGCCTGCCCGCTTGTCGCATGCCGGATATTCTATGAGGCCCTGCTTCCCTGTCGTTTGACCGCCATCAAGCACCTGGCAATTCCGCGCTTATTTCCATAGGCGATATGCAGATGGGCGCAAAACCTTTGCAGGCCGGACAGCGTCCCGATAGAATCAAATCCAATAAAACGCGCGGTTCATATAACGTGACCGCTTAATTGACGAGGCCTGCACATGAAGAAATTTTCCGCATTCGTTTTGGCCACTCTGCTGCCGCTGCTGTCGGCGGCACCTTCCGCACACGCCGCCACCGACGACCTGGCCGCCATCCAGAAGGCCGGCGCCATCCGCATCGGCACAGAGGGCACCTACGCCCCCTTTTCCTACCATGACCCGAAGGACAACAAGCTCGTGGGATTCGACGTGGACATCGGCCGCGCCATCGCCAAGCAGCTGGGGGTCAAACCGGACTTCGTCGAAGGCAAATGGGACGGACTGATCGCCGGATTGAACGCCAACCGCTACGACGTGGTCATCAATCAGGTCGGCATCACGCCCGAACGGCAGGCCAAATACGATTTCTCCAAACCCTACATTTCATCGGAAGCCGTCCTGATCGTCAGAGACGACAACGCCACGATCCACTCCTTCCAGGATCTGAAGGGCAAACGTTCGGCCAACACCATCACCAGCAATTTCGGCAAGCTCGCCCAGCAGCATGGCGCCGAAGTCGTGCCGGTGCAGGGTTTCAATGACGCCATCGCCCTGCTGACCTCCGGCCGGGTGGATGCGACCATCAACGACGAGCTGTCGTTCCTGGACTTCAAGAAACATCAGCCCCAGGCGAAGGTCAAGGTCATAGCCACCGACAGCAGCGCCGATTTCAGCCGCTCGGGCGTGCTGATGCGCAAGGACCAGCCCGCCCTGAAAGCCGCGATCGACAAGGCGATCGGCGCCATCCGCGCCGACGGCACCTACAAGACGATCTCGGAACGCTATTTCGGCAAGGACCTGTCGTCGAAGGTTCAATGAACCTGATTCCAGCCTATACTGCGACACGATCCTCGTAGGAGTCTCCGACCGTGCCGGACTGGCTGCAACTGATGGCGAATTCCCTCTGGCCGCTGGTGGTCGGAGGGATCAAATTCACGGTACCGCTGGCCATCCTGTCGTTCATTGCGGGCCTGGCGCTGGCATTCCTGGCGGCCATCACCCGGCTCTTCGGGCCCGCGCCACTGGTTGCCCTGGTGCGCTTCTACATCTGGCTGATCCGGGGCACACCACTGCTGGTGCAGCTGTTCGTGATCTTCTACGGCCTGCCCAGCGTCGGCCTCGTGCTCGACCCGCTACCGGCCGCCCTGATCGGGTTTTCGTTGAATGTCGGCGCCTACAACGCCGAGGTCATCCGCGGGGCGATCGAAGCCATCCCCCGGGGACAATGGGATGCCGCCTATTCTCTCAGCATGACGCGCGCGCAGGCGCTGCGGCGCACCATCCTGCCCCAGGCAGCCCGTGTCGCCGTGCCGCCCCTGGCCAATTCCTTCATCGCACTGGTCAAAGACACCTCGCTGGCCGCCGTGATCACGGTACCGGAAATCTTTCAGGCGGCGCAGCGGATCGCCTCGGTGACCTATGAACCCCTGATCCTGTATACGGAAGCCGCGCTGATCTATCTGGTCCTGTGCACCTTCCTGTCCGCGGCCCAGACACGGCTGGAACACTACTTCGGCCAGCACGCGGTGTTTTCGGAGGGGCAGCGATGATCCGTCTGCAAGACATCCGCAAGCATTTCGGGGACCACGAAGTCCTGAAGACCGTCAGCGTGACGATCCCCGAAGGCCAGGTCACGGCACTGATCGGCCCGTCCGGCAGTGGCAAAAGCACGCTGCTGCGCTGCGTGAACCTGCTGGAAACGCCCGACTCGGGGGAACTCGCCATCGGCGCCGAAACGATCCGCTTCGAGCCCGGACGCCATCCCAACCGCCAGGCCGTGCAACGGATCCGCCAGCAGACCGGCATGGTGTTTCAGAATTTCCAGCTGTTTCCCCACCAGACCGCCGTGCAGAACGTCATGGAAGGCCTGATCACCGTCAAGCGCTGGCCCCGCGACCAGGCTCATGCCCGCGCCTGTGAACTGCTGGACAAGGTCGGGCTGCGCGACAAGACCGACGCCTGGCCCGCCAGCCTGTCGGGTGGCCAGCAGCAGCGCGTGGCCATCGCCCGCGCGCTGGCGCCCGAACCCCAGGTCCTGCTGTGCGACGAACCGACGTCCGCGCTGGACCCCGGCCTGGCCGCCGAGGTCGTGTCCGTCCTGATCGATCTGGCGGCCGAAGGCATGACCATGCTGATGGCCACCCACGATCTGCGCCTGGCCTCCCAGGTGGCACGGCAGACCGTGTTCCTGGAAGACGGCGCGGTCGTCGAATCCGGGCCGTCGCAATCCCTGTTCCAGCAGCCCCGGGATGCGCGAACGCAGCGTTTTGTGGCGACACTGACCGGCTGAACGTTTCACCGACTCCCACCCAGGCTGTCCGGTTGGTGTCCGGTTCGATGGGCACTGGACGGACTCGCCGCACAAGGCGCCTGCTGGTCAGCGGGCCGTCGGAGACACCGGAGCAGGCGCGGCGGCCGTGTATTTCGCACCCGCCACACAGGCAACGACAAAGGCCGTCACGACGATCATGGTGACGGTCACGGATTCGCCCAGCAGCCAGGCCGACAGCAGCAGCCCCAGGAACGGCTGCAGCAACTGCAGCTGACCCACGGCCGCAATGCCACCCAGAGCCAGCCCCCGGTACCAGAAGATGAACCCGACCAGCATGCTGAACACTGCAACGTAGACGACACCCAGCCAGGCGGAAACAGGCACGGCGGACCAGTCGCCCGGTTGCCAGTACAGCATCAGCGGCAAGCTGACGGGCAAAGACAGGACAAGCACCCAGCAGATCACCTGCCAGCCGCCCAGACGCCGGGACAGGCGGCCGCCCTCGGCATAGCCATAGCCGCAGCTGAGAATCGCCACCAACATCAGGGCATCGGCGCCCAACGACCCGGAACCATCCTGGCTGAGCGCGAAGCCGGCGACCGACGCGGCCCCCAGCACGGCGAACATCCAGAATGCGCGCGAGGGGCGTTCCCCGCCCAGCCAGGTGCCGAAGATGGCCGTGGCCAGCGGCAGCAGGCCAATGAACACCAGGGAATGCGCCGACGTGATCGTGCGCAAGGCCAGCGCCGTGCACAGGGGAAAGCCCACCACCACACCCAAGGCCACCAGGGCCAAAGTCCGCCACTCCGCGCGGTCGGGACGCACATTGCGGGTGAGCAGCAGAGCCGCCATCGCCAGCAGCCCCGCAATCCCGGAGCGTGCGGCCGTCACGAAAAACGGATCCAGCCCCAGGACGGCCACCCGGGTCGCCGGCAACGAGCCACTGAAAATGGCGACGCCAATCGCCCCATTGATCCATCCACGCGTCGTCGCCTGCATTTGTGTGTCCGGCCCATTTCGTTGTCGATCGAACAGACACTATGCCGGCACTGCTTTTCATTTTCCAGGTACGGTCTGGTACAGTGGAACGAAACTGTACTGGTACTGAGCCATGCCCGATATCATCCGGACGACCGGCCGAACGGCCCGCGTCATGCAGTTCGTGCGCCAGCGCATCGCCGCCCGCGAATGGCAACCAGGCGCGCGGCTGCCGTCGCTGCGATCGATGGCGCTGCACCAGCAGGTTTCCAAATCGACCGTGGTCGAGGCCTACGAACGACTCGCGGCCGATGGCGCAATCCGCGCCCAGGCAGGGTCGGGATTCTATGTCGCGGGCCCGCTGGCGCCGCTGACGCTGGCCGAGATCGGCCCCCGGCTGGACCGCCAGATCGACCCCCTATGGGTGGCACGCCAGTCGCTGGACACCGGGGCCGACACGCTGAAACCCGGCTGCGGGTGGCTGCCGGCCGACTGGATGCCGCTGGATGCCATCCGCCTCGCCCTGCGGCGGGCAGCGCGGGATCAGGACACCATCCTGACCGACTACGCGCCGGCGCTGGGTCTGCCCGCCTTGCGCACGGTCATTGCCCAGCGCCTTCTGGAACGCGGCCAGCGCATCGATCCCCGGCAGATCCTGCTGACCGATTCCGGCACCCAGGCGGTCGATCTGCTGTGCCGCTTTCTGATCAAGCCAGGCGATGCCGTGCTGGTCGACGACCCCTGTTATTTCAACTTCCTGGCCCTGCTGCGCGCCCATCAGGCACACGTCGTCGGCGTGCCGCGACAGCCTGACGGCCCGGACATGGATCGGTTCCAGGAAGCCCTGACGCGGCACCATCCCCGCCTGTACATCAGCAATTCGGGACTGCACAATCCGACAGGCGCCAGCCTGTCGGCGGACAAAGCACGGCGAATCCTCGCCCTGGCACAGGCACATGACCTGATCCTGATCGAGGACGACATCTTCGGCGACTTCGAGACCACGCCAACCGCCCGCCTGGCCGAGCTGGACGGGCTGGAGCGGGTCGTGCAGGTCGGCAGCTTTTCAAAGACCCTGTCCGCCAGCCTGCGCTGCGGTTACCTGGCCGTGCGGCCGGACTGGGGCGACGCGCTGGCGGACCTACGCACCGCAACGACGTTTTCAGGCGCAGGCCTGACCCAGTCGGTCATCCTGCATCTGTTGCGCGACAGCACCTGGCCACGGCACCTCGGGCTGCTGCGCCAGCATCTGGCGCGGGCCATGTCTCAAACCATCGATCTGCTGCGCAGCCTGGGGCTGGAACCCTGGCATATTCCCCCGGGCGGCATGTTCCTGTGGTGTCGGTTGCCTCAGGGCATCGACAGCACCCGGCTGGCTCACCTGGGACTGCGGCAAGGCCTGGTGCTGGCCCCCGGCAACATCTTCAGCCCATCCCGGACCGCCAGCGCCATGATGCGGTTCAATGTCTCGCAGATGAGCGACCCCCGTCTGCCGGCGCTGCTGGCTACACTGATGGCACAGGCCCGCCAAAGCCATCCTGAACCCGCCCCCGCCTGACGACAAACCCGCGCCGCCGATCCCACATGACATCTCCGCTTCCCGACACCCAGGTCCACAACGCCTTCCAGGATTCCCTGCACGCGCAGATCGAGACGCTGCCGCCCGCCTGGCGCTCCACGCTGCAGGCGCCGCATCTGCAGGGCATCGTCGCCCGGCTCGATGCCATGCTGGCCGAACGGCTGGCTGCCGGCGCGCGGATCTTTCCCCTGCGCCCGTTTCGCGCGCTGATCGAAACGCCACCAGAATCGGTGCAGGTCGTGATCGTGGGCCAGGACCCCTACCACGGCCCGAATCAGGCCCAAGGCCTGGCGTTTTCCGTGCCCGACTTCTGCCCGACCCCGCCCAGCCTGCGCAACATGTTCAAGGAACTGGCGCTGGAATACGGCGATCCGGAACAAACCCCACGCAACAGCCTGGTCCGCTGGGCACGCCAGGGCGTGCTGCTGCTGAACACATCCCTGACGGTCGAGGCCCACCAGCCTGCATCCCACGCGAAAAAGGGTTGGGAGCACGTCACGGATGCCCTGATCATGCGGGTATTGCGTGAACCGCGCCCGAAAGTCCTGCTGCTATGGGGATCTCATGCCCAGGCCCGTCGCCAGTTGATGGACCTGCAGCCGCCCGCCGGCCCGGTCCAGGTGCTGATGGCCAACCACCCCTCGCCCCTGTCCGCGCTGCGCCCGCCTCGCCCCTTCATTGGCTGCGGCCATTTCCGCCAGGCCAACGACTGGCTTCAGGCGCACGGCGAATCAGGCATCGACTGGCTGCTCGCCAAGGTGCGCGCTGCGGCCCCGGGATACGGAGGCTGAGGGCTCCGGGATCCCTTCCCAGCCGCCGCTGGGCCACAGCCGGATACAGTCCCGGCCGGCTGTTTTTGCCGCATACAGCGCCTGATCGGCCCGCGCCAGCAGGCGGTCCAGATCGTGACCGACATCCCGTGTGCAGGCGATCCCGATGCTGACGCTCAGGCTGCAGGGTAGTTCCCGCGTCTGTGCGGACAGATGACGGCGAACGCGGATAGCCAGATCCTGAGCCCCCAGGGGCCCTAGATCAGGCGCCAGGACCACGAATTCCTCGCCCCCCAGGCGTGCGCACAGATCCCCCGATCGGACCGTATCACGCAGCACACAGGCAAACCAGGTCAGCACGCGATCGCCGGCTTCGTGTCCGAACTGGTCGTTGACCTGCTTGAACCAGTCCAGATCGCACATCAGCACTGCTACGTCGCCACCGTCGAGCCGGGCCCGCGCGAGCAGATCCTCGCCCTGTTCGAAGAGCGCGCGGCGATTGGGCAACGCAGTCAGCGCGTCGTGCAAGGCCGCATGACGGTAGCGCTGTTCGGCCCGCGCCCGCACCATCATCAGGATGCAGAATGACAGGCTGATGGCAAAGAACAGGCCTTCGAGCATGACCAGAGAGAAATCCGGCCAGCTCCGCCAGGCGATTTCGTGGATGGCGTGGGGGAAAGCCCGATACAGATAGAACAGGCCATGCGCGGCCAGAACGCAGAGCAGCGGCGTGGCCGAACCAGGGTCGCGCCGCCATTCAGGCCAGGCCTCGGCCCCAGCCGCCACGATGTAGCCCAGCGACAGGAGCGAATAGGCCAGGACGCGCGCATCGTTGTTTGCCAGAAACGCGGGCCACTGGCACAGGATGAACCACACCGCCGCGCCAACGAGCAGCCAGGACCAGCGAACAGCCCCCCCACGGAACACCCGCAGGCTGGCCCACAGGAAACCATGTCCGGTGATCAGCAGCATGTTGGACAGCACGATGGAAATCAGCGGCGAAGCGGGGCTTTCCCGCAGCGCCCCCAGCAGAAAGCCCAGGCATCCGAACCACATCCCACCTGCGGCCCACAGAAGGGTGCGGTCACGCCGCCCCTGGAAAGCCGCCAGGAAAGTCAGGGCGCCAACCAGGAGCAGGACGAAGGCCTCGACGACCAGCATGGTGCGAGGATCTAGGTTCAACATCAAAAACCCGCCTTGATTGCGAATAGCCGGGCGCGTGCGCTGTCACACGATCCCGAACATGAAACATTTGGTGCCTGTCTCATGCCAACTATGATAAACGGTTTCAATGCTTGACTCGACTGCTGGCATTCCTGAGCGCGAACAACGGGCCGCATCCTGGGCGCCTGCGCCCTGGTGGTGGGCGCCACGCCGCCACGGTTGGGTTGCCCGATATAATGCCCGCCATGCCCCGCCAGCCCCACC
Organism: Castellaniella sp.; assembly: GCA_019104865.1. Lineage (GTDB taxonomy): Bacteria > Pseudomonadota > Gammaproteobacteria > Burkholderiales > Burkholderiaceae_B > Castellaniella. The sequence goes on along the minus strand of JAHRWZ010000068.1, from coordinate 34,542 downwards.
ATCCACTGTCGATTTCCAGCCTGACGGCGCCCGTCGCCATGGGCTATATCCCCTTGGGCGCGGTCTTCGGATTCCTGTTCGTGCAGGCCGGTGGCGCAGGATGGCTGGCCATCGCATCCAGCCTGCTGATCTATGCGGGTGCGGCCCAGTTCATGATGGTGCCCATGCTGGCGGCGGGGCTTCCGGTCAGCGCCATCGTCCTGGCCACCCTGGTACTCAACCTGCGCCATGTGTTCTACGGTCTTTCCTTGCTCAGTCATCTGCCGGCCAGCCGCTGGCAGCGCTGGTACGGCATCTTCGCGCTGACCGACGAAACCTATTCGGTACTGACCGCCCTGCCGGCGCAGGCGCGATCCAGGCGCATGGCGCTGGTCTGCGCGCTGAATCACGGCTGGTGGGTGCTGGGCACGGTCCTGGGGGTGGTGCTGGGCGCCCAGGTCCAGATCGGTCTGACCGGACTCGATTTCGTGCTGGCGGCCCTGTTCGCAGTCCTGGCGGTCGAACAGTGGCGCGCCCGGCGCGACACCCTGCCCATCTGGATTGCCCTGGCCGCCTACGCTATCGCGCTCGTCATCCTGCCGGCCCAGGCTTTGGCCATCGCCATCGCCCTGAGTCTGCTGGCCGCGGCGCTACGGCCCGCCGCGGTCCCGGCCTCAGCCCGCAATCCGGATGGTGCAAGCCATGACTGACACGCCCTATGTCCTGATCGTCATTGTCCTGATGGGCGCGGTCACACTTGCCCTGCGTGCGCTGCCCTTCGTCGCGGGGCACTGGCTTCGCCGCCACCCGCTGGTGCACAAACTGGGCAACACGCTGCCGCTGTCCATCATGGTGCTGCTGCTGGTCGATACCGTCACCGGCCAGGCGCGCAACAATCCGGCGGGCCCCTGGCAGGAACTGCTGGCCGTCGCGCTGGTCGTGCTGCTGCAATGGCGCACGCGCCAGACCCTGCTGAGCATCGTGGCGGGGACGGCGCTCTACATGGTGCTGAGGGCGACCTGATGGCCCATCCGGACGGGACGCCCGCGTCCTCTACAATCAAGGCATCGTTTTCAATACCAGGACCTGACCATGCCCAGCTTTGACGTCGTCTCGGAAGTCGACAAACACGAACTGACCAACGCCGTCGATCAGGCCAACCGGGAACTCGCAACCCGCTTCGATTTCAAGGGCACCGACGCCCATTTCGAACTGGAAGGCTACGTCATCACGCAGTCGGCACCCAGCGCCTTTCAGCTGAAGCAGATGCTCGACATCCTGCGTGGACGCCTGTCGGCGCGCGGCATCGACGTGCGCTGCCTGGAACTGGACGATCCACTGGAAAACCTGGGCGGCGCCCGCCAGAAGGTCACGATCCGCCAGGGAATCGAACAGGCAATCTCGAAAAAGCTGATCGCCGCCGTCAAGCAGGCCAAGCTCAAGGTCGAAACCCAGATCAACGGCGACAAGCTGCGTGTCTCGGGCAAGAAGCGCGACGACCTGCAGGAAGCCATCGCGCTGCTGCGCAAGACCGACGTGGACCTGCCGCTGCAGTTCCAGAATTTCAGGGATTGAAACCTCGCCGCGAAACAGGTCGGCGGCATCGGTCCCCTACGGGAATCTCAGCCTTTCGCGGTGATGGCGGCCAGGCGTGCAGCCAAGGCGTCCGAACGCAAGGACGCCTCGTAGTGCGACCGCAATAGCGGCCCATCGTAGCGGCCCTCGGCCACCGCCATCAGATCGGCCTTGACGGACTTGAGTACGGCGGGTTCACAGGCGCGGATCCCATCCAGATAGCGGCCCACCGCGTCGTCCAGCGCATCGCGCCCGACCAGTTCGTGCAGGAAACCGATGCGCAGCATTTCCTGATCATGAATGGTCTGGGCCGTCAGGAACAGTTTCTTGGACGCGGCCAGGCCCAGAACTGTGACATAGCGCCGGATCCCGCCCGGATAATAATGCAGCCCGATCCGCGACGCCGGCATCAGAAAGCGGCTGCCAGTCACACCGACCCGGAAATCGCAGCACAAGGCCAGATCAGTAGCCCCGCCATAGACGCTGCCGTTCATGGCGCAGATCGTCGGCAGCGGAAATTGCTCCAGCTCATCCAGCATGTCCTCGAAACGACCGTCCAGCTGATCCTTGATCGCGCCCAGGGTGTAGCCGGAACTGAAGGTCTTCTCTCCGGTTCCGGTCACCACCAGCGCACGGATGTCTTCCCGGGCGGCCACCTGACGCAAGTGTCCGCTGATGACCGTGCAGTCCTCCGGGGCGATACGGTTGTGCTGCGACGGCCGGCGCAATGTCAAGGTGGCGACATCGCCATGAAACCCCAATCCCGGTTCTTGATCCTGCATTCGTACGACTCCTCGTTCAACCTGGCTACGACACCCGTCAGGCCCCAGGCCCCATCAGCCGATCCGGCAGCCAGGTGACCAATTCGGGGAAAACCGCCAGCACGCCGATGAAAACCAGCATGATAGCCACGAACGGCAATACCCCCAGCATGATGTCGCGCAGCGCGACCTGAGGCGCCACTCCCTGGATCACGAACAGATTCAGCCCCAGCGGCGGATGGATCAGCCCGACTTCCAGATTGATCGTCATGATGATGGAAAACCAGACCAGATCGATATTGCTCTGCGCCAGCACGGGCAGGATGATCGGCATGCTCATCAGGATCACCGACACGGGCGGCAGGAAGAAGCCCGCCACCAGCAGAAAGACATTCAGGAGCAGAATCAGCTGCCAATAACCGAGCCCCCAGCCGAACACCCATTCCGCCAGGCTTTGCGTGATATACAGATAGGACATCATATACGCGTAGACAGCGGCCCCGGCCACGATCATCAGGATCATGCACGACTCGCGCACGGTGTCCCGCATCATCGGCCACAGGTCGCGCAACCGATAGGTCCGGTACAGGAACATGACCAGAACGAGGGCCATGAAGGCCGCCACTGCCGCGACTTCCGAGGGCGTGGCGAACCCCGTGTACATGAACACCGTCACCGCCATGATGATCGCCAGAAACGGCAGCGACTTCACCGATCCCCGCATCTTTTCGCCGAAGGAATAGCTTTCCTGCACGACCTTGCCGTCCTTCCGGATCCGGTCCAGACGCACGCTGGAGAGCCACGCATACAGGGCAAACAGAATGACCAGCACAACCCCGGGCACCACCCCCGCCAGAAACAGCCGGGCAATCGAGGTATGCGTCACGATCCCATAGACGATCAGGGTCAGCGACGGCGGGATCAGAATGCCCAGCGTGCCGCCCGCGGCGATGGATCCGGTCGCCAGCCGCGGCGGGACGTGTCGATTGATCATCTCCGGAATCCCGATCTTGCCGATTGCCGCCGCCGTCGCGGGGCTGGAGCCGCACATTGCCGCGAACAGCCCGCACCCGGTGATATTGGCAATCACCAGTCCGCCCGGTACCCGCACCAGCCAGCGATGCAGTGATTCGTATAGATCCTTGCCAGCCCTTGAAGCGCCGATCGTGCATCCAAGCAGCACGAACAGCGGGATGGTCAGCAGCGCAAAACTGGACAATTCCCCGACGAAGATATTCGATACCGCCGCCAACGCGCCGCCATCCCCGAACACCACCAGGAACACGATGGAAATCAGAACCAGCCCGAATCCGATCGGGATGCCCGAGAACAACACCAAAAAGGTAGCAATGAACAGCACAAAGCCAATCTGCAGCTCAGACATGATCGACCCCCTGTTCGCGGTACCCGATGGCCCGCAGAATTTCCAGGACATACTGCGCGGCGGTCAGCAGCATGCCGATCGCCACCGTGGAATATTTCGGCCAGACGAGCGGCTGCCAGACCCCCAGCGCCCGCTCGCCCGTGACATAGGCATGCATCGTCATGTCCAGTCCGGCATAGCCCAGATACAGGCACACGGCGCATGCCAGAACCTTGGGTAGCAGCGGCACCCATTGGGCAGCCGATCCCGACAACCAGGTCTCCAGCAAGTCCATCTTGACGTGGCCGCCAGTGGTCAGCGTATAGGGAGAGGCGAGAAACGTGGCGCTGATCATCAGCTCGATGGCCGTTTCCAATTCCCACGAGCTTTGCAGGCCGATGCCTCGCTTGAATACCATCCAGGTGATGATGACGGTCGCCACCACCAGCAGGATGGCCGCCAGAACAGCCAGGGCGGCATTGACCCGAGCCAGACACTTTTCCAGGATATGCACACGAACCTCCGGGCGCGAGTGAACACGCGGCGATTTATTTCTTGGACAGCGCCTCAACCGATTCCAGCAGGCCCTTGGCCGCCGGACTGATCGCCGCGTACTCGGGCCACGCCGTCTTGTGGGCAAGTGCCAGCCAGCTGTCGTAATCGTCCTTGGTCATTGCATGCACCTGGACACCCGCCGCCTTGAATTTCTTCACGGCCTCGAATTTGATGCGATCCTGCTCCTTGTTGAAGGAAGGCAGGGTGGCATCCGCAGCCTTTTCGAAGATTTTCTTCTGCGCGTCGGTCAGGCTGTCCCAGGTCTTGGTTGAAATCACCAGCGGCTGGAACACCACGAAAATCGTGTAGTCCCCACCCAAGGTGGCATATTTCGTCTGTTCATACAGACGCATGCTCATGAAGGTCTCGTAGGACGTCATCAATCCGTCCAGCACGCCCGTCTGCAAGGCGTTGTAGAGCTCCGTGGACGGCATGGAAAAGACAGACGCCCCCGCCGCCCTGAGCATTGTGTCGATCGTGCGGTCCGCTCCCCGGAATTTCAGCCCCTTGACGCTATCAGGCGTCGTGATCGGATGCGCCTTGTTGGCGACCCCGCCTTCGGTCCACCACCAGGTCAGGATGTGGAAACCCTGCTGACGCGCGATCTCCTGCAGGCGCTTTTCGTAATCCGTGCCTTTGAAGCGCATAGCGTCCTGCACGCCACTGATGGCGCCGGGCAGGATCGTAATGGAAAATTCCGGCGCCTTGCCGACGGCGTAGATCAGCGGGAAAATCGACAGATCGATGGACCCGTCGGCCAGCGCATCGATCTGCTTGAGCGGATTGCTGATCAGCGATGCCCCCGGGTACACGCGGAACTTGACGGACGGGTCCTGCTTCTGGACTTCTTGCACGAACAGGCGGGCGCCCGCGTCCCGGCCGTCGCCCTGAGGCCATTGATGGGACAGCTTCAGGGTTTTGGCCTGAACGGTTGCCGTAGCCAGCGCGCACATCGCCGCGAGCATCAACGTTTTGAACTTCATGTTTGTCTCCTGTGGTGATCGGCACAAGTCTTTTTTGCGACTTTTCATGCCGGCGGTACTCCGGCTGGATGATCCGGAGCCTTACGAGTCCGGTCCCTGAAAAACGACCCGATCCTTCAGCAAGCAATCGATCTCGTGGGATGCAAGTCCGTAGTCCCGCAGAACCTGGACCGTATGCTGCCCGAGGCGCGGCGGTGCGGAATGCACGGTGGCACCGACCGAACTTTCACCTGCGGCATTCTGCATCAGAAAGGGCAGACCCACCTGCCGCAGATCGCCCACGTCCGGATGCTTGACAGTTTCCACCAGCCCGATCTGGCGCACCTGTTCATCGGCGAAGACATCCGCCAGCGTGTTGATGGGGCCAGCGGGAATGCCCGCCTCGATGAAGATCGGCGTCCACTCCATCCGCCCACGCGCCTGCAGGCGCGCATCGATCAGCGCTTTGAGCTCCATGCGGTGCTGGATGCGATCGGCATTCAGCCTGAAGCGCGGATCTTCCGTCAATTCCGGACAACCCAGCAATTCGCACAGCCGCACCCACATTTCCTGCGTGGCAGGCGCCAGATTCAAAGGCCCATCGGCGGTCTGAAACGTGCCATAGGGCGCAATCACAGGATGGACATTACCGCAGGGCTGAGGCACCTCGCCCAGGCTGAGATACCGTTGTCCCTGAACGCTGAGCAGCCCGATCAAACTGGACAGCAACGAGCTATGCACATATTGCCCCCGCCCCGTCTGCTGGCGCGCCACGCAGGCGCCCAGCACACCGATGGCCGCCCACATCCCCGCAGTCAGATCCCCCACCGCCGTCCCGACCCGCATCGGGCCGGTCTCCGGGGTTCCCGACAAGCTCATGAACCCGGAATAACCCTGCGCAATCTGATCGAACCCCGCCCAGTGCCTGGCGGGCCCCTGGTTGCCGAACCCCGAAATCGAGGCGTAGACCAGGCTTGGGCGCTCGGCGGCCAGGCTTTCGTAGCCCAGCCCCATTTTTTCGGTGGTGCCCACACGAAAGTTTTCGACCACGATATCGGACTGCAACGCCAGACGGCGCAGCAGCGACAGGCCGTCCGGATGCCGGAAATCCAGTTCGATACCTTTCTTGTTGCGATTGGCACTAAGATAATAAACACTTATGCCATGATCGAATGGCCCCCACTGGCGAATCATGTCACCGCCCGGGGCCGGCTCGACCTTGATGACCTCGGCGCCCATGTCCGCCAGAATCATGGTGCAGAACGGTCCCGAGAGTGCCCGGGTCAAATCGAGAACTTTCAATCCTTTGAGCGGCAGATCCACCGACATGTCTCCTTTATCTGTTTTTATCGATTCTAGGGAAGGCTTCCGGCGAACTGAAATACTATTTACTGAACCGGCAATCAGATTTTCTTATGACTGATCCCGAGAAGAGCAAGGGGATAACATGAACCTGAGGCAGCTGAACTATTTCACGCGCATCGTCGAGGCCCAGAACATGACCCGCGCGGCCGAGACACTGCATATCGCACAGCCGGCCCTGAGCCAGCAGATCACCCTGCTGGAGGAAGAATTGGGGGTCAAGCTGCTGAATCGCAGCGCGCGCGGCATGCTGGCGACCGAGGAGGGCGAGCTGCTGTACCGGCATGCCCGCACCATCTTGCGGCAGGTCGACAATACCCGTGCGCTCATCTCCCGCAAACACGGGGCTATCTCGGGCACCGTGTCGATCGGCATGGCATCCAGCACCGCCAGAATGCTGGCGCTGCGCCTGATCGAGCGGGTACGCGAAACCTACCCCGCCGTCGTGCTGGAGATCGTGGACGTCCCCAGCGCCGATCTGACGTCGATGGTCATGCAGGGACGCGTCGATTTCGCGCTGGCCCCCGACCCGAAGAAGCCCAAGGGCATGGCGTGCGAACCCCTGTTGTTCGAGGACCTTTATCTGTTCGCCCACCCCGCCCTGCGCCACAGTTCGTCCACTGTTTCCCTGGAGGAGATGGCCGGCTATCCGCTGGTGCTGCCCAGCCTGCCCAACACGCTGCGCTCACGCATCGAGCATGCCTTCCTGCAGCGGCACCTGTCCTACCATCTGCTGGCCGAGGCCAGCACGTCCGCCATCCTGATCCCGACCGTCAAGGCCGGAATCGCGACGACCGTGCTGCCTTACTCGGCCGGGCATGAGGAAGTCCGGGACGGCATCATCTCGATGCATCCGCTGGAAATCGAACTTTCGCGCGAGATCTGCCTGTGCGTCAGCGAAACCCTGCCCATGTCGGCGGCAACCCACGAAGTGCTGGAATTGTGCCGCAGCCTGACCATCGATCTGGTCGAGCGCGGATTCTGGCAAGGCTGCAGAATCGCGGCTTAATCCGGCACTCAGGCCGAGCTCAAAGTACGTTGTCCGGCGGCGGCGTCTGCACTGTCGGCGCACCGGCTGTCAGGATGTCGTCCCGATTGCGATTCAGCGGCGGATAGATCCGCTCGCGATTGATCAACCGCTTGGTGCGCTTGGCCTGTGCCCCCTGGGCCACCAGAATCCGGTCACGGCTTTGCGTGTAGACGGCACCCCAGGGGCCCAGGTCGACGATGGTGGTGTACCAGTCGATACTCAGGGGCAGCAAGGGTTCGCCCAGCAGATCGGCGGCGACATTGTGCCCCACAAAACGCCCCATGGGCCGCCCGTACTGGCAGGACATGATCGACGGTTGCTTGCCGTCGATCAGGCTGCGGGCGCTGTCGCCCGCAGCGAAAACCCCGTCCACACCCCGGACCCGCAGGCAGTTGTCCACCAGCAGCCGGCCCAGTTCGTCATGTTCTCCCGGGACCTGTGCGGTCAGTTCGTTGGCTCGCATGCCGCCGCACCAGATCACCGTCGATGCCGGGATGACCTCGCCACCCACCAGTTCCACACCGGCTTGCGTCACCCGGCTGACCTGGACGGCCGGCCGCAATTCGACCCCCATCGCGCGCATGGCCTGCTCGATCACAGGCTGGGCTTCGCCCATGGCATGCGCGATCTGTTCGTTGCGGTCCATCAGGATCACCCGCACGTCTTCGCGTGCGCCCGCGACCCTGGCCAGCCGGTCAGGCAGTTCCGAGGCAATTTCCGTGCCGGTCAGCCCCGCCCCGATGACGATGGCGGTGTAGCGGCCCGTCGACGCGGGCCGCGCGGGCAGAGAGGCCAGATGCTCGTGCAACCTGAGGGCGCCCTCGTAGGTATCCACATCCAGCGCATGTTCGGCCAGCCCGGGCACAGCCGGGCGCACCAGCGCGCTACCCAGGGCGAATACCAGGCGCGTGTAGTCCAGGACGCGCGAGGCGCCATCGGCCAGCCGTACCTGGACCTGACGGCTCGCCACGTCGATCCGGGTGACGGTGGCCTGCAGCCAGGCCACGCCGATGGGGTCCAGGACATCCGCAAGGGGTACTTTGGTGACCTCCAGGTCCGGTTCGTAGTTACGTACCCGGATGCTGTGAAAGGGCCTCGCATTGACGACCAGGATCTCGATCGGACCATGGACATGGGCCGACCCGGATATTTTACGGGCCGCACCAACGGCAGCCCACAGGCCGGCAAACCCGGCCCCCAGGATCAGGATGCGCGGCGCCTGGGCCCGCGCATCACCATGAACGGAATCGGACATGTTGCACGCCTCGAAGAGCAGACGTGGTTCATTGTAGACCTGCCGACCCCGAAGCACGGCCAGTCCCGCCCCGGGTCACGTTCCCGGTGAATGCCCCTGACACCGTCCGCATGAAGGCATCGCCCCACAAGCTTCAGACCTATACTGTCTGCAGCGTTCCGCCGGCGGATTGACGGAAACACGTTCCGTGATCGACTTTATCGACGAGAGGCAAGCCATGACGACCTATGATGTCAAGCTCCTCGGCAAACGGGAAGTTGCCGAAGGCACGATGGAATTCACGCTGGAAAAGCCCGCTGGGCTGGATGTCCGCGCCGGGCAGTTCTGCGACATCAAGCTGCCCAGCCCGGAGGGCACCCCGAAGCACGACGGCATGCATGGGTTTTCCTTCGTCAACGCGCCGTTCGAGCCCAACATTGCGGTGGCCACACGAATGCGCGGTACACCATTCAAGGAAGCCTTTCGCAAGACCCCGGATGGGACGGTGGTCAAGCTGATCGCGCCCTTTGGCGATTTCATGCTGCACAAGACCGAATCCGTCCCGGCCGTCTTCATCATCGGCGGCATTGGCATCACGCCAGTGCGCAGCATGATCGTCCAGGCACTGCACGACCGGACGGCGCACCACCTGACCCTGATCTATGCGAACCGGACGCCGGCCCAGGCGGCCTACGTCGACGAACTCAAACAACTGGCCAGCCAGCATGCGAACTTCACTTTCGTGCAGGTCTATACGCAGAATCAGGCCGACGGCGCCGAACACGGCCACGTCGATGCGGCCATGATCCGGCGCCACGTGTCCGATCTGGCGACGCCGAAATTCTACCTGTCCGGCCCTGAAGGCATGGTCAAGGCCATGCGCGCCCTGCTGGTGAAAATAGACGCCAACGAGGACAATATCCGCACCGAGGAATTCGAAGGATACTGATCCGATGGTCAACCGGAACCCGCAAGGTCGTCCCACGACGGCATCCGCCGCGATCGATTTCTACTTCGATTTCTCATCGCCCTACGGATACTTCGCCAGCACGCGGATAGACGCCCTGGCCCGGGAACTGGGGCGTGCCACACGCTGGCACCCCATCCTGCTGGGGCCCATGTTCCAGGCCACCGGCACGGCCCCCCTGGTGCAAATCCCGATCAAAGGGGATTATTCCCGGCACGATATGCTGCGCACGGCACGACTGCACGATATTCCCTTCCGGTTGCCAGACCCTTTTCCCATTGCGGCGATCGCGCCGGCGCGCATCATGCTGCACGTGAGCCAGACCGATCCGGATCTGGCCATCGCTTACGCCCACCGCGTCTTTCGCGCCTATTACGTGGATAACGTGCCCATCGGCCAGGCCGACCAGGCGCTCCGGCTGGCGGGCGAAGTGGGTCTGGCGACGGCGCCCCTGGCCGATGCGATCGCCTCGGAACCCGTCAAGGCCCTGCTACGCCAAGCCAACGACGATGCGTTGGCCCTGGGCGTCTTCGGCTCGCCCTTCCTGCTGATCGATGGCGAACCCTTCTGGGGCTTCGATCGGTTCGACACGATCCGCCTGTGGGCGAGGCAACAGAAATGAAAATCGGCTTACTGCAATGCGATGACGTCGCGCAACCGCTGATCGAGCGGCACGGCAGCTATCCCGACATGATCCAGACCCTGCTGCGATCGGTCGATCCGGAGGTCGAACTCCAGGTCTTTGCCTGCCACGAGGGGCGGATCCCCGACCGGACGGACGGCGTCGACGGCTGGCTCACCACGGGTTCGAAGTACGGTGCCAACGACGATGCCGACTGGATCGCGGCGCTGGAACGTTTCATCCGGACGCTGTGGCAGGCCCACCAACCGCTGGTCGGCATCTGTTTCGGCCACCAACTGATGGCCAAGGCGCTGGGCGGCCGGGTGGAACGCAGCGTGAATGGCTGGGGCCTGGGCGCCTATCCGGTCACACTGAGCCAGCAGGAACCCTGGATGTCCCCCTGGGATTCTCCGACTCTGGAATTGCTGGCCAGCCATCAGGATCAGGTGGTCGAACTGCCGCCTCAGGGCCGCATCCTAGCGCACAGCGGATTCTGCCCCATCTACATGATGCAGGTGGGCGATGTCTTTCTGGGCATTCAGGGGCACCCGGAATTTTCCCGTGCCTACCTCGAAGATCTGCTGGAGCTGAGACGAACGGGGGTGTCGCCGGAGCGCATCCTGGCCGCCCGGCACAGCCTGCGGCAGCCGGTCAACGACCTGCTGGTCGGCCGCTGGATCCTGAATTTCATCCGGTCTCGCTGCGGCACCGCGACCGCGCCTTGACGGGCGCGCGGCACACGACTAGGATGCACATCCGTTACCTGATACAACCAAAGCTGCAATCATGTTTCCTCGCTGCGTCCTTCCCCGACAATCCGGTCGCACGCCCTTGCGCCATCGCATCGCCCTGATTCTATTGGGACTTTCGGTCCTGGGCGCCGCGCAGGCCGAAGGCCAGAATCGCATGACGCTGGGGGCTGGCGTGGCCGCCATCCCGCGCTACGAAGGATCCGACGAATACAAAGGCAGGACGATCCCCCTCGTCAACGCCCAGTTTGGCCGGTTCTACGCCCGCACCGAAGATGGCGTCGGCCTGAATCTCATCCAGACCAAGCGCCTGACGCTGGAGGCGGGACTGAACATGATGTGGGGGTACGGCAGCGACGACGTGCCGCCGGGCATCGGCGGCCTGTCCGATGCCATCGGCGCCCGGCTGGGGCTATCCACCAATATCGCGGGTGCGGTCTTCGGTATCGCCGCCACCCAGGCGGTCACACACCGCGATCGCGGCCTGCTGGTCGACTCGCGCGTCTCCTACCCCTACGCTGTGACGGAAAGCGTGCGCCTGACACCCAGCGTCGGCGCCACTTGGGCCAATGAAAAATACATGGACAGCTATTTCGGCATCAACGGCGACCAGTCCCGCCAGTCCGGGCTGGAAACCTATCAGCCGACCTCCGGCGTCAAGGACGTCTCCGCGCGCGTGGTCGTCAATTACGCGGTGACCGAGCGGCTGAACCTCACCAGTCTGGTCGGCACAAGTCGCCTCGTGGGCCAGGCGGCCGACAGCCCGATGGTCCGGCAGAAAACCCAGTTCCATACACTGGTGGGCGGCAGCTACGCTTTCTGAGGTGCACGACCGTCCGACGGCAAGCCCTCGGATCAAGCACCAGGCAGTTCCCGCAATAGCCGTTCCATGACTTGGGCCTGATCATCATCCAGGCGCCCCGCAGCCTGGGCCAGAACGACACCGCGCCGGCACAGACGATCATATAGATCGCGCATTTCCGGATCCAGGCCCTGCAGCGCCTGACGATGCAGGCGCACCGTCCCGGCATCGCCGCGTGAGACCGGCCCTGGCATACCGCCGGCAACGCCGCTGCGCGCCAGGGATTCCACCGTGCCGCGCAACAAGGGCAGCAGCGCTGCCAGCGCCTGCTGCTCGGTCGCACCCCAGGATTGCCACAAACGCACGGCTTCGGCCAGCAGAACGTGGACGTGCTGCGACGCATAGCCGCCTGACGCGTGATAGCGCGCCCTCGCCCCCGGCGGCAGGCTCAGGCCGACGCACCCGACGCGATGCGCCAGATCATGCAGGAGGGCACTCAGATCCGCATCGGCGGCCTCGATGGCCACCGTGCAGCCTGGAAGACTGTCGACCGCCGCCTGGACATCGGCCCCAAAGGCCTGCATGGGATGGAAACCGCCAATCAGCGCCCCGGCGTCCGCAGCCGGCTGCAAGACGGCCACCGGTGTGGCGCCACTGCAATGCACGACCATCCGCCCGGCACGCCAGGAGACGGCGCGGGCCACCTCGGGGATGCCGGCATCCGGGGTCGTGATGAAGACCAGATCGCATTGATCCGCCAATCGCTGGATATCGCTGGCCTGGCAATCCCGCAGGCCCTGCGCCATGAGGCGGGCACTTTCCGCATGGCGGCTGGCCACCCGGGCAACCGGCACACCAGCCCCCTGCAATGCCAAGGCCAGCGCTCGGGCCAGGCGCCCGGCACCGATGAAGCCTACCCCAAGCGATTCTGATCGAAGCGCTGCTTCGCCCGATTTTCCCACCACCACCATAAGCGAACCCCCAGTAGCACCGCCAGGATGACCGCGTAGATGCGCGGCTCCAGAAAATCATTCTTGCCCGCGCGCATCCACTCGAAATGCAGGACGGACAGGACGGCCGCCGGATAGATCAGCCAGTGCAGGCGTCGCCACCATCGCCCCAAGCGCCGGATCCATCCGTTCGTGGACGTCAGTGCCAGCGGCACTAGCAGCAGCACGGCGATAGCCCCAACACCGATGAAATCCCGTTGCCACAGGTCGGTCCACATGGCGGCGGGCGCGCCCCCACGATCCCAGATCGCCCAGGCAATGACGTGCAGTACCGTGTAGAAAAACGCATACAGCCCCAGCGCGCGCCGGTACCTGACGAGCCGCGTCCAGCCCGTCAACCGGCGCGCCGGCGTCACGCACAGGACGGCCCACAACAAGGCCAGCGCCCAAACGCCGGACGACCGGGTCAGAAATTCCTGCGGATTGGCGCTCAGGCCCTGCGTTGCGCCCAGCACGATCCAGCGTGCCAACGGAAACAGGCCGACGGCATGCACCCCGACACGCAACCACACACCCGATCGCATCAGAAATTCCGCCGCAGATCCATCCCCCGATAGAGCCCCGCCACCGACTCGGCATAGCCATTGAAGGGCAGCGTCGGAATGCGTGAGGAAAAAAACCCGGTCCCGATCCGCCGTTCCGTCGCCTGGCTCCAGCGTGGATGGGGTACGGAGGGATTCACGTTGGCGTAAAAGCCGTACTCGTCGGGTGCCGCCCGCATCCAACTGCTGACGGGCTGTTCAGCCTGCAGGCGGATATGGACCAGCGACTTCGCGGACTTGAAACCGTACTTCCAGGGCACGATGACGCGCAGCGGCGCCCCATCCTGCGGGGGAAGATCGTGGCCATACAATCCAAACGTCAGCAAGGTCAGCGGGTGCATGGCCTCATCCATACGCAGGCCCTCGACATAGGGCCAATCGAGGATCCGCTGGCGCACGCCGGGCATCACATCCGGCTGCACGGCGCTCGTGAATACGACATAGCGCGCATCCGCAGTCGGTTCGACCCGTTGCAGCAGGTGCGACAACGAATAGCCGATCCAGGGCACGACCAGGGACCAGGCCTCGACACAGCGCAGCCGGTAGACGCGTTCTTCGAGCGGCGCAAGCTTACGCAGGTCGTCGAGATCCAGCGTCATGGGCTTGCCCACCGCGCCATCGATCTTCACGGCCCAGGGCCGCAATCGCATGCGCCCGGCGTATTCGGCCGGATCGCCCTTGCCCGTGCCGAACTCGTAGAAGTTGTTGTAGGTGGTGATGTCGTGCCAGCTATTGGGCTTTTCGGTCGTCGACCAGCGGGCATTGGGCGGCGCCGGCAGCGCCGGCCCGGTTGGCCCGTCACCGTCACCGGCACGTGCCAGGCCGCCCATCCCCAATGCAAGCGAACCCGCCGCCATCTGCCGCAACCAGCGTCGCCGCCCAAGCCAGACAGATTCCGGCGTGATCCCGGATGGTGGAATATCCCGACTCTGTTCGACGTGCATGGCAGCCTCCTGTGGGAACGGCCTCGAAAGGCCACACGGTGCGGGCGCGCCGCGCCCGCGATCCGTATCCTGCCATCTTAATGCAGCGTTCTGGGTCCGACATCCTCGTCGTCCCCCGGCGCATCGGCGCTGTACTCATCGACCCGCAGATCGGGAGAGCCCAGCATGGCCTCCCAGCTGCGCAATGGCACGCAGGTCTGCAGCCGGACGATCGCCTGCCGGATCAGCGCCGCATGCAAGTCGTGGCCAACGCCCGAGGCAATGTCCAGCGTCACGTCACCCTGCAGTTCAGCCAGACGGGCATGCACCTGGCGCGCCTGATCCACCGGAGCGACGCGGTCCTCCGCGCCATGCAGCAGATGGAGTGTGGAAACGGGCGGTGCGACTTCGGGCAATGCGGCGAAACGCGTGGAAAACAGCAGCGCCCGACCCGCCAGGCCAGGGACCGCGCACACGGCATCCAGCACCACTGCCGCGCCTTCCGAAAAACCGACCAGAGCGGTTTGCTCGCCGCTCAGGCCGTGCTGGCTTTGCCAGGTCAGAACCTCGCGCGTCAGCAACGCGCCGGCGTCCGCGACCAGCCCGACATACGATTGCGCGTCCGGACTGGCGTCCGCAATCCAGCGCCGGCCTTGGTTGGCGCCGAACGGTCCATAGGGCTGGACAATGACCGCCTGCGGAAAGGCCTCCCGGATCGCGGCCGCCAGGTGCAACAACTGCCCCGGATCCGAGGATTCACCATGGAGCAGGACAAACAACTGAGCCGGCGAGTCGCCGGACGGGAGAATGCACAGCGGATCGGGTCGCATATCGGACGAATCAGGCAAGAGAGACTCCTGGGGGGCGCCAGACATCAGGATACCGCAGCCGGCGGTGGATCGGCTGCGGTCACCCTTTGCAGCGCCCGGCCGCGGCGACCGGGATGCGAGTCCGGGTCCGGATCAGCGGGCCAGCTTGCCGGCGATGTCCACCAGCCGGCGTGCCTGATGAGCGATCGAGGCCTTGTCGTCCTCGGTGAATTCCGCACCCATCGTGTGGCTATAACCATAAGGATTGCCGCCCGACTTGAAGATGCAGGGGTCCGTGTAGCCCGGGGCCACGACGATCCCGCCCCAGTGCATCACGGTCGTGTAGAAGGACAGCAGGGTGGCTTCCTGCCCACCGTGGGTATTCTGCGCCGACGTCATCGCCGATACCGCCTTGCCCGCCAGCCCGCCCTTGGCCCAGACGCCGCCGAGCGAGTCGATGAAGGCGCGCATCTGGCTTGCCTGCACGCCAAAGCGCGTGGGCGCCGAGAACAGATAGGCATTGGCCCATTCGATATCGTCGGCCGTCGCCGTCGGGATGGCGGCCATCTTGTCGGCCTGCGCCTTCCAGGCCTCTACGCTGGCCACAACCGATTCGGGCACCGTTTCCTGGACCTTGCGCAGGCGCACCTCGGCGCCCGCGGCGCGGGCGGCCTCGGCTGCCAGGGCGGCCATCTGGTCGTTGGTTCCGTAGGTCGAGTAATAGATCACGGCGAGTTTCACACTCATGGATTGCTCCTTGGGGGGTAGAAGTTGGAAAGAACTGTCCGTCAGTTTCAGTCAATCAGTCTATTGGGATCGAATGCAAGAATAAATACGCAAAGTCGACAAATAGAATTTCATTTCTGAGACAATCCAGGCTATGGCAATGAATAATCTGCACGCGGACGATCTGATCCTGTTCGCGTACGTTGTCCGGGCCGGCAGCTTCACGCGCGCCTCGGAAAGGATCGGCATTCCCAAGGCCACTCTGTCGCGGCGCCTGGCCTCCCTGGAAACCGCCCTGGGCGAACGCCTGATGCAACGCAGCACGCGAAGCCTGGTGCTGACCGAGTTCGGTGAACAGATGCTGGATCATGCCCGCCGGCTCTTGAACGAGCACGAAGATGCGGTGGCCGCCGCGCAGCACGAGCACGCGGTGCCACGCGGCATTCTGCGAGTCTCGCTGCCACCGGAATACCGCGAGCTGCTGGTCACGCAACTGATCACGCAGTTCAGCCAGCGATATCCCGACGTCCAGCTGGAACTGGACCTTTCCGTGCGCCGGGTCGACCTGGCCACCGAACGCTTCGACGTCGCCGTGCGCGCCGCGACGCACCTGCCGGATGACAGCACGATGGTGGCGCGCCACATTGCGACACTGCGCAGCGGCCTGTTCGCAAGTCGGGGCTATCTGCAACGAAGCGGCCAGCCGCGCGAACCAGCCGATCTGCTGGAGCACATGGGCCTGATGCTGACGCCCAGCACCAGCCGGTACCAACCGTGGCAGCTGTCATGCGACGGCCAGCACTGGGAGGGCATACCGCAACGCATACTGGCAGCGAATTCCGTGGGTCTGCTGCAGGCACTGGCGGCCGAGGGGCTCGGCATCGTCGGCCTGTCGGAAACTTTCGCGGACGAACTGCTGGGCCGGGGCGAACTCGAGCGCGTCCTGCCACAATGGAGTCTGCCCTCCGTCAATGTCTGGTGCGTGACTCTGGGTCGGCGCCTGCTGTCGCGCAGCACCATCGCATTCATCGACGTCCTGAAATCCGTCCTGACCGACGGGACACAACCATGATCACAACAACCGGCAGGCCAATTGCGGGCATTCTCCAGCTGGTGCTGTCCACCTGGGTGCTGTCCGGGCTGGACGCCAGCGGCAAGTGGATCATGGGCCTGGGGGTACCGCTGCTCGTGCTCAGTGCCGTGCGGTACATCGTGCATTGCCTGCTGGTGCTGGCCTTCGTGCTGCCGGCGCGAGGGCCTGGCATCCTGCGCAGCCACAGGCCTGGCCGCCAGGTCCTGCGCGCCACGTTCATGCTCGGCTCGACGCTGTCGATGTTCACGGCGCTGCACTACCTGCCTCAGGCGCAGGCCACATCCATCAACTTTCTGGCGCCCTTGTTGGTGCTTGCCCTTGCCCCCTGGCTGCTGGGCGAACCGGCCCGTCTGTCCCGCTGGGTCGCCGCCATCGCGGGCTTCATCGGCGTGCTCATCGTCATCCGCCCGGGTGCGGGCCTGGATCTGACCGGAACGCTGTTCGGCCTGCTGACCGCCGCCCTGATCACCGGACAATACATCTCGAACCGCCTGCTCGCGCAGGACAATCCCCTGACCACCTTGCTCTGGAGCGGCGCCGTCGGCAGTCTGGTGCTGCTTGCAGGCCTGCCGTTCGCCCTGCCGGACGCATTGCCCGCGCTGGCGGCGCTGAGCCCCACCGGCTGGGCGATTCTCTTAGGCACCGGTGTCTGGGGGGCGCTGGGACACTGGCTGCAGATCCGCGCGTACCACAACGCATCGGCGTCTGTGCTGTCGCCCTTCCTGTATCTGCAGATCATCAGCGCGACGGCACTGGGGTGGCTGATCTGGGGGCAGTTCCCCGACCAGTTCACCTGGCTGGGCATCGCGATCATCGCATTCAGCGGCCTGACCATCAGCTACGTGGAGTGGCGCCAGCGCGGCCGGCGGCCGCTCGTCCGCGTCCCCAGCCAGGTCTGATTCAGGTGTGCGTTGCCGTCCCCAGATACAACTCCGTCATCCCCGGGTCGGACAGCAGATCGGCGGCGCATCCCGACAGCACCACCCGACCCTGATCCAGGATATAGCCACGATCGCTGATCTCCAGGGATTGGCGGGCGCGCTGCTCCACCATCAGCACAGCGACGCCCATTGCCTTCAACCCGACAATCATCTGGAAAACCGTCTGCACCAGGCCAGGTGAAAGGGCTGCCGTCGGCTCGTCAAGCACGATCACCTTGGGTTCGCGGATCAAGGCACGAGCGAACGCCAGCTGTTGGCGCTCACCGCCGGACAGCGTGCCGGCGCGCTGCCGGAGCCTGGGGGTCAGAGCCGGGAAGGCCGCCAGCATCCGATCGATGCGGGCCTGCGTCATGCGCCGATCCGCCACTTGCAGGTTTTCCAGGACCGTCAGGCTGCGAAATACATTCGTGACCTGCGGCACATAGGCCATGCCGGTTTCGATCCGGGCTTCGGTCGACAGGTGTCCGACATTCTGGCCGAACATCGATACCTTGCCCGTCACACGAGGCAGCAGACCCAGCAGGGCCTTCAGGAAGGTGGACTTCCCTGCACCATTCGTGCCCGCGATGGTGACGATCTCATCCGGCATGACCTGCAGATCGATACCATGGATGATATCGACGTCCGTATAACCGCCCGCCAGCGCGGTGGTTTTCAGAATTTCCCTCATAACACGCCCCCCATGTAGGCATCCTGCACGGTCTTGGAGCCCAGAACCTCGACCGGGTCTCCATGGGCGATGACCTTGCCCTGATCCATCACATACAGGCGCGATGACAAGGCCTTCAGTGCCTGCAGATGATGCTCGACGATCAGCAGGGCGATCCCGTTTTCCTTCAGGCGACGGAAAATATCCATGACCTCACCGATACGCACCGGGTTCACCCCGGCAAAAGGCTCATCCAGCAGGATCAAGCGGGGACGGTGCATCAGGACACGAGCCAATTCCAGAAGTTTTTTCTGTCCGCCCGACAGACCTGCCGCCGGCTGATCCCGAAGCTTCAAAACACCCAGCATATCGAGGATTTCGTCGGCCTGCTCCGTCAGGCGCGCCGTCTGCCGGCCCATCGCGCCACGGGCGAACCACGCGGACAGCATGGTTTCCATCCGGTCGCAAGGGGCAGCCACCAGCAGATTTTCCAGCACGCTGAGCCGACCGAATTCACGCGGCACCTGAAACGTCCGGCACAAGCCCAACCGCGCCCGCTGATACGCAGGATGGTTCGCGATGTTCTGGCCATCGAATACCATCGTCCCGCCATCCGCAGCGATCTGCCCCGCGATGGCAGCAAATAACGTCGACTTTCCCGCACCATTGGTTCCTGCCAGGCCGACGATCTCGCCGGCATCGACCTGCAGACCAGCCCGATCCACAGCGAGGAAAGGACCGTAGCTGACCGTGACGTCACGGACATCCAGCATCATGCGCCGTCTCCCTTGCCAAACAGACCATGCGGGCGGTACAGGCTGAACAGCACCAGGATGAAGCCGATTATGCCGAGCCGGAGATGGGCCACCTGCAGATCGGAAACCCCGGGCAGGAAGTCACCAATGAATCGGGAGCCTTCCAGCAGCAGCACCAGAGCCAGGCTGCCGACCAACGCACCCCGCATAGTGCCGACACCACCCAGGATGATCGACATCCAGACGTAGAACGTGACAAGCGCGACAAACTGCTCCGGCGAAATGAAACTGATGAAATGGCCATAGAACGCCCCGGCCAGACCCGCAAAAAACGAGCCGAACATCAGGACCTTGACCTTGAAACCGGCCGTCCGCTTGCCCAGGGCCACCACGGCGATTTCATTGTCCCGGATCGCCCGCAGCACCCGCCCGAAGGCGCTGTGCTGGATCAGATAGACACTGCCCATCGCGCACAGGACGACCAGCAGGAGGATCGCCAGAAACACGCCATTGCCGGATGCCCCGGACGTGAGGCCCGGAATCGCCGCAATGCCCTGCACGCCATGAGTGAGCCATTCTTCCTGCTGGATGGCGATGCGGACAGCCTCCGCGAATCCCAGCGTCACAATGGCAAAGTAGTCGTCCTTCAACCGGAGGGCGGCAAAGCCGATGGGAAGCGCGGCGACAGCGGCCAACAAACCGGCAAGCACAATGGCCAGCGGAACGGCAAGGCCATTCATCGACAGCAGAGCCGACGCATAGGCGCCAATTGCGAAGTACGCGACGTGACCGAAATTGATCAGGCCAGTCTCGCCGTATTCGATGTTCAGCCCGATGGCCAACAGGGCATATATCAGCCCGATGATGCAGATGGCGATTAAATAGGCACTCATGATGCTTCCTTCAGCGCGCTTTTTCCAGCAGACCCAACAGTCCGGCCGGTCGAATGATGAGCACCGCGATCATCAGCAGGAACGCGACCGTGATCTTGTAGCTGGGACCGACGAACGCCACCGAAATTTCCTGGGCGACCCCCAGCAGAACGGCCCCCGCCACAGCGCCTACGGGACTTCCGATGCCGCCCAGGATGACGGCGGCGAAAGCCGGGATGACGAACTCCCAGCCGAACTCCGGCAGCAAGACGCTCTTGGCCGCCAGCAGTACACCACCCAAAGCGGACAGAACACCGAACAGGCACCACAGGAACCAGGTCAGGTATTTGGGACGAATGGCGCTGGCACGTGCCAGTTCAGGATTATCTGCAATTGCCCGCAGCCGGCGGCCGACATTGGTGAAGCGAAACAGGGCGAAGACCACCAGCAGGGCCGCTGCCGCCGTCACCATGACCCAGAGGTCCGAAGGCAGCAGCCGCACGCCATGAAAGTTCCAGGCCCGCACCAGCGGAAACGAGTACGTCTTGGGCTGGCTGTCCACCCACATCAGCAGAACGCTGCGCATCATGAACGCCAGCCCCACCGAAGCCAGAAGATTCACCACCATGGGTGCCCGCGACAACTTCCGGAAGACCCACTGATACGTCGCCAGGCTCAGCACCATGCAGGCGACCGCGGCCCCCAGGACGGCGAAGGCGAATACCGAAACCCCCGCCGCCTGCAGGCCAAACGCCGCATAGGCACCTACCGTCATGGTGTCGCCGACGGCCACGTTTGGGAATTTGGAAATCCCCATCACCAGAGTCAGGGCCAGAGCGGGCAAGGCAATCACCATGCCCTCGATCAGGCCATTGAGCACCAGATTGGTAAAAAAGACTATGTTCATGCGATACCGCCCTACCTCGACGATCTCAATCCAGAGAAATCGTGTCGACGCGGTCGAACTTGCCGTCCTTGATGACGTACACGCCAAAATCCGGATTCGAATCCCCGTACTCATCGAAGTTCAGGCGACTCGAGGCCCCCTCGTAATCGATCTTCCGGCCGGCCTCCATCGCCTTTTTCCCCTGAGCGAAGGAATATACCTTTTCACCAGGGGGATTCGAAACTTCGCGAAGCTGGCGGCTGATTTCCATGGAAGACGCGCCCTTGCCGGCCTTGTTGGCCGCCAAGGCCAGGCTGACCACCATATCGTAGGCCATGGCGGCATACACGTTGTCGGACAGTTCCACGCCTGTGGCCTTCTTGTACCGGGTACTCAGGTCCTTGTAGCTGTCGGCATCGACGTTGGACACGGTATCCACCGCGATGACCCCATTGGTGGCTTCGTTGCCCAAGGCCTTGACCAAATCCGGATTGGCAGCCCATGCGGGAATGATCCAGGCGTTTTCATGCCCCGACTGAAACCACTCACGAAGGATGATGGTCGTGTCAGGCAGATAGGATCCCATCACAATGACATCTGGATCCTTGGTCAGAACAGTCTGCAACTCCGAACGATAGCTGGGCCGGTTAGGTTCATACACGACATTGGCCACAACCTTGCCATGTCCGGCTGCTTCCCAGGCATGGATGAAGCCGTCCGTATTGCCACGTCCCGAGGCGTTGTTGAACGCCATGGTCGCGGGACGCTTGTAGCCGCGTTTCTCGGCAATCTTGGCAAATGCCCGGCCAAATCGATCATTGGTGGCCTGGAACCGCCAGACCAGGTCTTTCTTATCCAGCGTCGACAGTGCCGGCGCCCCGGATACGTTCATCTCAATCAGATTGGCGGCATCCGTCAACGGCACCACCGCCAAGCTGACCCCCGACGCCCAGGTACCTAGAATCGCCTGAACCTTATTGATTTCAATCAGCTTCTTGGCAGCCAGTACCGCAGCCTGAGGCTGGGTCTGGCCATCCTCGGAAATCAACTTGAGCTTCCGGCCGGCCATGCCGCCCGCGTCATTGACTTCCTGGACGGCGATCTCCATCGCCTTCAGCATGCCGGAACCGTAAGGCGCACCGGCACCCGTGATCGGAACCAGCCCGCCGATCACCAATTCGGCATCGTTCTGCGCAAACACATTGAAAGGCAGTGCCAGGCCAGCGGCGGAAGCCGCACCAAACTTCAATAGGGAACGGCGGTCGATCTTCATGTTTGTGTCTCCTTGATTTTTTGCCGGTGGCGCCGATGCGGCCCGGCATTGTGATGAAACGCTTGCGCCTGTTGCGTCAGGCCAGGGCCGGCTCAGGCAGGCCTTCCTTGACCCATTGTCCGTTCTTCATGATTGCCTTCGGCCCCGTCCCCTGATCCAGCAGGACACGGATGTCCTCCAGGGGATTGCCGGCGACGAACAGCAGATCGGCGTATGTGCCGGCCCGGACGGCCCCCAGCGCGTCCGGTTGATTCAACACGCGTGCGGCGACGGTCGTCGCCGCACGCAAGGCTTCCAGATTGCCCAGCACCTCCGCGCGAATCAGCAGTTCATTCGCCTGCTGATTGTGGGTTTCACCCAGCAAGTCGGAACCGAAGCCCATGGGGACCCCCGCTTCGTGGGCAATTCTCAGCGCCTGACGGCCCGCCGACCGGACACGATCGATCTTGTGCATCAACTCCGCTGGGAAGCCGTACCGGGGCCCGTCATTGGCCAGCGCCTCGTAGGTGACGGAGGTCGGCACTAGAAAGGCGCCATGCGCCACCATGAGCTGTGCCGTCTCCTCATCCAGCAGGTTGCCGTGCTCGATGGTGCGTACCCCGCAACGGATGGCACGCTGGATCGCCCGCGGCGTATAAGCATGCGCCATGACGTAAGTGCCGGCAGCGTCAGCCTCGGCCACGATGGCGCGGATCTCGTCCTCGGAAAAGCCCAGATAATGAATTGGATCGTTCGGCGATGCCACCCCCCCCGAAGCCATGATCTTGATCTGCGTGGCCCCCTTGAGGATTTCCTCCCGCACCGCGAGGCGCACATTATCCACGCCGTCGACAACGCGGGCAATATTGCCCAAGCGAGTCGAACAGCCACAGGGTTCAAGGATGTCGCTGCGCGCCCGAAAATCCCCGTGTCCGCCCGTCTGTGACAGAGCACGCCCGGACGGAAAAATCCTCGGACCAGTCACCAGCCCCGTTTCTGTCGCCTCGGCCAGCGACCAATCGGCGCCGCCGGCATCCCGCACCGTGGTGAAGCCGCGATTGATCATCCCCTGCAAAATGGGGATGGAGCGAAGGCACGCCAGCATGTTCGGCAAGATCGCATTGCGCGCGAGGTTCATGTCCGAAGCGACCACATGGACATGACAATCGATCATGCCGGGCATCACCGTCAGCCCGGCAGCATCGTAGGCGCCCGCCAGTTGCTGTGGGCTGGCTGCGGCCTGATCCTGCACGATGTCGATCCGGTTCCCCGACACCGCAACCATTTGGTCCCTGACAAGAACCCCCTGGTCCACGTCGAGCACCGTGCAATTTTTGAATACGATCTGTCGCGCATCAGTCATCTGGGATATTTCCTATACTCGAATCTGGAGACGGGCCTGAACCCGGGCTTTTGGCCGCTCGTATCCAGGATAGGAAACCTGCGGAAGCTCGGCAAACCAAAATTTCTGGGCGACCCATGAGCTTTACTCATGAGGGGCGCCGTCCAATCACCCAAGAAGGACATATGAAAAAAATCTGCCCTTCCATCTCGGAACTGCAGGCGTTCGATGCCACCGCCAGGCATCTGAGCTTCACAAAGGCTGCCATCGAGCTGTTCGTAACGCAAGGCGCCGTCAGCCGCCATGTGGCCAATCTGGAAGCCTATCTGGGTGTGGCGCTGTTCATCCGGCAAAACAACGCCATCACGCTGACCGAGGAAGGCCAGCAATACCTGAAGCATGTCCGCAGCGGGCTGCATACATTGATCGACGCCACCCAGCGCTTCACCCTGCACAGCCAGCAGCAGGAAACCATCAATATTTCCGTGCCGCCGACGCTGGCGTCTCACTTCCTGCTGCCCCGGCTGGCGGACTTCTACCGCCAGCATCCCTCGACAGTGGTCAATTTCGTCCCATACGAACACAGCCACAATTTCATGGAAAATGATGAGCTGGACATGGCAATCCAGTTCGGCGAGGGCGAATGGCCCGGCACACTCTCGGTCTATCTGACCGGCAAGGAAACCTGTCCGCTGTGTACCCCTGCTTATGCCGAGGAGCACAAGCTATCAGATATCAACCGCTACACCGAAGCGACCCTGCTGCAGCATGCCAAGGTTCCGTTGGCCTGGGTTCATTGGTTTCAGGACCAGAAGCTACCCTTTGCCACAGCACATCTGGGCCCACGATTCGATCAGTACTCACTGATTATCGAGGCGGCCCGTCTGGGATACGGAGTCGGTCTAGTCCCCAAATGCCTGACCGCCGCCGCGCTAACGAGCGGCGAATTGATATCTCCGTTGCACTCGGGCCAACTGGCCAAACAGGGCTATTTCCTTTGCATCAAAAAGGACAAGGCCGACACACGCATGGTGCGAATTTTTACCGCCTGGCTAACAGGCTTGAAGCTGGGATAAATTTCTCAACCGACAACCATCAGGTACTGATGTGGTTGGGAGCGCCCATCACGGATCCACCGCACCTGGAGGAGCTTCTCCGCTGCCGCGGATTGCTCTAAGCTGTCGGAACGGGTATCGACAGAGCGTAGGTGGCGCGATGGGATCAGGTATCTTGATTGTCGGGGCTAGCGGTCTGGTCGGACAGGGTGTGCTCAAAACTGTCTTGCAGGATACATCGATCGACCGGATCGTCCTGCTGGTGCGGCACCCGATCCGGATCGCGGATGCACGGGTCGATCTTCTGCAGGCTGACGTTTTTTCAGAGGACGGCCTGAGCCGGTTGGATCTGACGGGGCTGGACGCCTGCTTGTATTGCGCCGGCCCGTTACCCCTGGGCCTGAGCGAGGCAGCCTATCGCGAGGTGACCGTTCAGATGACCGTCCGGGTTGCCAAAGCGTACACCGCGGCCAACCCCCAGGGCAGATTTTTGTATGTCTCGGGCATGGGCGCCGATGTCCATAGCCGTCTGATGCCGTTCCGGATCAAGGGAGAAGCCGAAGAGGCCCTGCGCGCACTAGGCATTCCCCTGTGTTGCCTGCGCCCCGGCGGCGCCCGGCCCGTGCAAGGCGAAATTTCCCCTTATCCCGCCCGCCGATGGGTCTACAGGCTGGGTGACCCGATCCTGGCTCTGTGCTGCTGGATAGCCCCGAAACAGTTCACCACGACCCGGGCGATCGGACGCGCCATGTTGCAGGCTGCCCGCATGACCCCCATGCCCACGGTAGTGGACAATATGACCATCAGTGCGATCGACGTGGATCGTGTGAACCCCTGAGACGGGCGACCCGACTACTGTAGCGGGCCACTGAAGCCTGCCCATTATTCATCAGGTGGGTTCCTGGGCGGGTGTCTGGACACGACACGCGTACCAGCCCCGGGTGCGGTTGACCACACGCACCACCAGCAACATGACAGGCACTTCGATCAATACCCCCACCACGGTCGCCAGTGCCGCGCCCGAATGAAAGCCAAACAGGCTGATGGCGGTGGCCACCGCCAGCTCGAAGAAGTTGCTCGCGCCAATCAGGGCCGAGGGGCATGCAACATTGTGCTGTTCGCCCACGCGCCGGTTCAACCAGTACGCCAGCGCCGAATTGAACAGCACCTGGACCAGGATGGGCACGGCCAGCATGGCGATCACCAGGGGCTGCTCGATGATAGCTTGCCCCTGGAAGGCAAAGAGCAGCACCAGCGTCAACAACAATGCGGCAATGGACAGCGAGCCAACGCGCGCCAAGGTGGCATCGAAAACAGCCTGGCCACGGCGCAGCAGCGCCCGGCGCCAGAGTTGAGCCAGGATGACCGGAATGACGATGTACAGCACCACCGAGGTCAGCAGCGTCGCCCAGGGCACGGTGATGGACGACAAGCCCAGCAGCAGCCCCACAACCGGTGCGAAGGCGAACACCATGATCGTGTCGTTCAACGCTACCTGAGACAATGTGAAGAGCGGGTCGCCGCCGGTGAGCCGGCTCCAGACGAACACCATTGCGGTACACGGTGCCGCTGCCAGCAGGATCAGCCCCGCAATGTAACTATCGAGTTGAGCGGCAGGCAGCCACGGCGCGAACACCTGCCGGATGAATAGCCACCCCAGGAAGGCCATCGAGAATGGCTTGACGGCCCAGTTCACGAACAGCGTCACGCCGATACCGCGCCAGTGCCGGCGCACCTGGCTCAGCGCGCCGAAATCCACCCTGACCAGCATGGGGATGATCATCAGCCAGATCAGCAGTCCCACCGGCAAGTTGACCTGGGCCACCTGCACATTCCCGATGATCTGGAAAGCGCCAGGGGCCGCCTGTCCCAGGAGAACGCCAGCAACGATGCAGAGAAAGACCCATAGGGTCAGGTAACGCTCGAAGACACTCATGCTTTCCTCTCGCACATGACCGATGTGGTGCGGCTCGCGCGGCCAGGACATGGCATCAGGTCATCAACAGACAGACGGGCATGCAGGTGTTTCATGGGGTTTTCCTGGTTCAGCAGGTTTGACAAACGGTTTCGTTGGGGCTGACCTCGCAGGTGCCGCCCTGACAGCAGTGCTCGGTCAGGTAGCCCAAAAGGTCATTCATGCATGGGAAATCAGCGCGATAAATCAACTATTCAACTATCGTTGAATAATATAGCGGCGTGTTGCGCACAGGCAAGTCCAGAATGCAACTGAATTGTTGTCGCATTCCCAAACGGGGCATGCAGGAGGCATCCGAACAAGGACATCGCGACGACTGACCAGCGCCCGTCGACACTATTGGTACGCGGTACGCGTGGCCGGTAGATATTTTGTCGCTGCACCCTACCTTCGCACCCCACCAAAAGTGAGTGACCCATAATAAGCCGAAAGCGACAAGAAACAGCACCAGCGCTATTGCGCGCCTTAAATCAGCACGTTGCATGATTTCCATCCATATAATTATTGTTCATGGCGCGGGAAGTGGCTGAAGATGTCACGCCCCAAGCATAAGACAGTTCGATGAAAGGTTCCGCAGGGCTGCCCAGATGACGAAATCCGTATTCTCGATTGTGCTGGCTGGTACCCTGATATTTTTTTCAGCCGCTGTGTCCGCGGCGCCAATGCCTTCATGGTTTGAGGGCGCTCAGCCGAACAACGATGCCCGGGTCGCCCTGGCGGTATTGGCTGATGCGCAGTCCCAGGGCTTGCGGCCACGGGACTATCGCGCATCCGAACTTGCACAGGCCTTCGGGCGCGCTTCGCAGACGGCGCCCGTCCCGGGGGTGCTGGCTAAGCTGGACACCGACCTGACTTCCGCACTCGAACATTACCTGGCCGACCTGGTCCAGGGCCGTCTTAGTCCCGAGGTTTTGAAGCATCGGTTCAAGGCTCCGCCGCTGAATCGATTCGACGCCCATGCCTATGTGCTCCAGGCCCGTCGATCGGGTCGTCTGGCGCAGGCCCTGAACGAGGCTCAGCCTCGGGTTCCGATGTACGAGTCGCTCCGGCTGATCATGAATGCCTATCGAGCTTTAGGTGATCCCGCGGCCTGGAAAAGGCCGCTGCCGCCACTGCCGGCCCGTTCTGTACGGCCCGGCCAGGCCTATGCAGGACTTGCCGTCATCGCCGAACGCCTGACAATCCTGGGTGATCTTCCGGCGCCCGCGGTGGCGACCGAATCCTACGAGGGTGGCCTGGTGGAAGGGGTCCGCAAGTTTCAGGAACGGCATGGTCTGGAGGCGGACGGTGTGCTGGGCCCGGCGACATTGGCACAACTGAATGTGACTCCGGCGCAGCGCGTCGAGCAGATGGCGCTGACTTTGGAACGTCTGCGCTGGACCCCCTTGCTGTATGCGCCCCGCATGATTGTGGTGAATATCCCCGAATTTATATTGCGGGCCTATGAGCTGAAGGAAAACAAGATCAGGCTGGATCTGGAAATGCGTGTGGTGGTGGGTAAGGCGCTGGATACACGCACGCCGATTTTCCTGGAGGAAATGCGCTTTATCGAGTTCAGCCCGTACTGGAATGTGCCGCGATCGATTGCACTTGGCGAAACGCTTCCACGTCTGCGCCGCGATCCCGGCTATTTTGCGCAGCAGGGATTCGAGTTCGTCTCCGGCGACGGAAAAGTCGTCAATGCCCTGTCGCCCGAAGCGATCGATGCCGTACAGCGGGGCGAATGGCGTATCCGCCAAAGACCGGGGCCGCGCAATGCGATGGGCGACATCAAGTTCATCTTTCCGAACGATCAGAACATTTACCTGCACTACACGTCCGCGCCAGAATTGTTCTCACGCGCACGTCGCGATTTCAGCCATGGCTGCATTCGCATTGAAACACCCGTCGCGCTGGCGCAGTTCGTACTGCACAACCACCCGGAATGGACCCAGCAACGGATTGTCGATGCCATGGAGAGCGGGCAGTCGCGCACCTTGCGTCTGGATCACCCTGTCCCGGTCCTGATTGCCTACAGCACCGTCGTCGTGAAGAGCGGTGGTAAAGTGTACTTTTTTCCCGATATATATCATCAGGATGCGCAGCTGAAGCAGGCGTTGCGCGGCACCCAGCCGAGTCTCTGAAACCAATGGGCACGGGGCGATACCCGCAGCAGGGCTGCAGCCGATGATGACGATGCAATCATGAAGTTCAAGACCAACCCCGCGCGCCGACGTTTTCTTGCGGCGGCATCGGGCACGACCGTGCTATGCGCTTTTCCCATGATCGCCAGGGCGACTTCGGTGGGGGCGCCGATGCGCGAGCTGGCCATGGACCATACCCACACGCACGAAAAAATCGACCTGACCTACGCAGTGGGAAGCCGGTATGTGCCACAGGCGCTGGTCGATCTGAATCACTTTTTGCGTGATCATTATTCAGGCCTGGTCGGTCATATGGACCCGGGTGTTTATGACATCATGCATGCGGTGCGCGTCGCATTAGGGACAAACACCCCCTACCAGATCATTTCCGGCTACCGGGCACCCCAGACAAACGAACGCCTGCGCACCACGCGCGGCGGAGGCGTGGCCAAAGGCAGTCTGCACATGGTTGGTCAGGCGGTAGATCTGCGCATACCCGGCGTTCCGCTTGCAGAGCTGCGCGATGCGGCCCTGGAACTGAAGGCTGGCGGGGTCGGCTACTACCCAGGCAGCGCCTTTGTCCATGTCGACACCGGCAGGGTCCGGTCCTGGAGCGGCTGACGCGTAACGTCGGTCTGGTCGTACGACCGAAGCTTGGGCTTCTGCGTTTCTTCGTGGATGACATGTGGCACGCCCATCCTCAGCGTGTAATACAGGCCGGAACGGGAAGCATCCATCAGTGCACACTGGGGGAGGACATCAAATCGGCCTGCCCCTTCTGCCAGTCCAGCAAGAATAGGCGTGCGATGCAATCGAAGGGCTTGTCCAAGCAAAGCGCGTAGACATGTACTGCGATGAATGAAAAAGCCCCACCGAAGGCGAGATCAATAAACTTAACTGATCACACCCAAAAATTCACCAACGACCTGATAGCGGTGTTCGTCATCATCCTTGGTAATTTCTATAGCAGTCAGTGTCAGGTTGGTTGACCGCGGCTTCAATATGATCTGCAGATTTTCAGTACCATCTTCGGTCTGCATTTTGAAACTTTGATACTCTTTGACTGTGTAACGCGAACCGGCGTCGCCATCCTGGACATCGGCACATTCCACCAGTACGATTTTCCCGTTCCGGCTGCCTCCAGGGTTCAATCGGAACAGGCAGACGGCGCCGTCGGGGATGACCTTATTCATGGACTCGCCGACCACATGGCAAGCGAAAATGTTCTTCCCTACGGGCATGCCATCAGGCACGAGCACCCAGTTTTCATGCTTGACTTGCTGAATCGCACTGAAACCACCTGCAGCGGCCTGCAAGTCATAGAGTGGAACCGCGTTGACATATGGCTCCAACGGCTTCACAGGTTCTGGAAATGCAAGGACATTGGATTTATAGCTTTCCACATACCGCTTCAGGTAACTACGCAAACCATCGTCGCATGCGTAGACAAACGTACCGCGTATGCCTCTCAGCATGATGGTACGGTAAATAT
This sequence comes from Castellaniella sp., assembly GCA_019104865.1. Taxonomy (GTDB): domain Bacteria; phylum Pseudomonadota; class Gammaproteobacteria; order Burkholderiales; family Burkholderiaceae_B; genus Castellaniella. Next base: position 4,136 of record JAHRWZ010000068.1, on the reverse strand, counting down.
TCAGTATGTATTGCTTGAGCTCATCAGGGTCTCTAATGGCCTGTTTTCCGTTTCGATCATGGTAATTATCCTTTTCGATAGCAATCTGATCCAGCCTATCGTCATAACGAATTTCATGGCCGAAGATGACCCCAGCGTAGTTCAAGTCATAACCCTGGGTGGTATGGATGCAGCCGACTTCACCCTCGGCCCCCCTCGCATTGATCCAGTCCTTATTCGTACTGTTCCAGCGCAACTGGACATCACCGATCTGAATGTCGTACAAGTCCGGTTTTTTTCTGGAATCCCAGCGCCATGAATAGCCTGCCACCAAGCGCGCCAAGCCATAACTACTATTCCTCTGCTCAATCTCCCTCACCATGTCAGACAATTCATCGAAGACCAGAAATTCATACTTACTTGAGCTGAACTTCTTGCCCACCGACAGTCGCCCGTTCAGGAGGTCATCAACAAACTGTACATAGTGCAACCCTGCCCGAACCCGGAACTGGGAAACCAATGTCATGACCTTGCTGTCTGGCGAAGACTTGATGCTGTCAAAGTCTGATGCGTTGGCATCGGACGGCTTGATGCTCTGGTTTGGATCGTAGAAGAAAACAGCCTTGTCTGATTGGTGGGTAATCCAGTCCACCTCGCTGCACAGGTTTTTGTTCAAGCCAAGAGTAGCACAGGCCTTGTCGAACGCACCGTAATATGCCCCCAGGTTGACGCGTTTGCGCAAGCGGTGTGACTCATCCACCAAGACAATATCGCAACGCTGTTTAGCCAACTCCGAAGGACTGATGACCATACCGGGGTGCAGGCCGGCAACATTGTTGAATGCCTTCTTCAACGTGCTTCGGAACGAATTCATGGGCACCACCAAGGCCATACGCGGCTGTGGGAAGCGCTGCTTAATCTGCCACAGAAGCTCGCGCAACTCGATTTCTTCTTCTGAAAATTCACGCAGGTCCAACTCTTCAAGGTCAGAGTGAATGAGTTTGAAAAGAAATATGGCCAGCACCGACTTTCCAGTTCCAGCTCCACCTTGAACGACAATATTTTTCAGCTCTGGATCGACCAGAGACCGCATTATTTCGATCAAACCTTGCCGTTGATCAGGCGACAACGATTTGTACGGCGAATACTTGAAAACATCCGAATTGTCAATAGTTTCAATAGACCGCTTCGCAATCCCGTGACTGCGCAGCTTGTCCCAGGCTTCCCTAAATATCTTGGAATAGAGCTCGTCTCTTTGATAATAGTTATGGTCACTCAAACCCAAGTTGCCATTAAGCAGCTTGAAAGAACCGTCAGCAGACATGTACTTGATCAGGGACGACTCAATGTCCAATGTCGCCGATTTATTAAAACGGCCACTACTAACAAGGTGCACCATCGACAAGGACCGTTTCTGAGGGTTCTTAAGATGTGCACCCAACCGAGTGCCAGCATCCGTAGTCTCGCCGACATAGGCGCGGCAAGATCTCCTGTCACTAAGGATGTACACAAGCGGCCAGTTGTTGGCTGCGTATGCATCGGCCTGGATTTCCGTCAGGGACGCTGCAGAAAATGGATAGCGTTTCACTTCGACAAGATGCGTCTGACTCATAGCTCGTTGTATTTTTTTGCAGTTCCCTTCGCCTTGTGTACAGGATACTTTTCTTCATTCTTTTCGATTTTTTCTAGAATGATCTTTTCAATATCAAAATTGTACGCGTCGGACAGCAGCAGCGCATAAGCCAGCACATCGGCTAGCTCTTCCTTCACCTTCTCAGGGTCGGCAGCTTCAGGCGCCTTCCAGAGGAAAGCTTCCAGCAGTTCGCTAGCCTCGATACTGAGTGCCAATGCCAAATCTTTAGGGTTGTGAAATTGCTGCCAATTTCGCTCGTCGCGGAACTGACGCAACCGTCGGATGACTTGATCCATTTCCTGCCTTTTCCTGAGTTTAAGGTTGCTGAAATGGATGATAGCCTGCTCGGCGACGAGTTGCACTCCTGATTAGGCAGGCCAAATCAACTCCAGTAGCACTGGATTTTTATGAACGCCATGAATTTTAGAGTGGTGCCCGGGGCCGGACTTCTGTTTCTGCCTCTTTGCACCATGAAATCCCCAAATAATCAAGGGACTACAGCCATTTGGCGCACGGGAACAGATTGGTTTTTGTGGTAGATTCTTTGGTAGTCTTCCATGCAAACCACCCTTGGTATCCTTCGCGTGACTCTCAAGTACTCTTTCGTTCACGGTAACCAGATTTGGTACCAGCGCACTGTCCCCAAGGACCTACGAGACCGCTACCCAGCCAAGCTGATCAAGGTCAACTTGCATACGAGTGAGCTGCATACAGCGGCCCGCAAGGTCACCCAGTTAAACAGGCAAGTGGAAGCTGAGTGGGCGCTGATGCGCGGGCATCCTGAGGTGACCCCAAAGAGCATCCAGGGGCAAGCCGTGGAGCTACTCCGTAAGCATGGCCTGTCTGCCGACTCGACAGCGAATGACGAGATGGCCGTGGAGCTTTTCCGCGACCACTTAGAGACCAAGCGAGAGCAGTATGCAGCAGGAGATGAGTGGCTGTATCGAGAGAACCCGGCAGACCAGTATCTAACGCCGGTAGAAATCAAAGCGGCTCAGATACTCGCAGGGGCCGTCCTTCCCACCCTCAGTGACGCCTTAGAGATTTACCTGAAGGTTCACCCCAAGAAGGACGAAGAGAAGTTCGTCACGTACACCCGTAGAGCGTTCGCTACCCTGACCGATGCGTTAGGCGACAAGCCCGTTGATGATCTGACGCGAGAGGACGCCCATGCATACGTGGCGAAGGAACAGGAACGTGGCAACAAGTCCGGGACGATCCGTAGACGCCTCAACGTGGTAAAGGCCGTTATCGAGACCTACTTTCGTGAAAAGGACATTGATTGCAAGAACCCCTTTGCATCGCTCCCGATCCCCGCTGAGGGCAAGGACACGAAGGCGCGAGAGCCCTTTACGAAGGATGAGCTTTGCACACTGTTTGATGCGTGCAGAACAGCAGATGATGATGTCCGATGGCTGACTGCCATACTCGGAGACACTGGAGCCCGCCTCGCGGAGATTGCGGGGCTTGCTCTGGATGACTTGGTTCTGGATGGCAAGGCAGGGACCGCCGTAGAGATACCCTACATGGTCATCCAGCCGCATCCCTGGCGATCACTTAAGACACCATCCAGTGCCCGTGAGGTGCCACTTATGGGGGCTGCTTTGTGGGCCGCTCAGCGAGTCAAGGAAACTGCCACGAAGGGCCAGCGGTTTGCATTCCCCAGGTACACCTCAGCGGAAGAGACCAAGGCCACTCATGCCTCTAACACCATTGCGAAGTGGATACGAGGGCTGGGAATGGATCACACTGCACATGAATTGCGCCACACCATGGCTGACAGACTTCGGGATGTAGGCTGTCCCCAGGAGGTGCGGGAAGCAATCGGAGGCTGGGCAATGAAAGGAATAGCCGCGCAGTATGGCAAGGGCTACAGCCTGAAGATTATGCAGGAGTGGCTACTAAAAGTGACCGTGTAAGGAGAACATCATGGTGGTCTCTCCATGCGAACAATGCAAGGGGACAGGCAGGATCATTCCAAGTGACAAATCAGCGGATGATCCCAAGGAGAAACCTAAGGTGTGTCCTAGGTGTGGTGGAAGGGGGTATACAACATCGGCGGATAATATGAAGGAAGGAATTGTCGGGCCAATCCCCTAACCCCCAATTCACACATAAAGAGCCAGTACTGTGAGAGGTCCGTGCAGCGAATAGTGCTGCCAACGAGTGACAGCTGAAAAAGCCCACAAACTCTATTGGGAAGAGCAAATGTTCAGATGCAAAAATTTCAAAGCCTCCCCTCGACATTGACTTACGGCGCGTCCCCCCCCCCGTGGGAGCCTAGCTGCCAGCTAGCTCCCCTCTCAGGCCGAGGGCACACCTATGAGCTACCTACTGGCAAACATCAACAGCGTAGCAATGCAGGCAATCGGCAGACCAAGCAGGGTGTGTCAGAAATTCCGTGTTTGAGGCGGGTTGAGCATTACACGGAACGGCAGCTAAATCGCTCTTCGTAGAGGATGGCGAATTGGTTCATGGCCTGCTTCCAGTCATGGGCGGAACGGCTCCATTTTGCCGTGATATT
>JAHRWZ010000052.1 GCA_019104865.1 Castellaniella sp. | reverse complement strand
ACTACGTCACGGAAGTCGACCGGGCCGCAGAGGAATCCATCATCGACATTTTACGCACAGCCTATCCCGACCATGGCATCCTGGCCGAGGAATCCGGCCGCCTGCAGGCCGGCGGCGGCCAGGCGGACGCGGAATTCCAGTGGGTGATCGACCCGCTGGACGGCACCACGAACTTCATCCACGGCTTCGCGCACTATGCCGTGTCCATCGCGCTGATGCATCGGGGCCAGGCCGCGCACGCGGTGGTCTATGACCCCACGCGCAACGAAATGTTCACTGCCAGCCGGGGCAGCGGCGCCTTTCTGAACGACCGCCGGGTGCGGGTGTCCTCCTGCTTGCGCTACCACGACGCCTTGCTGGCCTCGCACATCCCCCAGTCCACGGCGTTGCCTGCAAGCTCGCCCTTCGTCCCGCTGCTGGCCGAATGCGCGGCGGCGCGGCGCACGGGCTCCACGGTCCTGGACCTGTCCTGGGTGGCCAGCGGCCGGCTGGACGGTTTCTGCGGCGTCGGGCTCAAGCCCTGGGACATGGCCGCCGGCAGCCTGCTGGTGCTCGAGGCCGGCGGCCTGATGGCCGACTTCCAGGGTGAGCAGGGCTGGATGGAATCGGGCAACGTGCTGGCTGCGCCGCCCAAGATATTCGCGCAGATGATGACGCATCTGCTCGCCTGAAGGAACACGATGATGGAATGGTTGCTGGATCCGGCAGCCTGGGTGGGCTTGTTCACCCTGATCGTCCTGGAAATCGTCCTGGGCATCGACAATCTGGTCTTCATCGCCATCCTGGTCGACAAGCTGCCGCCCAAGCAGCGCGACCGCGCCCGTGTGCTGGGCCTGAGCCTGGCGCTCATCATGCGTCTGTTCCTGCTGACGCTGATGTCCTGGCTGGTGAAGCTCACCGAGCCCCTGGTGCACCTGGGCGACCTGTCGTTCTCGGGCCGCGACCTGATCCTGATCGTGGGTGGCTTCTTCCTGCTGTTCAAGGGCACGTTCGAACTGCACGACCGCATCGAGGGCCGCACCCAGCACGCCTCGGGTTCGCGACTGCACGCCGGTTTCGGAGTGATCGTCACCCAGATCGTCATTCTGGACGCGGTGTTCTCCGTCGATTCGGTGATCACGGCCGTGGGCATGGTCGACCATCTGGCGATCATGATGGCCGCGGTGGTGATCGCCATGGGCATCATGCTGGTGGCGTCCAAGCCGCTGACGACGTTCGTCAATGCCCACCAGACCGTGGTCATCCTGTGTCTGGGGTTCCTGCTGACCATCGGCTTTTCACTGATGGCCGACGGCTTCAAATTCCCGGTCCCCAAGGGCTACCTGTACGCCGCCATCGTCTTTTCAGTGCTGATCGAGACCCTGAATCAATGGGCCAAACGCAACGTCCGGCGTGCCGAGATGCGCCGGCCGCTGCGCGAACGCACCGCCGAAACCGTCCTGCTGATGCTGGGGCGCAAACCGCTGGTCGGCCCGGAACCTGAAGACGACCAGGCGGCCGCCAAGCCCGTCGAGGTGTTCGGCGACGAGGAACGCAATATGGTCAGCGGGGTGCTGACGCTCAGCGATCGCAACGTCCATTCCGTGATGACCCCCCGCACCGATGTTTCCTGGATCAATCTGGAAGCGCCCGTCGAGGAATTGCGCGAGCAACTGATCCGCGAGCCGCACAGCTTTTTCCCTGTCTGCCGGGGCACCCTGGACGAGGTCGTCGGGGTCGGGCGCGCGAAAGATCTGCTGCTGGACCTGATCGAACACGGCGGCATCCGCGAAACCCGCCTGCGCGAACCGATCATCGTCCATGAAAGCATCCAGATCCTGTCGCTCATGGAAACGCTCAAGCGCGCTCATGGCCTGCTGGTGCTGGTGGCCGACGAATTCGGTTCCATCGTCGGCGTGGTGACGCCCATCGACATCTTCGAGGCCATCGCCGGTGAATTCCCCGACGAGGACGAGGCCCCCGACATCATCGACCAGGGCCAGGGCCGCTGGCGGGTGGACGGCGCCGCCGACCTGCACCATCTGGAACAGATCCTGCATACCGACGGCCTGGTGGACGAGGACGAGGAATACTCCACCATCGCCGGCTACCTGCTCAGCCGCTTCGGCCGCCTGCCAGACGTCGGCGACCAGTGCGAACTCGTGCACGACTACGACGGCTTCCGCTTCACTGTCGCCGCCCTGGCAGGCCGCCGAATCTCCGCCGTGCAGATCGAACGCATCGCCCCCCTCGACACAGAACCCGAGGTGGAACAGTTAGGGTGAACCGCCTGCAGGCGGCCACCCATGCATCCGGATTCCGTCAGTATCGATCGAAATCCAGCCCCCGCGCGTCGGCGCGGCATGATCGAATTCCCAGTCGGGCAGCACGTAGCGCCGGCCCTCATGATCGCCCAGAGGCACCGTGTGGACCGCCGGCCGGTGCGTATGACCGTGAATCAGTGTCTCGCAGCCGGCGGATGCCATGGCCTGGGTTACCGCATCCCGGTTCACGTCCATGATCCGCATCGGCTTGGTGCCGTGGGCCCGCCGGCTGCGTTCGCGCGCCCAGCGGGCGATCGCCCGGCGCAGCGGCAGCGGCAGGGCCAGGAACATCTTCTGTATCCAGGGGGTGCGCACCACGCATCGGAAGCGCTGGTAGGCGACGTCATCCGTGCAGTATTCATCCCCGTGGGCCAGCAGGATCGGGCCGGCATCGGTGTCCAGGCGGATGGGGGCGGGGATCAATTGCGCGCCCAGCGTGCGGGCCAGGGCCGCGCCCATCAGGAAATCCCGGTTGCCGTGGACCAGCCACAGCGGGATCGCTTGCGCCGTCAGGCGCAGTTCGCGCAGGGCGTCTTCCAGCCAGGCGGGCGGCTGACGCAGCGCGTGGTCGTCGCCGATCCAGGCATCGAAGATGTCGCCGCACAGGATCAGCGCCTGGGCCTGCGTGCGGGCCTGCGCCAGAAAATCGTAAAAGGCGCCGGCCGTCCGTGGAACGGTGGCGCCCAGGTGGATGTCCGAGGCAATCCAGAGGACGCCTGGAAGTCTCGCCTTATTCAACCAGGGTGGCGCTTTCGATGACGACGTCTTCCACCGGGACGTCTTGGTGGAAGCCCTTGTTGCCGGTCTTGACCTTCTTGATCTCATCGACCACTTCCGTGCCTTCGATGACGCGGCCGAACACCGTGTAGCCCCAGCCGTTGGAGGTGGGTGCCGTGAAGTTCAGGAAGTCGTTGTCCGCCACGTTGATGAAGAACTGGGCGGTGGCCGAGTGCGGGTCGGACGTGCGCGCCATGGCCAGCGTGTAGCGATCGTTCTTCAGGCCGTTGTTGGCCTCGTTTTCGACGGGGGCGTGGGTCTGCTTTTGCTTCATGCCGGGTTCGAAACCACCGCCCTGGACCATGAAGTTGTTGATGACGCGGTGAAAGATCGTGCCGTCGTAGAAGCCTTCCTTCACGTAGGTCAGGAAGTTTTCAACCGTCTTGGGTGCTTTGTCGGCATCCAGCTCGATGAGCATGTCGCCCTTGTTGGTGTGCAGCTTGACGTGCGGATTGGTGCTCATGGGTTTGCCTTGGGTGGAGTTGAGGGGACCGGAAGCGGCGCCTGCCAGGCCGGGGGCCATGGCCAGGGCGCAGCCCAGGCTGAGGACACGCATCCAGGACAGGATGCGGGTGGAAAAAAACGGATGGGACATGAGTATCGGCGGCGGTCGGTTGAAGGGACGCGAGCGGTTGGGGCGGGTGCCGCCTAGCGCATGGTGGCTGGCGCCGTGGGCAGTGGGCGTTTGCCGGGCTGATTCTGGAGCGGTTCGGGGGTGGCCGGGGCGATGGTGGCCGGATGGGTCTGGGCGGCGCGTGCCCGGGCGAAAGATTCCTGCGCCAGCGCCATCTGCACGTGGCCCAGGTTTTCCAGCGCGGGGGCGAAGGACGGGTCCGAGGCCAGCGCCATGTTCAGGGCGTCGTGTGCCATCTGCAGTTTGCCTTGCCCGGCGTATTCGATGGCCAGGGCATTCCAGGGTTCGGGCAGTTCGGGGAAGGCTTCCGTCATCCGCTGCCACAGGGCGATGGCCTGGTCGTGTTCGCCCAGAGCCGCCAGCGCGCGGCCTTTCTGGTATTCGAGCTGGACGTCGGTGCCCACCGGGGCCGATGCGGCGCGCGCGGTTTCGCGTTTCTGGATGACGTCCAGGGCTTCGCGGGCCTGCCCCGCATCGATCATCGCCGCGATGTGGTCGGTGACCTGCGACGGCGTCAGGGGGATGGCCGTGTTGACCGACGGCGTGGCTTTTTGCAGCAGATCGGCGAAGGCTTTCCAGCCGCCGTCCGGGGCTTCGGGCAGCGTGAACTCGCCCGTCTTCGGGTTGAAATTCAGGCCTTGGAGCGCGGCCCCGGACGCGTTAGTATCATGGGATGCGCCGGTCGCCGGCCCTGCCGCCAGGCCCGCGCACAGAGTCAAAACAGTCAGAAAAACACGAATCACGACACGCAGCGCCTATGGGAGGGTTCAGGGATGGAGCCAGGGGACGGTATACTTGGCAGTTCATTTTACATCCCATCGCGCAGCCGGCAGGCCCGGCGTGTGGGGATCGCTTGACCTTGCCCATCCGACATGCTGCACATTTATAACACCCTTTCGCGCCAGAAAACCCCACTGCGAACCGTCGAACCGGGGGTGGTGCGCATGTACGTCTGCGGCATGACGGTGTATGACTTCTGTCACCTGGGCCATGCCCGCATGCTGGTCAGCTTCGATGTGGTGCAGCGCTGGCTGCGGGCGTCCGGCTACCGGGTGCGCTATGTGCGCAACATCACCGACATCGACGACAAGATCATCCGCCGCGCCGTCGAGCGCGGCGTGCCCATTCGCGCACTGACCGAATTCTTCATCGCCGCCATGCGCGCCGACGAACGCGCCCTGGGGGTCCAGGCGCCCGACGACGAGCCGCGCGCCACAGAACACGTGACCGGCATGCTCGACATCATCCGCATCCTGGAATCAAAAGGTCTGGCCTATCGCGGCGCCGACGGCGACGTCAATTTCTCGGTGCGCAAATTCCCGGGCTACGGGAAACTGTCCGGCAAGTCGCTCGACGACCTGCGCGCCGGCGAGCGCGTGGCGGTCGCGGCGGGCAAGCAAGACCCCCTGGATTTCGTGCTGTGGAAATCGGCCAAGCCCGCCGAACCCGCCGATACCCGCTGGGATTCCGACTACGGGCCCGGGCGCCCCGGCTGGCATATCGAATGCTCGGCCATGAGCCACAGCCTGCTGGGCATGCCACTGGATATCCACGGCGGCGGGCCCGACCTGAAATTTCCCCACCACGAAAACGAGATCGCACAAAGCGAAGGCGCCTTTGGCGGCGCGCTGGCCACGACCTGGATGCACTGCGGCCCGATGATGGTGGACGCCGAAAAAATGTCCAAATCGCTGGGTAATTTCCGCCGTATCCGCGATACCGTGACCGACGGCGTGGCCGACGATGCCTCCGACTATGTCGCCAACCCGCGTGAATCCGAAATGCTGCGGTTCTTCCTGGTGCGCAGTCATTACCGCAGCGTGCAGAACTACACGCCCGACAACCTGCAGGATGCGCAGCACGCGCTCGACCGGCTGTATCAGGCGCTGGCCAACGTGCCGCCGGCTGCCACGGTCATCGATTGGGGCACGCCCGCCGCGCAGGCCTTCCAGGCCGCCATGGATGATGATTTCAACACGGCAGGCGCCGTGGCCGTGCTGTTCGATCTGGCCAATCAGGCCAACCGCGATGCCAGCCCCCAGGCCAGCGGCCTGTTGCGCGCGCTGGGGGGCATCCTGGGCCTACTGCAGACCGATCCTCAGGTCTATCTGCAATCACCCACCCGATTCCTGTCTGGCGGGACACAGGCCGCGCCACTGACCGCCGACGCCATCGAGGCGCTGGTGGCCGAACGCATCCAGGCCAAGACGTCCCGCAATTTTGCCCGTGCCGACCAGATCCGCGCCGAACTGCGCGAACAGGGTGTCGAACTCGCCGACGTTGCCGGCGGCCTGACGCAATGGCGGCGGGTGTAAACGTGGACATGCACTACCCAGACACTCAGCTGCGCCCGGTCTACTGGGCAGAGGCCTGCCAGGACCTGATGCAGCGTGACCGCATCCTGCGCAAACTGATCCCGGTCTATGGCGAGGAGCGCATCCAGGTGCGTCAAAGCCCCTACCAGACCCTGATCCGCATCATCGTGGGCCAGCAGATTTCCCTGGCGCTTGGCCGCAAGCTCTGGCAGCAGCTGGTCCTGGCCTGCGGGCCGGACACGCTGCCCGACGCGATCATCCAGCATTCCGAAGCCGAATTGCGCGCCATGGGGCTGTCCCTGCGCAAGGCCCAGTACGTCCGCGACGCGGCCGTGTATTTTCAGCAGTCCGAACGGATGGACCCGGCCTGGTGGCAGGCGCAGGACAATGCCACCATCCTGTCGCAGCTGTGCGAAATCCGCGGGGTGGGGCGCTGGTCAGCCGAAATGTTCCTGATTTTTTTCCTGGGCCGCCCGGACGTGCTGCCGCTGGACGACACCGCGCTGCTCAAGGCCATTTCCCATCACTACTTCAGTGGCGAACCCGTGTCGCGCTTCGAGGCCCGCGAGGTCTCGCAGGCCTGGGCGCCGTGGCGCACGGTCGCCAGCTGGTACCTGTGGCGCAGCATGGATGCCGCTGCCGTCGAATATTGATCTTTCCATCCTGGAAACCCCGTACTCATGCGAAATACCTTTCTTGAATTCGAACAGCCCCTGGCCGAACTCGATCAGAAGATCGAGGAACTGCGCTACGTGCAGACGGATTCCGCCGTGGACATCTCCGAGGAAGTCGGCCGTCTGCAGCAGAAAAGCCAGACCCTGGCCAAGAGCATCTATGCCAAGCTCACCCCCTGGCAGACGGCGCTGGTGGCGCGCCACCCGCAGCGCCCCTACACCATGGACTACGTCCATGCGCTGTTTACGGATTTCCACGAGTTGCACGGCGACCGCATGTACGCCGACGACCAGTCCATCGTGGGTGGGCTGGCGCGATTCAACGGCACGCCCTGCATGGTGATCGGTCACCAGAAAGGCCGCGACACCAAGGAACGCGCCATGCGCAATTTCGGCATGCCGCGCCCGGAGGGCTACCGCAAGGCCCTGCGCCTGATGCGTCTGGCCGAGAAATTCCGCCTGCCGATCTTCACCTTCGTCGATACCCCGGGTGCCTACCCCGGGGTCGGCGCCGAGGAACGCGGCCAGTCCGAAGCCATCGGCCACAACCTGTTCGCGATGGCGGGGCTCAAGGTGCCCATCATCGTCACCATCATCGGCGAGGGTGGCTCGGGCGGGGCTCTGGCGATCGCGGTCGGCGATACCGTCATGATGTTGCAGTACTCCACGTATTCGGTGATCTCGCCCGAGGGCTGCGCGTCCATTTTGTGGCGCAGTGCCGACAAGGCCGCGACCGCTGCCGAAGCCCTGGCGATCACGGCCCCCCGCCTGAAGGATCTGGGCCTGATCGATCGCGTGGTTAACGAACCAGTGGGCGGTGCACACCGTGACCCGGCCACCATGGCGCGTCAGCTGCATCGAGCCCTGGCCGACGCGCTGCGCGAATTGTCCGGCCTGGAAACCGACGAACTCCTGCGCCGCCGCATGGAGCGTATCTCCGCCTATGGGCGCTTCCAGGAAGCCCGCTGATCCACGGCGCCTGATTCCGATGGCGTGCCTGACCGCTGGTGGCTGCCCGATGATCGGGTGGGGCATCGGCGCGTGGCGCATCGGCTGTATGACGCAGGAGTGTTCCCATGAAGCCTGTCGCGGCGGATCGGTGGTGTGCCACTTATGATGATGATCTGCTGACCGCGGTGCGCGTCGCGCTGGCCGACGTTCCCGCCGGCGCGGCCCTGGGTGTGGCGCTTAGCGCCGGGGCCGATTCGGCCATGCTGGCCCTGCACGCCGCGAGGGTCGCCGCCGATACCGGCCGGCACCTGCACTGTTTCCACATCCATCATGGCCTGCAGGCTTCGGCCGACGAATGGCTGACTCAAGCGCATCGTCTGGCCGGGCTGCTCGGCGTTTCCTGCCATAGCCGGCGCGTCCGGGTCGATGCGCAGGGAACCGGCATGGAGGCCGCCGCCCGAGCGGCCCGTTATGCCGCCTTGGCCGACCTGGCCGCACAGGCCGGGGTGGGGCACGTCCTGCTGGCGCACCATCAGGACGATCAGGCCGAAACCGTGCTGCTGCGCCTGTTGCGCGGTGCCGGACCACTGGGGCTGGGTGCCATGGCGCCGATGATGCGGCGCGATGATCTGCTGTATCTGCGCCCCTGGCTGGACCAGCCGCGCTCGCACATCCTCCAGGCCGCCGACCGGTTCGCCGCGATCAGCGGCTGGCAGCCCGTGCACGATCCCAGCAACCGGGACGCGCGATACGCGCGCGGCGCCGTGCGTGCCGATCTGGCGCCCGTCCTCGATGGGCGGTGGCCTGCCTGGCGCCGCACGCTGGCGCGCCACGCCCGCCAGGCGCGCGAACTGGAACAGTGGGCACTGGATGCCGTGCGCGAGGACTGGCCGCGTCTGGATCCTGATGCCGATGGTCTGGGCTTTTCCCTGGCCGCCTGGCGCCTGCTGCCAGCCTCGCGGCAGGCGCCCGTGTTGCGATTCTGGCTGCGGTCCCAGGGTTTGCGCATGCCCACCGAGGCTCGCCTGGATGCGTGGCTCAAGCAGCTGCGCGAAGTCCATGCCCTGGGCCATGACCGTCAGGTGCGCTTGCGCCATGAATCGCACTGGATCGTGGTGCAAAAGGGGCGGGTCCTGCTGGTTCCGGAAACATCCTCAAAACCCAGTTAGAATAATCAGCTTGTCTTCAGTTCGGTTGCGCTGCCTGCGGGCCTGATCGCAGCCTTTCACTTCCTCGTTATCATGCTCATCGTTCAGAAATACGGCGGGACCTCCATGGGGTCCGTCGAACGCATTCAGAATGTCGCCCGGCGCGTGGCCAAATGGCACGCCGCCGGCCATCAGGTGGTCGTCGTGCCTTCGGCCATGTCCGGGGAAACCAATCGCCTGCTGGGGCTGGCCAAGGAAATCTCGCCCCAGCCCGACCCGCGCGAACTGGACATGCTGGCTTCCACGGGCGAACAGGCCAGTAGCGCGCTGCTGGCCATCGCCCTGATGCGCCAGGGTGTGGCGGCCCGCAGCTACGCCGGTTGGCAGGTGCCGGTGCTGACCGACAGCGCCTACACCAAGGCCCGGATCAAGTCGATCGACGATTCCCGCATCCGCGCCGATCTGGACTCCGGCCGGGTGGTGATCATCACCGGTTTCCAGGGCATCGACGACGACGGCCATATCACCACCTTGGGGCGCGGCGGGTCGGATACCTCGGCGGTAGCGGTGGCGGCGGCGATGAAGGCCGACGAATGCCTGATCTTCACCGACGTGGACGGGGTCTACACCACCGATCCGCGCGTCGTGCCGGAAGCCCGCCGCATGAACGTCATCTCGTTCGAGGAAATGCTGGAAATGGCCTCGCTCGGGTCCAAGGTCCTGCAGATCCGCTCTGTTGAATTCGCTGGCAAATATCAGGTGCCTCTGCGCGTACTGTCGTCACTGACCGATCCCATGATCCCGGTCGACGAGGAAATGCATTCGGGCACGCTCATCACTTTCGAGGAAGATCAGAAAATGGAATCCGCTGTTGTCTCCGGCATTGCGTTCAGCCGCGACGAAGCCAAAGTCACCCTGCGCAATGTGCCCGACACCCCGGGCGTTGCCTATTCGATCCTGGGCCCCGTGGCCGCGGCCAACATCGACGTGGACATGATCCTGCAGAACATCTCCCAGCAGGGCATGACCGACTTCTCCTTCACCGTCAACCGCAACGATTTCCTGCGCACGCTGGACCTGCTGAAGAACCAGATCGGGCCGACCGTGGGTGCCGGTGAAGTCGTCTCCGACGACAAGGTCGCGAAGGTCTCGATTGTCGGCATCGGCATGCGCAGTCACGTGGGTGTGGCCAGCCTGATGTTCCGCACCCTCGCCGAGGAAGGCATCAACATCCAGATGATCAGCACGTCGGAAATCAAGACCTCGGTGCTGATCAACGACAAATACATGGAACTGGCGGTGCGCGCCCTGCACAAGGCCTTCGAACTGGACCAGGAACCTGTCAAGGCCGAATCCTGATCAAAGTCGACAGCGCCGGTTCCTGTGCTAGAATGCCGGTCTTGCCGGAGACATGGCCGAGTGGTTGAAGGTACTCCCCTGCTAAGGGAGCATGCGGCTTATACCCGCATCGAGGGTTCGAATCCCTCTGTCTCCGCCAGTGCTGTTTATACAACACTGTTATACAGCTTTATGCAAAGCCCGCATGTTGAACGACATGGCGGGCTTTTTTGTTGCTAAAGTAACAACAGTCATTCGTGGCAATACCGTTGTAACGACACTGTATTACCGTGTCATTTCGACCATGAGAGGCAAGCACTGATGATTGATGCACTGGTCCAAGGCAAGTTGTTCGGCAGTCCCAGACAAAGCACCGGGAAGGCCGGCAATCTCTATGTCACGGCCAGGGCCAAGGTCTGGACCAACAACGGCGACCTGCTGATGTGCGATGTGGTCGCATTCGAGGATTCCGTACAGACTGCCCTGCTGGCCCTGACCGACGGCGACAGCGTGGCGCTGTCAGGTCATCTGGTGCCCAAGGTTGTCCAGACCCCCTCGGGCGAGTACCGGCCGGGCATGAACATGGTGGCCCATGGTCTGCTGTCGACCTATCAGGTGCGGCGCAAGCGCCACGCCCTGGAAGAATAGTCAACTCTCGGGCACTTCAGAATATCGGTTCCCGATCCTCGTGGTCATACATGGGATCGGGCCCCGGGTGGAATTTCGTGACGTGATCCCCGTCACGGCCGAAAAACACGAACATCAGCGAATTCCAGACGTGGTCCTGCTTGTAGCGGTAGTTCCAGACAATCTGGCGCACGCTGGGCAGGCCCACCGCGTCGATGAAGGCCGGGGGGCCGAATTCGCAGCGCACCTGGTCCGGCGTCCAGGTGCCCTGTTTCAGGACCTCGAAGTGTTCGTCCGTCAGGATCGGCTGCACGGATTCCACGCGGCCCTGGGGGTCCACCGTGGATGCCCAGGCGTATTGCCCGAAAGGCTGTTGCGACCAAATGACGCGCTCGCGCCCCTGCCGGTCCGTGCATTGCAGCGTGGGGACGCCGAATTTTGCTTCCACCTGGGAGAGCGGGGTGCCCGGCGGCGTGTCCGCCATATTGGCGCAGCCGGCCAGCCACAGGCAGGCGCTCGCCGCGAGGATGCCTCGGATGGATGTGCGTGGGTTGAAACGGACGGACATCGAGGTCTTCCTGTGGTGTGTTCAAAAACGGACCCGCGTGCGGGAAACGCTGTGCCGGTGCCGCGGGGCATATTAACCATTGTAGCGACGCGCCGGCAGCTTATCCGAAGAACCAGTAGCACACGCCGATGGATGCCAGGACGCCGGCCAGATCCGCCAGCAGGGCGCAGCCCACCGAATGGCGGGCGCGCTGGATGCCCACGGCACCGAAATACACCGCCAGCACGTAGAACGTGGTTTCGGTGCTGCCCTGGACAGTCGCGGCCAGCAGCGACGCGAAGCTGTCCGGCCCCGTGTGCTGCATCGTTTCGATCAGCAGGGCGCGCGCCGCGCTGCCCGAAAACGGCTTGACCAGGGCCGTGGGCAGCGCGTCGACGAATCGCGTGTCCAGCCCGGCCACACTCACCGCCCAGCGGATGGCGTCCAGCACCAGATCCAGCGCGCCCGATGCCCGCAGGACGCCGACGGCGCAGAGCATGGCGATCAGGTAGGGCAGCAGGTTCTTGCAGACGTCGAAGCCGTCCCGGGCGCCCTCGATGAAGCTTTCATAGACGGGAATCCGTTTCCAGGCGCCGGCGATCAGGAAGGCGATGATGATGCCAAAGAGCACCAGATTGCCCAGCAGCGACGATAGGGCAGCCACGGCGCTGGCGCTGAGGGTGGCCAGCAGGGCCATGAATCCGCCCAGCAGCAGGGCGCCGGTGCCCAGCCAGGCCAGCACGACCGGGTCGATCAGCCGCAGCCGCTGCATCCAGGCGACGGACAGCAGGCCGATCAGCGTGGAGGCCGAGGTCGCCAGCAGGATAGGCAGGAACACCAGGGTCGGGTCGGGGGCGCCTTGCTGGGCCCGGTACATGAAGATCGACACCGGCAGCAGGGTCAGGGACGAGGAATTCAGCACCAGGAACAGGATCTGCGCGTTGGTGGCGGTCTTGGGTTCGGGGTTCAGCGTTTGCAGTGCGTGCATGGCGCGCAGCCCGATGGGGGTGGCGGCATTGTCCAGCCCCAGCGCGTTGGCGGCGAAATTCAGGGTCATCAGCCCCAGGGCGGGGTGCCCCGGCGGAACCCCCGGCATCAGGCGGCGAAACAGCGGCCCGAGCAGCCGCGCCAGTCCCTGCACCAGACCCGCGGATTCGGCGATGCGCAGGAATCCCATCCAGAGCGTCAGGGTGCCGAACAGCAGCAGCATGACCTTCACCGATAGGTCGGCCATGTCGAACAGGCTGGCGATCAACCGGGCAAAGATGCCGGGGTCACCCAGCACCAGCCACTGAAACAGGGCGCTGATCGCCGCGATCAGGAAGAATCCGAGCCACAGGACATTCAGCATGAAGGATTGGCGTCCAGTCGGTGATCGTGGTCTGATTGGTGGGTCGGGGTAATGGCGCGGACCCTTACAGGGTGCCCGCCGCGGTCGGGCTTACAAGGATGCTGCGATCCACATCCTGGATCCGGGTACGGCCGCAGAACGCCATCGTGACGTCCAGTTCGTTGGCCATCAGTTCCAGCGCGCGGACCACCCCGGCTTCACCGGCGGCAGCCAGCGCGTACAGAAAGGCTCGGCCGATCAGCACGCCGCGCGCGCCCAGCGCCACGGCGCGCAGGATATCCTGACCGCTGCGGATCCCTCCGTCCATCAGGACTTCGATCCGGTCGCCGACCGCCTGGGCGATGGCGGGCAGGGCGGCGATGGACGAGGGGGCGCCATCCAGCTGGCGCCCGCCATGGTTCGACACGATCAGGGCATCGGCCCCGGCATCGACCGCGTGGCGGGCATCCTGCGGGTCCATGACGCCCTTGACGATCAGCTTGCCGCCCCAGCGTTCCTTGATCCAGGCCAGATCGTTCCAGTTCAGCGTCGGGTCGAACTGTTCGACCGTCCAGGATGCCAGCGATCGCATGTCGGCGACGCCGCGCGCATGGCCGACGATGTTGCCGAAGCTGCGGCGCTGTGTGCGCAGCATGTCCAGACACCACTGGGGCTTGGTGCCCAGATTGATCAGGTTGCCCAGGGTGGGACGCGGCGGCGTGGACAGGCCGTTCTTGATGTCCTTGTGGCGCTGGCCCATGACCTGCAGGTCCAGTGTGACGACCAGCGCGGAACACCGTGCCGTGCGGGCGCGGTCGATCAGGCGGCCGATGAAGTCGCGGTCGCGCATCACGTACAGCTGAAACCAGAAGGGCCGGCTGGTGTGCGCGGCCACGTCCTCGATCGAGCAGATGCTCATGGTCGACAACGTGAACGGTATGCCGAAGCGTTCAGCCGCTCGGGCCGCCAGGATCTCGCCATCGGCGCGTTGCATGCCCGTCAGGCCCGTGGGCGCCAGGGCCACGGGCATCGCGACGTCTTCCCCCAGCATCCGGCTGCGCAGGCTGCGCTGGGCGATATCCACCGCGACGCGCTGGCGGAACTTCAGCGCCCGCAGGTCCGCCTCGTTGGCCCGATACGTGGATTCCGTCCATGAGCCCGAGTCCATGTAGTCATAAAACATGCGGGGCACGCGCCGCCGGGCGATGCGTTGGAAGTCTTCGATGCAGGTGATCTTGTTCAGGGCAGGCAAGGGGGTCTCCGGTTGTCGGTGCCTGTTTTATACCCCTTTTTGGATAGCGCAGGTGCCGGCGCGCGAAGTCCGCGCGACCGGCGCTGGCGACCCGACGAGACTGCGTTTTATGTCCATCGGGTCGCCGCCCGACCTGGTTCAGCGCAGGTTGCCGGTGTGACCCAGCGAGTAGCGTCCGGGTTGCGGCCAGACCGTCAGGCCGTGAGGTTCCTGGCCGACCTTGATCTGGTTGACGGCGCCGGTCTTCGTATCGATGCGATAGACCACGTCGTCGAACCGGCCCGACAGCCAGAGCCATTTGCCATCGGCGCTGACGTTGCCCATATCGGGGCTGCCACCGCCGGGAATCGGCCAGTCGGCGACGATCTTGTCGGTGGCGAAGTCCATGACCGCCACACCGCCCTTGCCTTTAGGCTTGCCGTGAATCGCGTGCGTGCCGCGGCTGGTGATGTACAGCGATTTTCCGTCGCGGCTGGGATACAAACCGTGGGTGCCCAGGCCGACCGGGATGAAGCCGATCACCTTGAAAGCGTCACCATTGACGATGTGTACGCCGTCGGCTTCCATGTCGGCGATGTAGAAGCGCTTGCCGTCGGGCGAGATCCGCACGTCCTGCGGCATGCCTTTCCGGGGCATCTTCATTTTTTTGGCGTGCTTGGCATCAGTCGCGGTGTTTTCCTGCATGCGAGTCGCAGGCATGGGCAGCTGCAGATAGCCGATGACCTTGTGGTTGACCATGTCGATCTTGGCCACGCTGCCGTCGAATTCGCAGGTGAACAGCGCGTATTTTCCGTCGATCGAAAAATCCGCGTGGTTCAGGCCGCCGCACTGCGGCACGTCGATGGAATACTGCATGGCCATCGTGTGCGGATCACGGAAGTCCAGCCGCTTGCGCGCTTCGGCCACCACGATGGCGGACTTGCCGTCGGGCGTGAAGTACATGTTGTAGGGATCGTCGACAGCCACTTCCTTGCCGGGTTTTCCTGTAGCGGGATTGATGGGTGTCAGGCTGCCGTCATTGCTGCGCTCGGCATTGTTGGCGACCCACAGGGTACGCAGGTCCCACGAAGGCACCACATGCTGCGGACCCTTGCCGACCTTGAACTTGTCCACGACCTTCAGCGTGTCGGGGTCGATCACGTAGACGTCGTTGGAGCGCAGATTGGGCACGTAGACGCGCGGCAGGTCCTTTTGCACGGCGGCGCTCAGGTGGCCGGGGCCTGTTTCGCTGTAGAGATTATGCGGATCGATCACTGGCGGCATGCCCGGCACCGTCTGGATGGCGGCGGGTGCAGCCGATGCCTGGGCCGGCGCGGATGCTGCGGTTCCCGCTGCCTGGGCAGCCTGCGTCGCCGACAGGCCAATGGCCAGGATGGCGGCTGCGGACAGGACCGCGCGCGGCGCGGACACTTTTTTCAATACCACGATGAAACTCCCTATTTTTTGGCGGAGTGACTTTGAGAAGAGGGGACTTGAGCCGGGCGGCCTCCGGCCGCGTGCTCTTTGACCTGTCGTCGGATGCTGGCGACCGACGTATCGACGATGAGGCGCACGCCGACCTGGCCGAGTTCGGCGCTGGATCGGGTGGGGTTGCCGTAGACCCCGTCGTGCACGGTCCATTGCCCGCCGTGCGGCAGCAGTTGGCTGCGTACCTGGGCAGGGTCCAGCGCCATCGACAAGGATGTATCCGCCAGCCCCGCATGGGTGCCGATTTCGGCCGTGGAATAGCCGCGTTTTTTCAATGCGTCGATGTACGCGGTCTGGGTAACCTGGTAGTAATCGAGCAAGGCATAGGCGCGCGCCCGAGGATCCGCCGCCCATTCCTTGTTCAGCCGGGTGGCGGCCTTTGTCTCGTTGCGCTGGTAGCCGCCGTGATCGCCCAGAAAGAAGATGTCCTTGAAACCGTGCTGCCGGAAGCTGCGGGCGGCCGATTCCAGCACGGATTCGAAGACGGGTTCGGGCACCGAGATGGTGCCTGTGAAGCGCATATGGGCCGTCGGGGGCGTGATCGAACCTTCTGGGACGTAGGCGATGGTCGGCGCCACCACCGCGTTGCCCAGTTCCTGGGCGATCCTGCCGGCCAGGATATGGACGCGGGCATTATGCTTGCCCAGCGCGATATTCGGTCCGCTTTGCTCGGTGCCGCCGATGGGGATCAGGATGGTGGTGGTGCCCGCCGCGATCCGGTCGCGCAGCTCGGGCGAGGTCATGTCTTCCAGATAGACGGTGGATGGCGCACGGGCCAGGGCGGCGGTGTCGAACCCCGCCACACAAGTCAGGGTCAGGCAGATGGCGGACAGAGTGCGCCAGCGCTGCGGGTGATGCAATCGAAGCATGAAAAGCCGCCTTTGCTCGGAAAAACCGGCAACGACGACCGTGTTGCCCGGGTGCGTGTTTTATACTACCAAGCTGCCGCGACGTGTTTGTCCACCTGTGACGCGGTTTCCCCGGTGTTGCGTTCGTGCACCGCACCCCAGTCTCCTTAGTTAAATGGATATAACTTTCCCCTCCTAAGGGAAGATTGCAGGTTCGATTCCTGCAGGAGACGCCAGTTGCCCGATGTGTTCCTACTGATTCTGCTGCCTCAAGTGCGAAAATCGTGTAAAAACAAGGCTTTCCAGGTGCCTTGCTGCATGCGGTATCGAACCGTCCTGAGCATCCATATGCACTCCAACGCGGTCTCTCTGTAGACATCGTTGTAGGCACCGACAAAATCCTGAGATTACGATGCCTACAATTAACAAGCTTGTGGATCGTCAATAATCGGTGAGCAACCGCTTAATGGTGACGCCCAGGCGGGCATAGTAGGCGACCGCCTCGCGCAGGAACTGTACGGCGCTGCTGGCACGCTCGTCGGGCAGGATGTCGGTGAAGGCGACGCGCGCATGGTCGTCAATGGTGCGAAGACTGCATCCCAGCCGATCTCCTTCATGCGGTTACGACGGCTGCAGATCTGCCAAATGGGACAGCCCGGCGCGTGCCAGCACTCAGCTGACAGTGCTGATTGATACGTCTAAGGCATGGGGCAAACCGACCTGGCCTTGAGCCAGGAAGCGGTCCAGCCACTTGCGTACGGTTGCGGGCGTGACGCCGTAGGCCCGAGCGGCTTACCCCGTGCGGCACTGCTTGGCGACGAGTTGCTGGACCATTTCCAGTCGGCGAGCAAAGGTCAATCGGGCATGCTTATGGATTTCATCCGACCGGTCTCCTGAGAACACTGGGTGTTGTTGTGACCTCCAGTTTCTCAAATCCGGCTCGGATGAACCACGCATACAACCTATTGAAACTTCACACCGGCTGCCGGACCTCCACGATCTATTCGCGCGTTGAATTGATCTAGCGCAACATCGCGTCGGTGCGCAGCATTATTCTTTTATATGTCGAATTTGGAAAATGAATTCAAGAGCAGTGCGACATTGAACCGCATGCATAGGAGGTTTATACAACGTCGACAAAAACAATCACGTCTTGTTCTCAGTTGGACCAGGGCAGTAAAACGTCGACGCGGCGAAACGTGTCTCGTTCTACTTCGCCTATCAATTGGCGTATTAACCAAGAAGGAGAAGTCATCATGGAAATGTCATTCCGAGACCTGCTCACCGTCTTGCACGGTATGGGTTTTGGTGCTCTGTTCATGCTGGCCTTCAGTGGCGCCATCGCGGAGTTCTATCGAACGACAGCCGGTGGCCCCGTTGGTTCTGTCGACCGCAACTCACAATCGTTGCTGCGCGTATACCTCGTTAGCATGGTTGTGCTGGCGTGGCTGACAGTATTCTCTGGAGCCTATGTTGTGTACCCATGGTACCGCGCCATCGCCCCCGCCGGCACTACCGACCTGTCGGCTTTCCCTCGACAACTATTGCTGTCGAGCCCCAGCACTTCGGGCTGGCACGATTTTGGAATGGAATGGAAGGAGCACATTGCCTGGATCGCTCCTATTGCGATGACGATGGTCGCTTACGTCTACGGCAAATACGGCACCAGCCTGGCCAAGTTTGCCGGCTTGCGCAAGGCCGTTCTGGTCTTCGCTATCGCGGCGTTCATCGCCACAGGAGTCGCGGGAGCATTCGGTGCCTTCCTCAATAAGTTCGCGCCAGTACGCGGCGGCCAAAATATCCATTTGATGAACGGAGAATGATGATGACGAACGCCACAAATAACGAAATCAGCCAACTCCATAACGGCCCCGGTGCTGCCGCCTTATTGGCGGCGGGTATTGGCTCCGCAGCGATGGGTATCTTCTCCTTGCTGGGAGACGCGTTCAAGAGTATCGGCAACTTCTTCAACATCTATAACCCAGCCGGCACGCTATCGGGCGTTTCAACCGGCGCCATCGTCGTCTGGGTGGTAGCGTGGGCGATCTTGTCCAGGCGCTGGGCGGAGGCAGATGTGAACCTACGAAACGTCAGTATTGCCTCGTTCGTGCTGCTCGTCATCGGATTCGCGTTCACCTTCCCGCCGATCATGGATTTCATCCAGGGCAAGTAAACTTCTCGACGCCAGCGGTGGCACACGCGCCGCTGGCGCTTGTCGATACGGGGTCGAAATGGCTCCAAAGTACAATCCGTACCGTGTTGTTGGCCTCCCCGCCACTCCCGGGTGGTCACGATCAATCGGAATACCAAAGGAAACAACGCTTTAGTGCTGCTCTGTTGTTCTATTATGGCGCGATCAGCCGTGCTTGACCCAATACATGACGCCCCATATCAAAGGCCATGTCGCTAGACCCACGCAAAGAATGATCGCGAAGCTCCATAGCGCCACAGGATGGGATCGCGGACGATTTGTCGGGTCGTTCGCATCGGCCTGTCGTTGATCCATCATGTTGCCATCGACAGCCGGTCCTGCTGACGACCGATCAGGTTCGATCAGGCGGGTGGCCGTGTTGCGTGCCAAAACAAGTTCAACATCACCAGGTGCGGCATCGAGAGTCGCCTTGCGTGTGAATAAGCTGCCCGCTGGCGGCGCTCCCAAACGCTGACGTTGGCGGCGGATAATGCGGCTTTCGCAAAGGACAAACACGACGCACAACAAAGGCACGACGATGGTCAGCGCCGGTGCCTGGGTATCGACCCAGGTAGACAGGAGCGGGTCCGAAATAATACAGCGCCGCTGAATGTATCCAGCCGGGCTGCCTTGAGATGAGAAATATCCAGGCCTTTGTCAATCAAGGCCGATTGCTGATAGAAAATGGTTCACGGCATAATGCTGGTCCAGATTGGCCGCGAGTAAATATAAATAATTGCGGTCACTCAAAGGCATGTCCTTCAACTGGGCAACCCGCTCGACGGTGTTATAGTTGCCCGAGCACACCATCACAAATATGGCCAGTGCAACGATACCAACTGTTTGCCAGACGGGTACCCCGAACAGCTGTCCGACTCCAGCCAGGCCGCTCATTTCGGTGACCAGGGCGCCGAAGCAACTGATGATCAAGGCCACCATGGGCACGGTGGCGACCCAGGGGCCAAAGCGTTTCAAGATCAGCTCGCCATACCTTTGCCGGTTGACAGTGCAAGCCGGACGGTGAGCTCTTGGGCGACGAACAGAAAGGGAATAATGAGAAGCTGCAGCAGCAGCCGGTAGCCCCACTGGGCTCCGCTCTGGGCGGCGGTAATCACGCTGCCGGCATCGGTATCGGCCAGCATGACGACCAGACCGGGCCCGGCGACAGAAGCAAACCTTTTCAGGCGAGTCAGCGATAAGGTCTGAGTGGTCACGGCTTGGGGGTGGCGGGGCCATGCTCGAAGTCGTGCCGCACAGCAGCGTCTGGAGACAACACCAGCGTAATCGCGGAATTGGCCAATGCTTCGCGATAGGTTTGTAACGAACGGTCGAATTTATAGAAACCGGGGTCGCTGCCGAAAGCATTCGCCATGACGTCGTTGCCCTGCGCGCGGAGTTGGCTGGCCTCTTGCTGCCGAGCGGATTTCATCCGGTTATAGATGGCTTGGCTGGTTGCCAGAGGCAAATCCGCGCGGTGCAATCGGACTTCCGTTGCCTGCAAACCCAAAGGCGGCGCGTGCTGCACAACCTCTTGCTGAATCAAGGACGCAATCTTGCCGCGCTCCGACGACAATAGTTCCTGGATCTTGACCTTACCCAGTTCACGGCGCAGCGACGTGCTGACCAATTGCGTCAGTTGTATCCTGGCTTGCTGCTCGGTGCGCACAGACTGGTAAAACCGCAAAGGGTCGGTGATGCGGTATCGGGTATAGGTTTCCACTTCCAGGCGCTTCTCATCGCCCAGAACCACTTCCTCCGGAGGCGGTGCGAGCGCGCTGGACGTCATTGAAAGCGTCAATCACGGCAGACGGCGGGTCTACCCGCTGCATCTGTACCTGCGTCACCAGAATACCGGCATGTTCCTTGTCCAGCCACTTCTGGAGCAAGGTGCGGGTTTAGTCAGCCACCTGCTGGCGCTGATTGGACATGGCCGCTTGAATGGGGGTGTGCGAGACCGTATGGCGTAAGGCACTTTCGGCTGCAATGATTAGCGAGATTTCTGGATCTTTCACCTTGAACAGAAAGTCTCCCGCGTTCTTAATGCGCAAAAATGCAGTGCAATCGGCCTCGACAATATTTTCGTCTCCCGTCAGCATCTGCTTTTCGCGCGAATTGGCGCTCTGCGTCTGAGGGCCGCCTTCGTACAAATTGGCCAGATGGATCTGATTGATCTGGGTGACCTTGGGGAGGTAAACAGTTTCTATCGGCCACGGAAAATGGTAATGCAAACCAGGTTCGGTTGTGCTTATCCATTTTCCAAAACGCAGCTCAAGTCCCTGTTCTTCGGGCTGGACCTTGTAGATGCCACTGGCTAAGCCGGTTTTTGTAGGTATCCATCATGTGGGTACCGTGATTTCCATCGCTTCAAGAGCCGCCAGTCTGGCCGGCCCCAGACGCCCGCCCATGCGCGTTCAGCGTCACGCGGCGGGTTCTGTTTCTATTTTGCAACTCGCTATTACTATGTGTTTATTGTATATTTATTTATGTCATAATTGACATGGGTTCATCAGGCCGTACTTTGATTCCCTTTTTTTTTGACAGCTTTTGAGGGTGTGTTCCTGCACTTTCATGATGGTTCCCTGAGGTAACGGCCGGATGTCGGCATCGATGTGCACACGGTGCAGTCTTTTTTTGTGGTTGGCGCTTGGTCTGATGGCTGCAGGGGTGGCGGGGGCTGCGCCGCCGGATGCGGCGTCGGTACCCGACATCGCCCTGTATTACCAGGCCGATCCCCCGGCCGATCAGCTCAAGGCCTTCGACATCGTCGTGCTGGATCCGGCCCAGACCCGATTACCGGATGCCGCCGCCAGGCCAGGGCCAAGTCAGTGGTTTGCACGTCTGCGGACAGCGGATCTGATCCAGCTGGTTCGGGATCCGTCCGCTGTCGTCCATGGGCGGCTGGCCACTCTGAAAGCGCAAGGCTACACGGGTTTTCTGCTGGATGACGGGGTTGCCTTGGGCCAGGACGACCCCCAGGCCCGGGAACGCATGCGGCAGGTGCTGCGGATATTCCGGCGAAATGACGCGGGCACACCGCTGATTCTGCGCAACCACGTGGATCTGGCCCTCGCCGATGCCAGGCGGCTGCGGGCGGTGGTGGTGGACGGCCTGTATACGCGCGGAATTGTTCGCAATGGGCTGGTGGAACAGACGTCGCCAGTCTTGCAAGCCCGCGTCCTGGATGATGTCCGCCGTTTGCAGGCAGTCGAAAATCTGCCCGTCGTAACGGTGGATTACTGCAAGCTGCATGATCTGCGCTGTCGCCGGACACGGGCACAGGCGCTCATGCAAGAGGGGCTGACGCCGTACGTCACGGATCCCGACATGTCGGTGATCGGTGTCGGGGCGCTCGAGGTCCTGCCCCGGAAGATCCTCGTGGTGCGGCCGGTATCCAAGGAACCGATCGATCAGAGCACCGGGGTGCGCTTGTATGCGATGCCCCTGAATCAGTTGGGCTATGCGCTTGATTATGTCGATGTGGACCATCTGCCGGCTCGCCTGACCCGGGACCGGTACGCGGGTGTGGTCGTGGCGCTCAATGATCGGCCTGCCCACCCCCGCGCTTGGCGGGACTGGCTGCTCGACAGGGTCCGCGAGGGCATGCCGGTGGCCGTCATAGGTACGTTTGGTTTCGACGTGGGGCCATTGCAGGCGCGCGCGCTGGATTTGCAGCTCAGTCCGGGGAAACCGGACCCGCTGGCCAGGGTCCGGATTGTGCATCGCGACCCGATCATGGGGTTCGAGACCATGCCGGCCCCCGATCCGCGGGCGCTCAGCGGTTTTCGGGTCGGGTCCGGCGGGCGGGCATTGCTGACGGTGGGGGTGGGCGATCGGCAATATGACATGGCGGGGCTGACGCGATGGGGCGGTTTCGCGCTGGACAACATGACGGTCGTGTCGATTGCTGGTTTGCCCGGCGATCGATGGGTGCTGCAGCCGCTCGAATTTTTCCGCCAGGCCCTTCAGTTGCCGCTGATGCCCGTTCCCGTCGTGACGACGGAAAACGGCGTGCGGCTTTTATTCGTTCATATCGATGGCGACGGCTTTGCGTCCAAGGCGGAATTCCCGGGGAACCAGTTCAGTGCGCAAGTGCTGCGGGACAGGATACTGAAGAAATATCCGATTCCCCATACCGTGTCCGTGATCCAGGGCGAGATTGGCCGCGACGGCATGTATCCTCGGCTGTCGGGCACGCTGGAACAGTATGCGCGCGAGATATTCGCCCTGCCCAACGTGGAACTGGCCAGCCATACGTTCTCGCATCCCTTCGAGTGGGACAAAGTCGAAGGCGCTCAGGCGGGGCGCGCCGATATCGAACAGAATCAAAGCGAGGGATCGTTCTATCTGAAGATTCCCGGGTATACGTTCGATCTCGACAAGGAAATCAGCGGGTCGATCGACTACATCAATACGCGTCTGGCCCCCCCGGGGAAGCGGGTGCTTGTCCTTCAGTGGTCGGGAGACGCCATGCCCTCGGCGCGCGCGTTGGCAAAGACCGCGCAGGCAGGTGTCCTGAACATCAATGGCGGGGATACGACCATCACCGAGGCGAACAAGACCTGGACGTCGATCGCGCCCATGGGCGTGTCCAAGGGTCCTGGGGATTCGCATTATCAGGTCTATGTGGGTGCGATGAACGAGAACGTCTACACCCATGACTGGCAGGGACCCTACTATGGCTATCGCAATGTCCGGCAGACTTTCGCGCTGACCGGATCCCCAATCCGGTTCAAGCCGATCAACCTCTACTATCACTTCTACTCCGCCACCAAGATCGCTTCCTTGAAAGCGCTCGAACAATCCTATGATTTTGCGCTGAGGGAGCCGGTTTATCCCATCTACACCAGCGAATACATCCGCCGGGTACTGGATTGGCGGCATGTGGCCGTTGGGCGCAAGGGCGGCCGCTGGCTCATCCAGTCCGGCGAGTGGCTGCGGGAAGTCCGCTGGCCGCGCCCGCAGGTGCCGAGGCTCGACGGATCCCGGAATATCGCAGGATACTGGCCGGGTCCGGATGGCACCTATGTCCACATGGGGGCATCCCGCGCCGCGTTCGCGCTGGCCGACCAGGATCGCGGACGGTATCCGCAGGTGGCCGAAGCGGCCGGCATGATCCGGTCCTTCCAGCGGGAAGGCCGCAATATGCGGTTTCGGTTCGGCGGATATTACCGGCCCTTCCTGGTTCTGAAAGGGGCCGATGGCTGCCGGGTTCAGGTGGACGGAGAGCGCAGATCAGCCAGGCAAACGATCTGGCTGAGCGGCACGGCGGCCAAACCGGTTCAGGAGCATCAGGTCGAGGTGTTGTGTGACTGATTCTCCCGCAGCCGAGCCTCGTCTGGTTTCGCCCTGGCTGCTGGCGGCGTTGGCCATCCTGGTTTTGCTGATGCTGGCGCTTGCGCGACCGGAGATGGGGCGCATGGCCCGGGATCTGGTGTCCGGCAAACCGTCGGATCTGTCGATTTCGTACCTCGATGCCTGGCTGCGGGTGCAGCCGGATTCGCCCCGATTGCAGGAGATCCTGGCGCGGCAGTATCTCGGGTTGGGCCGGTGGGACGACGCCTATCGTGCCGCGGTGCGCCTCGATGCGATCGGGGATGCGACGACCCGTCAGGCCGCCATGAGGCTGCAGGTCAGGGCGGTGGCGCAAAAGACCTTCGAGCATCCTGTTTCGGATCCGGAGCGGACCGTACAGAAGAGCAGACTGATCAAGCTGTTGCATGATCTGGCGGGACGGGACATGGACGTCCCGACCATGGCCTATCTTGCCGGCACCGCGTATTCGATCGGTGCCGGGGATGTCAGCCTCGTCTTGTATCGGCGGTTGGCCAGGACGGACGTTCCGCGGGCGGGGCAATGGTATGCCACCCTGGGCCAGGTGGCGCAATCGTCGGGGCAGTACGAGCTGGCGGCCCAGGCGTATTTCAGCGCTCAGCAGCGGTCGGGGTCGCTGTCCGGACAACGTGAGAATTTCCTGGCGGCATTGCGCGCCCTGGAATCGGGAAACCAGGCTGACCGGGCGTGTGATCTGGCGGAAAAATACCTGGGCGCCCTGGCCGACGATCCTCATGTCCTGCGGTTTCTGATCCGGCTGGCCGAGCAGGCGGGCAGGGCGGACATGGTCCGGCATTACGGCAGGGCGCTCGCGCGTCAGCTTGCCTTGGGCCCCCGATATCTGGATGGTGAGCGGGGGGCGATCCTGTCGGGCTGGATGCCGTCGGGGAACCTTTATCGAGTGGCCGATGCGCCGGTCGGGCAAACCCCCGCCCAGGTGCGGACTCACGAGGACTACGAGCTGCTGTAT
Organism: Castellaniella sp.; assembly: GCA_019104865.1. Lineage (GTDB taxonomy): Bacteria > Pseudomonadota > Gammaproteobacteria > Burkholderiales > Burkholderiaceae_B > Castellaniella. Next base: position 17,253 of record JAHRWZ010000052.1, on the reverse strand, counting down.
CGCGCTTTCGTCGAAAGCGGATCTTTGCAGGATGCCATGGATATCGCCCAGCGGGCCTTGCGCAAGCCCTTTCTGGACCGACGCGTCTGGTTGCCTCGTCTGGCGCAGGTGGCCGAATGGGATGGGCAGCCCAAGACTGCCCTGGCCGCATGGTTCGCGGCTGGGCGCGAGTTCGACGATGCCGCCGCCTGGGGCCGCGTTCTGCGGATGGCACCGCAGCTGGGCGACGATGCCATGTATCTGCAGGCCTTGCTGCATGCGCCGCCACAGTCGCTGCCCGAGGGGGTGGATCTGGTGACCGAAGTCGTGGCGGCCTACGAACGGCTCGGCGATCCCGAGGAGGGGCTCGGCTATCTGAAGCAGCAGCTCGGCCACGGGCAGGATCGCCACGTGCTGGAGCTACAGGCCGCCCTGGCCCTACGGGCCGGCGATGATGCACTGTCGCTGGATACCTGGAAGCAGCTGCAGCGGCGCTATGGGCCGGACCCATCTTATGCATTGCATGAAGCAGCACTCTTGTATGCCCACGGGCAGCCCCAGGATGCCCTGCAGTCTTTGCGGCAAGCTCAGGCAGCCGCAGCCGGACGCGCCGCGCCTGCGGACTTCTGGGATTCCTATGTCGGTCTGGCGCGCCTGCTGGGCGATGATGCGGATGTTCAGCGCGGCATGCGGGGCCAACTCGCACAGGGGCGGGCGGATAAGGATGACTTCGCCGGCATGCTGTATTTTTACAGCGGCCACCCGATCGATGTCGGCCGGGTGGCCGAAGCCGCCTATCGCCGGACGGGTTCGCTGGCCGATCTTCAGCTGGCCATCGAGTCCTATAACCAGGTCCATGCCTGGTCCCGCATCGGGATGCTCCTGACCAATTTGAATGCGTCGCAGCGAGACGCTTTCGAAGCGTCTTCCGGTTTGCTGGAGGCGCGTGCGGCCTATCGGCAGGCAACGGGACAGCCGGCCGCCGCGCTGAACGATCTGCGGCGGGCATATCGGTTGCCGGGAAGCCAGCCTGGCGCCGGGATTTCCTATCTCTGGGCCTTGCTGGCCGACGGCGATCTGGATTCCGTGCGAACGGTCGCCGGGGATCTGGCACGGAGGCACGGCAGCGAACCGGAATACGCGTCGGTCCTCGCGGCTGCGTCGCTGCAGCTTGGCCGGCCCCGCCAGGCGCTCAGGTATATGGATCTCGAGGGGGTGCCCGATCGGCAGGATCCGCTGTGGCTGATGACCTACGCGGATGCGCGCGAGGCGGTGGGCCAGCCGGAGATGGCCTGGCGGATCCGCCGGCAGGCGTGGCGCCTATTGCTGCAACGACGCGAAAGCCAGGGTGGCTCGCAGGATGAGCGGGACGCATTGATCAGCCTGGCTCAAACCTATCGGGCGGGGGACGTCTCTTTGGGTCTGCTGATACGGCGGTTGCGCGAGGGCGCCCCCGATACGCTGAAGCGGGCGGTTGCGCGGTCGCTGCTGGGCGATACACCGGGAGTGCCCCGCCTGGACAGCCTCTCGCCGGCGGAGGCGTCTTCCGGCGGCGATCGTGTCCGGCATGTCGATGCCGCAGCGCGTGCGCTCGTCCTGGCGTGGGCCATGAGCGGCGAACATCAGGCCCTGGCTCGCGCCTGGCTGGCGGATCGGTATGTGGCGGACATGCTCAAGCCCGATAACGTTCGTCTGGCCCTGGCGCTGCAGGATGATGATCGCGCGGCGATGGCTGATGTTCTGACGCGCAATGCGGCGGCGCTGACCAGCGACGCGAGAATCCAGGCTCTGGACAGACTGCATCGCGTGCCAGAGGCACAATCCCTGGCCTTCGAAACATTCGAGCAAGCGCCCGATCACGATGAGCACGCTGAAGTCTGGCGGGATGTGGCGATGCGTCATCGGCCCTCGGCGGGACTTGCGATGGATTTTTCATCGGTCGGCGACCTGAAGACCCGCTCCGCGATCCTGGACGCCGGCCTCGCGCTGACCAGCGGCCTGCGGCTCAAGGTTCAGCGCATCGATCGCTGGTATGCCAGTCGCGACGACAGCACCTTGCCCGGGGTCCCCGCGCGCGATCGCAGCAGCAGCCTGGGCTTGCTGCACGCGGGACGTGATCATGACGACGCGTTGCAGCTCGGATGGCGCCAGGGACTGAGCGCATTCGGGATGGCTCGCGCATCGACCGATTGGGTGCTGAGCGACTATTGGCGGGTGAGCGCCTCGGCGGGCGTTAATCAGGACACCGATATCACGTCCATCATGACGGTCGGCGGCAGCCGGGACTTCGGTTCGTTCGGATTGTCCTGGGATAGCCAGCATGACTGGTTTGCCAATGGCAGCGTCGAGATGGACCGATACCGGGCGCAAGGCGGCGCGACGGTTGGAACAGGGCGCGGATTTCTTGGCACCGTCGGCTATCACCTGAGGATGGACGGGCCGCCGCTCAATCTCGAGACCCGGTTCAGTCATTGGAATTACGCTGCCCGGGCGGGGCCGGTACCCGAATTGGCCCGCATGATGCCTGACCGGAACGTGCCGGACGCCGCCGATCTGATGCCGGCCGATTCCAGACAATATGGACTTGCGCTCACCTTGGGCGACGAACGTCGCGATCGGTATCAGCGAGGCTGGCGGCCGTTTCTGGAGTTGTCCTGGATGCATGACCGGCAGCAAGGTTGGGGCCTGGGGGTGCTGGGTGGGCTGGGCGGCAGCGTTCTGGGTCGGGACCGTCTGGGCATTTATGCCTTGCATGAGGCCGCTGGGCGGGGAGATGGCCAGCCCACCACCCGTGTGGGTCTGTTTTATCGCTTGTTCTATTAACGATCTTTTTTTGGGGTTCATGATGATTCGGACACTGCGGGTTTGTTTCTTCGTCCTGGGTGCCGCTCTGGGGCTGAGCGCCTGTTCAACCGTGGATATGGCGCCGGCTCCCGATATTCAGCGCCAGGACGCGATAGCGGTCCTGCCGATGGCCAACTACACGGAAACCCCGGAGGCGGGGCACCGCGCCGCCAGCATCGCCTTTGGCATTCTGCAGACACAGGGACACGCCGAGGTGCTGCGCAATGCGGATCAGGAGGCGGGTGATCCGCTTTTCGGTGACGCCCGGACTCTGGCTCAATCCTTGGAATGGGCGCGCCAGACGCATGCCCGTTATGCCCTTGCCGGATCGGTACAGGAATGGCGCTACAAGGTCGGTGTGGATGGCGAACCGGCGATTGGCCTTGGGTTCAGCCTGATCGACCTGCAAAGCGGGGCGACCATCTGGAGCGCGACCGGCAGCCGCACTGGCTGGAGCCGATCGAGTCTGTCGGGTGTGGCGCAGAGTCTGGTGCGCAGCTTGCTGGATCCGCTCCGTCCCCGGAATCGTTGAGCCGCCATGAGCTTACGTCCCACCGGCAGCGGCCGCCGACACAATCCGGGTGATTCCGGAAGGCCGCCGCATTGGCAGCGATGGTTGATGCCCTCGGCGCACGGTTTTCTTCCCTTGATCGAGATCGTCGTCGGGATGGCGGCCGCCACGCTGCTGCTGGCGTTCCTGAGTCCCGAGGACCCATTGCTGCTGCGGCTGGGTTTCCCCTGGCTGGCGGTCTATGCCCTGATCTTCTCCCTGCGCTACGGTGCCTTGCTGGGCGCCGTCGGGGGGGGATTCCTGCTGCTGGACTGGTGGGTGTTCTATGGCGCGGGTGGCCAGTTTCCGAAGGACTATTTCGCTGGCACCTTCGTGATGCTGATCTTCGTCGGCCATTTCGCCGACCGCTGGATAGCGCGGCTGGGGCGCGAGACCAGTGCCAACCGCTATCTGAACAGCCGGCTGGTGTCCGTCACCAACAGCCATTATCTGCTGCGGGTCTCGCATGACCGGCTGGAGAAGGAACTCCTCTCCCGGCCGACTTCCCTGCGCGATACGCTTGCCCGCCTGCGGGCGGGGGTCGTGCCGGGATCGTCGGACGAAGCTCTGCCGCATGCGCACGCATTTCTCGATTACCTGGCCTCGGTCACGCAGATCAATCAGGCTGCGATGTTTGCCGTGCACGATGGAACCGCCGTCTTGCAAGCCTGTGCGACGGTGGGTCCGGACTTCCTGCTGGACGGGCATGATCCGCTGGTCCAGGAATGCCTGGAAAAGGGCAAGCTGGCGCACCTGCGAGAGCTGGATGGCCGGGAGTCGGGGTATCTGATCTGTGCGCCGGCGCGTACCGCGGCGGGAGAGTGCCTGGGGATTCTGGTGATCCGACGCATGTTCTTCATGGCGTTGAACTCGGATACCCTGCAGCTGATTCAGGTCATGCTGGCCTATTATGCGGATAGTTTGCGCGACCAGCCGCTGATTCGCAGCGTGCAGCGGCAAGTCCCGGATTGTCCGCCCGATTTTGCGCTGGAACTCTGCCGCTTGGCACATCTGGCACGCGAGAACGGTCCGGTGTCGCAGCTGGTGGCGCTGGTGTTCCGGCGCGATGGGACCGACCGCCCCGTGTTCGCTCAGATGGTCCGGCAGCGCCGTGCCCTGGATCTGGCCTGGCCGCTGGAAACAGAGCAGGCGCAGGTCTTGGTGGTGCTGCTGGTGCTGGCCGGAGAGCAGGGAGTCAATGGATATGTGGCGCGCATGGAAGCTTCCTTGCAGGCTCAGTTCGGCCTGAATTTCGAACAGGCGCGCATCGGGGTGTACAACCAGGCCGTGGATTCGGATGACCCGGGGCTCACCTTGCAGCGGTTCATGTCCCAGTGGGATCGGTCATGACTCGGCGGGATATTCCGCGCGCGGTGGGTTGGGGCGGGGTGGCGCTGCTGGTGCAGGCCTTCGCTCTGGGCCAACTGGGCGATCCGTCAGGCAGCGCCGCCGCTCCTTTGCTGCGATTCTGGGGGCTGCAGGCGGTGGCTGCGCTATCGAGCGCCGCGTGCTTTTTCCACTGTATGCCGCTTCGCATGCGGCATCCGGCCTGGAAGCCGCTGCTGTTCAACACGAGTTTCATCCTCTTTCTGCCGGTCGGCGGGCAGCTGGTGCTGGGCGGAACGCTGCTGATGCGCGCGCTGCTGCCGAGCGGGGGCCGGCGGCTGGATGTCGCGACGATCGAAATGCCGTCCTTCGAGCCCAAGCTGCTGGATCGTGTCCGTCCCGGCGCGGCTTCGCGGGCCCGCAATCAGGTCAGCCATCCGGTCGTGCAGGTGCAGGAACGGATGGCCGCCATGATGGCGATCAGGACCTTGCCCTTGCATGTCACGGGCGAGCTCTTGCGAAGCCTGCTGGGGGATTCCCAGGATGAGGTCCGCCTGCTCGCTTACGGCATCATGGACCGGGAGGAGAAACGCATCATGCAGCGGATCACCGAGGCTCAGGCGCGTCTGGGACATCGCAGCGGCACCCGTTGGGCTGCCGTGGATCACGCCCGTCTGGCGGAACTCTATTGGGAGCTGGTTTATCACGGACTGGTTCAAGGGGATATGCGCCGCTATACACGGGACCAGGCGGTGAATCATGCCCGGGAAGCGCTGGAATTGCGTCCGGGGCTGGCAGGCATCCATTTTCTGCTGGGGCGGGTGGCACTGGCCGATGGGCACCCGGATCAGGCGCGGGAACATTTTCAGGCCGCGCGCCAGCATGGCATGCGGGAGGCGCGACTGGCGCCCTGGGTGAGCGAGGCCCTTTTCCAGGAAGGTCGGTTTTCCGAGATCGGATCATGGATGCGGCAGGTCGGGGAAATGGGGGGCAGCAGTCAATTGGCATCGGTTTCCAGGTACTGGGCATGAGACATATCACAGCGCGCCGCGGCAAGCAGGCGGACATCGCCTTGTTGCTTGAAGGTACGTACCCTTATGTGACGGGGGGCGTCTCTTCCTGGGTGGCCGACATGTTGCGGGCGTATCCGCAGTACCGCTTTGCCATTGTGTTCATCGGCGGCCGGGCGGCGGATTACGGAGCGCCGCGCTATGCGCTGCCCGACAACGTCGTCCATTTCGAGGAGGTTTTCCTGTTCGATCCGGATCGCCAGGTTCCCGTGGATGAGCCGCCGCGATGCCCGCAGGCCGCCATGCAGCGGATTTTCGATCTGCACGATGATTTCGGCCTGATGGGAAAGGAAACCGGGAGCCGGTTGGCCGATGTGTTGCCGCTGATCGTTCCCGGCGGGCCCGTCACCGAGCAGCTCTTCCTGCATGGACAGCAATCCTGGGACGAAATACGGGCGCGTTACGAACAATTTTGCACCGATCCGTCGTTCACGGATTATTTCTGGACTGTGCGGATTATGCACATTCCTCTCTGGAAGCTGATTCGGGTGGCCGAGACCCTGATTCCGGTCAAAGTCTGTCACGCGGTGTCGACGGGGTATGCGGGGTTTTTAGGGGCGCTGCTGCATATCCGGCGGCAGATCCCCTTGCTGTTATCCGAACACGGGATTTATACGAAGGAACGCCAGATTGATCTGTTCCAGAGCGAATGGATTCACGACAATCGGTCGCTGCTGGAGCGCAATTTCGTGCAGGTCCCGTATTTCCAGGAACTCTGGATGCGCTTTTTCCGCACGCTGGGGGCGATGACCTATGACGCCGCGGCAATTGTTTCGGCCCTGTACGAGGGCAATCGAGCGCGTCAGATACAGGATGGCGCCGCACCGGACCGGACCCGCGTGATTCCCAACGGCATCGAGATCGATCGCTATCGGCCTTTGCGGGACCAGCGGCCTGCCGTGGCTCCCCCGGTGGCCGTGCTGATTGGCAGGGTCGTGCCGATCAAGGATGTCAAGATGTTCATCCGCGCGATCTTCATCGGCGCGCGTCGACAGGCTGATCTCCAAGGCTGGATTGTCGGTCCGGAGGATGAGGATCCCGATTACGTGCAGGAATGCCGGGCGTTGATTGCCGCGCTGGGATTGCAGGACCGCGTGCAGCTACTGGGTTTTCGCGACGTGCGCAAAATTTTGCCGCAGGCCGGTCTCGTCGTGCTCAGTTCGATCAGCGAGGGTTTGCCGCTGGTGATCCTGGAGGCCTATGCGGCAGGCGTACCGGTGGTAGCGACCGACGTCGGAGCCTGTCGCGAACTGATCGAAGGACAGGGGGCCGAAGACCAGGCGATCGGTCCGTCGGGACGGATCGTCCAGATGGCGGATTCCGTTGGGCTGTCCGACGCCATGCTCGAGATGCTGGGCGACCCGCAGGCCTGGCGCCAGGCGCAGCAGGCAGGCATCGAACGCGTCGAGCGCTATTACTCGCGCGCCCGCATGGTCGACACGTATTCGCGCCTCTATCAGGACCTCGGCGCCGGGGCGGGTCATCATCCGAAGCACCAGGAGGCGCCGTGGCCGGAATAGGATTCGAGTTGCGCAGGATTCTTGCGCGCGACACGCTTGGCAGCACGATCAAAGCCTATTTTTATGCGGGGATGATCAGCTCGGGCCCGTTCATTCTGTCGATTCTGGGAACCCTGCTGATCGGTCTGCTGACGACCTCCGTGGTCGATCCGCCAGCCAAGGTCGCGCAATTTCAGGTGTCGGTCACGTATCTGATCGCGGTCAGCCTGATTTTGTCCGGTTGTTTTCAGCTGGCCTTTACCCGCTTCATGTCGGATCGTCTGTTCGCGCGTCAAGATAACCTCGTGCTGCCTTGCTACAACGGCGTGTGCCTGGCGGTGACCCTTCTGTGCGGCGGGGTCGGCCTGGTATTGACGTTCACGGCCTTTTCCGGACAGTCGTGGGCGTATCGCATCCTGATGTTGATGGGGCTGGTGACCTTGGGCAATATCTGGATGGCAGTGATTTTCCTGGTCAGCGTCAAGCAATATCGTTCGATCCTGCTGATCTTCGCCATAGGCTACGGACTGGCCGTCCTGTGTTCCGTGGGTTTGCACCGCTACGGCACCGAAGGCCTGCTGGGGGGCGTCGTGATCGGGCATCTCGCGCTGCTTCTGGGCGCCAATGGGTTGATCTGGTACAACTATCCGTCGGACCATTATTTGAGCAGCGGTTTTTTCCGTCGAGACGCCTTGTATTACAGCCTGGTGTTCGTGGGGTTGTTCTTCAACCTGGGCGTCTGGGTCGACAAGTTCATGTTCTGGTATTCGTCCGCGGGACAGGATGTCATCGGGCCGCTGCGCGCCTCGTTGATCTACGATATTCCGATTTTTCTCGCCTATCTGTCCGTCATACCGGGCATGGCGATGTTCCTGCTGCGGATCGAGGCTGACTTTGTCGAGTACTACCATGCGTTCTATCAGGCGATTCTCGATGGTGGAACATTGGCGGAGATCGATCTGATGCATGGCAATATGGTCCGCAGTGCCCGGGAAGGGCTCTATGAAATCCTCAAGATCCAGGCGCTGGTCTGCCTGCTGATCGTGGCCTTCGGCCGGCCGCTGCTGCAGGTGCTTGGGATCTCCGACCTGTACATGCCTTTGCTGCAGATCGACGTGGTGGCCGCCGGCCTTCAGGTGCTGTTCCTGGGGGTGATGAACATCTTCTTTTATCTTGATCGGCGGGATATCGTCTTGTGGCTGAGCGCGCTGTTTCTGGTGCTGAATGCCGGCCTGACGGGGCTGACCCTGTGGCTCGGCCCCGCCTATTTCGGTTTCGGATTCGCTGGCGCGCTGCTGATCGTTTCGGTGGTCGCCGTTTACTGCCTGGACCGCTGCTTTGGCCGCTTGCAGTTTCGAACCTACATGATGCAGCAATATGGCTAGACGCATGGTTTCTGTCCTGGCGGTCGTCGGTGCCTGGTTCCGGCGCGGAATCCTGTGGATGCCCCTGGTCCTTTTGGGGCTGGCCAGGCCTGCGGGCGCTGCGGATTTCTCCAGTATCGTGTTCTATTACGGTGGCGCGGCGCCAGTGTCCGAATTGTCCCGCTTCGATGTGGCTGTGCTCGAACCCGATCACGACTTCGTGCCGCCGCCGCGAGGGCAGGGTCGGACCCGCTGGCTGGCCTATGTCAGTGTGGGCGAGGTGTTGGCCTCGCGGCCCTACTTCGCCCGGATGCCACGGCAGTGGCTGGCGGGCCGCAACGATACCTGGCAGGCGCGGATCATCGATCAGTCGGCCCCAGGCTGGTCCGATTTTTTTGTTTCCCGCGTGGCGGCGCCTTTGTGGAAGGCCGGCTACCAGGGGTTTTTCCTGGATACGCTCGATTCCTATCAGTTGCTGGGAAAGGATGCCGCGATGCTGGAGCGTCAGCGCCAGGGACTGGTGCGGCTGATCCGTGCCCTGCGGCGGGCGTATCCGCAGGCCATGCTGATCCTGAACCGGGGTTTCGAACTGTTGCCCGATCTGCATGACCAAGTGGATGCGGTCGCCTTCGAATCCTTGTATCGCGGCTGGAGCCAGGCCCAGGGGAAGTATGTGGTGGTTTCCGAGACGGACCGGGCCTGGCTTCTGGGGCAGGCGCAGACTGTCCGGGAGTACGGCCTGCCCGTGGTCGCCATCGATTACTGCCCGCCCGAGGATCATGTCTGTGCCCGGGACACCGCGCAGAGAATCCGTGTGCACGGCATCATCCCCTATGTTGGCGACGGGCACTTGCAGACGGTGGATGTCGATGTGCTGCCCTGAGTTTTCCGGTCAGTGTTCGTCGCCTAGCGCCACTTGCACCGGCTTTCCCCCCAATTCCCGAGTCAGCACGCTGGGCGCGATGCTGATCAGATACCCGCGCCGCCCGCCGTTCAGATAGATCGTGTCGTAGTCCAGCAGGGTCTGCTCGACCCACACGGGCATCTGCTTGCGCGTGGCGAACGGCGATGTGCCGCCGACCTGGTAGCCGGAATTGCGCTGGGCCGTGTCCGGCGTGCAGGGGACAATTTTTTTGGCGCCGGTCTGGCGCGCCAGGTTTTTGGTGGAAACCTCGCAATCGCCGTGCATCAGCACCACCAGCGGATGGCCGTGCTCGTCTTCCATGATCAGGGTCTTGGCAACCTGGTGCGGTGGTACCCCCAGCTGATGCGCCGCTTCGCGCGCGCCGCCGTGGTCCACGTAGTCGTAGGGGTGTTCGCCGAACGGGATTTTCCGCTGCCGCAGCCAGTGGGTGGCCGGCGTTTCAGAGGTGTGCTTGGTCTTTGACATGGGTTTCCGGTGGTGTAAATCACCCAGCGTGAATTGTGTCCGATTTCTTCGCTTCGGTGTGTTGGGTGTTATCCGTATTCGGAAGGGGGCGCCGGCTGCCTGGTGGTCCCGCATCGACCGCGGAACCTGAGACCCGCGCCAGGTCTGGCTGTGACGAATCTGTCCTACGGTTGTCCATCGAGTTATCCACGGGGGATGTGGGTAAGTGGGCTGGGATCCGGGGGGGGCCGTCCGGCCGGTCGTCATGCCCGTGGGTGATGCTGCGCGTGCAGGGTTTTCAGCCGCTCGCGGGCGACGTGGGTATAAATCTGCGTGGTGGAGATGTCGGCATGGCCCAGCAGCATCTGCACGACGCGCAGGTCGGCGCCGTGGTTCAAGAGATGGGTGGCAAAGGCGTGACGCAGCACGTGGGGCGAGAGCGGGACCCGGATGTTGGCCTGCAGGGCGTATTTCCGGATCAGCAGCCAGAACGCCTGGCGGGTCATGGCCGCCCCGCGTGTCGTGGCGAACAAGGCATCGCAGAGACGCGCCCCCAGGATGGCGGGGCGGCTTTCGCGCAGATATCGTTCGATCCAGTGCAGGGCTTCGGCGCCCAGCGGCACCAGACGGTCCTTCGCGCCTTTGCCCATGACCACGCGCACCACCCCGTCGTTCAGACTGGTGTCCTGCACTGTCAGGTGCACCAGTTCGCTGACGCGCAGGCCCGTGGCATACAAAGTTTCCAGCATGGCGCGATCACGCAGACCCAGCGTGGCGTCGGTGTCCGGGGCTTCCAGCAGGGCATCGACCTGGGCTTCGGACAGGGTCTTGGGGAAACGGGCGGGCTGGCGGGCGCTGTGCAGGCCCAGGCAAGGGTCTTCGTGGCACAGGCTGCGACGCAGCGCCCACAGGTAGAAGCGGCGCAGTGCCGCCAGACGGCGGTTGGCCGTGCTGGCCTTGGTCTGCTGGTGTTGCGCCGCCAGCCAGGCCTGGATGTCTTCGCGGTGCGCCGATTCGGGGGGGCGGTCCTGCGCGGCCCGCAGCCAGTGGGCGAATGCGGTGAGGTCTCTGCGGTAAGCCGACAGGGTGTTGTCCGCCAGGCCGTCTTCCAGCCATAGGGCATCCAGAAATGCATCGATCGTGGGAAAGGGCGAAGGCGAAATGGCCATGTCTGGGCAGATCAGGCGGAAAACACGGGAAACGGTGCGGAAGTGGCGGGCAACGGGGGTGGTCCGGCACCTATTTTACCGCCCCTGCCAGAGGCGTCTCCATTTATGGTCGCAGCCTGATAGCGGAATATACCTATATATATTACGATACCGGAAATCAGTTCGAGACTACCGGAGTTGTGAATGCTGCCGTTTCGCCGTGTGTTGATTGCAGGGGTTTTGTCCTGCGCCATGGTCCCCGTCATGGCGGGCGAGGTACTGGTATCGGGGGCCGCTAGCCTGACCAATGCATTCAAGGATCTGGCATCCCGGTACGAGGCCGCCCATCCGGGCACGAAGGTGCTGACTACGTTCGGGGCTTCGGATGTCGTGTTGCGCCAGATTATCGAAGGGGCGCCGGCCGACGTTTTTGCGTCCGCCGACCAGAAGGCCATGGACCAGGCGGCCGGCGCCGAGGCGATCGACCCGGCCACCCGGGTGAACTTTGTGCGCAACGAAATCGTGCTGGTCGTGCCAGCCGACAATCCGCGCCACATCGGGTCGCTGAAGGATCTGGAAAAACCCAGGGTCAAGCGGATCGCGCTGGGCAACCCGGATTCGGTGCCAGTGGGCAGGTATACCCGCGTGGCGCTCGAAAAGGCCGGCGCCTGGGATGCGGTTCAGTCGCGCGAGATCCTGGGCCAGAATGTGCGTCAGGTACTCAGCTATGTCGAGCGCGGCGAGGTGGACGCGGGGTTCGTGTTCGCCACCGATGCCGCCGTCATGAGGGACAAGGTCAAGGTCGTGCAGACCGTCGACACCCCCGAACCGGTGGTCTATCCGATCGCGCTGGTGCGGCGCGACGGCCTGGCGCCGGAAGCCGCCGGCTTCCTGAAATATGTCGTATCGCCGGACGGCCAGGCCGTGCTGGCGCGATACGGGTTTGCCAGGCCCTGACATCATGTCCGGTCTTTGGGTGCCCTTGCTGCTGTCCCTGAAAGTGGCCGGCTGGGCGACCGTCCTGGCGACGGTCGGCGGGGTCGCGGTCGCCTATGGCCTGTCGCGCTGGTCGTCGCGTGCCAGCGATGTGGTCGATGCCTTCCTGACCTTGCCCATGGTGCTGCCGCCCACCGTCACCGGCTATTACCTGCTGGTGCTGTTTGGCCGGCGCGGCTGGCTGGGGGTCTGGCTGCAGTCGCATGGCATCGAGCTGGTCTTCACCTGGCAGGGCGCCGTCGTGGCGGCGGCGATCGTGGCGCTGCCCATGGTGCTGAAGGCAGCCCGGGCGGCTTTCCTGGACGTGGACCATCGGCTGGAGCAGGCGGCCGCTGTGCTGGGGCTGTCCCCGGCGGCGGTGTTTTGTCGCGTCAGTCTGCCTCTGGCCGGGCGTGGCATCCTGGCCGGGGTGCTGCTGGCTTTCGCACGGGCCCTGGGGGAATTCGGCGCGACACTGATGGTTGCCGGCAATATCCCCGGGAAGACACAGACCCTGTCGATCGCCATCTACGAGGCGGTACAGGCGGGTGATGACGGCACGGCCAATATCCTGGTGCTGGTAACCTCGGCGACGTGCGTCGTCGTGTTGTGTCTGGCGGCCTGGCTGATGCCGGGGGGGCGTGCCGCGCGCCGCGCCCGGAGCGCGACATGAGCCTCGACGTCGATATCCGGTGCCAGGTCGGTGGGCAGGACGGCTTTCTGCTGCGGCCGCGCTGGCGAACCGATGCCCGACGTGTGGCCCTGTTCGGGCCGTCCGGGGCAGGCAAGACGCTGACGATGCAGGCGATTGCCGGCCTGCTGCGGCCCGCGCAGGGGCGGATCGTGGTGGACGGACGGGTGTTGTTCGACCATGCCGCAGGCATCGACGTCCCGCCGCGCGAGCGGCGTCTGGCCTATCTGTTCCAGGACTATGCCCTGTTCCCGTATCTGACCGTCCGCCAGAACATTGGCTTTGGTCTGCAGCGAGGCTGGCTGAACTGGCATGGCTGGACGTTTCCGGGGCACCGCGCCGAAAGCGGTGACGTTTGCTGGTGGTTCGGCCGGCGCAGCCTGCCGGCGGCGGCGCAGCGCTGGGTGCGGGCCTTTCACCTGGGTGGGCTGCTGGGGCGTTACCCGGCCGAACTATCCGGTGGCCAGCGTCAGCGGGTGGCGCTGGCGCGGGCCTTGTCCACCGACCCGGGGCTGCTGCTGCTGGACGAACCGTTGTCGGCGCTGGATGCGGATCTGCGTGCCCGGATGCGGGTGGAACTGGCCCAGCTGCAGCGGGATATCGATATCCCGACCGTCCTGATCACGCATGACCCGGCCGACGTCGAGGCGCTGGCCGATCAGGTTTTCCATATTGCCCAGGGCGAGATCCGCGGACAGGAATCCGTGGCCGGGTCGCAGCGATTTCCGCAGGCCGCCACAGGCGGGCGCTGATGGGTCAGTCCAGTGTGCCGATCAGGACATCCCGGCTCTGAAAGCAGGCTTGGGCCGTCGAGCCCATATCCAGCCTGGGGTCGGCGAAGTCCCGGGCCGCCGTCAGGCCGGTGATCCGGATGTGCGGCGTGATGTCCAGGCTGATTTCCCCCAGGCCATCTCCATCGGTCCGATGGCTGACGCGCCCGCTCCAGCAGGTCATGTCAGCCGGCAATTCCCCGGTCGACGAATTTTCCGCGCCGTCTGGATGGCCAGCCGCCCCAATGGGCCGGATACGGATGGCCTGCGCCTTGATGAAAGCTAGAGCCCGACGCCCCGGCGCCAGAGCCAGTCGCTCGGTGCTGGCGTGCGTCAGCGTCGCCGTCAGGGTGACCTGCTCCTCCAGCTGAAGGTGCAGGCGGTCGTTGACCCGGCCGGATTCGATCCGGCTGATGGCGCCTTCGAAGCGGTTGCGTGCCGAGGTCTGCAGGGCCATGCTGTGCAGCAGGTCCAGGTTGCGCGCGCCATCCGGGCCGAAGCGCGACAGGACGTCCATGAATCGTTGGTGTTCGGCCTGCACGGCCTGATACCAGGCGACCAGTTCGCGGGCCCGCGCTGTCAATAGCGCGCCGCCGCCGCGTTTGCCGCCGGTGATGCGCTCCACGAGCAGGCCGCCGGCCAGACTGTTCATCATGTCCACGGCATCCCAGGCCGCCTTGTAGCTCAGGCCGACCTTGCGCGCCGCCGCGCTGATCGAGCCTTCGGTGTCGATTGCCGCCAGCAGGGCCATGCGCCGTTCCGAGCCCCAGCGTTGCTCGCCGCTGCTCAGGCTGAGTGTGGTCGTAAGTTCGATGCCGGTGTGATCGGGGACGGGGGGGAGCGAGGCGTCTGACATGGTCGGGAAAGGAAAGAGAAGGCGTCACCGGGCAGGGATGGCAGGCATGGCCGTATCCGCCATCAGGGCGGCGTATCCGTCCCGAGCGTCGGGCCAGACGGGGTGCCAGCCGCTCGCCCGCAACCGGGCATTGGACAGGCGCTTGCCGTCGGCGGGGCGCGGCAGGGTGGCTGGTGGGGGGCCGCCGGCCAGCTGTGCCAGCGCGGCATAGAGCTGCGCCGTTGGCCAGGGATGGTCGTCCGTGCCGATGTAGCTGGAATGAGGGCTGGGAAGTGTCAGCAGGTGGGCGCAGGCCCGGGCGGCGTCGTCTACATGGATCCGGTTGGCCCAGTGACCGGGGCCGCCCGGAGCGGTGATCCGGCCGGCCCGCAGGCCGTCGATCAGACGCAGGCGCCCCGGGCCGTACAGGCCGGACAGGCGCAGGGTCACTCCGCGCCCGGGCAGTTGCTGCCGCAGCAGGGCTTCGGCGGCCAGCATCGGCGCCCCCCGGAAATCGCCCGGGTTGGGCGGCGTGTCCTCGGTGATCCAGGCCCCGTCGGCGCCCGGCCCCCAGATGGCCGAAGAGGCCACCATCACGCAGCGCTTTACCGCGTGCAGGTCCGGCAGCGCCGACAGCAGAGCCTCCAGCCCTTCAGGGTAGGCCTGAGCATAGGCGTCGGGGGTCCAGGCGCCGGGGGCGGGGGCATACAGCAGATGCGTCGGGGCTGGACAGGCCGCGACGTCTTGGCCCGCCGGCCCCCACAGCGCCAGGCTGTCGGGCCTGCCGAGGTCCGCCTGAATCCAGCGCATCAGCGAGCCCGGCGTGGCGGGCATGGGCCGGCGGCGCAGGCCGGTGCAGGCCCATTCGACGGGATCCAGCAGGGCGGCGGTCCGCAGGCACAGATCGCCTCCGACCAGCAACAGGGTATTCATCTCATAGAATGGTGGGTATTTCCGAATGCGTACCAGTCTATCCTATGTCCGCTACCTTTCCCTTGCAGCGCAGCCACCCCGACCAGCTCATTGTGGGCCTGGTGTCCGTATCCGACAGGGCCTCGTCCGGCGCCTACCAGGATCAGGGCATTCCCGCCCTGTCCGACTGGCTGGGGCAGGCCCTGACACAGGCCCCGCTAATCGTGTCGCGGTTGATTCCCGACGAGCGCGAGGGCATCGCGGCCACCTTGCGTGAACTGGTCGATGAGGCGCGTTGCGATCTGGTGCTGACAACCGGCGGCACCGGCCCGTCCCGTCGGGACGTGACGCCGGAGGCCACTCTGGACGTGGCCACGCGCGAAATGCCTGGATTTGGCGAGCAGATGCGCCAGGTCAGCCTGAAGTTCGTGCCCACCGCGATCCTGTCGCGGCAGGTGGCCGTCCTGCGGGAACTGCCCGGCCACGCCGCGCTGATCATCAATCTTCCCGGTCAGCCGAAGGCCATCCGTGAAACCCTGGAAGGTCTGCGAGGCGACGACGGTGTCGTTCAGGTGCCGGGTATTTTCGCCGCGGTGCCCTACTGCCTGGACCTGATCGGCGGCCCTTACGTGGAAACGCACGAGACCGTGGTCCGGGCCTTCCGGCCCAAGTCGGCCCGGCGCGGAGCCTGATCGGTCCCGGGCACTGGCGCATACCCGTCGTCGCGGTGAACGGCGTACCCGGGCACCGCAGCAGCGATTCCCATTCCGCCTTAAAATCCCGGAATCCGGTTTTTTCACTATTTCATCCTTCTGGAGGTCCAGCCATGGCCCTGGTTTCCATGCGTCAGCTCCTCGATCACGCCGCCGAACACGGCTACGGGATCCCCGCCTTCAACGTCAACAATCTGGAGCAGGTCCAGGCCATCATGGAGGCCGCCGCCCAGACCGACAGCCCCGTCATCATGCAGGCCTCGGCCGGCGCCCGGAAATATGCCGGCGAAGGCTTCCTGAAATACCTGATCCAGGCCGCCGTCGAGTCCTATCCGCACATCCCGGTCGTCATGCACCAGGACCACGGCCAGTCGCCCGACGTCTGCCGGGGCGCCATCGATCTGGGTTTTTCCAGTGTCATGATGGACGGCTCGCTGATGGCCGACGGCAAGACAATCTCTTCCTACGAATACAACCTGGACGTCACCCGACGGGTGGTGGGCATGGCGCATCCGCTGGGCATCACCGTCGAAGGCGAACTGGGCTGCCTGGGCTCGCTGGAAACCATGAAGGGCGACAAGGAAGACGGTCACGGCGCCGAGGGCACCATGACGCGCGAACAGCTGCTGACCGATCCGGAACAGGCCGCCGACTTCGTCAAGCAGACCCAGCTCGACGCCCTCGCGATCGCGGTCGGCACCAGCCACGGCGCCTATAAATTCACCCGCAAGCCCACCGGCGACATCCTGTCCGTGCAGCGGATCAAGGAAATCCACGCCCGTCTGCCGAACACCCATCTGGTGATGCACGGCAGCTCCAGCGTGCCCCAGGAACTGCTGGCCGAGATCCGCCAGTTCGGTGGCGACATGAAGGAAACCTACGGCGTGCCGGTGGAAGAGCTTCAGGAAGCCATCAAATTCGGCGTCCGGAAGGTCAATATCGACACCGACATCCGCCTGGCCATGACCGGCGCGATCCGCCGCTTCCTGGCGGAAAACCCCGGCAAGTTCGATCCGCGCGAATACCTGAAACCCGCGCGCGAAGCGGCCAAGAAAGTCTGCCTGGCGCGCTACGAGCAGTTCGGCACGGCGGGCCATGCCTCGAAGATCAAGGCGATCCCCTTGTCCGACATGGCGGCGCGCTACGCGGCGGGCGAACTCAAGCAACTGGTGAAATAAATCCTGATGAAGGCCTTGCTCCAATCCACC
>JAHRWZ010000086.1 GCA_019104865.1 Castellaniella sp. | reverse complement strand
AAGGCCGGGCTGTGATTCATTTCCGTCAGGTGCGCCACTTCATGCGCCACCACGTAGTCGATCAGCGATGGTGGCAGATGAATCAGACGCCAGTTCAGGCGGATGCGGCGCTGGCCGCTGCACGATCCCCAGCGGCCCTGGGCGGCCGACAGGCCCCAGCCCCGGATCCATTGCCCTGCGTGGTCCAGATAGTGTCGCAGGCGCGGCTCGAAATCGCGCAGCGCCTGGGCCTGCAACCAGACCTGGGCTCGTTCCTGAATGCGCGTGCCATCGGCGGTGCCGGGCAGCGGCAGGCTGAGCCGGTTGCCGGCGACGGGATGGTCCGCGTCGCCGTCGAAGTCCGCGTCGCGGGTGCCATCCAGCCGCAATTCGATCATCACCCCCAGGTAGGGAATCAGGCCGCCGGCACGCCACTGGGTGTCCTGCAGTGCCAGGATCTCCAGCCGTTCACGGCTGATCTTCAGCTTTTCCCGGATCCAGGTGGATTTTTCCCGGATGACGTCCTCGATCTGGCGACGGCTCGCCCAGGTAGGCGCCTGGATCAGCAGGCGGGTCTCGCGGATGGTCAGGCCAATGGTCTTGCGGCGGGAACGCCGCAAGGCATAGTCCAGGGGTTCTCCGTTCAGCTGGATGTCGTGGCGCGCGTAGCCGGGCGGATCGATCCTGGCGGGCGGATCCGGGGCGAACAGGTTGAGCTGTCTTGCGTCACCGGTCGGCATAGCGTTCGGGGTTCAGGCGTCGCATCTCGGCCTCGATCCAGTCGCGTACGGCGTGGTTCAGGGTGGCCGACGTGTATCCGGCCGGATCCAGCGCGGGGCCGAACGAGACGGTCACCAGCCCCGGGGTCTTCAGGAAGGCGTTGCGCGGCCAGCGTTCCCCCGCATTGTGGGCCACCGGGATGACCGGGGTTCCGGTCTTGCAGGCCAGCATGGTGCCGCCCTGTTTGTAGCGGCCGGTTTCCCCGGGCGCGACCCGGGTGCCCTCGGGAAACAACACGGGCCAGCGTCCCTCGCGGAGACGCTGGCCGCCAATGCTCACCACCTGATCGAAGGCTTCGCGGCCTTTTGTCCGGTCGATGGGGATCATGCTCAGCAGGGCCAGGCTCCAGCCGAAAAAGGGGACGTAGTGCAGTTCCTTTTTATAGACGAAGACCACGTGGCGGGGCAGCTTGACGGCGAAGTACAGCGTTTCCCAGGCCGATTGGTGCTTGGACAGGATGATGGCGGGCCCGTCGGGCAGATGCTCCATGCCGCGCGCCTGGTAGCGGATGCCGAGGATCCAGCGCGCGCCCCACAGGGCTAGACGAGGCCAGCCCAAGGTAAGGCGGTAGCGCCAGACGAGTGGCAGCGGCGCCCACAGGACGCAGCACAGGGCATAGGGGATCACCGTCACGACCAGGAAGACCATGTACAGGGCGGAACGCAGAAAGGTCATGAATTGGCCTTGAGCAGGGCATCGGCCACGGCGGCCAGATCGTTGCGCACTTCCGTGCCGGCAGGCAGTTCCCCGCTGGTGCCGGAAGTCTCCCAGGTCTTGCTGCCCTTGCCGGTCAGGACCAGCCAGGGCGTGCAGCCGGCCGCGGCGGCGGCCTGCAGATCCCGCAGGCTGTCGCCCACGAGGGGTACGCCGTCCAGATGCACATCCATCCGGTGCGCGATGTCGTAGAGCATCCCGGGCAGGGGCTTGCGGCAGGTGCAGGCCTCGTCCGGACCATGCGGGCAGAAAAAGATCGCATCGATGCGCCCGCCGGCCTCGGCCACCGCCTGGCGCATACGGGTGTGGATGGCCCCCAGTGTTTCCATGGAAAACAGCCCGCGGGCAATGCCGGACTGATTGCTGGCGACCACCACGCGCCAGCCGGCGTGGCTCAGGCGGCCGATCGCTTCCAGGCTGCCGGGAATGGGGATCCACTCGTCCGGTGATTTGACGAAGGCGTCGCTGTCCTGATTGATGACGCCGTCCCGATCCAGGATGATGAGCTTCACTGCGCGAGCCTCGAGAGGTCGGCGACCTGATTCATCAGGCGATGCAGCGATTGCAACAGGGCCAGCCGGTTGGCGCGAACCTTTGCATCGTCGGCCATCACCATGACGTCGGTGAAGAACTGGTCCACCGCGGCGCGAGCCTGTGCCAGCACGGCCAGGCTGGCCGTGAAGTTGCCGGCTTGCAGTTCGGCGGTGGCCTGGGGTTCCAGGCGGGCAATGGTGTCCGCCAGCTGCCGCTCGGCGGCTTCGGCCAGCAGGCTGGCATCGAAGGCGGGCAGGGTGTCGTCCGCCTTCTTCAGCAGGTTGCTGACGCGCTTGTTGGCGGCGGCCAGGGATTCGGCCTCGGGAAGGGCGGCGAATTCCATGCAGGCCGCGACGCGCGCGGCGACCTGATGCAGAGGCGGGCGCAGGGCCAGAACGGCGTCGACGGCGGCGCGGTCGCAGGCGGCGGACAGCTGATTGCGATAGCGTTCGTAGACGAAGTCCAGCACGGCATCGACCGTGCCGTCGGCCAGGGTGCCTGGGGCGAAACCTGCCGCCGCCTGAGCCAGCAGGGCGCCCAGACGTGCCGGGGAATCCTGGCTGGCCTGCAGCCAGCCGCCGGCCGTCAGTTGTTCGTAGGCGCTGATCAGGCCCAGGGCGGCGCGGCGCAAGCCATAGGGATCGCGCTCGCCGGTGGGGGCCAGACCGATGCCCCAGATCCCGACCAGGGTTTCGGCGCGTTCGGCCATGAACAGGACGGCCGCCGTGAGCGTGTCGGCCGTGACGGCCTCGTCCAGGCGGATGCGGTACTGGTCGCGCAGGGCGCGCACCACATCGGCGGCTTCGCCGTCGTGTCTGGCGTAATAGGCGCCCATGATGCCCTGGAGTTCCGGGAATTCGCCCACCATCTGGGTGCCCAGATCGGCATGCGCCAGCCAGGCGGCGCGCCCGGCGGATTCCGCCGAGCCGCCCAGCAGCGGCGCCAGCCATCGCGCCAGGGCCTGGACGCGTTCGGTGCGTTGCAGCTGGCTGCCCAGTTTGTGGTGATAGACGCTGTGCCCCAGATCGGCCACCCGGTCGGCCAGCGGGGTCTTCAGGTCGGTCTGGTAGAAGAACTGGGCATCGGCCAGACGCGGGCGCACCACGCGCTGGTTGCCCTGAATGATGAAGGACGGATCCTGTGGGCACATGTTGCTGACGATCAGGAACCGGTGGGTCAGGGCTCCGGTCGCCGGATCGAACAGCGGGAAATATTTCTGGTTCAACCGCATCGTCAGGATGAGGCATTCCGGCGGCACGGCCAGGAAGGCTTCCTCGAAGGCGCCGACGTAGACGGTGGGCCATTCGACCAGGGCCGTGACTTCGTCGAGCAGAGCGTCGGCCTCTGGGGATGATCCGATGGTTGCCCTCAGCGCGGCCGATGATTCGGCCAACTGGCCGGCGATCCGGGCGCGTCGTTCGGCAAAGCCGGGGATCACATGACCCAGGCTGGACAGTTGGCCGGCCCAGTCGTCCGCCGAGGCGATCGTGATCGGTTCCTGGCACAGGAAACGATGGCCGCGCGTGACGCGGTCAGCCTGAAGGCCCAGGATCCGGACGGGGACGACAGCATCGCCCCACAGGGCCAGCAGTTGATGCGCCGGGCGCACGAATTTGACGCTGGTATGCCCGTCGGCCAGTTGATACTGCATGACCTTGGGGATCGGCAGATGGGTGGCCGCATGTTCCAGGGCCTGCTGCAGGCCATCAGCCAGCCGTGCGCCAGCCGCGGTGCCTTCGGCGAACAGGACGTCCTGCTTGCCATCGTGGTGGCGCGTCAGATCGGACGGCGTCAGGTGCGCCAGGCCTTTGGCCTGGAGCTTCTTCAGCAGGGCGGGGGTGGCCGCGCCCTGGGCATCCAGGCCGATGGTCGCGGGCATCAGCTTTTCGGCAAAGGACTGGTCCGGTGCCTGGTCCAGGACGGCACTCAGGCGCACGGCCAGCCGGCGTGGGCTGGCAAACGCGGTGCAGTCGCAGCCGTCGGCCAGCAGGTGCTGGCCCTGGAGAGTGGCGCGGATACCGGTGGCAAAGGCCTCGCCCAGCGCGTTCAGAGCCTTCGGGGGGAGCTCCTCGGTGACCAGTTCGACGATCAGGGGGCGGGTGCTCATGCCTGCACCTCCCGCAGCATCGGAAAGCCCAGCCGTTCGCGCGAGTCGAGATAGGCCTGGGCCACGGCGCGCGACAGATTGCGGATGCGGCCGATGTACGTGGCGCGTTCGGTGACGCTGATGGCGCCCCGGGCGTCCAGCAGGTTGAACGTGTGCGCGGCCTTCAGGGTGGCCTCGTAGGCCGGCAGGGCCAGCGGGACCTGAATCAGGCGCGTGGCCTCGGCCTCGTAGTCGTTGAAATGGGAAAACAGCATGGAGGTGGAGGCGTATTCGAAGTTGTAGGTCGACTGTTCCACCTCATTCTGGTGGAACACGTCTCGGTAGAAGACGCGATGACCGTCGGGAGTTTCGGTCCAGACCAGGTCATAGACCGATTCCACCCCCTGCAGGTACATGGCCAGACGTTCCAGGCCGTAGGTGATTTCGCCCATGGTCGGATTGCAGTCCAGTCCGCCCACCTGCTGGAAGTAGGTGAACTGGGTGACTTCCATGCCGTTCAGCCAGACTTCCCAGCCCAGGCCCCAGGCACCCAGCGTGGGGTTTTCCCAGTCGTCCTCGACGAAGCGGATGTCG
>JAHRWZ010000072.1 GCA_019104865.1 Castellaniella sp. | reverse complement strand
GCTTCCCGGGCACGTCCGGCATCGGCGTCAAGCCCGTGTCGCGCGAAGGCACGGAACGCCTGGTCCGCAAGGCCATCCAGTACGCCATCGACAACGACCGCCCGAGCGTCACGCTGGTGCACAAGGGCAACATCATGAAGTTCACCGAGGGTGGCTTCCGCGATTGGGGTTATGGCCTCGCGCAGCGCGAATTCGGCGCCCAGCTGATCGATGGCGGCCCGTGGTGCAAATTCAAGAGCCCCAAGACGGGTCGCGACATCGTGGTCAAGGACGTCATCGCCGACGCCTTCCTGCAGCAGATCCTGCTGCGCCCGGCCGAATACGACGTCATCGCCACGCTGAATCTGAACGGCGACTATATTTCCGACGCCCTGGCGGCCCAGGTCGGCGGGATCGGCATCGCCCCGGGCGCGAACATGTCGGATTCCGTGGCCATGTTCGAAGCCACCCACGGCACGGCGCCGAAATATGCCGGCAAGGACTACGTCAACCCGGGTTCGGAAATTCTGTCCGCCGAGATGATGTTGCGCCATATGGGCTGGACCGAAGCGGCCGACCTGATCATCAGCAGCATGGAAAAATCCATCCTGTCGAAAAAGGTCACCTATGACTTCGCCCGCCTGATGGAAGGCGCGACCCAGGTGTCGTGCTCGGGCTTCGGCCAGGTGATGATCGACAACATGTGATCGTCCGGTCGTGCCCCGGCCGCTGGCGGCCGGGGGTTCGATCAGGCCCCGCTTCTATTCGGAAGCGGGGCTTTTCATATTCCGGCAGGCGTCTGCCGCGCATCGTGCAAGGCAGGCCTTTGCCAGCCGCAGGGTATTGGTCATTTCCCGCGTCTGTCATTCAATCATGCGGCGACGAAATGCTTCACCCATTTTGCGTACGCCACCATGTATCCGCGCAGGAAATCACGTGTCCCGTCGTTGTTGATCCCGCCCTTCTCATCCAGCAGCGTGTCCACCTTACCGATGTAGGCTTCCGGCTGCAGCATGGTGGGCGTATCCAGATAGGTCAGAGTCTGCCGGAGATGATGGTTGGCACCAAAGGCGCCTGTTGCGCCAATCGATGCGGATACGATGCCGGCGGGCTTTCCGGCCCATACGCTCTGGCCCCAGGGGCGCCCGCCAATGTCCAGCGCGTTCTTGAGCGCGGCTGGCATGGAACGATCATGTTCGGGCGTCACGAACAGCAGGGCATCAGCCTGTTTGATGCGGGCGCGAAACGGCGCGTATTCCGCCGGGCTGGCGGCGTCGTAATCCTGGTTGTAGAGCGGAAGCTGACCGATTTCCACGATCGTGAGCACCAGCGGTTCAGGCGCCAGTGCGGCGAGGTTCTGGGCGATCTTGCGATTGAACGAGTCCTTGCGCAGGCTCCCGACGATGACAGCGACATCCACATTTTTAGCCATGATGGTTCCATCCTTTCTGTTCCGCCTATGTGCGC
This sequence comes from Castellaniella sp., assembly GCA_019104865.1. GTDB lineage: Bacteria > Pseudomonadota > Gammaproteobacteria > Burkholderiales > Burkholderiaceae_B > Castellaniella. The sequence continues at coordinate 6,099 of JAHRWZ010000072.1, read as the reverse complement.
ATTTCGGAACATCCCTGTGGCCGCTAGCGCGCACTCCGGACTGGCCGCCACATGATCCCCGATACGATGCACGGGGTTCCTGCTCGTCTGAAGATAGTACGCCCGAGCATGCCTTTCTGTGCGAAGTCCTGCGGCGGCGCCATATGAGCAGCGTTCAGATGGACTTCCCTAGGGATCCCTAGGGACTTCCCTAAGTGTCATATATTGTGCCAGCTTGCATAATGCAGCCCATGCAGGTGAGGAGACAGCCCCGCTTGGGCACTGGCGCTACGGAGATGGCGCTTTCATTTGTAGGCGGTACCCATAAAAATGAAAACCCGGCAGGGCCGGCGACACGATCGCCGGCCCTGTTCGTTTTCGGGTATTCCTAATGCCCGCCGGATGCTGAAAACACGTTCAGCACCAGCACACCCGCCGGGATCAGACCGATGCCGATCAGGCTAGGCACATCCAGCGTTTGTCCGAAGACGAAGTAGCCGATGATGGCAATGGCGACGATGCCGGCGCCCGACCAGACGGCGTAGGCGATCCCGACCGGGACGGTCTTCAGCGCCAGGGCCAGCAGATAGAACGCCACTGCGTAGCCGGCTACCGTGATGGCCGATGGGACCGCGCGGGTGATCGGGGCGTCAATCCTGTTGTGGCAAGCGCAGCAGCGCATGGACGGCGCCCGCGCCGCCCGAGGCGTCATCGCATTGGACCCAGGCCTGGACGCAGGCCTGGCGGCTCAGGTGCAGGCGGATGGCGTCCTTCAGGATCGGCTCACCCCGGTGCGAACCGATGCCCTTGCCATGGATCACACGGACACAGCGGATGCCGTGTTCCAGGCAGGATGCCAGGAACCGGTCCAGGCGTTCGCGGGCCTGATCCAGCGTGCTGCCGTGCAGATCCAGCGTGGCCTGAGGGATCCATCGGCCCCGGCGCAGGCCACGCACCAGATCCGTCCCGCAGCCCGGCTGCAGGAATTCCTGGGTCTGGGGGTCGAAGTCGACGCGGGATTGATGGGGTAGGGATGGGGGCCGCCCTGCGTCCAGGTCGGGGATTGCGCCCTGGGCATGCAGGCGGCGGGTCCGCAGCAGCGATTCCGGATCGCGCCCGGCGCCTGCCAGGATGCGGGCCCGGGGGCCGTGATCCGGCAGGGGCTGGACGAAGCGCATGGCTTGGCGAAACAGGGCCTGGTCGGCCGGGTCCAGCGGCTCGGGCGTGCGCGTGCGGTCGCTGTCCGCCGCCCGCGCCGGCTCATCGGTATCGGGCAGGGACTCGCGCGCGGGATGCTTTTGTCGCGCGGTGGTCTTTCGGGCCTGTTCCGCGATCTCCTGCGCGGCCGCCCGCAGCTTGCGCAGGTCGGCCAGAGTGGGCTTAGTGTCCTTCATTCTCCAGCCAGCGCTGTGCGTCCAGGGCAGCCATGCAGCCGGTGCCGGCGCTGGTGATGGCCTGGCGGTAGACGTGGTCCTGCACGTCGCCGGCGGCGAACACCCCAGGAACGGACGTCATCGTGGCCAGCCCCTGGCGGCCGTTGCGCGTGATGATGTAGCCGTTTTCCATGTCCAGCTGGCCTTCGAAGATGGCCGTGTTGGGTTTGTGGCCGATGGCGATGAAAGTGCCCGTCACGGCCAGGTCTTCGGTCTGGCCGGTCTGCTTGTTGATCAGTCGCGCGCCCGTGACACCCGACGCGTCACCCAGGACTTCCTGCAGTTCGCAGAAGAGCTTCAGACGCATGTTGCCGTTTTCGACCTTGTCCATCAGCTTGTCGATCAGGATGGGTTCGGCGCGGAACTTGTCGCGCCGGTGCACCAGCGTGACCGTCCGGCAGATGTTCGACAGGTACAGGGCTTCCTCGACCGCGGTGTTGCCGCCGCCGACCACCAGCACGTCCTGGTTTTTGTAGAAGAAACCGTCGCAGGTGGCGCAGGCCGATACCCCGCGGCCCATGAAGGATGTCTCGGATTCCAGGCCCAGGTATTGCGCGGAAGCGCCCGTGGCGATGATCAGGGCGTCGCAGGTATAGGTCGCCCCCGTGTCGCCATTCAGCACGAAGGGCCGTTTGCCCAGATCGACGCTGGCGATGTGGTCGAACAGCATTTCGGTGTTGAAGCGCTGGGCGTGTTCCATGAAACGCTGCATCAGATCCGGGCCCTGGACGCCGGCCACGTCGGCGGGCCAGTTGTCGACCTCGGTCGTGGTCATCAGTTGGCCGCCCTGTTCCAGGCCGGTGACGAGCACCGGGGACAGATTGGCGCGCGCGGCATAGACCGCAGCGGTATAACCGGCCGGGCCGGAGCCCAGAATCATCACTTTCGCGTGCTTTGCAGTGGACATCACAGAAAATCCGTTCATCATCGACCCGGCAATTATAATGTCGCGATGGCTAGAATTCCGGTGACCTCTTCCCGTTCCACGCGCAACGTGCGCAATGGCCCTTCGCCCCTGCAGACACGCCTGACCGGTCTGCTGCGCGAGGCCCGCTGGATCCTGCTGGCGGCCCTGGCCGGCTGGCTGATCCTCGTGCTGGCCACGTGGCACAAATCGGATCCGGGTTGGTCGCATTCCCTGTACAGCGGTACGACCCGAAATTGGGGCGGCACCTTTGGCGCCTATGTGGCGGATCTGATGCTGTACCTGTTTGGCGCATCGGCCTGGCTGTGGGTGCTTTGGCTGCTGCGCTATGTCGCGGTCGGGTTCTACCGGCTGACGCGCATCGTTCTTCCCTCGAAAGTTCCCGAACTGCTGCCGCGCGTGCGCTGGGAAGTCGGTATCGGTTTCACCCTGCTGTTCCTGGGCTGCATGGGTACCGAGGCCTTGCGGTTGCAGGACTGGGGTGCGGCGCTGCCTGCCGGCGCCGGCGGCCAGCTGGGGCATCTGCTGGCCAAAATCCTGGCCGAACTCGCCGGTAATGCCGGTGGTACCTTGCTGCTGCTGGCTTTCATTGTGATGGGCTCCAGCCTGTTCTTCGGGTTTTCCTGGCTGAACGTGTCGGAACGTGTCGGCCTGTACCTGGAACTGGGCCTGCGCCGCCTGATGGACCTGAAGAACGCCTGGCAGGACCGTCGGGTGGGCGCGACGGCTCAGGCCGAACGCCAGGAAATGGTCGAAACCCGGCAGACGCAGCTGGTGCACGAACAGCCGGTGCGCATCGAGCCCACGGTCACCACGGTGCCGAAATCGCCGCGCGTACAGCAGGAAAAGCAGCAGACGCTGTTTACCGTGAAGGACGATCCATCGCTGGCGGGCAGCCTGCCGGCCCTGTCGCTGCTCGATCCGGTCGAACCATCCCAGGAAACCGTATCGCCGGAAACGATCGAATTCACGTCGCGCCTGATCGAAAAGAAATTGTCAGATTTCGGGGTCAGCGTCATCGTGGTGTCCGCCCAGTCCGGCCCGGTCATCACGCGCTACGAGATCGAACCCGCCACAGGCGTAAAGGGCAGCCAGATCGTCAATCTGGCAAAAGACCTGGCCCGGGCACTCAGCCTGGTGCGCATCCGGGTGGTGGAAACCATCCCGGGCAAGAACCTGATGGGGCTTGAACTCCCAAACCCTCGTCGCCAGATAGTGCGCCTGTCGGAAATCCTGGGTTCCCAGGTTTATCACAGCAGCGCGTCGCTGCTGACCATGGCGCTGGGCAAGGACATCGCCGGTAATCCTGTGGTGGTCGATCTGGCGAAAATGCCCCATTTGCTGGTGGCCGGCACCACCGGTTCCGGCAAGTCCGTCGGAATCAACGCCATGATCCTGTCGCTGCTCTATAAGGCGGACGCGAGTCAGGTGCGCTTGATCCTGATCGATCCGAAGATGCTGGAAATGTCCGTCTACGAGGGCATCCCCCATCTGCTGGCACCGGTGGTGACCGACATGCGGCACGCGGCCAATGCGCTGAACTGGTGCGTGGCTGAAATGGAACGGCGCTACAAGCTCATGAGCAAGCTCGGGGTGCGCAACCTGTCTGGCTACAACGCCAAGATCCGTGAGGCGCAAAAGCAGGAACAGCCCATTCCCAATCCGTTCTCGCTGACGCCCGATGCGCCTGAACCGCTGGGCACGCTGCCCATGATCGTGGTGGTGATCGACGAATTGGCCGATCTGATGATGGTGGTGGGAAAGAAGGTCGAAGAACTCATCGCCCGTCTGGCGCAAAAAGCGCGGGCGGCCGGGGTCCACCTGATCCTGGCTACCCAGCGTCCCAGCGTGGACGTGATCACCGGCCTGATCAAGGCCAACATCCCCACGCGCATCGCCTTTCAGGTGTCGTCCAAGATCGATTCGCGCACCATCCTGGATCAGATGGGGGCCGAGGCACTGCTGGGCCAGGGTGACATGCTGTATCAGCCGCCGGGCACCAGCGTGCCGACCCGTGTGCACGGGGCTTTCGTGCATGACGACGAGGTCCACCGCGTCGTCGAGACCCTCAAGGAGTCCGGCGAGCCGGACTATGTCGAGGGTTTGCTGGAAGGCGCGGCGGAAGGTGAAACCGGCGATGGCGTCAGTTCCGTGACCGGTTTCGTCGACCAGGAAAACGATCCCCTGTACGATCAGGCGGTCGAGGTCGTGATGCGCAGCCGGCGGGCGTCGATTTCCTTCGTGCAGCGCAATCTGCGCATTGGCTACAACCGTTCGGCCCGGATTCTGGAACAGATGGAACGTTCCGGGCTGGTGAGCCCGCAGCAGCCCAACGGTAACCGGGACATCCTGGTGCCGGCCCAGGCGGGCGGCGGAGACGAGTAGCGCGTCGAAGATCGAAGCATTCAATCGGAAAGAACGTCAGATGAAATCGCTTTTCCTGAATCGTCATATGGGTTCCGACGCCGGGCGCCGGCTGCCGGGTCCGGCCCTGTCAGGCCGTTGCCGCGCGCTGTGCGCGGGGGCCTTGCTGGCCGGGCTGCTGGGCCTGCCCGGGGTGGCTGTGGCAGTCGACAGTGCCCAGATCCAGTTGCAGTCCTTCGTGGAAAAGGTCAAGTCCGCCACCGGACAGTTCCGCCAGGAACAGGCGGCAACGGACGGCACCAAACGTGTCCAGAACGGCACCTTTGCCTTTCAGCGCCCGGGAAAGTTCCGCTGGCAGGTGCTCAAGCCCTATGCCCAGCTGATCGTGTCCGACGGGCAGCACGTCTATCAATATGATCCGGACCTGGAACAAGTCACCGAGCGCAAGGCAGGCCAGGCGATCGGCGCATCGCCCGCAGCCCTGCTGTTCGGCTCCGGTTCGCTGGACGAGGCCTTCAATCTGCAACTGCAACCCGATCGGGACGGCCTGCAGTGGCTGCGCGCCGTCCCGAAAACACCGGATGCCGGGTTCGTGCATGCCGACATCGGCTTTACGGACGGCCTGCCGCGTCGCCTGGAACTGCTGGATGCCTTTGGCCAGACGTCGCGCATCCAGTTTTCGGATCTGAAGGCCAACCCCGCGATCCCCGCCGGCCAGTTCCAGTTCACCGTGCCCAAGGGCGCCGATCTGGTGAAGATGAACTGATGGCGACACAGGGTGACCTGCTGGGGGATACGCCGGACCCGGGCGCCGCCGGATTTTCCGGAAGTGCCCCAGGCGGCGTTCCCGGCCGGGGGCCGGCCGCGTCATCCCCGCCGGGGCCGGTTGTCAATGCCCCGCTGGCCGAGGCATTGCGTCCGAAGTCCCTGGACGAGGTCATCGGCCAGTCCCACCTGCTGGGCGAGGGCAAGCCGCTGCGGCTGGCCTTTCAGTCCGGCAAGCCCCATTCCATGATTTTCTGGGGGCCGCCGGGCGTGGGCAAGACCACCCTGGCACGGCTGACCGCCAGCGCCTTCGACTGTGCCTTCATTGCCTTGTCCGCCGTGTTCTCGGGCGTCAAGGACATTCGCGCCGCCATGGCCCAGGCCGAACAGAATCGGGCCGGAGGCCAGTCCACCATCCTGTTCGTGGATGAAATCCACCGCTTCAATAAATCGCAGCAGGATGCGCTGTTGCCATTTGTCGAAAGCGGCTTGGTGACGTTTATCGGCGCGACGACGGAAAACCCGTCCTTCGAACTCAATGCCGCACTTTTGTCGCGCGCCCGGGTCCTGACCTTCAAGGCCCATGACGAGCAGAGCCTTTCCACGCTCCTCAAGCGTGCCGAGGAGGTCGAG
>JAHRWZ010000069.1 GCA_019104865.1 Castellaniella sp. | reverse complement strand
AGCGCCGCGTCCACGGCGGTCAGCACCCGGTAGGTGTCTTCGGAGAAGTCCTGGTGGCCCGGGGTATCCAGCAGGTTGATCACGCAGTCGCGGTATTCCATCTGCATGACCGATGACGCGACGGAAATGCCGCGCTGCTTTTCGATTTCCATCCAGTCGGACGCTGCGTGGCGGCTGGCCTTGCGCGCCTTCACGCTGCCGGCGATCTGGATCGCGCCTGCGAACAGCAGCAGCTTTTCGGTGAGCGTGGTCTTGCCCGCGTCGGGGTGGGAGATAATGGCAAAAGTGCGTCGGCGGGCGACTTCGTCGGTCAGGCTCATGGACAATGATCGGGTGGCTTCAGTCGGCGGCGCGACCGAAGGAGGCCAGGACGGTGCCGGCCAGGATGAACAGGGAACCGAAGCCGCGGTTCAGCCAGCGGATGTGGCCGGGGCGGCGCAGCAGTCCCAGGATGCGCGAGGCCAGCGAAGTATAGCAACTCATCGCCACCAGGTCGGTCAGGCACAGGGTGGCCCCGATCAGCGCGTATTGCAGTGCCAGCGGGCGGTTCAGGTCCAGGAACTGAGGCACGACCGCCAGCAGGAACATGGTGCCCTTGGGGTTGATGATGTTGACCAGATAGCCGCGCAGCAGCTGATCCCGGATCGGATGTGTGCTGGGCAGCGGCCGGGCCTCGACGGCCACGGGCGCCGCGTCGGTGCGAAACTGGCGTATCCCCAGGTAGACCAGATAGGCCGCGCCGGTCCATTTGACCAGAGAGAACGCGACCTCGGAGGTGGCCAGCAGGGCGCCGACCCCGACCGCCACGATGATCAGCTGGCAGATGATGCCGGCCTGCAGGCCGAAAATGGTCCAGAAGCCGTGGCGAAAGCCATATTTCAGGCCGGACGCCATGGAGCAGATCGCACCGGGCCCGGGCGAGAACGAAATCGCCCAGGAGGCCGCGAAGAACGCCAGCCAGGTGGAAAGTGCCATGGTTGTGCTCCTGAGTGGCGCAGGCAGGCGGGTTTTAATCCGCCTTGTGCAGCAGTGCGGACGACTGGCCGGTGCGAGGCCGCGTGTCGCGACGGGGGGCGCCGGAGGACGCAGCGCCCGTGTCACGGCCGGATCGGGCGCCTTGGGGGCGGGCATTGCCGCGGCGCGGATCCTGGCTGGTGCGGCGTTCGGCCGATGCCGGGCGCTGACCGTCGCGCTGCGCCGGACGATGTCCTTCGCGGCCGGTACCGGCATCGCGCCGCCCACCGCGTCCCGCCGGCAGGTCGCCCTGCAGTCGCGCCAGCGCGCGCTTTTCGCGGGCATCGGGTGCCGAGTCGCCGGTGACCATGGCCGCCGGATTCCAGCCTTCGACCACGATGGGCTCGATCGTCTGCTTGGTCAGGCGCTCGATGGCGCGCAGCAGCTTGATTTCGGTCTGATCGACCAACGAGAGGGCCGAGCCGGTGCTGCCTGCGCGGCCCGTGCGGCCGATGCGGTGCACGTAGTCTTCGGGGACGTTGGGCAGCTCGAAATTCACCACCTGGGGCAGCTGGTCGATGTCCAGCCCGCGTGCGGCGATGTCGGTGGCCACCAGCACCGCGACTTTGCCGTCCTTGAAGCCGGCCAGCGCTTTGGTGCGGGCGGCCTGGCTCTTGTTGCCGTGGATGGCGGCGGCGGTCAGGCCGTCCTTGGCGAGTTTTTCGGCCAGGCGGTTGGCGCCGTGCTTGGTGCGCGTGAAGACCAGCACCTGATGCCAGCCGCTTTCGCGGATGATGTGGCTCAGCAGGTCGCGTTTGTGAGACTGTTCGGTCATCACCATGCGCTGGCTGACCAGTTCGGACGTGGTGTTGCGGCGCGCTACCGAGACTTCGCCCGGATTGCGCAAGATGCCCTGGGCCAGGCCGCGGATCTCGTCCGAGAACGTGGCGGAAAACAGCAGGTTCTGTCGTTTGGCCGGCAAGAGCTTCAGGACGCGGCGGATGTCATGGATGAAACCCATGTCCAGCATGCGGTCGGCTTCGTCCAGCACCAGGATCTCGACGCCGGACAGGTCCAGGGTCTTTTGCTGGGCGTGATCCAGCAGGCGGCCCGGGGTGGCCACCAGGATGTCCAGGGGCTTTCTCAGCGCCGTGATCTGCGGATTGATGTTGACCCCGCCGAACATCACCATCGAACGGATCTGGGTGTGCCGGCCGTACAGGCGCACGGATTCCTCGACCTGGGCGGTCAGTTCGCGGGTCGGGGTCAGCACCAGGACACGCGGGCGACCCGGCTGACGGCTGGTGGCCGGGTTCTGGATCAGGTAATGCAGGATGGGCAGGGTGAAGCCGGCCGTCTTGCCGGTGCCCGTCTGGGCGGCGGCCAGCAGGTCGCCGCCTTCCAGCACGCGCGGGATGGCCTGCGCCTGAATGGGGGTGGGGTGGGTGTAGCCCGCGTCGTGAACGGCACGCAGCAGGGGCTCTGCCAAGCCTAGCGAGGCAAAGGTAATCGAAGTATCCAAGGGTTTGACTCCAGCGACCGCCTATCGCTCAAGTCGAGAGATACCAATCTAGGCCGACGAATGAAAAAAGTCTGGGTGGGATGCCGCCGGTCGCGTGAAATCAGGGCCGGGGTCCAATGAAAGCGTGCTGTGACTGGTTAGCAGCACGTAAGCCCATGATTATAGCGCGTGTATCCATTGTATGGGCGGTTGATGTGCCGCATGGGCCTGCGGCAGGCCGGCGATGGGTCTATGGGGCGTGGGGTCCTTAAAATGCCGGGATCTCCAATTTTTGATCGAAGAGGTTCGCATGCGGGCTCGTGCATGGGTCTTCAGGCTGCTGGTCGCGCTGGGCCTCGGGTGGGTAGCCCTGCCCGGCGGCGCGTGGGCGGCCAGCGAGCCTGCCGTCCCTGCCTGGACGGCGCCGGTCATGGATCTGACGCGCACACTGGACCCAGCGCAGCTGCAATCGCTGACCGCGCGGGTCCAGACCCTGGAACGGGACAAGGGCTCGCAGCTGTTCGTGCTGCTGGTGCCCACCACTGGCAGCGACACCATCGAGCAATACGCCCGGCGGGTTTTCGACCAGTGGAAGGTCGGGCGCAAGGGGGTGGATGACGGGGTCCTCCTGGTGGTCGCCAAGCAGGATCGTCATGTGCGCATCGAGGTCGGCTATGGCCTGGAAGGTGCGGTGACCGACGCGGCGTCCGGGCGCATCATCCGCGAACAGATGACGCCCCGATTCGCCCAGGGGGATTTCGTGGGCGGGCTGGAGGCCGGCGTGCAGTCCCTGGTCGCATTGATTTCGGGCGAGGCCTTGCCGGCGCCGGCCCGAAGCGTGGCCAGCCAGACCGATGACGCTGATGGGCCGTGGTTCATGCTGGTGCCCATCGCCCTGTTTTCGCTGGTGGTACCCCCCGTGATGGCGGCCTTCATGCTGGGCGCATTCGTCTGGGTCGTGAGTTCGAGCCCGATCTGGACGATCCTGGCCGTTGCGGAGGGGTTTGTCCTGGCGTGGTTCGGGCGTTCCATGGGCTGGGCGCGACGCTTCCGGCGCAGTGGCCGAGCGGGGCGTGACGACGCGGGCGGTGGCTTCGGAGGCGGGTTTGGCGGCGGATCCGGCGAGGGTGGATCCGGCAGCGGCTCGGGTGGCAATGGTGGTTCAGGAGGCGGGGGCTCGGGCGGCGGGGGCGGGGGCTCGGGCAGCTGGTAGCCGCCTGGGCGCCCATGCGCCAGGCGCTTTCATCGGGGGCGGTCGGGGAATGACCGGCCAGCCGCTGTCATCGTCAGAGCGCCGTGAACAGCGATTGCGCCATCTGCCCGATCAGCGCCTCCCGGCGGGAATCCGAGACGGGGTGCTCGCCGATCGTCGACCAGGCGGGGTGGGTGCGCGCCTCGTCCAGGATCCGCTGGACGTCGACGGGCAGGCGGTGCAGGGGTTCCACGGGTTCCGGATCCGGCGTGTCGGTCATGTCGGGTTCCGGCGCGGACGTGTCCGGTTGCTGTGGCGGGGAGAGCCGCATCAGGTCGCCGTCGATGGGCCGCAAAGCCGCATGTCCCCGGCATTCCAGAGCCCGCACCAGCGCCAGCTGGCGCAGCCCCAGCAGCTGCAGCACCGGATCGCCCACGGTCATTTCCATGTTGCCGGCCAGACGGCCCATCAGCCGCTTGCCCCATTGGCTGGCCCCCTGCCAGACCCCCCCGATGGCGGCGCCCAGCAAGGTTGCCGCGCCCAGGCTCAGGCCGCCGGTCAGCATGTCCAGTGTGGCGCCCGCCATCGCGCCGGTGGCCAGGCCCTTGCCGACCTGGATGCCGAAGCCGCGCAGGGCCTGGGGATTGAACAGATCCATGCCCCAGCGCTCGCCTTTCAGCGGCAGGGGGTGGTGCGGGAAGGTGACCTTGCTGAAGCGGTAGCGTTTGAGCAAGGCATGCACGCAGTCCTGCTCGCGGTCACGTGTGCGCTTGCGCATGGCCAGCGTGATGGCGGCGATGTCGGTCGGTTCCTGGGAACTGGGCAGCCGCAGGGCGGCGGCGTCCATCAGCAATTCCGCGATCAGCCGGGTGGCATCCTGCAGGCGCTTGAGCCGTTGCTGGCCCAGATCCGTGCGCAGCGCCTGCAAGGCGGCAGCGTGGTGGTCGAGCATCAGGGCCAGGCGGTCGAGCATCTGGCTTTCCCCGTCCAGCGCGGGTGCGACGGTGTCGAAATCTACCGTCGCGTGCAGGCCCAGACGGGCCAGGGCATCGCGCCAGGCGCCGATATCGGCCTGCGGGCTGCGGGTGAAGTTCAGCACCGGCAGGATCGGGCGGCCGCAGGCCGCCAGCAGCATCAGTTCGTCCCGGTGCTTGGGCAGCACGGGATCGCGGGCGTCGATGACGTACAGCGCGGCATCGACGGACAGGACCGTCGTCAGCACCCGGCATTCCTGTTCGAAGCGGCCAGCGGATTCGGGGCTGTCCAGCAATTTCTGGATGCGATCCGGCCCGTCCATGCGTTCCTGTGGGGCGACCAGCTGGTCCAGGTAGTCCAGCACCCCCATCGCGTCTTCCAGGCCCGGGGTGTCCCTGAGGATGAGCATGGGCTGGCCGTCCTCGGACAGCAGCTGCGCGCTTTCGACGTGCCGGGTGGTGCCGGGCTGATCGGCGACATCGCCGAAGGACTCGTCGCGCAACAGGGTGCGCAGCAGCGAGGTTTTGCCGGTGTTGGTGTGGCCGACCACCGCCAGGTCGATGGGATGGGGAACTTCAGTCATGAAGGGAACTTCCGATGTGCTCGGTCCAGGCCGCCAGGCTGGGCACCTGGGATAGGTTCTGCCGCGAGAGCGTTTCCTGCCAGACCTTCCGCCGCTGCGCGGAGCCGCCCAGGCAAAGGATCCGCAGGTCCGGACAGGTGTGGCGCAGCTCGTCGAACCAGGTCGCGGTGCCGCGATCCGGGGTCAGGCGGGCATCGCAGATGAGCAGCAGGTGGGCCGCATTGAGCTGCAGGCGGACGCGGACCCGGTCTTCCCGGCTGTCGCAGCGGCCCAGATCCAGGACGCCGGGGGGCAGATCGGCGGGCGGCCAGGGCAGGTCGGGGCCCAGTTCGTAGCCCAGGACGGCCGCATGGACCGTCAATGCCGGGGATGCGTGGGATGCGGCCCGGGCGACGCCGGCCGGCGGGCCCGGGCGGTCGATCCCCAGGGTTTCGTGCGTGGGCAGCAGGCGTTCGCGCAGTTCCATCCAGCCGGGCAGGTCCGGGGAGACGCGCAGATGGCGGATGCGCCGGCGTAGCCAGAGGCCGCAGACGATCAGGGCGGTCAGGCGCGGCAGCAGGCCCCAGGCGACGACGCAGCCGATCAGCCACAGCGACCAGTCAGCCTGGATGGCGGCGGACACGGGCTGCATGCCGACGCTGTGCGCGATGTCGAAGCCTTCCGGCGTGGGGAAGCCCAGGGCCCGGGGCAGGCTGCCCAGCAGGCGGCTGGCGGTGATGAAGGCGTCGGGCGACAGCAGGGTGGTTTCCCAGTGGAACGTGTAGCGGCGGGTACTCAGCAGCAACACCAGGGTCGGGATGGCGCACAGGTAGGCACTCGTCCAGGCGCCGTGGCTGATGATCCCGATGGCCGGTTTCCAGGCCCGCGCCCGTCCCAGCAGCGACAGGAAGGCCTGGGCGGCCAGACCGCTGTCGGGGCCGTGTGCGAGTTTTCGCGTCAGCCACAGCCAGAGTCCCGACAGGGCCGTGGTGGGGTGCAGCCCGGGCAGGCAGCCGACCAGCCAGATCAGGAAGGTCAGGACATGCAGGCCGAGCAGCCCCATCACCGCCAGGGCCAGGTTCACGGAACCCTGATCGTGAGCCAGGGCCGCGGCCGCCGCGCCGATTCCCGCCAGACCGGCGCCCAGCCAGAGGGCCGTCAGCGACCAGCGCGCGCCATCGGCCCATTGGCGCAGGCGGCTTTGCAGCGGGCTGTGTTCCGCCAGCCAGGCCGATCGGGCCAGAATGCGCCGTTCCAGGTCGGCCGGCTCGCGCCGGGCCGACTGACAGGCAGCCTGGTCTTCCAGGGGCCCCCAGTGCGCCTCGCGCAGGCGCACGGCCTCGGCCCGCCAGTGCTGGAACAGCGGACCGGCGGGGCGGCTGGATGGGCTGGACGAGGCGTTGCTCATGGCTGCGCTGGGGAGAAAACAGGATGATACCGAGTTTTATCGGCGCCACGCACGGCGTCGGCATTTGGCCTGGTGCCGATGCGGATCAGGGAGCAGTGCAGGGCGCCAGCAGCGTCACGTCGCCGTCGGTCGGCATGATGCCGCGCAGCGGTTCGCAGCGGCCCCCGACGCACCAGTCGTAGTCGGCGGTGTAGGGTGAGCGGGTCAGCCGCAGGACCCGCAGCGGCCCGGTATGCGGCTGGTATTCGTACCAGCCGTCGGCACGGTGCACCGCGTCGGGCGGTGGGTCCATGCCCGCGCCCGACCCCAGGATCCGGGCATGGCCCGGGATCAGGACCGGTTGATTCGCGGCATTCCGTTCGACCCGGTAGTCTTCTTCCCAGCGGATCTTTTCGATGGAATGCGTCCAGGCCAGCGTGAAGGCCTGGACGGGCACGAAGCGCGGCGGCACCCGGGGCGCCGCCGCCAGCGTCAGGCACACGCCCAGCGCGCCCAGCATCAGGCCGCCTGAGCCCGGGTGGGCGGCACGCGGCGGCTGCGCGTCAGATGCCAGATCAGGAATATTGCGGTGGCCGCGAAGCCCAGTTCGTCGGTCATCGGCACAGCGGCGACCAGCAGGGCGGCGGCCAGCACGACATAGACGCGTTCATAGGCGTTCAGACGGGTTTTCAGGAAGCCCGTGATGCCCGCCGCCCACAGCGTGATGGCCAGCAGCGCCTTGAAGACGATGTAGGCCACGTCCCAGAGGCTGCCGCCCTGCAGCATCAACGCCGGGGAGTAGACGGCCATGTAGGGCACGACGAAGCCGGCGGCAGCCACCCGCAGCGCCTGGATGCTGATCTTCAGGCCGTTTTCCCGGGCGATCGGGGCGGCGGCAAAGGCCGCCAGCGCCACCGGCGGGGTCAGGTCCGCCATGATGCCGAAATAGAACACGAACATGTGCGAGATGATCAGCGGCACACCGAGTTTGAACAGGATCGGTGCGGCCAGCGAGCTGGTGATGATGTAGTTTGGGATCGTCGGGATACCCATGCCCAGCACCAGGCAGGTGATCATGGTCAGGAACAGCGCCAGAAAGAGGTTGTTTTCCCCGATGGCGATGACCTGGCCGCCGAATTCGGCGGCCACCCCGGTCAGGTTGATGATGCCGATGATGACCCCCACCAGCGCGCAGGCGGCAGCCACCGACAGGGCATTGCGGGCCCCGTCCGCCAGGGAATTGACGGCCAGTTTCAGGGCGTCGCGTCCGTGTTGGCGAAACAGCAGGGCCAGCGCCAGAACGGCCACGATGACGAAGAAATCCGTCACGCCGAACTGGATGAAACCCGCGCAGGCGATGCCCAGCAGCAGCCAGAACACATAGCGCAGAATCATCGGGCGCGCGCCCTGGATGATGGCCGCGCCGAAGATCAGGATCACCGTCAGGCCCAGGCCGATGGTTCCCGAAAAGAGCGGCGTATAGCCCGAGAACAGCAGCACCACCAGGCCGATCAGCGGCAGCAGCAGGTACCAGCTCTTGCGCACGGCGGCCCAGGGGTCGGGGCAGTCTTCCTTGGCCAGGCCGTGCAGGCCGCGCCGGCCGGCTTCCAGGTGCACGGTCAGGAACGCGGTGGCGAAATACAGGATCGCCGGGATGATGGCGGCCTTGACGACATCGACATAGGGGATGTTCAGGGTTTCGGCCATGATGAAGGCTACGGCCCCCATGACCGGCGGCATGATCTGCCCGCCCATGCTGGACGTGGCCTCGACCCCGCCGGCGAAGGCCGACGAATAGCCGAAGCGTTTCATCAGCGGGATGGTGAACTGGCCGGTGGTGACGACGTTGGCCACGCCGGAACCGTTGATCGTCCCCATCAGGCCCGAACTGACGACCGAGACCTTTGCGGGGCCTCCGCGGGAATGCCCCACCAGCCCCATGGAAAAGTCGCTGAAGAGCTGAATCATGCCGGCCTGTTCCAGGAATGCGCCGAACAGGATGAACAGGAAGATGTAGGTGGACGACACGTAGGTCGGGGTGCCGTAGATGCCCTCGACCCCGAAGCCGAGCGTGCCGACGATCTGATCCAGGCCGAACCCGCGGTGCATGAAGGGGCCCGGAATGTACTGGCCGAACAGGCCGTAGGCCAGGAACAGCCCGCAGATGATCGGCAGCGCCCAGCCCATCATGCGACGGGTGGCTTCAAAGACCAGAATGAGGGTCATGATGCCGACCACCATGTCGGCATCGGTCATCTGGCCGGCGCGCGCGGTGAGGTCGGCTTCGTAGACCCAGTGGTACAGGCTGAGCCCGAAGCCCAGGATCCCCAGTACCCAGCCGATGATCGCACGTGGGCTGCCCTGGCGGCCGGAATACAGCGAGAAGACCATCAGCAGCACGAAGCCGACGTGAATGGCGCGGATGACCTGGCTGGACAGGGGGCTGTAGGCGGCTGTCCAGATCTGGAAGCAGGAAAAAATGACTGCGATCCAGAAGACGCTGCGCGGCATCGGCTGGTCGGCGAGATCGTGAGCAGAACTCATGTGTTGGGTTCCAAAGCATTGAAAAGGCGGTTCTGGCCGTCAGCCCCGTCAGGGGGCTTCAGGCTGGAACCGCCGCACGGGATGTTGTCCCTGGGGATTGAGGGGTGCCTGAGCGCATCGCGCGCGGGATGGACGCCGCGTGGGATGCGCGTGGGTTTATTTGATCAGGCCGACTTCCTTGTAGTAGCGTTCGGCGCCCGGGTGGACCGGCACGGGCATGCCCTTCAGGGCGTTGGCCAGCTCGATGGTCTTCGCGGCGTTGTGCGCGGACTTCAGCGTGTCCAGCTGTTCGTAGAAGGTCTTGGTCATCTGGTAGACCAGATCGTCAGGTACGCCTTCGGCCGTGACCAGGAAATTCGGCACGGCGACGGTGGGGGTGTCGGCCGTCATGCCTTCATAGGTGTTGGCGGGGATCGACGCCGGCTGGTAGGCCGGGTTGTTGATCTTGGCGACGATGTCCTGGGAGATGGGCACGACGACGATCTTCACCGAAGTCGCCAGGTCGCGGATGGAGGACACGCCCAGGCCGGCCGACTGCAGGGTGACGTCCAGCTGGCGGTTCTTCATCAGCTCGACCGATTCGCCGAAGGGCAGGTATTCGACCTTGGCGAAATCGGCGTAGGTCAGGCCGGCGGCCTTGAGTACGGCGCGGGCGTTCAGTTCAGTCCCGGAACGCGCGGCGCCCACGGAAATGCGCTTGCCCTTCAGGTCGGCCAGGGTCTTGATGCCGGAATCGGCATTGGCCACGATCTGGATGTAGTTGTTGTAGGTGGCCGACAGGCCGCGCAGCTTGGTGAGCGGGGCCTTGAAGCCCGCCTCGGCGTTGCCGGTGTAGGCGTCGGACACGGTGTCGGCCAGCGCGAAGGCGAGCTCGCCGCGGCCCGCCTGCAGCAGGTTCATGTTCTCGGCCGAGGCCTTGGTGACCTGGGCGGTCGATTTCGCATCCGGGATGTGCTTGTTGTAGATCTGTGACAGCGCCACGCCTAGTGGATAATAGACGCCGCTCTGT
>JAHRWZ010000037.1 GCA_019104865.1 Castellaniella sp. | reverse complement strand
AATATCACGGCAAAATGGAGCCGTTCCGCCCATGACTGGAAGCAGGCCATGAACCAATTCGCCATCCTCTACGAAGAGCGATTTAGCTGCCGTTCCGTGTAATGCTCAACCCGCCTCAAACACGGAATTTCTGACACACCCATCCACTTTTTCCGGAGAGGGTCACAATCGGCCACGCTGAACGACCATGATCCATATGCCTATCTGAGGGATGTGCTCACGCGCCTTCCTACGCATCCGACCAGCCGGAACGCGGAACTGCTGCCGCACCGCTGGGGCAGCCCATCTAAGAAAGAACTGCGACCGCCTGGCGGCGGTCGTCAGTGTGCGTTCGTCGGACCGTAACACCGTTTCAGTCAGCGCTGGTGTTTGTTCTCGCGTAGGAGTTCGTCAACGGCAGAAAGAGGTGCGCTGATACCAGGTGGGTGGCCAAGAATTTTCCCTCCAGATTGGATAAACCACTCCACCTCTTGGCGAAGGGGCCTGGGGACCGCGATGATGTCCATGTCAAGAGCGCGGGCCATTTCGGACAGCGTGGAGAAACGCGGGTCTGTTTCCCCAGACTCAGCTTGCTGAATGGCGGTTCGACTCAGCCCAGAGCGGCTCGCAAGTTCGCCCTGAGTCAGGTGGTTAGCTTGTCGCATGGCGATCAGGCTTGTAAGTAGTGGGTGCATGGGGAACCTCGGGTGGTGTAAGGCTTCTGATATGGGCGGAAGGCCGCGTCGATTTTTTAGCTGGATAATCAGCGCCCCATCCTGGCAAAGCTCGAATGCAATTTTGTCGCCCGGCTTGAGCCCCATCAACTTGCGGATCACTCTCGGGATCGTGATCCGGCCCTGTGCACTCAGAGTGGGAATGGCGGCCATGATCGCCTCCCTGTTTGATCTCTGCCGCACGAGGTCATTGTGGCCTCGGTGCGTCCGTAACTGGCGGTTCAGTTCTCCAAAGGGTCAACAACTCCGGGAGGGTCCTGGGCCCAGCCGCCTGGTCGTCTTGAGAAACATCAGCCTGGCACGGGCTAACCGGGGTGGGGCGATGGCTCACGGCGGTTCCTTTCAAATTCACCTGCGGCGAGGCGGGCGGCAACGGGGTGATGTGTTTGCATCGTGGGTTTGGTCCTGAAGGGGGTGTTTCTTGTGTAGGTCGTAGACCTGCCGAACTGCGTTCGCTTTTTCGTGTGACACACTTTTGTCCTCCTAGGAACTGAGGAATGAATATCGTTGGTGATGTGTTCCACGCGCCGAAGTCGAGCGGACTGTCGTTCGGTTTAACTGAGAGCTTTCAGTCGCGCGCGGTAGTCCAAAGCCTCCAACTCCAGGTTCGACGGGAGAGCGCCCCTGAGGATGAACAACTGCGGCTTGCTGGAAAATTCAAAGAGTCGGTACAAGCAGAAGGCATCTTCAGTTTCTTCTGAAAACTCAAGTTCATTCCTGGTGACCACGAATGGAGTCAAGCTACCGCCATTGGTGGTTTTGACTTCGATGAACCGCGCTTGCTCGTCGTCTTCGAATGATAGGATGTCGTAGCCAGCGCCATCCCCCAATCGATCCGATATCCAGTCAATTTTTTCAGCCAGATCAAGCCTTGTGGCCTGCATGAGCCTTTCCCTTTCAAAGCTCAGCGTCCAAGCTTCTCCATTGTGGCCTAAGCGGCGGTTGTGTTCGTCTCTCTGGGCATAATCGAATTTACGGGCAAGGCGTTGGCGCTTGCCCCTTACCGGTAGCGCTTTCACCATGGGAGGCGTGACAAGTGCCCCGAGGAACTTCTGCCCACCGGCGGACGTGTGCGCGTCCAGATCGTCCATGACGCTGGCCAGCTTAGTTTGATGCTGGCCAATGTAGGCGACAACTACTTGGCGCAATAGCTCTTGGAGATTGGATCGCGGTTTGTAGCCTCGGATGTAGGGAAGGCCCAACTGGTCCAGCACGGCCGAGATATTCTGGTGCTTCAGTTCGATCGATGCTTTGCTCCGCGTAATGAGCTTGGCGCGAAGGTGCTCGTTGTGCTCCGCCTTGCTGTAGGGCAGGCCCGCAGCTTCTTTGTGGAGCATTTCAAAATAATCGCTGACGGTTGCCTCGACCTCTTCTGCGGTCCAATCCTGACCGATGCGTACGACTTGAAAGTCCAGCTCTGTCAGCAGGTGCTCAACGGTCGCTTCACCACCTGAAAAATCTGCGGATGTGAGAGGGCCTTCTTCCGGGAAGGCATAGCCATAGGCCGCGCCAACGATGGCCTTTGAGTCGTAGAGCTTCCCCGTAGCAGGCTCTCGAAGCATGTATTCGCGGGCCTTGCTGAAGCCGTATTTCTCGAGAAAGTAGACGCGACCAACACGGTCAAACTCTTCGATGGCCTTTCGGATTGCGATAGGTGATTGAAGTTTTTTAAGACGCATGGTCGGAGATTGGGAAAGATTCGGCGCGGGGGCTGTCCGCAAAGCCTTGCGGGTCGGTTATCGTAGTTTGCCTCAGATTTGGTGTTTCGTGTGGAAGGTGAGTCGCGGCGATGGAAGCAGGGTCGGTCAACTACTGAGGAATTCTTGGTGGTTGTCGTTCTCCCTTTATATGCGGCCGGAGATCGCTCGATTCAGAGTGGTGCGGTGTCGGAGAACAAATCAATCGGTGCCTGGTTGTGGCGCCTAATTATCATGCGGTGAGGAGAGTCTTTGACCATGCCGATCGTTGCCGTCTTGTTGGTGTTCTGCTATTTAGTTAACTTATCCTTCTCTGGGTCGCATCCAGGGCAGTAAATGTGCTCATTCCAAAAATTGCTTCGACCAGATGCTCCGCATCGTTCGCAGACTGACTTGGCCAACCTTTGCGCAGTGGTAGCAGCTAGACGGATGCGACTCCAAACAGCCGAGTCTTCTAGGTAGCCGGCGGTGATATGGATATACAGTTCGTCCTTTCGGTTGCCGATCTCGGCGCAAAATGGAATCAGTGCGTCGGGATGCATTTCCCACCCTAGATCTCCGAGCGCCTCGGATGCGGGGATGTTTTGCATCCTGCGCTCTACAGAGGTAAGCAGGTCTACGGCCTTTAACTGATAAAGGCAATGTCGCAATTCAGTTTCAATGCTTCGCGCTGCCTGTTCCACAAGGGGATACCAACCCGGCCCACATGTGATCCCCCATGAGCCGAGGTTGCTGGGATGAGTCCCTGGATACCGAGCAGCGCGAAAGAAGAGCGGGTATCGGTTGAGTAAAGTTCGTTGCTGCGGCGTCGCAGGAACTAGGGCCTCAAAGGGAAATTTGTGTTTTCTGGCTTCCATGCTGTTGGATACGACCGCTCAATTGAGAGGTTGGGCCACTTATACAAAAGTCTATTTTGGACTATTCCAAGATGGACTTCAACATCCAAGCGTCTATCACAAGGGACGCCAATGGATAAATCTATCTATACGCAGGAATATTCAATATTTTGCAGAACGCTCAGGCTCGTACGGGAGGAGGCAGGGTTGACTCAAGAGAATGTTGCTGCTCAGTTGGGCGCAACACAGACTTTTATCAGCAAATGTGAACGCGGTGAGCGGCGTCTAGATCTCGTGGAACTTCGAGCATGGTGTGATGCATTGGGCGTAGATTTAACGTGTTTTATACAACGTTTCACAGCAGCTTGTGCATTTATCAGTGCACAGTAGAACTCGTGGATACGCCGTTTCCGCTGAGTAGCCCTTCGTCATATCATGTATGCATCTGGTTGCATACATTGATGAACTTAGACTGAATTTATAACTTCATGATATTTATAAATTTTTTCGACAAAATGCTCAATTTTTGACTGACAATCAGCGTGTGCATCTAATATAAGGGTTCGAATCCAGTAGGGCGGACCAAAAGCCTACAGTCCGGGGCGCTCCTCAAGGCTCTTGCGCACGAGTGTGTTGTAGAGATGAATGAACGGTGTCATGTGGCGGATTCCCCGGCTTGCGGCAGCGTCTGCTGGAGCGACTGAAACGTGCGCTCGACCCTCTCCCGGTCAACGTTCCGGGTGATAAAGACCACGCGCGAACGGTGGTTTTCGCTCGGCCAGGCAGGCAGTAGCGCGGGCGGATGGAAGACGTGCTGCACGCCATGCACGACGATCGGCTGCTCGTTGCCCTCCACGTTGAGGATGCCCTTAACGCGAAGGATGTCGTTGCCCAGGGAGCTCGTCAGCAGTTCGAGCCAAGTGGCCAGCACGTCCTTGGGTATCGGATCATCGATGCGGTAGCAGAACGCACGGATATGGTCATCGTGGCGATTCACGTCATGGCGATCGTGCGCGTGGCCGTGACTGTGCTCATGGACTTCGTGATCGTGATCATGCGACGACGTATAGGCTTCTTCTCGCAGCCAGCGTGCGACGTTGGGGCTTTTACCATCCGTGGAAAAAAGTCCAAGATGCAGTACTTTCCGCGGGGCGATCTCGCCGTTGCACACATCCCAGCGTGGGGCAGCCGGGTTGATGCCATCCAGCCGGCGCATCAGCGCATTGCATTGGCCATCAGTGACCAGATCGGCCTTGGTCAGCAACAGTACGTCAGCCACGGCCGCCTGTTTGACTGCCTCTGGGTGCTGGTCGAGGGTGTGCATTCCCGTGGCCATGTCCACGGTCGCCACGATACCGTCGAGCCGGTACTTGGGTGCGATCCACGGATGGTTCATCAACGTGTGGATGATCGGAGCCGGATCGGCCAGGCCCGTGGTCTCGATCAGCACGCGCCGGAACTGTCGCTGGCCATTGCGCGAAAAGCGCCACGTGATGTCACGCAAGGTTTTGACCAGGTCGCTACGAGTCGTGCAGCACAGGCAGCCGCTACTCATCTCCAGGACCTGGTTTTCGGTACTGTGGGCGACGAGCAGATGGTCCAGCGCCATTTCACCGAACTCATTGATGATGACCAACGCGTCGGCCAGTTCGGGCTGGCTTACTAGATGGTTGAGTACGGTGGTCTTGCCGCTACCCAGGAAGCCCGTCAGCAAAGTCACGGGGATCAAATTGGATGAAGCTTCGGCAGTAGTCGTCATGCAAAGACTCCTTCGCGTATCGGAGCAAAGCTGTCGCTGTTTGCTGGATTTGGTTGAGGTAAATCCAGGACCCGGCATTCTACGCTAGATGGTGGCAATGTACGGCACCTTGGGCACAGTCATGACGAGTGAGCCGACGGCTGGTACTCGCAGGGTGATGATGACGACGATTAAGGTCACGCTCTAGCGCGCCTTGGGACTTTCCCTGATCCGGTGCCGCTTTAACAGGAATGTAAGGTCTCCGTAAGTCCTGGCCTCTAACTTGCGCGACAGACAAAGAGAAACATCCCCATCACCCGCAGGAGGCCGACATGGGAGACAAACAGACGCAATCCATTGTGTCCAACCCGAAATATCAATATCTGCGCCGCACACGGCTGCGCTTTGGTTGGACCCTGACTGTGTTCATGCTGATCGTGTATTACGCCTTCATCGGCGTGATCGCGTTCGATAAGGAACTCTTCGCCCTGAAATTGGGCGAGGGCGTCATGACCTGGGGCATCCCGGTGGGGTTCGGCCTCATCGTGTTCAGCGTGCTGATCACCGGTCTGTACGTGCGCCGCGCCAACAGTGAATTCGATCGCCTGACGCGCGAAATCGTCCAGGAGGCCTGAGATGACCCGCATCACTTTACGCGCACTCGGTGCGCTGGCCCTCGCGGGCATGGCCGGATCGGTGTATGCCGCCGGCGGCGACCTGGGCGAACTGCAGCGCCAGCCGACCAACTGGACCGCCATCATCATGTTCGGCGTGTTCGTTCTGTTTACTCTGTGGATCACGAAATGGGCAGCCAGCCGCACCCGGTCCACGGCCGATTTTTACACGGCGGGCGGTGGTATCACCGGCTTCCAGAACGGCCTGGCGATCGCCGGCGACTACATGTCCGCCGCGTCTTTCCTCGGGATTTCGGCAGCCGTCATGATCAACGGCTATGACGGCCTGATCTATTCCATCGGCTTTCTGGTCGGCTGGCCGATCCTGACCTTCCTGATGGCGGAACGCCTGCGCAACCTCGGCAAGTTCACCTTTGCCGACGTGGCGGCCTATCGCTTCAAACAGGGACCGATCCGCGCATTTGCCGCGTCGGGCACCCTGGTGGTCGTGGCCTTCTACCTGATCGCCCAGATGGTGGGTGCCGGCCAGCTGATCAAGCTGCTGTTCGGTCTGGAATACTGGATCGCGGTGGTCGTGGTCGGCGTGCTGATGATGATCTATGTGCTGTTTGGCGGCATGACGGCCACCACCTGGGTGCAGATCATCAAGGCCGCGATGCTGCTGGCCGGGGCGACTTTCATGGCTCTGATGGTGCTGGCGCATTACGGCTTCTCGCCCGAGCGCCTGTTCGCCGCCGCCGTGGAGGTCAAGACCCTGGCAGCCATGAATGCGGGCAAGGACGCTGCGCAAGCGACGACGCTGGGTCATTCGATCATGGGGCCGGGCAACTTCATCAAGGACCCGATCAGCGCCATTTCCTTCGGCATGGCGCTGATGTTCGGCACGGCCGGCCTGCCGCACATCCTGATGCGCTTCTTCACCGTGCCCGATGCCCGCGAAGCCCGTAAATCCGTGTTCTGGGCCACGTCCTGGATCGGCTACTTCTACATCCTGACCTTCATCATCGGTTTTGGCGCGATCGTCATGGTGTCCACCAATCCGCAGTTCCTGGATACGGCGGGCGCCCTGATCGGCGGCGGGAACATGGCAGCCGTGCACCTGGCCAATGCCGTGGGCGGCAATGTGTTCCTGGGTTTCATGTCGGCCGTGGCCTTCGCCACGATCCTGGCGGTGGTGGCCGGGCTGACGCTGTCGGGCACGTCGGCCGTATCGCACGACATCTATGCGACGCTCGTCAGGAAAGGCGACGCATCGCGCCGCGACGAGATGCGGGTGGCCAAGATCACGACGGTGATTCTGGGCATTATCGCCGTGATTCTTGGCATCGCCTTTGAAAAGCAGAACATCGCCTTCATGGTGTCCCTGGCCTTCGCGGTGGCCGCCTCGGCGAACTTCCCGGTGCTGTTCATGTCGGTGCTGTGGAAAGGCTGCACCACGCGCGGCGCCATGATTGGCGGCTTCGCCGGCCTGATCAGCGCGGTGGGGCTGACCGTCGTGTCACCGTCGGTCTGGGAAGCGACCCTGGGCCACCCGGCCGGGTCGGCCTGGTTCCCCTATGCGTCGCCGGCGCTGTTTTCCATGACCATCGGCTTCGTGTCGATCTGGCTGTTCTCGGTGACGGATCACAGCGAACGCGCCCGCATCGACCGGGCTGGCTTCGAGGCGCAGACCGTACGCAGCGAAACGGGTATCGGCGCGGCGGCGGCCAGCGCGCATTGATCCTTTCCTGACCGCAACATCCTTCATCGGCCCTTCGGGGCCGATGTCTTTTGAGTCCCGCTGGCGGGCGTATCATGAACCATCCCGAACCTCCCGGAACCTGACGCATGGCGAGCCCCTTGACCAATATCCCCGATTCCGCCGCCTGGCACGAACAAACGCTGGTGCTGCATGGCGACGCGGCCTGCCACCATGACGCCGCGGTGGTGCCGCCGATCCATTACAGCGCAACCTTCCGGGCGGAATCAGCCGAACAGTTTTCCGCCCTGGCGACCACGGTGCGCCCGGCGACTTTTTATACGCGTCACGGAAACCCCGTGAACAAGCACGTGGAAGCCATCCTGGCGGGGCTGGAAGGCACGGAAACGGCACTGCTGACAGGGTCCGGCATGGGGGCCATCTGCACGACGATCCTGGCCCTGCTGCAGGCGGGCGACCACGTCGTCGCGCAGCAGCGCCATTACATGAGCACGTCGAAGCTGTTTTCCGAGGTGCTCACCCGCTACGGCGTGCAGGTCAGTTTTTTCGACCAGACGGATCTGGACAGCCTGCGGGCCGTCCTGCGGCCGGATACGAAACTGATCATGGTCGAAACGCCCGTCAATCCCAGCCTGTCGATCACCGATCTGGCGGCAGTGGCCGAAATCGCCCGGTCCCGGGGCATTCTGACCGTGGCGGACAATACCTTTGCATCGCCGCTGAACCAGCAGCCGCACGCCTTGGGCATCGACATCGTCGTGCACAGCGCGACGAAATATCTGGGTGGACACAGCGACATCATGGCGGGCGCCATCTGCTGCAGCCATGCCCTGGCCGAAAAGATCTGGCGGATGCACGTGACGCTGGGCGCCGTTCTGTCGCCCATGGATGCCTGGCTGCTGCTGCGTGGCCTGCGTACCCTGTCGCTGCGCGTGGAACGCATCAACGCCAATGCCCTGGCGATCGCGCGCTGGCTGGAAGACCGGCCCGAAATCGAACAGGTACTGTATCCGGGGCTGGAAAGTCACGCTCAGCACGCGCTGGCGGCGCGCCAGATGAAAGGGTTCGGGGCGATCGTCGCGTATTCGATCCGGGGCGGCTATGCCCAGACCCAGCGTTTCGTGTCGGCGCTGAAACTCGCCACCCAAGCGGTCAGCCTGGGCGGGGTGGAAACCCTGGCGGTGCATACCGCGTCCATGTGGGCCAGTTCGATGACCGAAGCCGACATGCGGGCCGCCGGGATCGAGCCCAATTTTGTGCGGATGTCGGTGGGGGTGGAACACGTGGACGACCTGAAGGCCGATCTGGCGCAGGCGCTGGAACAGTCGCGATAACGCCGGATCGGGGACGGGCGGGCTCCGGGCCTTAGTTCAGGCCGGCCTTGTCCAGGCCGAATGCCTTGTCCGATGACCCGGGCACCGCCCGGAACGCTACGCCCAGGCGGTTCCAGCCATTGATGCCCACGATCAGGAACGAGAGGTCGGCCAGCTCTTGCTCCGACAACTGTTCGCGCACGCGGCTGAACAATTCGTCGGAGATGCCGTGGGGCGGCAGTTGCGTCAGCGCCTCGGTCCATTCCAGGATGGCCTTTTCCTTCGCGTCGAACAGGGGCGATTCGCGCCAGACGGCGACGTGATGCAGGCGCAGTTCACGCTCGCCGGCCAGTTTGCCTTCCTTGACGTGCATGTCCACGCAGAACGCGCAGCCGTTCAGCTGCGACGCGCGCAGCGTGACCAGATAGCCGATCTTGGCCAGAAAGGGGTTGTTGTGCAGAGTCTGGCTGAAGTCCGAGTATTTCTGAGCGGCTTCGGGTGATAGCTGGAAGTAATTCAGACGCTGAGTCATGATGCGGGTCCAAAAAGGTCAGTCAAAAAATGGAACATCTTGTATTGTGAACCGTTTTGGTCCTGTTTGCCGCCGGGCTGTCGCGTGGAACCCATCTGGCTACAGATACGGGCTGGCCAGCCAGATGATGCGGTTGCGCAGCTGCTTCAGAAAAGGGATGGCCTGCAAGTATTCCCGCGTGACGGGATCGGATTGTTCGATCTCTCGGTCGATGCGCACGGCAATCCGGCCCGCTATGACCGGATCGTAGATTTCCATGTCCAGTTCGAAATTCAGGCGCAGGCTGCGGGGGTCCAGGTTGGATGAGCCGACGTAAGACCAGCCATCGTCGATGGTCAGCAGTTTGGAGTGGTCGAAATTGCCCCGGCTGCGCCAGACCCGGCAGCCGGCGGCTATCACCTGGGCCAGTTGCGCGGTCATGGCGTAGTTCACCAAACGCAGGTTGTTGCGGCCCGGAATGACGATGTCCACCTGGATGCCGCGCCGCGCGGCGGTGTTCAGCGCTCCCATCAAGGTCTGGTCGGGCAGGAAGTAGGGCGACTGGATGCGCACGTGGCGCTGGGCCACGGCCAGCGCGCCCAACAGCACGCTGTGCGTGGCGGCGATGAACCGGTCGGGGCTGGAACGGATACAGCGGGCCGGCACCTGCGGTTGTGGGGCGCTGGGCGAGGTCCGGCACCAGTCTTCGATGCGCAGGCGTTCGCGGGTGGCGAATTCCCAGTCATTGGCAAAGACAGCGAACAGCTGTGTGGCGACCGGGCCCTCGACGCGGAAATGGGTGTCGCGGGCGGCATGGCGCCCCGCCAGTGACGACATGAAGCTTTCGCGGATGTTCATCCCGCCCATGAACCCGAGATGCCCGTCGATGAAGAGGATCTTCCGGTGACTGCGCAGATTGGCGTACGGCATGCGCAGGCCCAGCAGATTCGACATGAAAAGTTCAGTGCGGATCCCGTGGCGGCGCAGCAGGTGGACGATGGGGGGGTGCGAATACTTCGCGCCCACCGAATCGATCAGCACCCGGACGGCCACGCCGCGTTCGTGCGCACGCTGCAGGG
Source organism: Castellaniella sp. (assembly GCA_019104865.1). GTDB lineage: Bacteria > Pseudomonadota > Gammaproteobacteria > Burkholderiales > Burkholderiaceae_B > Castellaniella. Next base: position 84,785 of record JAHRWZ010000037.1, on the reverse strand, counting down.
CTTGCGCGAACTGTAGCCCGATCCGGTCATGGTCGAAGATGTAGCTTTGCAGCGCGATGCAGTGCGCCGCGGAATCGATGGCCTGCAGCATGGCGGGATAGGCCTCGTCGCCGCTGTCCAGGAGGGTAATGTGATTGCCGTCGTGCAGTGGGAAGCGGCTGATGCGGTCGCCCAGCACGCGCAAGGACGTGAACTGGGGGCCCGCCAGGGATGCCACGTCATGGAAGGGTTCGCGCGCGTGGTTGACGTAGTCCTTGATCAGGCGGCTGCGCTGGGTGGACAACTGGTCGTGGCGGATACGGTTGATGCCGGCCACCAGATACAGGAACGGGCCCAGTAACGGCGACATCAGGATCACGCCGACCCAGGCGATGGCGGCGCGCACGTCGTTCTTGTTCATGGCCGCATGGATGGCCGTGAAAACGCCGATGATCAGCGAGATGGCCGCGACCAGGTGTGGCCAGTAGGTGAGCAGGAAGTGCGAGACCACCTGCATGGGTCAGGACCCGTCCTGGGCCGGCCGATGGCGGATGGAATCCAGCCAGTCCGGGTTCGGCGCACCCGTGCCCGCGTATTGCTGATTGCGGGAGTTCGACCGCCAGACGCCGCCGCCGATGCCGGGCAGCGGTTCGGTGCGATACCAGTACCACTGGCCATCCGCATCCTGGGCGGCCCAGTCCCAGCCTTCGGGGGCGGTGGACCAGTCGGGCGCGTCCTGGGCGGGCGCGTGAGGGGCGGAAGGCGTAGTCATGGGTCCCCTGGTGGAAAGCGGCCGGGATGGCAGGCCGCCGCGGATCGACAGGATGCCTGCCCGCGCATGTTCGGAACTAGCCGGCAGTCACCAGATTCTGACGAATCTTGTCATAACCCAGGTTGAAAAGAAAGCCGTAGGGCAGGTAGAACAGCACGAAGCCGATGTCCAGGATCAGGGCCTGCCAAAGCGAGATGTCCAGCCACCAGGCGACAAAGGGGATGGCGATGATGATGAGGCCGCCTTCGAAGCCGCAGGCGTGACCGATGCGTACCCAGTAGGTGCGATCAAATCCCAAGCGGGCCTGTGCGCGGTCGAACAGCCAGTTATAGAGCATGTTCCAGACCACCGCGATCATGGCAATGACGGCGGTCAGGATGCCCATGCTGAGCATGGGGTGGCCTGTGATCCAGGCTGCCAGGGGCGCCGAGATGCCGATGGCAAGGATCTCGAACGCGAACGCATGAAAGACGCGTTCGGATAGCGATCGATGGTGAATCTGCATGGTGATTTTAGCGATGGAGGTGGTGTCGTCACCACGTTCATCTGTCGCAGACGGGTTCGTCCCTGTCTGGCCGGGAAAGCCGGGGGAGATATGGGGTGACCGATGGGGCTCGAACCCACGACAACCGGAATCACAATCCGGTATAAATGCCAGTGTTCATGCGCCATTCGGGCCTAAATTGGTGACATGATACCAGAATCAAGCCTCACAATCATGCGGGTCTCCAGAGGTCAGTCACCACGGTTTTAGGCGCTGGATTTGATCTTGATCACGCGTCGGCGGTCATAGACCTTGCGGGTCGTGGCCGGGTTGGAATGCGTCTCCGGATTTTGCTGGCGCTCGACCATCACGCTGACGTAGTAGGCTCGCAAGTCGTGAAACGTGAACCGCTCGCCGTCCCAGACATCCATGATCTTGGCCCACATCGCCTTGAACCCCTGCTCCGTGTAGGGCTGGCCGGACCGATTGGTCCACAGGTAGACCGATCCGACTGGGCGCTCCACGGTGGCGAGCTCATCGATCACGGCATGCAGCGCCGGCGTCCACTCGATTAGACCGCGCTTGACCGGATCGTCGACGCGGCCCTTGGCGTATGTGACGCGGATCCCGTCGTCTGCCAGATCGGCCTTGGTCATGCCGATAAATTCGGCCCGGCGCCGGCCGGTCAGGGCAATGAATTTCGCCATTAAGCCGATGACATGCGATGATGGGCCCTTGGCCTCCGCGGCCTTGCAAAACGACTCGATTTCCGCCCACGACGGGCACCTAGTCCTGGGGCGCGTCTTGTTCTTCCTGACCTCGCGGCACGGATTCTTCATCACCATCCCGGCCTCGATCCCGAATTGAAAGGCAGAGGACAGCATGGCGATCTCTTTGTTTGCCTGGGACGGCGCGCTGGCCCGCTCAATGCGCAGATAACGGGCAATGTGGGGCGGCAATACGTCGGCCGCCTTCATCGCGCCAAACACGCGCAGGATCTGCTTGCTATACCCCAGATAGTCGGCCTGGGTGCGCTTGCCGATGTCGTGCTTGAAATTGGCGCTCTTGAGGTATTCGGACACCAGCTCTTGCACGGTGCCGGTGGTCGGTGCGCGGCGCTCCATCTCCAACACCTGCTGGATTGCCGCCGACCGGTCGCGCCCCAGGTTGATGTATCGGCGGTCGTATGTGAGGTAGCGGTACGTGTATCCGCCATCCTTGCGCCGCCTGGCGTCCATGCGCGGCAGCAGGCCTAGCCTGGCGTTTTTCGTGCGCTTGGCGATCATGACACACTCCATGCTGGCTCGGTTGCGGTCGCCTTTTTGCGGGCCGGGGCCAGCCCCATCATCCTCGCATCATGGTACTCCCGCAGCACGCGGGGCCATCCATCCTTTCCGCATCCGGCGCTTGGCCAGCCGTTTTGATCCAGCCATTTTGATACGCCTGGCCGGGTCTTGTAGCCCGTCAAGCCGACCAGTTCAGCGGGCGTCAGGTACAGATTTCCAGGCATACGCCCTCCATGAAAAACCCCGCATCAGCGGGGCACATTCCATGCTCTCCGAGTCGTCTCGATGACCCGGCGTATTTCCTCTGTCACGAAAACCTCACGATCAAATAGATCAGCAGTGCGAGATACCCGGCGATCAGTCCGCGGTCTATGTGTTCGATCATGGCTGTTCCTTTGCTGCGCGGGCGTCACAGGCGCGGTATACGTCCACACGCTCATTGATCTTCGCCTGATCACCGCCATAACTCAGGACGATGCTGTGCAACGTCTCCGAGTTGTCGTCGAGTGCCGTGGCCCACCGGTACCGCTCCGCATCCTCCCGATCCTGGGCGCTGGGCTGCTGGGCGGCGTCGTAGGTTGCGGCGAAGATATCTGGTTTGCAGGGGTAGTACTCTCCCTTCACGCCACGGATGATCCAGTCGTCTGGGTCGGCAACCATGGTCCCTTCGAGAGTGAAAATCTTGAACCGTTGGCCGTCCTCCCGGACGTGGCGCTCGTAGTCTTCCCATGACGCAAACCACTCGCCCCACCGGGGGTGCTTTCCAGTGAATTCGATCACGTCACGCAGGTTCTCGCCTGTCCAGCGGATCGCGCTGATCGTGACCGGCTTCTTCGTGAATAGGGCCGCGTTTTTGGGCGACTCATCAGCACCGCTTACAGGTTGCTGCGCCTGGGCGGCAACGGGGGCGGCGTATAGCGGCACATCATCGTCAAGACATTTTCCTTTAGTTACGTCACGCAGCTTGTGCTTAAAACTCCAAACCAACCGGCCATTTTCATTCCTGACCTTTTCGGGCTTCACCCCGTCAAATGCCCACCGGCGAATATACGCCACCGGCTCCTGCGCTACAGGGGCGGCGCGGCGAAACACTGGCTCAATGGACGCACCAGGGATCCTCATGTTGACGGCGGCGCTGAGCGCTTCATCTTCTGACGACTTCAGCACGGAACAACGTTGCCCGCCCTCACGCCAGAAAACGCCATAGCCCACCTGCTCCTGCGCTACAGGGGCAGCAACAGGCGACGAAAAGACTATCGCCCATGCCTTGTCGTATGCGGCCTGCACTTCATCCGGCATGCGTCCGTGGTGGCGCTCTCGCAAGGCTTTGACTAAGCCGGACAGCGCATCAAGCAGCACCACGCTCTCGGACGGCTCCGCGCTTGCTGCAGGCTGGGCCGGCAGACGATCTTCGACAACAGCGCGTTCCGGCTCGGTAAGCTCGGCACCCCAACCACTGAATATGAACGTCGGTTCTTCGCCTGTGAGTTCCTTGTATGCACGGGCAACCGCTTCACGCATTGGCGCATCAGCACCATTCGGAACGGAGACGGACTCCCCGATCTTGCATTGCCAGATTTTCATTGCTGTTCCTTTTCGGCCACAAGGTGTGCGGGGTTGAAGTTAGGGTTCTTGGTGGTGTCCACGTCGAAAGCCGCGCGCATGAGGCGTGCAGCCGCACGGTTGGCCGCTCCCGTTTCTAACCCTTCATCGTGTGCCGCCGCCCATACGGCGCAATGCCACGACCACGCGTAATCAGGATCGACGGACAGTGCGGTTCTGAGAATGGCCATTCCATCTGCGGCGGCAGGCTGGCCGCTGCCGTAGCTGGTGTGTTCGTCGTTTTTCATAGCGTGCATCCTTTGTGGAGCCTGCGTTTGGCTTCTATGTAGGCCGTACTCGCTTCGCTTGTAGTGCTGAATGATCCGAGATAGATACTTCGACCGGCCACTTGTATCTTCGCCAGATACGGCTTTTTGCTTACCTTGCATCGATTACGCTGGACCCCAAGCGGCAAGCCGACATTCTTCCGCCCATTTCGAGACTTGCGCTTGTTCTGTATGTTTATGGCATCTGGGACGTCTCTGAGATTGATCCACCGGTTATCGTTTTTGATACCGTTGATGTGATCCACTCCGTATTTCGGCCACTTTCCTGTCATGACCAAAAACGCGATTCTGTGGGCTCTATATAGGCGCCTTTTTATGCTGATGACCACATATCCACGCGGGTTCAGGTATCCGGCCTTTGATCCAGCTACAGCGGTTCCTAGAGGTACCTTCCATACAAAAGTTCCAGTGACCGCATCGTAGGCCAGGATCTCTCTCGCCTGTTCGGCCGTGATGAGATTGTCATTCATGTCGATTCCCATATTTCGACAGCAAGGCATGGGCAAAGCCTCGAACGTGGTCTTGATATTGCAAAGCAAAACCGTGCGACAGCTTGTCAATTTCCTCATCGCTCGGCATCCGGCCCTGCCGGTCGGCTTCGACTGCGGCGCGGATAATGTCTTGCACCATCACGTCTGTGTAGACAGGGCCGTCGTGGCCTACGATTCCGTGGTTTGTGATGCCCTTGGGCAGGGTGATGTCAGTCTTGGTTGTCATGATTTATCCTTCGGCGCGAGCGCCATAATTCGTGCCGCACATTCCCGCGACAGGGTGTCCCACAAACTGCCCATAATCCACTCGCGGCCATCTTTGTCGTGACGCAGCATGGCATGGGCTGCGGCCTCCAGCCCGGCTTTGTAGCCAGACTCGTATCCGTCGCCCCATGATCTTGGGTCGGGTCGCCATGCATCAGTCGCCATCGCTGCCTCCCTGTTCCTGTGCGCGATTACGCCGCTTTTCGATCAGCCGCAGCGCCGCTTGCGTTGATGCGTTATCTGGATGGCCGGCAGCCTTCCGCTCCAGATCGACATCGGAATCCGCATCCACAAGCTCGCCTGCGGCTACCGCGGCGCGGAACCTGCGCACCGCTTCATCGCGGCCAGCCTGCAGGCGGCGCAATTCCGCGTCGAACCGGCGCTGGTAGGTCTTCGTTGTCGGCTTGGACCGCAGGCCTGCATGGATGTGCGATTCAACGTCATGCGTTGTGGGCAGGCCGACCGCGACGGCGAACTGCGTGAGATTCATTCGTGGCGTCATGACCCCTCCTGTGCGAGTGCGGCGCGGATCTGTTGGGCACGCTCTTTGTGCCATTCAACCTTGAGTGCGTCGTACACTCCGTTCGTGTTTTTCGCCCAGACGTGGTGAGCCTTTTCCTGCCCTTCGTGATAGACCGCCTCACGCTGCAGCGCCGCCCGCATCCGGTCGTAATCGGCCAGCAGATCGATAATCATCTGAGATCTGGGGTTGCTGCCACCCTTGCGGTGGGCTTCTTCGGTCAGCACATCCAGCGCCGCCCGCAGGTCTGCGTATCGGTCAGTCATGGCAGGTCTCCCGCAGAGCATCTTTCGCCCGCTTGATTGCCGGGTGTGTTGTCGCCGACGGCAGGACATCGAGCAGGCCAAGCAGTGCATCGCGCAGCACGCTGACATCGTTCCGATACCCGTCTCGTGATGCCTCCAGGTTCTGGATGTCGCTGCGAGTGTCGGCCTGGGAGTATGCGTACCCACGTCGGTATGCCAGGAACAATTCGTTCACGTGCCCGTCCTGGTAGATCGCGCCTTTCTGCCACAGTGATTTTTCTTCCCGGTCGAAGCGTCCGGAATGGCAGCGCTCGAACGCCGTCATCAGGTCGTAGTGTTCTTCGGTCATCAGCATTTGGATTCTCCTGATAAAGCTGCGCGCAATACGTCCGTGGGATCTATCGGCCGATCCATCCCGAGCAGACGGATCGCATCTTCAATAGCCTCGCGCAGCCGCTTGTTCTCTGCCTCCAGCGCATCGCACGTCCGGCGCAGGCCTTCGGCTTGTTGGTTACCGATCATGGGCCGTCTCCTGTAGAGCGTCCGGCGCAGCGGGCAGCGGCATCCAGTGGGTGGGTTTGGTGTTCGGCATCCTGCCCATGTGATCGTGATTTAGCATCAGGCTGAACCACGGATTCTTCGGCCTATATCCGGACGGGTAGACAGGGTCGTACTTTGCAATCCATGCGCCGTCGCTGCTCCCAAGCAAAATAGCTGTCCCATCCCTCGGCGCCGTTTCGATGGGCTGCCACGCCTGGATCGCATTGAGCCGCGCTATCTCCGCTGCCTGGGCGTCCATGGCGTCGAGCAGTTCTGGCAGCGCATTGGCGGCCTCGATCAGCAGGGTGGCAGTGGGCCCCTCTATACCGCCGGGAAATGCCAGATCAGGGTGGCCGTCAGGCTGATTGCAGGGCGAGCACACCGGGACATGGTAGGGATCAACGATCCTGCGCCAGCTATTGCTGGTGGCCAGCGTCCAAGGCAAGGGGCAGGATTGACGGATCAGGTCGCGCAGCTTCTGTGTGTCGATGGTCATTTAATAGGCTCCAGGCAGGCCCACAGGGCGATAACCGCGGTCAGTGCTCCGGCAATGAACCCGGCGATTCCGACAGCGATAGTCAGAGCGGTTTCGGTTTTGGTCATGCGACCTCCAATGATTCGACCTGTTCGATACGCTCGCCGATCCATCGAGCAACGGCGGTACACCAGCTATTTCCAAGTGATTTGTAGCGGGGGTCGTCTGGGCATTTATCGGCAGGCCTGTTGCGCCAAGGGATGCGCGTGTATCCGCGCGGGAATGCCTGCAGGGCCTCGCATTCCTCGGGGGTGAGGCGTCTTACTTGCATTGATGTGAGGACGTGCGGCTTATCTCCACCCCCCGCGCTTGCACGCAAGGCATGACCGACGCCATCACCAAGTTCCGCTGTTGCGCCGCCGTCTCTGCCGCGCAGCGCTACGGCTACGGCCTGCACTTCCGCCCGCGCTTCGAGCGTATATGCGTTGTCGGCCTGTACACCTACGCCATCGGGGCCGCTGTTTGGGTTTTCGCGCAACGCGCCTGCCTGGATGGCGTACGCCACGGCTTGAGCCTGCGGGCTGGACGATCCAAGAGCGCCAAATAGATGCGCGTCGGACACAGGATCTTGGCGGCTGTCGAACGCGATAGCGGGTGCATGGGCTCCGGCGGCCAGTGGATGGCACGGATCCCCGGGCCTCGGGTTGCTGTAGTTCTCGCGGCTGGTGATCTGAGTAGTGTCGAACGCCATGGGCACTAGCACAGCGCCGTCGCCGTCGCAGTCGAAGTCCGTTCCGAGCCCGCCGCCGCCCTGAGTGCGTGCGCTAAGGGTTGTGGCAGCGTCTTTCCTCGCTTCTCGGCTCGGCGCAGGATCCCCCGACAGGCTGTGGCGCTCAAAAAGAACCGCTGCGGCACGTCGCCAGTCTCCAAGATATCCGACAACGAACACACGACGGCGGCGCTGGGCCACTCCGAAGTACTGAGCGTCCAGAATTCTGTAGGCGACCCCATACCCGAGTTCGCCCAGCATCCCGAGGAAGGCTCCAAAATCCCGTCCTCCGTTACTCGACAGGACACCGGGGACGTTCTCCCATACCAGCCACCTGGGCCGATATCTGCCAGCAATTGCACCAAAGGTGAGCATGAGGTTGCCGCGCGGATCATCCAGTCCCTTTCGAAGTCCGGCGACTGAGAAGGACTGGCAGGGGGTTCCTCCGCACAAAAGATCGACATCTGCATCGGGCCACTCCTTGTATTTCGTCATGTCGCCCCAGTTCGGGATGTCTGGATAGTGATGGGCCAGGACAGCGCAGGGGAACGGCTCGATCTCGCTGAACGCGACGGCTTGCCAGCCAAGCTGGTTCCAGGCCACGCTGGCCGCTTCGATGCCCGAGCAGACACTGAGAAAATGCATCATTCCTCCCACGGCCACGGAAAATCCCGCCCGGGCTTCTGGCGCTTCTGGCGGCTGCGCTTCGATTCGGTCATGATTTCCGTTCCTTGATGTGCTGCATCAGGCCAGCGATGCCTCGCCCCACAATCGAGAATTGGTAGCCCCGCGTGGCCCATTTACCCGTCCCCGGCCAGTAGTCCACGACGTGATCCCCGGCTTGCACGATCAGATGCGCGCCGCCGTTCTTGGTCTCGAATGGGACGGCTGCAGCGGTCAAGATGGCCGCGCCAGACTTCCGGTTCGACGCGCGCTTGCGCTGGGATCGCTCTTTCATGTCTGGCTTCACGTCGCGCCAGTAGTCGCCCATGTCACCCATTGGTCCGCTCCCTGGCTGCAAGAAGGGCGTCGGCCTGCTGGTAGGCCCACTCAGCCCGCTGTTCAAACGTGAAACCATCAGCGCCTTTCGGGTTCGTGGCAGCAGCCTGCATCGCCTTGGCTGCGAAGTAGTCGCGCAAATTAAGCTGTGACATCGCGACGGGCATGCCTGCCTTCTCGTTGCTTTGCGTTGTAGTGCTCACGATTGCTCCTTTGCCATTCGGTGTGTGATCTGCTGGCGCACTGCTTGCACCAACTCTTTACCTTCATCGGCCCTGTGCGCCCACGATCTGTGCCGAAGTCGGTCAGCGGTTTTATTTGTCTGCATTTCGGGCAGAGCTTCTGGTCTTTCGGCATGCCTCGGTATTCGTCGCCCGGCATGAATGCATGGCGCGTATTGCAAGAAAGGCACACTATCGCCATAGATCCGTCTCTGTAGTGCTGCAGGCTGGCGACCGTGGATCGCCCGTCTTTTGCTCTCCAGTTCATGCGAGTCCCGCAATCCGGACATTCCAAGTCTGAGCCTGGCATTCCGTGCAGTTCTTCGTGAGACGGCACGGCCTTCCCGTCTCGCTTTGCCCTGGTTCTCATTTGCCCGAACCTGTAGTGCTTGGCGCAAAGCCACTGGTGACCCTGCCGAATGATCGCGACATCGGAGCAACCGGTCTTTCCGCAAGCAAAAGCCTTGCCGCCGTCGTTTCGTTGGGTCATGACGCCTCCTCGGGCTCAGCCTCGACAATCTGCGACCGCGCATGTTCAATCCGCGACCTCGCAACCTCGATCAGAAGTCGGTACTCGTGCTGAATGCGCTCGTCGTGGACCTTGGCGGATTTCGCCAGGAATTCATCAGCAGTCCCGGAAAAGCAGCCGCGTGTGACCATCAGCGTGTTGTCGCTGCCGTTGTAGACCGTGAGGGTGCCGTTCTCGCTGCCGACAACGGAGGCCCAAAAAATCAAGTCTCGGCCGTAGACCCAGGCATCGCCGGAGACCCGGGCATCGCCGTAGACCCAGGCATTGCCGGAGACCCAGGCATTGCCGGAGACCCGGGCATCGCCGGAGACCCGGGCATCGCCGTAGACCCAGGCATTGCCGGAGACCTGGGCATTGCCGTAGACCTGGGCATTGCCGGAGACCCGGGCATCGCCGGAGACCCAGGCATTGCCGGAGACCTGGGCATTGCCGTAGACCTGGGCATTGCCGTAGACCCAGGCATTGCCGTAGACCTGGGACAGGTTGCCCTCCTGCTCGACGTAGCCGCCCAGGTCACCGGGCTGCACGGCTGGCATCCAGGCAGTCGCAGCGATAGCGACCAGGGCGCGGATGCGACGGACGACGCGGCCCGGCGCGATGGTGATTGTGTCGCCTTCGACAAATTCGTATTTACGTGTCATGTTTGATCCTTGTTTTGCTGGACCCATTCAGGCCGTTTTCTCTGCGATATTTGGCGACCGTCGAATACGCGACCCCGGCCCGCTTCGCAATCTGGCGGTTCGACAGATCCTCGTTTTCGGCCAGCCGCTTGATCTGCGCCCATTTCTCGTCGGGCATCTTCGGTCTGCCGACTGGGCGCTTTGGCTTGGGCTCCGGCTTTACGCGGGGTGGCTTGGGCGGCCTGAACTTCGTTCTGCGGATCCGCCGGGCGATCTGTGGGTTGAGCGTCAGTGTCACCAGTTGGGCGATTGCTTGTGACATGAGACCTCCGTGATGCCGACGCCCTGGCCGTCAGGCGGTTTCCATCGTTCTCGCTTCGCTGATGCGCTGGATCAGCGCCGCGCAAATCCGTTGAAAGTCGCTCTCGCGGTACAGCTTAGCGGCCTTGTCAGTGGCGGCGTGCGTGATGCCCAGGTCGGCCAGGCCTTGGGCGGACAGATTGATGGGCGCCAGGCGCTCATTGATCTGGCCCAGGCGCAGCGTGGCCGGTTCGTCTGCGTCAGGCGTCGGGGCCGCTGCCGGATGGCCCTGGGCCGTGTAGACAGCGGCGTCGTGCGCCCCATGCAGCGGCGTCGGCTGCGCGGCAGGCGCGGGCGCTACAGGCATTGGCGTTGCTGTGGTTTCTGCCGCTTTCGCCTTGGCCGCATCCTCGATCTTCTGACGGAGCTCGTCATCAGTCTTTTTTTGCTGATCGACACGCGCCACGACCGCCGCCTCGAAGTAATTCGGAGCCATCGTCACCAAGTCATCCAGATCGCGGAACAGACCGCGATACTCGACAGGCACCAGGTCATCAAACTTCGCCAGTTTGGCTCGGATATCAGCCGCGCATTCATTGGCCTCGATCTTGGCATTGGCCAGGGTTGTACCGACGGCATCCTTGATGCTGGACAGCGTTTTCAGCCCCTTGATGGAGCCAGCAAAATCCGGCATACCGATTTGCAGGCGCACCCGGATTTCACCCTGCAAGCCGGCCAGGAACGCACTGAATTGCTGGCGTGCCGTCATGACGATTTCGGTACGGATGGCCTCCTTGCGGGCCTTGACCAACTTTTCACTGGCCAGCCGTGTCTGGCGGGCGAGCTCCTTCAGGGTGGCGACGGTGCGCTGCATGGCGGCGACATCATCGAGGCTGGCAAGCACCTGGGTTTCGGCTGCTTCCAGTGCGTCTTCGGCATCCTTCAGGCGCTTGCAGGCGGCCTCCGTGTCGGCGAACTCCTGATCGGTTTCGGGCTTTTTGGGGATGCGGTCGACGAAGGCGCGCAGGGCGCTGCCGAACAGATCCAGGTTTGATGTGACTGACAGGCTCCCGGACGCCTGAGCGAAGACGGCCGGCAGGGTTTCCTGGGCCTGGGCCGTGACTGGCTCAGCGACGGGCTCCGGGACGTAGTTGGCCAGGTCCTTGTCAAACTGCTCCCAGCCGGCGACGATGCGCCGCTGGTATTCCGGATCCGGGAACACGTCCATCATGACCATGTTCTCTTCGGTGCCGTCTGACACAACGAATTTCACCTTGACTGCGCCGGTGACGAGCAGTTGCTGCTGGCACTGCGGCTTGTGCTCTTCGGGCAGCACGCCGGCGCGCACGGATTCGGCCAGGCCCTCATTCCACTGTTTGTGCTCGAAAACGATCTCGCCCAGCATCGTCAGGCCGTCACAGGACGCCGACAGATTCCCACCTTCGTCTTCGTTTGAACAGGTGGCCGGGTACAGATCCTCGCCGACGATTCGCTCGACAATCGGGCGAGCCAGGGCTTCGGCCTCGTGGCCGTAGTTCAGGATATTGCGCTGCACCCAATCGCTGAATTCCTGGGGCGTGCCGGTGGCCTTCATATGCAGCAGTTCGCTGCGCTTGACCTTCGTGGACGCACCCAACATCGCGGCGGCTTCGCTGGCGCCGTGATGCTCGGCACGGAAAGCGTGCCATTCTGGCGTGCCCTGCTGCAGATTGTGAATCTTCATTGTGCTTGCTCCTGTTCGGCGCGCTCCATGTCAGCCACGAACGAGTCTTTGGATTCCTCGACGGCCGCCAGGTTGCGGATCTTGTGCTTCTGGACGTCGCTGAGCGTGTATTTGCTGGCGATCATGTTGATGATCCGATCTGGCGTCGCCTTGCCGGAGTCGAACGCATCGCGCCAGGCTTGGCTGTTTTCCTGCAGCTGATCGTCGGTGTAGTCGGGCAGGGCAACAGGCCGACGCACGACTTGGGCAGCCCCCATGTCGCGTTCGCCGCTCTCGACAATGCGCTCGGCTTCGTCCTGGTCGTAGATCCCGCCGTAGCCAAACGCCAGGCGGGCACACTGGATCATGGCCTTGTGGCGAAGCATGCGCTTTGGGTGGGATTGCCAAGGTCCGGTGCCACGCTTGCACTCGTCCATGTATTCCGTGACCTTGATCGGGTGGCTGCGGTCTTTGCGATAGATGATGCACGTGCATTCTCCGGCGTCCTGCTGAAAATCCATGCCGTCGAACTGTGGGTGAGTGTTGATGATGCGCGACCAGCCATCAACGCCGACCACCGGAACGATGCCGTTGTTCTTGTCTGGGAAGGCGTAGATTTCCTTCGTCCAGGGGTTTAGGCCGTACTGGTTGGCAACAACCAGCAGAGCGGTCATTTGGGCGTCTGACACTTGGCCCTTGAACGCCGTCGCTTTAAGTGTGTCGATCAGACCATCGCCGTCCCCCATATCGAGTTTTTCGGCCAGTGTGGTGGTCAGTTTTTGCAGCGCTGTGCTCATATTCCCCTCACAAAAAACAGGCCAGCAGCAATCCGCCAGCCATCACAGTTCCCAGTACCGCCTGAACGATCCAGTGCGGTGGTACTTCGTCGCTCCACGGATCCGCTCGGCGGCGCGTGTGCGGAAATGCGGGTCCTGTTTTCATAGTTCCTCGCTCAATTCGCGGGCCAAATCGTCCAGGCTGGCGGACAGCAGAGGGCAGTCGTCAGCGTGTTCCCCGATCAGCCGCATCAGTGCGGTCGTGCGGTCGTAATCACTGAAAATCGCCTCCTGAAAATTCGTCATGGACTGCGATTGCCACATGGCGCTGAAATCGTTGCCCGCATCGTCACAGTCCTGTGTCCCGATGAGTGTTGCGCGGATGTCCTCGACGTTCGGCGGGTCGCACAGTTCTGGCCCGGCAGGCTCGGAACCGCGGATTGCGGCACTGATTTCCGCGCAGCTGGTGAATTCGTTCAGCAGCATGTTGTTCTCCTGGTTTCCAGACGTCTCAGCAGGCAGCACAGACCCCCGGTGTACGCCCCCGGTTGTCCTTGTTGTTTCGTGCCGATAATTTATCGATGACCCGCTGGCAGGGCGGGCCGGCCTGTGCGGCCTGCTGAAAATCTGGTGGTGGGTGTGCCCGTCTGTTCCGGGCTGTCAGCCTGGACCCGGCTACTGCTCAGATTCCGGTCGTGCAGGCGTTGAAAATTGCTACTGCCAAGCCCGCCACGTCATGACAGGCCGCTTGGTTTTCTTGTTCAGTACGACAGCGCCGGTCTTATCGACCTTCGTGTCGCGCACCATCACTTTCAATCGCGCCGCCCTGGTCGTTCGGTTCGCCAGCGCGATCCAGTCCTCGCAGAACTGCGGGGCAGAGAAGGGCGATGAAATCTGTCGCGCCTTGCCCTTCGTGAAAATCCGTTCGGTTTCGCTGGCCCGCCACGCTTCGACTTCCTCGGGCGTCAGGCGCTGGTTACCTTTCTTTGGGGGGGGGCTCTTTTTGGCAGCCATCGCTCTGGCCAGCGGTTCGGTCATGCCGAATACGCAGAATGCGGACATGGTGTTCTCCTTGATCATCTACCGCCTGTCACGCGGCAGGGGCCGGGACTGTTCAGTTCAGACCGTATGCGGCGGCGAAAGCGGATTGGTCGGCGTAAGATTCGACGGGACCGCCGCCCTCGGTCCAAATCTCAATGCTGCGATCCAACTCGGCGACATGGACCTTGTGATCCTGGTCCAACATCGCATGCAGGCGACCGCCCACATTGTTCAGCGCACGCATGGCGCTGTAGACAGTTTCAGCTTCGGTTTGAATCAGGATCATGTTCATTTCTCCAGTGCTGCCCCGGCGAACCGGGGCGGGGTGTCATCAGGAATCAGCCTGCTTCCAAGCTGATTTCGGATAACTCCGCGCCCGGCAAGATGCCGCGATGCCTGGGCGCAGGTTGCTGACTTGCACAGCGCTCCCCGGTTGGGCCGGGAAATCGTCTCCCTGGTTACGACGCCACCAGGGCGGTGTGTGGGCGCGGCTTTCGCCGTCCCCGGTTCCTGTCTGCGTGCTGCGGCCTACTCGTAGGCCTGGCTGACACTCGCCGGATTTCATGGGTTTTGCTCCTGCGCCCATGCGTTTTGCGCAGCCGGCCAAACCTCCATCCATGTAGGGCGTGGGGCCGGTGTTCATCGTCTTCGGTTGTTAAAGAGCGGGGTCTTGCTGCATCCCTACTGGGCTGGCCTGGGGCCTAGGCGTTTCGTGATGCGATGGATGAATCTTAGACAACTAAGAAATAGAAGTCAAGAAAAATTTAGCTGACTAAGATTTTTTGTGTCTGACAAAGCCGACCAGACACAAAAAAGCCGCTCTAGGCGGCTGGGGGGTGGTGTTGGGGTGGGGCGCAGGAGTCGCAGGACCTGCAGGAGCGGCAGCAGGGCGCCGGCACCCCTCGCTTCGCCGGGATCGGCCAGTGCGTGACCCATCAAATGACCGTCAAATAGGGAAAAGCGCGGCTGCTGGGGCTCAGAGTTCGGCGGGGCACAGACTGGCAGATAGGCAGCAAAAAGCCCGCTGGGCGGGCTGGGGTGACGGCTATGGTCGCGCCTATGCGGTGCCTTCTGCAAGCCGTCGTGAAATTACTACCTTAAATAGGGATCGAGAGCTATCCGTTAAGTTGGAAATCTTCACGCGATCTCTGAAGGCCTTCAATCCTATGGTCTTGCATAAAATTCCCAGACATTCGTCTACAAACGACGGTGTTGGGTCGGCGCCCGCGAAGTCCAGCTCCACGAGGTCGTACTTTTCTAGCACTCGCAGCACCTCTTCGCGAGCGACAATGCCGTTTGGCCGCGTGGCAAGTTTGAACCGCTCGGGCACGGTGATCTTAAAAGTCGAAGTCATAGTCATCTCCTTCATCTGGCGAAGGCCAACTGTCGTACACCCGTCTGGCGCTGAGCGGGATATGCGTATTCCACTCCATAATTACGAGTGTGCCGGGAAGATGGTCTGCAAGGCGTCCGAATTGGGTGCGCCCAGCACTAGACACATAGTATTCATCATTTGATATCAAAAAGAAAGCGCCGCCATTGTTTTCGATGAGTTGCCTAGCAAGCGTCAGGCCGTATCCAGAGTGGCCGGCTCCACGTTTGCTTGTAACCTCATATTGCGTCGCTAGCTCGCAAGCATTGACAGAGAGCGACATGTCTTGGTGCTCGGGAGAGCACATCAGTGATCTACGAACACCAATGCCACAGTCACCGATGGCAATTTGAGCCTTGTTTCCCCCAGGCCATTTTTGCGCGCACACAAGCCCACGAAGGCCAGTCCTTATGCTTGAGTGCGCGTAGGAGTTGCCGACAACCTCTGAGACTGCGATATCAATGCTTCGTACGTTTTCGTTGCCAGGAGGGCCAAAAAGATGAGACAGCTTGAGGCTGACTTCATCAACCGCATCCGGGTTGTCCAGTCGAGTCAGCGGATGGAATCTGCCGGTGGCGTCGTGCTTATTAACCGTGATGGGCGGCACCTTGCCGAGAGCTTCCCACAAGTTCATGCGAGCTGCATAGGCAGCAAACTTGGCATCGTTGCCGGTCAATTGAAAGTCTGGAGACCCACATCTTTGCATCGTCAAAGCAAGCAACACAAAATGGAAGGGCCGATAGAAGGCTGGCGTCCTTTCGGTTTGTCCCGTTTGCTCCACCTCGTTCATTGCTGAGATCGTGCCGGTTATGTCATCCAGTCGCGTAAATTGCATCTCTTTGAATCTCTTGTCTGCCTAGAAAGCGCATCATCATCTCACCGTGATGCCGCCCCCACACCCCAGCCCCACACCAGAAGACGGGGGCTACAGCCCGAAGCCGCACCAGAAGGCGCGGCCCACGATCCTGGCCGCCGGGTCTTCAATCAGGATGTCAGGGTAGTCACCCGACTTGGCCGCGTTGTGCGACCTGGCCCACCAGGCGCCGTCGCGGTGGATCAGCTGTTTGACGAACAACTCCCCATTGATCCAGACGACATAAACACGCTTCGATAGGGGGTCAGTGCGCCGGCGGTTCGCCAGCACCACAGAACCGTCGATGATGTGCATGTCGGTCATCGAGTCGCCGTCTACCTCAAAGCCGATGGTTTGATCTGGCTTGGCGTCATTCTTCGCCAGCCAGTCGCGGCGGAACATCAGGACCTTGGTGACATCTTCGGAAAAGACAATCTGGCCCTTGCCGGCAGACGCCTTGGCGTCAACCAGGCGGATGGGGGCGTGGTCTTCATTTCCACCTTCTTCTTCGTGCCGGGGCTTTGTTCCATCAAACAGCCATTGTCCACGAACCCGCAGTAGCGGGGCGATCTTCATGCATGTGTCCAGGTCAGCCGCGTTGGTGCCGTCGAACCAAAAGGTGGCAGCAGCCGATGTCAGCTTTGCAGCCTTCCATAGATCCGTTTTGGTGAGGCGCGGCTCACCGACCTCCTTGCGGCGGTGGTTTTCCTCTTGGAATGCGGCGGTGATTCTGGCCTGGAAAGTCATCTTAGTAGGCTAAACAAAATTTATCTTAGTTGGCTGTGAAATCTCTTGCTTTTATATTCTTAGTCAACTAAGATTCATGGCATGGACAAGAAACCTCATCCCGATTCCGGCCTGATTGACGCCTTTGGTGGCACCTCGAAGGTAGCGGAGTTTTTTGAGATCACGACCGGAGCTGTGTCGCAATGGCGGCTGACAGGCGTTCCGAAATCTCGCAAGAAAACCCTGCGTTTCGCCCGGCCCAAGGTGTATCGCGCTTGGGAGGCTTCCGCCAAGGAGCCCACCAATGTCTGACACCACCCTTGCTCTGATCATGCTGGTCTCCGTGGGGGCTGGCTACATCCTGGGCCACATCCATGCGCTGATGACGTACCACAAGCGGGGAGGGCGCCATGAATAGCACCCTCAGCGTGACCGTCGACTCCGAGCCGTTGATGTCGTGCATGGCGTCACTTAAACAGTTTCTTGATGTCTCGCTCGAAGTCCGCCATCGTTTTCTCAGCCTCGGAGACGCCCTTACGCAGGCCCGCAGCCTCAATCTTGATGATGGTTCCGCAGTTCGGGCAGGTGAGTTCCGGATCGTGCTTAAGCCGTCCGATGGTCTCACTCAGCTTCTGTCCGCATGTCTCGCAGGGGATTTCGATGATGTGTGAATCGAGGCTAAACGTCATGGTCGGTCCCTCCCGGAACGGTTTGGTTGGTAGCACTTCCAAGCATACCCGGCTGGAACCGGCCACCCAACACCCCTGGAAGCCCGATCCCAACGATGACAGGACGCCCATAGCGCCACCTGACACCATCGGTTCAGTGCACGACATGCGATGCGCTATTCGGCCATTCGCCGGGATCATCGGTCGCCAGTTCGTCTTCCACATCCAACCGGCGAAAGACCGCATACAGCAGATCGTCGCTGGGCTCATCGCGCCCCGTGACTCGTCGGCATATCGCCTGGGCCTCTCGCAGCAGTCGTTCAGTTCGTGTCGTATCCATGGCGCCAGTGTCGCTGTGGTCATGTGCCGTTTCCATTCGTGGTTTCTCCGTCTGATCGTTTTGTCACTGTCGCCAGTGTGCGTACAACCGCATGCAACCGCATGCAATCAATTTTGAGAGGGGTTGCATGGAGATGAAACTGATTGACGTCAAACGAAAAAAACCGTCAATGGAACATGCGTTCCGCGCTGCCCTGACCGATAACGAGTTGTCGTCCGAGATCTGCAAACGGGTGGGATGGGATAGCACTCAGGTCAGCCGATTTCTCTCTGGCCAGATGGGCCTGACGATCGGAAAACTGGACTCCGCGATCGAGGCTCTGGGGATGGTTGTCGCCAGCCGCGAGTACATGGATTTCCTGGCCTACGGAGCCAAAGTCGGTGCGTCCTGTGAATGCGCACGGTCTGGCGCCGGGGAGTGTGGCAGGTAATGGCCAAGCTCGCATTGCGCGTCAATGACGCCGGCAAGCTCGAAGGGCTGACGCCCGCGGATGATCGGGCATACACCCGCTTCAAGAAGAAGCTGGGTCTCATGCGCCCGGGCGACACCATCAGCTTCGAGCACCGATTTCCGCGCAGCCCGAAATTCCACCGGCTGCACTTCGCCATGCTGGGCTTGTTGTTCGACAACCAAGAGCAGTTCGCCAATCTCGAGGACCTGCGCAAATGGATCGAGGTCGGGGCAGGACATTGCCAGTTCGTTCCTGGCCCGAGCGGCCGGTTGGTGGCGCTGCCGCTGTCGATTGCTTACGACAGTCTGGACGACGCGGAGTTTTACGAGCACCACATCAAGGTACTGGCGTTCCTGCGATCCCATGCCGCCACGCGGTTCCTGTGGCCCCAGATCGACGATCAAGCTGCAGGACAGGCCATGGATGCGTTGCTGAGGGAGTTCGCATGAAAGGCCGCAATCCCACCGCAGAACAAAAACGCTTCCACGACATGCTGTGTCGGGAAATCGGATGCATCGCCTGCGCCAAGGATGGCATGTTCACGCCTCTGGTCTCCGTACACCACATCGACGGCCGCACGAAGCCCTGGGCGCACTGGCTGGTGCTGCCCTTGTGCGGCCCCCACCATCAGGACGCTGGCATTCCTGGCGTCGTGGCTGTCCACCCCTGGAAGGCCCGGTTTGAGGCCCGCTACGGTACCCAGAGCGATCTGCTGGGCGAGTGCATCCAGATCCTGCTGGATCGCGGCTGCGCGGTGCCTGATGGCGCGCTGGCGGCGGCGGGCGTGGAAAGGATGGTTGCCTGACATGGCGCAACGCAAGTCCCCCCAGGTCGAAGATGGACACGTTCGTATAGCCAATGAGCTGTACGACGCCATCTTTGCCTTTGGGTTCAAGTCGTCGACCCTGCATGTGCTGATGATCATTCTGCGCAAGACCTACGGGTATGGGAAGAAGGAGGACGATATTTCGGCGTCCCAGATCGGCAGCATGTGCAACATGGGGCGTCAGCACGTCACGACCGCCCTAAATGAGCTTGCTGCGATGGGGGTGATCCACAAGCGGGCTGGCAAATACGGCGCGATCATCGGGATCAACAAGGACTATTCCGCATGGTCTGCTAGTCCGAAATCTGGACAGGTCGATAGTCCGAATCTCGGACAGGTGTCCGAATCTTGGACTAGTCCGAATCTCGGACAGGTGTCCAAAAACGGGACGTTAGATAGTCCGAAATCTGGACAGGTCGATAGTCCGAATCTCGGACACACAAAAGACAACCTTCCAAAAGACAACCAACAAAAGAAAGAAGATGCTGACGCATCTTCTGCGCCGAGCGGAAAAATCTCGCTCGACGCTGCCGGCCATTGGATCGGGATTCCGCAGGCACTGCTTGCCACCTGGTCAACAGCCTATCCAGCCCTCAGTCTGGATGCGGAGCTTGCGAAAGCTGCCGCTTGGATCCTTGCCAATCCAAAAAACAAAAAATCGAACTACGCCCGCTACCTGACGAACTGGCTTTCCAGGGCGCAGGACAGCGCAAGGCCATCTGCTGCATCAGCGCAGCGCGGATTTGATCCGCTGGCCTACATCAATCGAAACCGCACAAAGCCGGGGGAATCCCATGTTATCGACGCGTGAAAACGTGTGGCTGGTTCCGCATGCCAAGCTCGAAGGCATCAGCCTGATGGACCATCTTTTTGGTCGCATGAACGGCATGTACCCGAACAAGTGGCGGGCAAACTTCCGTGACGAGCAGGCCATTGATGACTGGAAAGCCGCCTGGGCTGAAGCGTTCGACGAGGATGGCATCACGCCGCATGACGTCGCCGATGGCATCAAGAACTGTCGCCGGATGTACGACTGGCCGCCATCTCTGCCTGAGTTCTTGAGGGCCTGTCGACCCAGCCTGGATCCTGAGATTGCCTTTCACGAAGCCGTCAAAGGCCTGACCGCGAGGCGCAAGGGCGAGATGGGCGAATGGTCGCACCCGGCGATCTTTTACGCTGCCGTCGAAGTTGGTCAGTACGACATGCTGAACAGCGCCTACGGCACCATGCGGGCACGATGGGAAAAAGCCCTGGACAAGCAGATGGCGAAAGGGCAGTGGAATGAAATTCCGGCGCCTGCGCTTGCGCTGCCGGAGCCGCGCAAAACTGAACTGTCCGATGCTGAGGCGACGAAAGCCATGGAGCACATGGGCGCGGGCGGCGCACTCAAGGAAAAGAAGGACCACAAGGCCTGGGCCAAGAAAATCCTGGCGAACCCCAAGGGCTACGCATCCATCGCCGTCACGATGGCAAAACGTGCGCTGGGCGAGGAGGTGGCCGCGTGACGCCTGGTCAAGTCAACTGCATCGACTGCATACATTTTGACCTTCGCACCGCCCCGGCGATGGCCAAGCAAGGCTACGGCGTCTGCGGCAAGGACGACCGGCCCGGGCGCTACGAGAGCGCCACCTTCAGCCGGACGTGCCGGATGTTCGAGGCCGGGCCCGTCGAGAACTCGCAGAAGCGACGGGCCTGGCTGGAAGCTGAGCAGAAACGGTTCATCGAAAAAATCACGGAGGCATCGTGAAGCACATCGAAGACGACCACCAAGCGGCATTGGTCCGCTGGGCTGGCCTGCAGTCCAAGGCCACGCCGGAACTGGCGCTGCTGCTGCACATCCCGAATGGTGGGCGGCGTGGAAAGCGCGAGGCGGGTCGACTCAAGGCTCAGGGCGTGCGCCCAGGTGTGCCCGACCTGCTGCTGCCGGTGCCGAGAAACGGCCGCCATGGCCTATGGATCGAACTGAAGGCGCCCGAGGGCGGTCGGTTGTCGGTCGAGCAGAAACGCTGGCTGGAAGCCCTGGCCAAGCAGGGCTACGCGGCCTGTGTGTGCGCCGGATGGGAGTCCGCCCGCGACGTGATCCTTGAATGCCTGAATCCCACCGTCCCACCAACCTCACCGGGGTATATCTGATGAACAGAAAAACAGAAATTCGCAGGCAGGTTGAGCGACGCATTGTCGCCGTCGGCCTTGCGACGATGTTCTCCGGTGCGCTGTCGCGTGGCCGGGTAATGGCTGCGCTGCTGCAGGCTGGCTACACCCCGGGCCCCGGCGAATCAGACGACGCGCTGTTTCGCAGGTTCCTGTCTGGAACTGAGCGTCACAGAGCCACACCGCGGCAGATGACGAAATCCAGTCAACTGGTGGTGCGCCCGCACCCGCGCCAGGCTGAGATTGACGCGCTGCCCACCCAGGTCAGCATGCCGTGTGATGGGAGGGGTGTTTTCTGGCGACAGGGGAACGCTGATTACATCGGTAAGGAGGGGTGATGGAATATCCGTCATTCGTCCGATCCGAGATCGAGAACTGGATCGCCTGGTGTTGGGCTGGCGAATCGCCGGAACCCAGGGAGCCGAGCCGCTGCTATTCCGCTGAGCGCGGCTGGAGGGCTCCGGACTGGGAATCTGAGCCTGACGACCTTCCGCCCAAGATCATCTTCAATGCCGAGCGGGCCGCCCGGGTGCAGGTCATCTTCGACCGCATGCCGCAACTCACCCGCCGGGTGCTGCAGTACGAATACACGCATCGGTCCCGCTATGACCAGTGGGAGCGCCACATGGAAATGCACGAGGGCGAAATGCGGCCGGCATGGGTTCGGATCGGAAACAGCCGCCGGCAGCGCGCCCGGGTCGACCTGAAGATCACCAGGGACCTGTATCTGGCGGCCCTGGATGAATTCAAGATCGAGATTTTCAAGGAGTTTGAGGCCGATGAAGTATGCGCATGAGGTGATCGGTCTGCTTGGGGCGCTGCCGGGCGTCAGATTCAACGTTCGCCACATCGTGAACCACGTGGCGCCTACCGCCGCCCCCAGGCAACGCGCCTCGATCAGGATCGGGGTTCACCGGGTCTTGCGCCAGTTGGAAGAGTCTGGCCAGGTCGAAAGCACACGCGGCAACACACGAAACGGAGCGAATGCCGAGTATTGGTGGAAAACCGTAACATCAAGTTGTGCAAAACCGCATCAAGAACCGTATCATACGTGCAGGGCTCTTACGCCCTGAAGAAACGTAAGGCCTCGCAATCGCGGGGCCTTTTTCATTGGAGCTTCCATGCTGGATGGCGACCCCTGCAGGCTGACCAAGACCGGCACGGTACTCGTGACTGACGGCCAGATCGAAATCGGCGGATTCAGTTCAGATGACGGAACGTGCCGCGACACAGCCGCGCTGGCCCTGGTGTGGTCCATCGGCAGATTGCAGGCGGAACTGCAGGCCAAGCTGGAGCGCCCGGGTGGCGGCAATACTGTCATCGTTGATTGATTTCCGGCCCCTTGTGGGTGCGGCGCAAGTCCTGCATTGCAGGCCGCCCGGGCTGATCGTCGGGCGATAGATTTTCCGTGTCCCCTCGATCCCGCTACCTGGGATCTTTCGCGCCCCGCTGAGTCGAGAGATTCGCGGGGCGTGGCTTATTGCGTATAGTCGATCACGCACCTCGGCAGCTGTGCTCCGATGTGCTTGCAGACCAGAATCCGTGAGTCCGGGTGTTGATGAGTACATATCCATCGGATGATGGCCTGTTCGCGGGACAGCTTTTCTCGGTCTGCACCATGCACGCGATGACTGGGTCTCCGATTTTCGAATCCTGGATGATTTTCGATTCCTCGTAGGATACGAGGTAAAGGCCGTTTGCAAGGTTTACGGCGGATCCGGACCCCACCATCGGCGCCCCATTCGATTCGAGGCGATGCGAGATTTTCAGAATCGTCGACGTCCTGCACTGACCCTCCGTGATTGAAACGGCGTTCGATGACATGAGGCTATCGTCTGCATACTGATCGTTCTGCGCTGATGCATTCGCGGCAACCTGCACGCCCCTAATCGCGGGGAGAGAACAATTCAGAATGGGGTTTTCGACCACCATCCCCGCGCCCACGCAGAGCTGCGCATTGATCTGATCGCGCACGTGCAGCTTGGCGAGTTCTTTCGTCCACTCTTTGTCGAATACTAGCTGCACGCCCGAGAACTGAGTAGAGACGGCGAGAACCACGAACGGATCCCCGAGCACGTCCACTCCAATGCGAGAAATTGAGCCGGACACGCGAACTAGCTTGCCCTTGTATTGCAGGTCCGCGGCAACCTCGTTTTTCTGGTAATCGGAGTACAGCTGTTGTGCTGTCGCGCTCTGGATGGAGTCGCTGGGTGGTTCATTCGTTGCCTCGGCCGCTCCAGAACAGAGAAGAATTGCGAGCGTGGCCGCGATTAGCGTGTTGCGCATGATTCACCTTGATGTTTGAGAAAACTGAAGTTCTGCACCCCTTACGCATTATCTGCCTGGAATCGCTCATGGTCGACATCCGGATCACATCGAACATCGAGGATGTGCGGCGTCGGATGGATGCGTTGGTGCGCAAGCAGCTGCCTTTCGCGATGGTGCAGGCGATCAACAAAACTGCCCAGCGCGTGCAGGAAGCCGAAACACAGAATATCCTGAAAACATTCAACAACCCGACACCGTTCACCCAAAAGTCGATCGGTCTCACGAAGGCCCGTAAATCAGCGCCTGTCGCCACGGTCTATGTGAAAGACATCGCCGCTTCGTACTTGCAGCCCTATGAGGATGGCGGCACGCACAAGCTCAATAGTCGTGCGCTGCTCAATCCGAAAGACATCAAACTTAACCAGTACGGGAATCTCCCAAAGGCCGCGCTTGCGCGCCTGAAAGCCAAGCCCGGGGTATTCATTGGCCCGGTGACGCTCAAGAACGGCGAGACGATCAACGGAGTGTGGCAGCGGCCCATGCTGCGCGGCAATGACGCCGCGATAGGCAAGGGCATGACAGTACGACAACGCCAGAAGCTGTTGCGTGGCAAGCACGGCACAGTAGTGCCACGCGGTGCCAATACCACGGGCAAATTGAAGCTCCTCATCCGGTTTGGTGACGCATTGCCGGTCAAGCAGCACCTGGGATTCATCGATGTGGCACAGCGCACCGTGGCACAGAATTTCCAGCGCGATTTCGAAGTCGCATTCGATGAGGCGATCCGAACGGCGCGATGATCTCAGGAGATGGACGACGATGGTAGGCGAATGGGTCCTTCCCTGGGGGGTAAGAAACGCGGGCATTGCGCGCCGCGTTTTTTGACCAGCTATAGGTATTGAAAAGTGTCCGCATCCCATGTCACCCAGCGCGAATTTGCCAAGCTCGCCGGCTGCGATGAAAAGCAGGTTCGCCGCGCCGTCGCGTCAGGCAAACTCAAGCTGGACGCGGATGGCAAACTGGATCCAGCTCTCGCCTCGTCTGGCTGGCGCAAGCCCATCAGATCGAGCAGGGCGGCGGTCGTCCGTGCGGACATATCAGAAGTGTCCGCGCCAAATGTCCGCACCCCGCGCGCTGTCGTTGAAGAAGACGACACGCCGTCCGAGGCCGCGGCGAAGCTCGTCATGGCGATGGGCGCATCGAATGATTTGAATGAAGCGATCCGCATCAAAGAGAACTTCAACGCGCTGCTCAAGCAGCTGGAGTATGAACAGAAATCTGGGTCACTTATTGAACTGGCAGCGGCGGAACAAGCATTTTTCAATGCGTTTCGTGCGCAGCGTGACTCGTGGCTGAACTGGCCTGTGAAGGTGGGTCCCATCCTCGCCGCCGATCTGGGAATCGATGAGGCCGATCGGGTGACGGAACTACTGACAGCGCATGTCCACAAACAAATCGAACAACTCGGGGAGCCCGAATCCGGGGTCTCAAGCGGGGAAACTCAGTAGGCTCATCGCCGCGATTCACCAGGCTTGGACGCCGCCCCCGCGCATTAGTGTTCCGGAATGGGCGGACCGATACCGTAAGCTCGCGAAAGAGGCCGGCAGCACATCAGGTAACTGGTCCACGAGCACCGTTGAGGTTGCGCGAGGCCCCATGCTGGCGGTCACAGAGCCGGGCGTGCACGTCATCACGGTAATGGTGAGTACGCAGATGCTCAAAACGGCGCTGCTGGAAAACGTTTTCGGATATCTGGCGCATCTGGACCCATGCCCGATACTGCTGTTGCAGCCCAAGGAAGACGCCGCCGAGCAGTTCAGCAAGGAACGTATCAGTCCGCTGGTGCGTGTCACGCCCGCGCTGCGTGAGCTGATCGGCACACGGAAGACCCGCAACGCCGACGAGACGCTTCTTTTCAAGTCGTTTCCGGGGGGATTCCTGGCGCTGGCCGGCGCGGGCAGTCCGGACAATCTGGCGCGCCGGCCCGTGCGCGTAATTCTCGCTGACGAGGTGGACAAGTACCCCATCACGCGCGAGGGCGACCCGATCGCACTGGCTGAAGAGCGCACGGCGAGTTTTGGCGCGAATTGGCTATCTGTGAGGGCTTGCTCGCCCACGGTGCAAGATGAAAGCCGCATCGAAAAGAGTTATCTGGATTCCGACCAGCGCCGGGCCTCGGTAGAGTGTCCGGGCTGCGGGCACAGACAGTTCCTGGACTTCTTCAAGCATGTCAACTGGGAAAAGCGCAAGAACGAAAAAGGGGAAGTGGTTGAACACTTCCCGAAGACCGCGCGCATCTTCTGCGAGGCCTGTGGTCTGGGCTGGTCCGAAGGCGACCGTCTGAAAGCGTTGCAGACCGTGCGCTGGCACCAGACGCGAGCATTTACCTGCTGCGGCCACCGTCACGTGCCACTTGAGGCGTACGACCATGCATGGCGTGATGACGATGCGAAGCACCCTGAAAACGGTGGTGCTGCTGGCGTTGACGCGGTGTGGGAGTGGTCGGAAAGCGATCGTCATGCGGTCTATCGCGCCAAGTGCCCGGACTGCGGAAAACTTGCGGTGGACAACGTGCACGCTGGGTTTCAGGCGAGCAAACTCTATTCACCGTGGTCGAAGGACAAACCCGCTGACATCGCGCGCAAGTGGCTCGCAGCGAAAAACGATGAGGATTTGAAACAGACCTGGTGGAACACTCAAATGGGGCTGCCGTACCGGCCCCACAGCGGCAAGGATCTGAACCTGGAGGTTCTGGCCGCCCGCGGTGAATTGTGGCCGGCGCCCATCCCGTTCGGCGTGGGCGTACTCACGGCCGGCATCGATGTGCAGGACGATCGCGTAGAGCTTGAGTTGGTGGGCTGGGGTCGCGATGAAGAGAGTTGGTCCATCGATTACGAGGTGTTTGAGGGAGATCCCGAAACACCAGAACTCTGGGCCCGCGTGGACGCATACCTCTTGAAACCCTGGTACCGGCATGACGGGCGCGCCTATGTGGTATCTGCCGCGTGTGTGGACTCGGGCGGACATCACACTCAGATGGTCTACGCGTTTGCGAAAGCGCGTCTCGGACGCAAGGTGTACGCGATCAAGGGTGAAAGTGCCAGAAGCGGTCAGCGCTCCCCGGTGTGGCCTACGAAGGTCCCCAGTCGTCGCCACAAAGCGACCTATCGACCCACCATCATCGGCGTGAATTCAGCGAAGGACACGATCAGAAATCGCCTGGCCAAGGAAGGGCCAGGCCCAGGCTACATGCATTTTCCGGCTGATCGCGACATCGGCTATTACGCTCAGCTCACCTCGGAACGCATCGTCGTGAAAGAGGCATCTGGCCACAAATACCGCGTATGGGAGCTGCCCGGCGGTCACGCCAATGAGGCGTTGGATTGCCGTGTGTACGCGTATGCGGCCCTGTGCGCCCTGGTGCATTTTGGGTTGCGGCTGAACCGAACAGTCGACGATGTGGCGCAAGTGCTGCACGGCACGGCGCCAGCCGATGACGACGAGCCGCCAGCGCCTGTTGCGCAGGGCCCAAGCATCAAAGTGCTGGGCGAACAGACCAAACAATCGCGCGTGCGCCAGCTCGCGTAACGATCAAGGATTTTCGATGAGTGTCTACGACGGAATGAGCCAGTCGGATTTGCAGGCGCGCCTGGTTGCCCTGCAAACCGCCTATGGTCAGCTGCTGCAGGGCACTCAGGTAGCGTCTGCGAGCTACATGCAATCCGACGGCTCGCGCACGGTTTCGTACCGCGCAACGGATCTCAGTCGGCTCTTGGGCGAAATCACGCTCATCCAACAGAAGCTCGGCATCGTGTGTCGCGCGCGTCGCCAGATCAGTTTTGTGATGCGGTAATGGAAAATCCCGTAACCATCCTCGGGGCGAACGGCCTGCCGATCGCGCCGCGTCGCGGCTCGATGCTCGCCCCTGGTGGCGGCGCGCCCTATGACGCCGCGGATCTGTATGGCGGCCACGTCCGCGACTGGATGCCGTACCTGTGGTCTCCCGATGGTGAGATCAACATGTATCGCGACCGGCTCGCGGCGCGAGCTCGGGACCTCATCCGCAACGACGGATGGGCCACGGCCGCGGTCATGCGCACGGTCGATAACGTCATCGGCGCGAATTTCCATCCGGTCTCCAAGCCTGATTATCGGTGGCTGCAGGTCGCCACGGGGAATACGGCATTCGATCATGTGTGGGCCGACGAGTTCGGACAGTGCGTGGAGTCGCACTGGCGCACTTGGGCCAATGACCCGGGTTTTTACTGCAATTCTGAGCGGGTGCTGACATTTCCGCAGATGATGCAGCTCGCGTTTCGGCATCAACTGATTGATGGCGATTCACTCACGATGTTGCACTGGCTGCCCAATCGCATCGGCGTGGGTCGCGCGAAATACGCGACAGCTGTTCAGGTGATCGATCCTGACCGGCTCTCAAACCCGCAGCTGCGATTCGATCAGCAGGCGATGCGCGGCGGTGTGGAGGTGGATAGCTATGGCGTGCCGATCGCTTACCACATTCGGCGCGCGCATCAGGGCGATTGGTTCAGTGCCGCGAAATCTGTGGAGTGGGACCGCATTCCCCGCGAAACCGCATGGGGCCGGCCAATTATCGTGCATCATTTCGACCACGACCGGGCAGCCCAGCACCGCGGTATCGGCTTTCTCACGCCGGTCATGCAGCGCTTCAAAATGCTCATCAAATATGACGGGACCGAGCTGGACGCGGCGATCGTTAACGCATTTTTCGCGGCCTTCATCCAAAGCCCTTTCGACTCGGAACTCGTTGAAGAGGCATTGCAGGGCTCCGACAAGGTGAGCGCCTACCAACAGGAGCGCTCCGCATATCACGAGGAACGTCACACGCGCCTGGGTGATGTGGGCATGACGCACCTGTACCCGGGCGAAACCATCGGTACGGTGGCTCCGACCCGGCCGTCGAGCAACTTCGCCGCGTTCGAATCGGCGATGCTGCGGCATTTTTCGGCAGGCACGGGGCTTGCTGCCCAACAGATCAGTCAAAACTGGGCCGAGGTGAATTACAGCGCCTACCGATCAGCCATGCTCGAAGCCTGGAAGACATTTTCTCGCCGCAGGACTGGCTTTGCCACCGGCCAAGCTCAGCCGATTTTTGGCGCGTGGCTCGAGGAGTCGATGGACATCGACGATTATCCGCTGCCCGCGGGGGCCCCTGATTTCGTCGAGGCGCGCGCCGCCTACGCTCGTGCGAAATGGATGGGGCCAGGTCGCGGTCTGGTGGACATCGTGAAGGAGCGCCAGGGGGCACTCCTTGGAATCGACGGTGGCATGTCCTCGCTCGAAGACGAATGCGCGGAAATCTCGGGCGCGGACTGGCGTGATGTGGCCGATCGGCGTGCCATCGAAATCGAGCGTTATCGCAAGCTGGGTCTGCCAATCCCTGCAGCCTTGCAGGGGATCGATGCCAAAGAAGCCGCAAAGACCCCGGAGGAACAGTAAATGCAGTTTGCCCATCTCGCGCAACGCCTCTTCAATGTGCCGCTCGCGATTCGCGCAGAAAAAGCCGAGGTCATCATGGCGGCGCTCTCCGAGCGTCTGGGTGTGAGCCACATCACCCGCGCCGATGGCCGGATCTTGAACCCGATGGCAATGGACGAGTGGGACGACGATTTCACGAAACCGGGCCCCACCATCCGCGATTTTGGCTACGACATGGTGGGCGACACACCTGTTGCCATGATCCAGGTACGCGGCACGCTCGTGCAAAAACTCGGCACGCTGCGCCCGTACTCTGGCATGACGGGGTATGACGGGCTGCGGCAGTCGATTCTGTGCGCCCACGCGGATCCCGCCGTGCAGGCGATCGTGCTGGACGTGGACTCGCCGGGTGGCGAGGTTGCCGGCTGTTTTGACCTGGTGGACACCATCTACGGTCTGCGCGGTGACAAACCGATCTGGGCGATCCTCACGGAAGGTGCATATTCGGCGGCCTACGCCATCGCGAGCGCAGCTGATCGCGTGATCGTGCCGCGCACGGGCGGGGCCGGCTCCATTGGCGTCATCTTGATGCACATGGACTGGTCCAAGGCGCTCACGTCAGCGGGGATCGCGGTGACGTTCATCACCTACGGCGATCGCAAGGCCGACGGCCACCCTGAAATACCGCTGTCTCCCGAGGCACTGGCTGCCGCGCAGGAGGAGATCAACACGACGGGCGAGCTGTTCGTACAGACCGTCGCCCGCAACCGGAATATCGGCGCACAGTCCGTGCGCGATACGCAGGCCGCCTGCTATATGGGCGCGGCCGCAGTCAGCCGCGGTCTCGCGGATGCTGTCATGGCACCCGATGCCGCTTTCATGGCCTTGCTAGATGAGCTGGGCAAATAACCAACTGTGAGAGTAATCACTATGAGCGTGAAAAAAGCTTTTACGGCGCCCTTTGCATCGCTGCTTGGCCGTGCGCGTGCCGAAGAAAATGAGGACGACGAGCGCAAGCAGCGTCCCGATGAGTCCGACGAGGACTATGCCAAGCGCGTGAAATCCGCGGAGGACGACGATGACGATGATCTCGACGTCGAAGAGACCGAGGACACCGATCTGCGCGGCAAAAAGGGCGAATCCGAGAACGACAAGAAGGGCGACGACGAGGACGATGAAAAGACGACCAAGCGCGCCGTTCATGCTGAGCGTCAGCGTTGCTCTCGAATCATTGCCCACGGCATCAGTGTAGGCGCTGTGCGCCAGGCTGGGATTTTCGCCTTCGATACTGATATGTCCGCGAAAACGGCGATTGCCGCCATCGACGCCTCGCGCGCCGATGCTCCCAGGTCCCGTAATCTGGCTGATCGCATGGCAGGCGTCGCGACACCGAACCCCGGTTCTGGTGCCACCGGCGCGCAGCTCACTGTCGCCGAACAAATCGTCCTCGCTGGCAAGAAGCGGCGCGGCGAAAAAATCTGATCCCCCCGTAAGGAGCTACTGAAATGGCACTTCCCATCAGCACGATTGGGGACAATCCCCAACAGCCCGGTATCTGGGCGGAAACCTATGTTCCCGACCAACTCATCGCCGGAAACCTCAAGATCGTCTCGCAGCCGATCATCCTGGCCGCGGGCGCGCTCAAGCGTGGCTCGGTGCTGGGCATGGTTACTAGCCTGAACGCAGTGTCCGCCGCTGGCACCAACGTCGGAACGGGCACTATCGGCTCTCTGTCGACGGGCGCTGGCGTCAAGACTGGCGTTTACACGATCACAGCGACTTCGGCCACGAACTGGACGGTGATCGATCCCGAAGGGGCCTCGCTGCCTAACGCCACAACCGGCACAGCCTACTCGCAGTCTGGCATCGGCTTCACGATCACTGCGGGTACCCCGGTGTTTTCCGCTGGCGACAGCTTCACGATCAATGTGACGGATGCCGTTGGACAATTCATCCTGTCGGTGAAAACCGCCAGCGATGGCAGCCAAAACCCGGTCGCTATCCTCGCCGATGACGCCGATGCGAGTGCGGGGCCCATCACCACCGGCGCCTACGTGCTGGCTGAGGTGAACGCCCGGGCGATCGCGTATGACGCGTCCTGGACGATTCCCACGCTCACCACGGCATTGCGTGCCGTTGGCATCTTCGTCAAATCCTCGGTCTCGGCCTCGGACCCCACCTAACCAATCACCCACCCACAAAAGAGCCGCATCTTCGAATGCGGTTTTTTTATGGGCGCTCGGTCAATTCTCTTGGAGATGAAGTATGGCAACCGCCCCTTCGCTGGTGTACGACACCAATACGCTCATTCAGGTGGTCCCGAACCTGAAGCTCGCGCAGACCTTCCTTCTGGACAAGTTCTTTCCCAACATCGTGACGGCGGATTCCGAGTTCGTCTCGATCGACGTGGATGTCGGTAAGCGCCGGATGGCGCCCTTTGTCTCGCCGCTGGTCGAAGGCAAGCTGGTCGAGCAGCGCCGCATGCAGACCAACACGTTCAAGCCCGCGTACATCAAAGACAAGCGCGCCCCGGACCTGCGCAAGCCCGTGCGCCGCATGATCGGCGAGCGCATCGGCGGCGACCTGAAGGGCATCGAGCGCGAAATGGCGAATCTCGAAGCCGAGATGACCGATCAGATCGACGTTCTGAACCGTCGTCTGGAATGGATGGCCGCTTCGGCTCTGCGCTCGGGCACGGTCACGATTGAGGGCGAGGGATTTCAGACCGTTGTGGTGGACTTCGGGCGCGACTCGTCGCTCACCGTGGCTCTGACCGGTGGACAGCAATGGACGCCCGCTAATGTCGGCGGCACGACCCCCACGGCTACCCCGGCGGCCAATATCGAAGCGTGGCAGCATCAGATCCTGAAGAAGTCCGGCGCGAAGGTCACCGACATCATTTTCACCCCCAGCGCGTGGACGGGATTCATCGCCGACCCCACGCTGAAGACCGCCATCGTGTTCCCGGCTATGGCGCCGTTTGGCAACGCCATTAACCCGGGCGCTCAGATCGACAATGGCGCCGTCTACAAGGGCCGTTGGGGTCAGTATGACCTGTGGGTCTACAACGACTGGTTTGTCGACGAAAACGACGTCGAGCGCCCGATGCTGGTGGACGGAACCATCATCATGACCGGCGCGAGCCTGATGGGCACGCGCGCTTTCGGTCAGATCATGGATCCGGCATTCAACTATGAGGCGCTGCCATTCGCCCCGAAAACCTGGATCGAAAACGATCCTCCGCAGCGCCTCATCATGATGCAGTCCTCGCCGATCGTGATCCCGAGTCGCGTGAATGCGTGTTTCTGCGCGAACGTCTGCCCGGCGGTGCTTAGCTAATGGCCGCCCGTAACCCTGATCCCGCGCAGCTCGTGAGGGCGACGGTTGCGCGCGGACGCACAGTGGTGGGACCCGATGGCGTCAGCCATGCGGCGGGTGACGAGGTGGAACTGCCGGCTGCGGACGTTGAGCGCCTGCGATCGGTGGGATTTCTCGTCGACCCGTCGGCCCCTGTCATTCGCCTGGATAACGGCCCGAGCTTTGGCACGGCGAGTGGGCCGCACGTGCACAGGGTCTGACCATGGTTGATTTTGATTCCGTGAATTCGGCTGTACATGGCGTTTTCTCCGAGGCAGCCATTTTCACGCCTCGGGGGGGATTTCCCCTTGCGGTCGTCGGGATCTTTTTCAACGGCCACACACAAGCGGTTTCATTGGGCGACGGTAGCGTAGGCGTCAATACGGTGCGCCCAGTGCTGGTCGTGCGCACCGCTCAGTTTCCAAGCGCAGTGCCTGCGCAAGGCGATGCCATCAGGGTGTTGAGTAACGGCGGCACCTACGTCATTGCCGATGCCCAGCCAGACGGTGTCAGCGAGATGCGCCTGGAGCTCCAGAGGACGGACCCTGTATGACAACCAGCGCCGACCTTCGCGCACTCACTGTCGCCGCTTTGCAAAACGCGACCCCCGCCGGAGCCAACGTGTTCTCACCGCGCACATGGGATACGTGGGCGGGAAGCTATCCCGCGATCATCGTGTCCGCGACACAGGAAGACGGAGCGAGTTTTGGTCGCAATGGGCCGCCTGCGTTTACTGTGACCGCGACGATTCATGTCTCCGCACGCATCCATGTTGCCGGCGCGCAGGGCAATCAGGACGCTGCCGCCGCTCAGGTGTTGCTTGAACAGTATCGCGAGCAGATCAAGGCGGCCGTCATCAACTATCCGCCGCTCATGAGCGTGTTGCAGCATTACCCGTTTTTTCGCTCAGCGCTCGATATCTCATCCGATGGCGAGCGGCCCATCGGACAGGTCGATGTTGCAATCGGCATGGAGTTTGTTCAGGGGCCCGAGGATTTCTACCCGGTGCCCGTGGTGCCCCTGCAGGGTGTGGATGTGCAGATCACGGAACCCAACGGCACGCCGATACCGGGCGCCACCATCGATCTACCTCAATCATAGGAGCGACGCATGTACGTCAAACCGAAAGCCGGCCTTCGCGTGATCGATCCGGTCCGAAAGCAGTTCATGCCCGACGAGGGTATGCAGGTCGATGACTTCGACCTGTACTGGGTGCGCCGTCTGCGCGACGGCGATGTGGTGCGCGCGAACCCGCCCGCGACGCAGTCCGCGTCCGACGCCCCCGCCATGGCCTCCAAAGGGAGCAAGTAAATGACAATCCAATTTCCGAACATCCCGCAGAATATCCGCGTCCCGCTGTTCTACGCCGACATCGATCCGAGCCGAGCGAACACAGGGACGGTCAATCAGCGCGCGCTCATCATTGGTCAGATGACCGCCGCAGGCACTGGCACCGCCAATACGCCTGCAATATCCCAAGGCGTGTCCGACGCGAAAGCCGTGGGCGGTCAGGGTTCGATGCTCGCACTCATGACGCAGGCCTATCGCGCACGAGACGGCTTTGGCGAGGTCTGGTATCTGCCGCTGGCTGACGATGCAAGCGCCGTGGCTGCCACGGGGTCTGTCGCATTCACGAGCGCTGCCACAGCAACGGGGGTGCTCTCGCTGTACATCGCAGCCTTCGCTGGGTCGCCGGTTGTCTCGCTCGTATGCACAGCGGCCATGACGGTCTCCCAACTCGCAACGGCCCTGACGGCGGCCATCAATGCGCTGCCGGACCTGCCGGTGACCGCGGCTGTGGATGGCGTCACACCCTCGAAAGTCAACATCACCGCGAAAAACAAGGGCCTTGCCGGCAACGATATCGACATCCGCGTGAATTACCGGGGTGCCCTGTCGGGCGAGGCGTTGCCGCCGGGGCTGACTGTGACGATCACGCCCATGGCCGGCGGCGCGACAAACCCGACGCTCACCACGGCTCTCGCGAGCCTGGGAGACATGCTCTTCGATTTCATCGCGATGCCGTACACCGATGCGACGTCGCTCGATGCCGTCAAGGCGTTCCTCTCCACGACCACCGGCCGTTGGAGCTGGTCGCAGCAGCTCTACGGGCACGCATTTGGCGCTTACCGCGGGACGCTGGCCACATGTCAGACGTTTGGCGCGACGCGCAATGACGAGCATGTCTCCATCATGGGGTTCAACGACTCGCCCACTCCGGCCTGGGTTTTCGCGGCCGATCTCACTGCCGCAGCCGCTGTGTCCTGCCGTGCTGATCCGGCGCAGCCCATGCAGACCGTGGCGCTTGCAAGCGTCCTCGCGCCGCCTGTGGCATCCAGGTTCCACCTCACCGATCGCAATACGCTGCTCTATACGGGCGTCAGCACGTTCACGGTGGCTGACGACGGTACAGTCGCCATCGAAAATCTCATCACGACCTACCAGAAAAATAGCTTCGGCCAGCCCGACAACAGTTATCTGGAGGTCGAGACCATGCACACACTCACGGCGGTGCTGCGAAGCCTGAAAACCGTGGTGACCACCAAATATGCCCGCAAGAAGCTCGCGGCAAACGACACGCGTCCGGCGCCAGGATCCAACATCGTAACCCCGAACACGATCAAGGCAGACCTCATTGCCGACTATCAGTCGATGCAAGACGACAGGGGCTGGGTGCAGGGGGCTGCCGTCTTCGCGCAGGGCCTCATCGTCCAGCAGGATCAGGCGAACCCCAACCGCGTGAACGTCCTGTACCCGGCCGTGCTCATTGATCAGCTGCGCATCTTCGCGCTCCTGATGCAGTTCACGAACATCGTGCCCGCATAACCGCGCCTCTTTCACAGACCATCGACCCGGCCCTTGCCGGGTTTTTCATTTTCAGGAGCCTCGATATGGCGAACCTTCTGGCCGGTACCGCGCAGATCACGGTGGACGGCGAATCCTACATGATCTCGGGCGGTGCGAAATACAGCCCCTCCACCGTGCGCCGCGAAACCCTCATGGGCATGGACGGCTATCACGGCGTGAAAGAGACGCCCGTGCCGGGTTCCATCTCGATCACGGGCCGTGACTCAGGCGACACGGTGATTGCCGCCTTCAACAGCATGCGCAACGCCACCGTGGTGCTGCAGCTTGCCAATGGCAAAACGGTGGTGGGCCGCAACATGGCCTGCGTGGATGCACAGGAGGTGGATTCGACCGAGGCCACCGTTGACCTCAAATTCGAAGGCCCCCTGGTTTCTGAACAGACTGCGAGCTGATAGCCATGACTCAGAAAGAACTGCAAGACGAAATGACGCTCACGCTGCGTCACCCGATAACCCTGGGTGAGGGCATCGAAGCGCAGAGCTACAGCAAGCTGGATCTGCGCGAGCCGCTTGCCGAAGAAGTCCTGGATTTCAACCGGCGAAGCGGCAAGGACGCGGGCGATGCTCTGCGTTATCTGATCGCGAAAGTTTCTGGCGTGCCGCTGGCCGTCATTGGCAAGATGCGCGCGCGCGATTTCACGAAAGCGTCCAGCTATCTCATGGATTTTCTCAACCCCGAAATTGATGAGCCGGAAGAGGGCGACGACTCGGGAAAATGAGGCGGGTTGCGGTGAATTGGGAAATGACCATCGCCGCAACCACGAAATATTACGGCTGGTCCCCCAGGGACGTCCTGGGCTTGAAATTGAGCGAACTGCTCTGGTGGCATCGCATGGCGCGACGCATGGAATCCGACGATGGCAACTGACCTCACTTACCGAATTTCGGTGATCGACGATGCCACGAAAAAGGCGTCTGCGATCCAGGAGCGGCTCGCGAAGATCGCGAATCCGCTCGCCAAACTGACGCGTGGCCTGGTCGATACCGGGCGGCGCGGCACGGTGGCGATTTCCCGAGTCGAGGTGGGCCTGCGCACCATCGCGCATACTGCACGCGAAGCCTCCGATCGCATCGCCTCCATCGTCCCGGGGCTGGCCGCCGTCACCGGCATGCTGGGCGCGGCTGGTGTTGGAACGATTGCTACCAGCTGGGCGAATTTCGGTTTCACGCTACAGCAGACCTCGCGCCAGCTCGGCATGTCCGCGCAAAGCCTCCAAGCCTGGCATTACGCTGCCAAGCGTGCCGGGGTGACTGCGGCAGCGTTCGATCAGAGCATGGTTTCATCGCAGGATGTCATCCGGGGTGCCGCGTTTGGTGCGAACCCGCAGGCGATGATGCTCATGAACCGGCTGGGCGTGGGCATCTCGCATACCAAGTCGGGCGACATCGATTATCAAAAGACCCAGCATGACTTGCTGGGCGCGCTTGCACGGATTCGCAATCCGGCTGGCCAGCGCACGGCCGCCGATGCCCTGGGCATGGGGTCGCTTTTGCCGATGATTCAGCGCGGCACCTTCAGCGCAGACCGCCAGCGCGCGCTGGTTGATGGCTACGCTCCAAGCGCTGCCGCCATCGAGCGGGCGCGCGTGTTCCATGATCGTCTCGTGGATGTGGGCGCGAGTGTATCGGTTCTCTCCAATACCATCGGTGACAAGCTCCTGCCGGTTCTCCAGCCGATGATCGAGGGGTTCACGCGCTGGCTCGATGCACATCGCGTGGACATTGCTGATCGGCTCACCGGAGCGGTGCAGAAATTCACGAATTGGATTTCGAGTGTGAACTGGAGCGGCATCTACGAATCGGTGAACAAGGTCGTGGATGTGTTTGGCGGCTGGGGCAATGTCCTGACCGGCCTCATCGCGATCAAGTTCGCCTCCACGCTGGCGAGTTGGACGGGTTCGATCGTGAGGTTTGCCGCTGGCATCACCGCGGCGAAGACCGCAGCCGATGCGCTGAAGGCGACCGCCGGCGCCGAAGCGGCAGGTGCGGCAGCAGGAATGATGCGCCCGTGGTGGGCACTAAATCCGCTGCTTTTGGGCGCGGGCGCCATGGTTTACAGCAAAAATCTAGGGGTGGGCGAAGATCAAATGCTCGCCGCAATCCGTGCTGGCGATGGAAAGCGCAGTATCAGTGCGACGAAAGCTTACCCGCTGGGGGCGAAAGATCCGGCTGTGGTCGGTGCCGTCAACCGTTTCATGGCGCGCGGATGGACCGCTGAGCAGGCATCGGGAATCGTCTCGAACCTGATGCAGGAGTCGCACATGAACCCGTATGCCGTGGGCGATAACGGGCTGGCCTACGGCATCGGCCAATGGCACCCGGACCGGCAAGACGACTTCAAGCGCGTGTTCGGTCACGACATTCGTCAGTCCACGCTCGATGAACAGGAGAAGTTCTTCGATTGGGAGCTGCGATCCGGCAAACGAATGACCCGCGACGCCGGAGACATGCTCTCCGGCGCAACAACAGCTGCTGATTCTGGAGCCATCGTCTCGCGATACGACTTGCGTCCGCGCGACACCGAAACGCAGATGCGCGAGCGCGGCAGACTCGCGCAGGAAGTTCTGGCCGGCTGGCAGGCCGCCAACGGCGGCGGTAATGCTGGCGCCACCCCGCAAATCAACATCAACGTCTCCGCCCCGCCTGGAACTCGCGTGGATGCGGCGAATTCCGACGGCTCAGGGTTGCCCACCAGAGTCAATTATCAAATGCTGGGTGCCATGCCATGAGTACCACGCAAATTCTGAACGTCGCAGGCAGCATCGGCGGTCTTGCGAACGCCGTGGACGGGCTGCTCACCCTGGGCGGTGGCAACTGGCAGGCATCGCTGCAAGCCGCATCCTTTGGCGGTGTGCCGTTTGGTGTCGATAGCGCCCGCACGCGCGCCGGGCGCCGGCAGGCCGTCCATGTCTACCCATTCCGTGACGAGGTGTGGGTGGAGGATATGGGGAAGCTGCCGCGTCAGTTCCGCATTCAGGGGTTTCTCGTCGAGGACAGCCTGATTTACGGCGGCGGCGGTGTCATTGCTCAGCGCAACGCGCTGCTCTCCGTGTGCGAAGCGGATGGCACCAATACGCTCGTACATCCGACATTTGGCGTCGTGGGCAGCCTCGCGTGTCTGGATGTCGAGATTGAGGAGCGCAAGGACCTCGGGCGTGTTTTTCAGTTCACGCTCACGCTCATGGTCAGTGGCGTGCGGCAGTATCCCGCCTCTGCGCGGTCGGCTGCGGATGCGCTCACAGCGGCCGCTGATGAGCTGCGTGCCGGGTCCCTCGCGGATCTCGCACGTACCGTTGTGGTTGATATTCAACTGGGAGCCGCCGTCGTACGCTCCGCAGTGTCGACGGCGCTTGGCTATTACCAGATGGCTGTTGGCGTCGTGAATGGCGTGAACCGCGTCTTCAACGCAGTATCCACTCTCTCAGGTAACTTCGGCGCGCTTTTCGGCGGGGCAAATACGGGGTATTCGGGCTCGAACCCGAAAGCGCCTCTCGGTACGACTGCCATGGGTCTCCTTACGGTGGCTGCGGCCGCATCAGGCGCAGCAGTCGCTGCGGGCGCATCGATGCAGACAGCCGCGGCGAATATTGCCGACACGAGCGCCTACGGCAATGCGGCAGCAGAATTCGTTCAGTCGGTCGCGGCAAGTGCGCAGGATCCTGCCGATGCCGTCTCGATGCTTTCGCAGCTTGCCGGATATGCTCCACAGACGACTGTCGCGTCTTCGTCTCCCATTGGTGCGGCGTCGACACGCGTTCAAAGTGCGTGTGCCGCGCACCTGCGCCGCGTCACGATCGCCAGTCTTGCGGATGCCGCAGGCACCTACCAACCGTCCTCGCAGGATGACGCGCAGGCCCTGCAGACTGCCGTGGTAGCGCTTATTGATGGTGAGGTGCTTGCCGCGGGCGATGCGGGCGACGATGCGAGTTACGACGCGTTGCGCGTGCTGCGCCAGACGGTTGTTGCCGACATGCAGTCTCGGGGGGTGGATCTCGCGCCTATCGCGGCATTCACGTTCGCCTCATCGCTGCCCGCGCTGGTTCTGGCTAATCGGATGTATCGGGACCCGTCGCGCGCCGACGGCCTCACTCAACAGGTTGCTCCCGTGCACCCGGCATTTTTTCCTCAGACATTCCGGGCGCTTGCGGCATGACAGACGACGATCTCACGCTCAAGGTTTTCACGTGCACGCGCAATGGAAACGGCTACACGCTCTCCAGCCCGCGGATTCTCGCTGGCTGGCAGGAGGTGCGGTTCTCGCGCGGCGTAGAGCGCTGCCCATCGGATTTCATCGTCTCGATGACCGAACGCTACCCGAACGCCGTAACGCCGGAGATCCAGGTGCAGCCGGGCGACTACTGCGAGGTCTATCTGGGGCCGGACCGTGTGTCCTCGGGCTGGATCGACCGCTACGCACCGAGCATTTCGGATCGCATGCACTCGGTCACTATCGCGGGACGCAGTCGCTGCGCGGACATCGTGGACTGTGCCGCGGTCTACCAGGGCTATCAGATCAGTAACGGCACGGCCCTTTCCATTGCGCAACAACTTTGCAGGCCGTTTGGCATCCAGGCGAGTCTGGCGGCTGGCGCAGATCAGGGTGGCCCCGTGCCGCAGATCGTCATCCTAGCAGGTGAGACAGCATATGACGTGATCGAGCGAGTGTGCCGGTACCGGGCGCTGCTCGCCTATGACACACCATCTGGCGACCTGCTGCTCTCCGGGGTCGGTCAGACGATCGCCGCGAGCGGCTTTCAGGAGGGCGTGAACGTCCAGCGCGCATCGGCCATCTATGCCGCCGACCAGCGCTTTTCGGACTATTACGCGATCTATCAGGGGATCGACACATTCAGCGATGTTGGTGGTGCACCCAACCAAGTTGCGCACATCGTGGATGCTGGCGTGCAGCGTTACCGTCCGCGTGTGGTGATCTCGGAGAACATGATCGGCGGATCGATCGTGGCTGAGCAGCGCGCCCGTTGGGAGGCCGCGCGCCGGGCCGGCCGATCGTTTGCCGTGCATCTGGTGACGGATTCCTGGCGCGATGCGGCCGGCGTGCTCTACACGCCCAACACGCTTGTTCCCCTGGCACTGCCATCGCTCAAACTTGGGGGCATTGCGTCCCCCGTGATGTGGCTCATCGCCCAGACGGTTTATCGCCGGGGTCGTGAGGGCACCACATGCGAACTCACGATGATGCCGCCGCAAGCGTTCTACCAAGAGCCATTCACGTGGATGCAGCTCGCGCCGGATCAGGTGGTGGGGTAGCCATGGACGAAATACTGGAAAGGCTGTTTCGACGCATTCAAATGCTGGTGGGCCGTGGTCGCGTGACACAAGTGGATGACTCGGGGCCCGTGCAGCTTCTGCAAGTCCAGGCCAGCGGCCTGGAGCTTGCCGATAAACGGGTGCGACCGCAATCATTTGGGCTCACCTCGAATCCCCCAGCCGGGTCAGACGCTGCGATGCTCTCGGTTTCCGGCGATCGGTCTGCCGCCATGGTCGTGGGAGTGAACCACCAGGCAAGCCGCCCGCGCAATCTCGCTCCGGGCGAATCAAAGCTCTACAGCCAGGACGGTAAATACGTCTACATGACGGCCTCTGGCGGCATCGTCGTTGAGGCGAAGGGGCAGGACGTCGTTGTGAATAACGCGCACAACGTCACATGGAACCTCTCGGGAAAACTCACGATTGCCGCTCCTGGCGGCATCGACCTACAGACCCCGCTTGTGAAAGCGAGCGGGGATGTGCAGGACAACTCCGGGGCGAACGCGCAGACCATGGCGAGCATGCGTCAGGTGTTCGATAACCACGACCACGACGTGAAAAACGTGCAGCCCGGCACTAGCACGATCACGTCTCAGAAACCGAACCAACTGCAATGAACGGCGACATCACAATCTCGTGGGATGCGGCGCTGTCGCGCGGCGACTGGATGCTCTCTGGCGGTGACGTCGCGACAGGCTCCGATCTGCAAACGGCCATTCTTCTGAGCATCTTCACGGACGCGATGGCCGCGCCTGACGATGTGATTCCAGACGGCACCGGAGACCCGCGCGGCTGGTGGGGCGACGAGTTCGACCCCGCGCACCCCATCGGCAGCAAGCTCTGGCTGCTGGATCGCTCGAAACAGACCCAGGACGTTCTCAACCGCGCACTCAACTATCTGTCTCAGGCCCTGCAGTGGCTGATCGATGATGGGGTCGTGGGGCGCTTCGATATTCAGGTCGAGTGGACGCGTGCGAGTTTCCTGGGTGCTCGCATCACTGCCTACGCGCCTTCTGGCGCACAACTGCACGCCGGACAGTATCTCTGGGCCTGGAACGGGATCAACTGATATGCCATTTCAACGACCGACACTCACCGACCTGCGCAGCCAGGTCATGAGCGACATCAACGCGAGCCTGACGGGCGCCAATTCGTTCCTGCGCAAATCGGTGCTCGGTGTGCTGGCCATTGCTCAAGCCGGGCTCGCGCATCTGCACTACGGGTACCTGGACTGGATCGCCAAGCAGGCCGTGCCGTGGACTGCGACCGATGAACACCTTGCCGCTTG
This sequence comes from Castellaniella sp., assembly GCA_019104865.1. Taxonomy (GTDB): domain Bacteria; phylum Pseudomonadota; class Gammaproteobacteria; order Burkholderiales; family Burkholderiaceae_B; genus Castellaniella. The sequence continues at coordinate 42,991 of JAHRWZ010000037.1, read as the reverse complement.
GGGCGCATTGAAAAACGTCTATCTGAAAAACGCGGTGCCAGCGTCCCTCACCGTGCAATTCACAGGAACTGCTGGCGTGCTCATCAGTTCTGGCATCAACGTGGTGCGCGCAGACGGCGAGACCTACGTAATCCAGGAATCCGTCACGATTGGATCTGGGGGCACCGCCGTGGTGACCGTGCTGGATACCGTGGCCGGCGCGCTAGGAAATTGCGCTGCGGGCGTGTCGCTCACCCTGGCCACGACGATTTCCGGCGTGCAGTCCACAGGATCAGTCACCGGGACGATCACAACCGGCGCGGACGCAGAGACACAGGATGCGTTTGGCAAACGCACGATTGCAGCATTTCAGGTGACGCCGCAGGGAGGCGACAAGAGCGACTACGAACAGTGGGCGGTGAGTGTGCCTGGCGTGACGCGCGCGTGGTGCTCACCCAACGGCATGGGTACCGGAACCGTCGTGCTGCGCTTCATGATGGATGTCGCACAGGCCGCCCACGGCGGGTTTCCGCAGGGAACTGACGGCGTGTCTCAGCACGACCAGGGGCCCAATGGCCTGCCGCGTGCCGCTGTCGCGGTCGGGGACCAATTGACACTTGCTGATGCGATCGTCGTTGAGCAGCCGGTCACGGCGCTCGTCTATGCCGTGGCTCCCGTCAACAATGCATTGCATTTCACGATCTCCGGACTGTCTGGCACCAGTTCCGTCACGAGGGCGTCCATTGCGTCCGCTATCTCCGACGTCCTAATTCGTAACGGTGACCCGCGCGCCGGCACAATCAACCTGAACGACATCGAGGCGGCTGTGAATAGTGTCTCGGGCACGGAAGGGTGGCTGATGACGCTCGTGACGGGAACTGTGAACGGCGTGGTCACGACCTACCCAGGCAACATCACAGGTGCCATGGGGCAACTGCCCACGCTCGACGGTGTGACCTACCTGTGAGGCCTGTATGACACCGATTTTTCGTGCAGCTGACTTTCTCCAGGCTTTTCTTGCGCTGCTGCCGCGTGGGCGCGTTTGGTCGCGTGACACAGACGCGGTGCAGAATCAGGCGCTCATGGGCCTGAACACGATCTATGAGAGCAATTCCGCACGCTCCCGACAGCTACTCACGGACGCATTTCCGGCGTCCACGTATGAGCTGTTGCCCGAGTGGGAGGCAACTCTAGGGCTGCCTGATCCATGTGCGGGTGTAGCGCCTTCGGCGCAGGCGCGTGTCGCCCAAGTCGTTGCGCGGCTGACGTCGGTGGGTGGTCAGTCCATCCCGTATTTTACGAGCATGGCAGCAAACCTCGGATACACCGTCACGATCACGCAGTTCGTGCCTGCACGGTTTGGTGGCTCGTTTGGGGCTCCCTTTGGCAACCAGGACTGGGCGCACGCATGGCAGGTCAACGCGCCACAGTTTTCGGTCGGAAAAAACACCTTCGGCGGGTCGTTTGGATCCGCCTTCGCTTGGTGGGGCAACAACGTTTTGCAGTGTGAAATTCAGGCCGCCGCGCCAGCTCACACCATCGTGAATTTCCAATATTCGTAGGAGTAACCATGGATCGACTGATCGCACCCTATACCGTCGCGCTGGCGTTGGCGGACGTGGCGCCAGCAACCGGCACGCCGGCCTACGCGACGGACGGCAACCCCGCGAAAAATACTCCCGCCACGCAGTGGCCAGCGTACCAGTACAACGCGCTGCAAGAGGAGCTGATGGCGATCATCGCGGCCGCCAATATCACACCTGACCGCACGAAGAACAATCAGGTTGCCGCAGCGATCACTGCGCTGCTGCAGTCTGGGGTGACTGTTGCGGCGCCAGATTCCGGCACCGTCAACGCTCTCGCCGTCACCCTGACCCCGGCTCCAACCGTTCTATCCGCGGGCATGCAGGTCACCGTCCTTGCCGTCTCAGCCACCAACACGGGCGCAACGACGCTGAACGTGAACGGTCTCGGAGCGCTTCCTATTCAGGGCTCTGGCGGAACAGCATTGCAGGGCGGCGAGTTGGTTGCTGGATTTAATGCCACATTCATGCTGAATGTGGCTAGGAACGCCTGGATCTTGATCGCCACGACCGGTGGGGCTCTTCCTGTTGTCGCCGGCACAAAATCCAACCACGCGGTGAATCTGTCGCAGATTCCGGGCGTGCGAGGCTCGTTCAAAAACCTCTCAGCTTCTGCGTCCGGGGGTAATTCGAACGTGTCGGTTTCGGCCGATGAATTGATGCTGGAGTCTGCGGGCGGAACTTACAGTGTTGCGCGCGCGGTAACCCTCACGATCAACAGCGCAACCTCTGGCGCAAACGGTCTCGACACCGGCAGCCTTGCGGCATCCACCTGGTACAGCGCGTGGGTGATCGGAAATGGGACGACAGTGGCGGGCCTTCTGTCCCTATCTTCTACCGCGCCAACACTTCCTGCTGGCTACATGTACAGCGCTCGTGTCGGCTGGATTCGCACGGACGGGACGGCAAATAAATACCCGCTGTCTTTTGTGCAGCTTGGGGCAGGAGTGCAATACAAGGTCGCTGCGGGGTCCAACGTCCCGAACCTGCCCGCGCTTGCATCCGGGGTCCAGGGCAACGTCAGTACCCCGACATGGGTGCAGATTCCACTTGCAAATTTTGCGCCCCCAACATCGCGTGCAGTTACTGTCTGCCTTCAAAACCAAGGAGCGAATTCGTATATGACAGCTGCGCCCAATGGGGCATACGGTGGATCTGCGAGCCTCAGCAACCCGCCCCCCGTGGTCGCTGGATCAACTACAGGCGGCGCAGCTTCGTGCCTAGCCGCGTCGATGCAGTTGGAGAGCCAAAACATTTACTGCGCGTCAAACACAGCGAATAGCGTGATTTCTTTACTTGGCTGGGAGGATAACCTGTGAGCTACGCGATACGAAATGACGGCATGGGCTGGCGGGCTGTTAATGGACCAGATGATGTTGGGCCAGATGAAACATTTAGCGCGACCATTCCATCAGAGAGTCTGGCGCTTGCGCAAGTCGCGCAAACAGAAGCCATGTACGTGGCTTACTCCCAGGCGGTCCAGCAATCCGTCAGCTTCAAGTCCGCAGGCGGCGTCACACAGACATTCCAGGCGGACACGAACAGCCAGAACATCCTGCTGCAATCCTACACCGGGTTCCAGGCGGCCGGCGCAGTGCCGGCGGCTTTCTATTGGGTCGCAGCGGACAACACGCAGGTGTCGTTCACGCTCGCGGACCTGAAGGGCCTGTACGCAGCGATGCTGGCCCAGGGCTGGGCCGCGTTCCAGCAGTTGCAAACGCGCAAGGCGTCGATCCGCGCGGCCACAACCTCCGCTGCCGTCAAAGCCATCACCTGGTAACCCTATTCCACCCCATTACGTCACGCCGCTTCAAGCGGCTTTTTTATTGGATGCGTCATGCCACAGGACGAGTTCAAAGCGCTCAGTATCAAAGTCGATTTTCTCATCGAAGAATCCAAGAAACAGCGAGATCAGATCAGCCGGCAGAGCGACCAGCTAAGCGCCCTGAAAAGCCAATTCGACCAGAGCAAGGGGGCGGTGATCTTCATCAAGTTCGCCGCTGTCATCGGGACCGCTGCGGCGGCCGTGTGGGCTGCGGCTCATGGAGTCAAGCCATGAGTACGCTGCAAGATTTCACGCTCGCCGACCTGCAACCCTACACCCGGGAAGGCCAGTTCTCGCCGAACGCCAGCACCGACTGGCATCTGTTCTACGTGGGCCGGGACAACGTGCACGAGATCCTGAAGCACGTCCTGTCGCGGGTGACCGTGAGTCTGTATCTCAACATGTTCGGGTACGACGATGACGAGCTGAACGACCTCGTGATGAAAATCGTCCACGACCCCAGCATCACCACGGTCATCACGCTGGACAAGTCGCAGGCGGGCGGTGTGCACGAAAAACGGCTGCTGGAATCGGACGCCGCGCAGGATCCGATCGCGTTCTCCACCCACCTCGTGATCGGCCAGTCGGCCACGCACCAGATCAGCCACACCAAGGGCTTCGTGGCGGACGGCCGAGTGGGCGGTGAGGGGTCTACGAACTGGTCCATGTCGGGCGAAGGTACGTTCGTTGTGTCCGGGAAAGCGGGTGGCTCCGGGTACAAGGCTCAGAACAACACCCAGACCATTTTCACCGATCCGGACGCCGTGGCGCGGTTCCAGGCTGAGCTGCTGGCCGAACACATGGCGGCGCAGCACGCGAAGGCGCGGGCGTGACGATGACCAAAGGGCAGTTTCACGCGGCCGCGGGCCTCAGTATCGCCATGACCGAACGCTGGTACAGCGTCGTCGAAGCCGCGATGTTCGAGCGTGCCATCGTGTCGCCTCAGCGTGCGGCGATGTTCATCGCTCAGGCTGGACACGAATCCATGGGGTTCGTCTACACCGCCGAAATATGGGGTCCCACGGCTGCACAGCGTGCGTACGAGGGACGCCAGGATCTGGGCAATACGCAGCCCGGGGATGGCAGCCGGTTCCGTGGTCGGGGACTCATCCAGATCACCGGCCGATCCAACTACGAGGCCGTTTCTGAGGCGCTGGGCGTGGATTTCGTCACCACCCCGAGTCTGCTCCAGCAAGACGGCTATGCCGCCCGGTCTGCGGCCTGGTGGTGGGCCACGCACGGCTGCAACGAGCTTGCCGACACCGGCAGCGTCGAGGCCGTCACACGCCGCATCAACGGCGGCCTGAACGGTCTCGCGGATCGCCAACGTCGGTACGGCATCGCACTGGCGGCACTCTCATGATTTGGTCCGACCTTCTCGTTTTCTGGTACTTCGGCCTTCGGGCCATTTTTGGAGCATGCAATGGCAAATCCGATTCTTGTATCGAGCGGCATAACAGTCACAGCCGCGTCCATCGTTCCGGCGGTTGAATGGCTGCTGTCCGGCTGTCCGCAGCCGGTGCCCGAAAGCGTCTCCGCGCTCGTGGCTGGCGTCATCGTCGCTGTCGTGCACGCGGGCATCAACTGGCTCAACAATCGCTCTGGTGTGGCGCCTGCAGCACCTACGGTACCGACCCCGCCCGCGCAATGAAAGCCGTCGTCCTCGCCTGTCTGATGCTCTCGGGCTGTGCTGGTACGAGCTCGTACACCGTGCGCCCCTACACCGATTCGGTGACCGGGCAAATGACGTGCTGCGAAGCCATCGTGAAGTCCAGCCGCGATGTGGGCGCAGTGTCTGTGCACGCCACGCGCCAGTCTGACGGCTCTCTCACGCTGGACTTCCGCGAACAGGACGTGTCGGCATCCAAACCGATTACGGCCCAGTCCGCGGATGTGGGCGCCGTAGCTGGCGCAGTCTCAAACACGGCTGCTGCCGTGATCAAACTTACCCCATAGGATCTACCATGCGAAACACCCGTATCGCGGCCCTGGCCGCTTTTTTTGTGCCCGTCATGTTCCTGGCCGGATGCGCCTCGGTGCCGCAGACCGATCAGGCTGTGGCCTCGTTTTCCGCGACGGCGGGGAAGGTCTGCGCAGTCGTGCAGCCTACGATTGCATCGGTGCAGGCCCAGGCTACGCTTTTGAGTCCGCCGCTGTCTGCGAACGATCAAGCCAAGCTTTCCCAGGCTGGCCAGGCGGCGAACCTGTTCTGCGGGGCGACCGCGAGTGCCACCAGCGCCACGGCTCAGGGGATGCTCAACGCCACGATTCCGGTTCTCTCCGGGATCATCGCCAATTCGAGCCTGAACGCGTCGTCACGTAATGCGCTGCTGCTGTCCCTGGCTGGTGTGCAGACCGCGGCAAACATCCTGATTGCTCAGGCTCAACCGGGAGCGGCCAGTGGCGCGGTTCCTCAATAGGCTTCGGGTCGAGGAAGTCGACTCAGAAGGCGGCGGCCGTTGGCGCGTTCTTGCGCCCCTTCTGTACGAATCAGACATTGTGCCGCATCTGATCGTCGTGCCCGAGGGGTTCGTGACCGATTTCGGATCGGTTCCGCGGCTGCCGTTTGCGTATGCCTGGTTTGGCAACATTGCCCAGGCCCCGGCATCCGTCCACGATTGGCTCTATTCTGTTCATCGCACCAGTCGCGCCGGCGCCGATGCAATCCTGCGCGAGGCCATGGCGGCTACCGGCGTGAGTTGGATTCAACGCTGGGCGTGGTGGCTGGGGGTACGATTGTTTGGTGGACGTCACTGGTAGCCGGGACCGCATGCGAGAAGGCCTACGAGTCGCTGGGACGATAGATCTTCACGTAAAACGAGCAGCACTGTATCAAAAATGGCAGACGCAAAAAAGCCCGCTCGATGGCGGGCTGATTTCGGTGCATGTCACCAATTCGGTTTCTTGTCACCATTTTTGGTTTTGGCTGGTGGCTCAAAACCCGCATGAATATTGGGGTGACCGATGGGGCTCGAACCCACGACAACCGGAATCACAATCCGGGACTCTACCAACTGAGCTACGGTCACCACAGAAAGAAGGAAGATTCTAGCATGCCAGAAAACCTTTTGCAGGACTGGGGGCCTGCTCTTGATTGCCCGCGCGTTTTGGGTCATGTTATCGGCTTGATGGATTTCAATGGGCCGGGCCGGTGTCGGCTGGGTCTCTCCTCCAAAAAAGGAACCGTTCATGGCACAGATCTTCGTCGTCCATCCTGAAAACCCGCAGTCCCGGCTGTTGCAGCAAGCCGGCGAACTGCTGTCGCAGGGGGGGCTGGTGGCCGTTCCGACCGATTCCAGCTATGCCGTCGTGGCGCGGCTGGACGACAAGGCGGCAGCCGAAGGCCTGCGTCGGCTGCGGGGGCTGGACGAACGCCACCACCTGACGCTGTTGTGCCGCGATCTGGCGGAAATCAGCCATTTCGCCAAGGTCGAGAACACCCACTATCGCCTGCTGAAGCTGGCTACCCCCGGGCCCTGGACCTTCATCCTGGAAGCCACCAAGGAAGTCCCGCGGCGGGTTTCGCACCCCTCGCGCAAGACCATCGGCATCCGGGTGCCGGACCATCGGGTGACGCGGGCACTGATCGATGCGGTGGGCTCGCCGCTGCTGTCCACCACGCTCATCCCGGAAGGCGAAACCCTGCCGCTCAACGACGCGCAGGACATCCTGGCGCGCTATCAGCATGATCTGGCCGCGATCGTCGATGGCGGTGCCTGCCCCTTCGATTTCACCACCGTCATCGATCTGACCGGCGCGGTTCCGCAGGTCGTGCGGGTGGGGCGGGGCGACCCGGCCACGCTGGGCTTGCAATAGCGGTTATGCTTGCGGGGATTGCCGGCGCGGGCCGGCATCCACGCAAGCTCTCCCATGGATCAACTCATCCAGACCATCGCGGTCTACGCCCTGCCCGTGCTGTTCGCCATCACGCTGCACGAGGCGGCGCATGGGTATGTCGCCCGCTTCTTTGGCGACCCGACCGCGCAGCAGGCCGGTCGCATCAGCCTGAATCCGCTGCGCCACATCGATCCCGTGGGCACGATCGTGGTGCCGCTGGTCCTGCTGTTTGTCACGCGTTTCATGGGGGGCGGGCTGCTGTTTGGCTGGGCCAAGCCGGTGCCGGTCGACTGGAGCCGCCTGCGCCGTCCCAAGCAGGACATGCTGTGGGTCGCACTGGCCGGCCCCGCGTCCAATCTGTTCATGGCGATCGCCTGGGTCCTGCTGTGGCGCCTGATGCTGTCGATGGGCCTGATCCAGAGTGGCAGCGACTTCTGGTCCCGGATGGCGCATGCCGGGGTGCAGGTGAACCTGATCCTCATGGCGCTCAATCTCATTCCCCTGCCGCCCCTGGACGGCGGGCGCGTCGTCTTCAGCTTGTTGCCGCCGCGCATGGCCTGGCAGTATGGTCGGATCGAGCCCTACGGGCTGGTGATCCTGGTCGTGCTGATGATGACCGGCTGGCTCTGGCCGCTGATGGCGCCCCTGCTGCAGCTGGGCGAATGGATCGTCAACCGATTTTTATAGATTGGCGACGCGAATCCGGTAAACTTGGTTTTTTATTTCGCCTGGGATATTGCCCGGGCGTTTTTCGGAGACATTCCTCATCATGGCCGGCGCGGATTCATCCCTTCCAGTCTTTCAGGGTAGCATGGTGGCCCTGGTTACGCCCATGCATCCCGACGGGCAACTGGACCTGGAGGCCTTTCGAAAACTGATCGACTGGCATGTCGGGCAGGGCACCGATGCCCTCGTGATCGTCGGCACGTCCGGCGAATCGCCGACCGTGACGGTGCAGGAACAAGCCGAACTCATCGAGCTGGCCGTGCGTCACGCCGATGGGCGCATCCCCATCATCGCCGGGACGGGCGGCAATTCCACGGCCGAAGCCATCGAATTGCAGCGCCATGCCTACGCGGCGGGCGCGGCGGCGGGCCTGACGGTCGTGCCGTACTACAACAAGCCCACCCAGGAAGGCCTGTACCAGCATTTCCGGGCGATCGCCGAATCCGTCGAATTGCCCAGCATCCTGTACAACGTGCCCGGCCGCACCGTGGCCGACCTGTCCAACGAAACCATCCTGCGCCTGGCGCAGGTGCCCGGCATCATCGGGGTGAAGGACGCCACCGGCAATATCGCCCGCGGCGCCCAGCTGATCGCGGCCGCCCCGGCGGGGTTCCATGTCATCAGTGGCGACGACCCGACCGCCGCCGCGCTGATCCTGCTGGGCGGCCGGGGCAATATCTCCGTGACCGCCAATGTCGCGCCCCGGCTGATGCACGAATTGTGCGCGGCCGCGCTGCGGGGCGACGTACCCGAGACCCGGCGTCTGAACACTGTGCTCGCGACGCTGAACCGGGTGCTCTTCCTGGAAGCCAACCCCATCCCCGTGAAGTGGGCTGTGGCCGAGATGGGCCTGACCCGGTTAGGCTATCGCCTGCCCCTGACGCCCTTGTCCGATTCCTACCGCGCCGTGGTGCGCCAAGCCTTGATTGATGCAGGTTGCCTCTGACATGATGATGAAACGCAAGCCGATTTTCTGGACTGGCCTGACCCTGGCCGGTCTGGTGGCCCTGTCTGGTTGCTCGACCATGAGCCAGCTGACCGGGCAGTCCGAGTCCATCGAATACAAGAGCACGGTCACGGGCGATCCCCTGGTGGTCCCGCCGGATCTGACCCAGGCCAGCGACAATACGCACTACAAGGCCCCGGCAGGCACGGCGCGGCTCAGCGATTATGCGGCCAGCCAGCGTGCCCAGGGCAGTGTCAGCCCCGCCGACCGGGTACTGCCGCAGGCGCCGGGCATTCAGGTCATGCGGGATGGCACCCTGCGCTGGCTGGTTGTCAGCGAGCCGGCCCAGACCCTGTACCCCAAGCTCATCGAATTCTGGGGTGAGCAGGGCTTTACGATTCAGTCCCAGAATCCCCAGACCGGCCTGATCGAAACCGATTGGGCGGAAAACCGCGCGAAGATCCCCGAAGGCTGGCTGCGCAGTGCGCTGGGCAGCATCCTGGATCAGGTCTTCGACAGCGGTGAACGCGATCGCTTCTCCACCCGCATCGAACGGGTCAACGACAAGACCGAAGTGTATGTCACCCACCAGCACATGGTGGAAACGCCGACCACGGACGGCGCGGCTTTCAAATGGGTCTTCGGCAAGGAAGACCCGGGCCTGAACGCCGCGATGCTGGCGCGCATGATGGTCTATCTGGGCACCGACCAGAAAAAGGCCGCCACCGACATCAAGAACGCCACGCGTGATATGGGCCCGGGCACCACGGCCCAGTTGGCCGCCGGTCAGGCGTCCCTGGTGGTGAACGAAGCCTTCGACCGCGCCTGGCGGCGTGTGGGGGTGGCCATCGATTCCGCCCGCTTCACGGTCGAGGACCGCAACCGCAACCAGGGCGACTATTACATCCGGTATCTGGACACCGACACTGGCCAAAAGATCGAGCAGCAGACCATCTTCGGCCGTATGTTTGGCTCGCGCAACAGCGCCGAACCGCTCAAACTGCGTATCCATGTGGCCCAGCAGGGCAACGGTAGCGAGGTCTCCGTGCTGGATCAGAACGGCAAGCAGCTCACGGACGCGACCGCCCACCGAATCCTGACCGTGCTGGACAAAAACCTGAAGGAAATCCAGTAGTTGGCTGACGGCCGGCCGCGTGCCGGCCGGTTTTCCCGATCCCCTGAAGTCCTGCCCGCCGGCAGGACTTTTTTTTATACCCGTACCGCGCGTATGGGTGGGTTTTCCCCGTTTGTTTGCCTGCGCTTGTTTCACTATGATGGATTCTGCATAAAGCTAATACATTAGATAGATAAGGGGGCTGCCGTGTCGATGCGGATATCTGGAAAGACCAAGGCCGCTGTGCAGCGGCTGGACGCGCAGGCGCTGCAGGTCACGGCGGGCAATGCCGGCATGATGTCCTCGTTTACCAACGTCGTGACCGCCTCGCGCGAGCAGGCCGGCATCCTGTCGGGGCTGCGTGACCGGGTCGATCAGCTGGCCGACAGCATCGATGCGGTGGACCAATCGGCCCAGGTGACCCGCGCCGAGGTCGATACCATGCATCAGCTGACGCTCAAAAGCGACGAGCTTCTGCGGGAAACCTCCGGGCGTATCGCATCCCTGGGCCAGTCGGCGCAGGGCCTGAGCGATCGTTTCGGTGAAGTGGTGCGCCATACCGGCGAGATCGAGGCCATCCTGGGGATGATCCAGGATGTCGCCATGCAGACCAATCTGCTGTCCCTGAATGCTGCCGTCGAGGCCGCACGGGCTGGCGAGCAGGGCCGGGGGTTCGGGGTGGTCGCCGAGGAAGTGCGCAAGCTGGCCGCACGCACCGACGAGGCCACCGCCCAGATCCGGCGGATGATCGCCGGCATCACGGACAGCACGGCGGCCGCCGGTGGTTTTCTGGACACGGTGCTCGACGACATCCAGGTCGGAGTCGAGTCCTCGCGGCAGACCGAGGCCATGTTGGCCGACATCAGCCGGCATTCGCGCGAAACCCTCGATGCGGCCAGCGGGCTGGCGGCTGCCGCGCAGACGCAGACCGCGCTCAGTCAGGCGATGGTCGGAGATGTCGAGCGGCTGTCCGCCGCCGCGGCCGAATCGATCCAATGGGTAGGCACGAGCAATGCGCAGATCCGTGAAATCCAGGGCCTGATCGGCGAACTCAAGCGTGAAACGTCCGCCTTGCTGCCGGGCCAGCGCGAACTCGACGTGCTGTCGTCTTGCGTCGAAGAAATGCGCGCCTGCAACATTCTGATCAAGAACGCGGATTCCTACGTGCAGATTCAGGTGGTCGTCACGCGGATCGAACAGATCGATCAACTGATGGACGCCACCTGGTCCCGATTTCACTCACGGGTCCAGGATGGCGATGGAGCCCGGCAGTTCGAGCAGGCCTTGCGGCATTACCGTTCCGTCCGCGGCCGGGTCCTGGCCGTAGCCCGCCAGGAACAATTCGACCAGGTCAGGCAGCTGATCTCGGCGCATGGGCGCCCGGCGTATGGTCAGTTGCGCGACGCCCTGAACCGGCTGGACGCGGAAGACCGGCAGCGCCAGACTACGCGCTGGCTGCCATGGCGGGCAGCGTCGCCGGCTCAGGCCTGATGGCGCCCAGCGTCTTTCCGAACCAGCCCAGCTCCATGCCCAGAGCCGCCGCGCCGCCGACGATCACCAGAGCGGGTGACCTGATGCTGTGATGGGCGGCCTGCGCCACGACGGTTTCCAGGGTGGCGTGCAGGGTTCTCTGTTCTGGCCGTGACCCGTTCTCCACGATGGCGCAGGGCGTCCCGGGCGCATGGCCGTCGGCCAGCAGCCGGCCGCACAGTTCGGGCAGGCGCTCGACACCCATGTAGTACACCAGGGTCCGGCCCTCCACCTGCGGGTGGACGGGACCCGCTGCCACACCGGACTGCCGATGCGCGGTGGCCAACGTCAGGGTCTGCGCATGATCCCGATGCGTCAGCGGAATGCCCGCATAGGCCCCGCAGGCCAGGGCGGCCGTGATGCCGGGGACCACTTCGTAAGCGATGCCGTGGCGCTTCAGATGCTGCAATTCCTCGCCGCCGCGCCCGAAGACCATCGGGTCGCCGCCTTTCAGCCGCACGACACAGCGCCCCTGGCGGGCGTGGGACACCATCAGCGCGTGGATGCGGGCCTGGGTGGATTCGTGCGGGCCGCCCGGGGCCTTGCCCACGTCGATTACCTGGGCGTCGCGCCGTGCCAGGGCCAGGACCTCGGGACTGACCAGGCGATCGGCCAGAATGACGTCCGCCTCGTTCAGGGCGCGCAGGCCCTTCAGGGTCAGCAGGCCAGGGTCTCCCGGGCCCGCGCCCACCAGCAGAACCTTGCCGCTGGGCGGCCGCGCCCCTTGGGACAAGGCCTGATCCAGCAGGGTTTCGGCGTCATCGGGTCGGCTGCTGCGCAAGGCACCCAGGATCGGGCCATCCAGCAGCCAGTTGTAGAAGTCGCGCCGTGCCCGCAGCTGCGGGCGGGCCTGGCGGATGGCGATCCGCCTGCGCTGCGCCAGCGCGGCCAGGGCCCCCAGGGCGGGATCAAAGAGGGATTCGATCCGCTCACGCAGGCGCCTGGCGATGACCGGCGCGCTGCCGCCCGAGGAAATGGCGATGGTGATGGGTGAGCGATCTACGATGGCAGGCACCTGGGCGCTGGACAGTTCGGCGTCGTCGACCACATTGCAGAACAGTCGCCGGGCGGTTGCCGCATCCGCCACCCGCTGATTCAGATCCCGATCGTTGGTCGCGGCAAAGACCAGCCAGGCCTCGTCCAGCCAGGCCGGGTCGAACGGCGCCAGCCGCAGTTCGATGTCACCGGCCGTGGCACGGGCCTGGACCTGGGGATGGGCCGCATGCGCGCCGACGATGACGCGCGCGCCGGCCGACAGCAGCAGGCCGATCTTGCGGTCGGCCACCAGGCCGGCGCCCACGACCAGGACGGTGCGGCCTTTCAGATCGGTGAATAGGGGAAATAAATGCATGCGTCGATTCTCACTGCGATCTTGCCCTGTGGTCTGCCGGAAGCGGGATTCGCCCCTTCAGACCACCCCCGTGCGTACCAGGAAGTCCCCGAACCCCTCGGCCGGCTGGCGAGTGCCGGCATACTGGCCAAAGAGCGCATCCAGGCTGTCCAGAATTTCCGGTTCGGCGATGTTTTCCCGATACAGGCGATTGAGCCGTTCCCCCGTGAAGTCCGCGCCCAGGCGCAGGTCGTAGCGCCCCAGCGCGCGGCCCACCAGGGCGATCTCGCCCAGGTAAGGGCGCGAACAGCCGTTCGGGCAGCCCGAAAGGCGCAGCAGGATCGGTTCGTTGCGCAGGCCGTGCTTGTCCAGCAGGGCTTCCAGTTTGGGTAGCAGGACCGGGGCGTAGCGTTCGCTTTCGGCCATGGCCAGCCCGCAGGTGGGCAAGGCCACGCAGGAGATGTGATGACGGCGGATGCCGCTCTGTTCCCGATAGTCGTCCAGACCGTATTCCGTGACCAGCGCATCGATTGCGGCGCGGTCGGATTCGTCCACGTTGGCGATCACCACGTTCTGGTTGCAGGTCAGGCGGAACTCGCCCTTCAGGATCCGGGCGATCTCGCGCATGCCGGTCTGCTGGCGCAGGTCTTCGTGGTCCCACAGGCGGCCCGAGGCGACATACAGGCCCAGATGCCAGCGGCCGTCTTCGCCGCGCGACCAGCCGTAGCGGTCGCCGTTGCTCTCGAAACGATAGGGGCGCAACGCCTGCAGCGTGCGTCCGCTGCGCACCTGGATCTGTTCGCGAAACCAGTCCACGCCCAGGCGATCCACCGTGTATTTCAGGCGTGCGTGCTGGCGTTCCTGGCGGTCGCCGTGGTCGCGCTGCAGGGTGACCACGGCTTCCGCCACGGCGATCAGGTCCTCGGGCGTGACGAACCCCACCAGCGAACCCAGGCGCGGATAGGTGGTGGGGTCGCCCGCCGTGGCGCCCATGCCGCCGCCCACCGCCACGTTGAAGCCTTGCAGCGTGCCGTTTTCGATGATGGCGACCAGTCCCAGGTCGTTGGCGAACACGTCGCAATCGTTGGTGGGCGGAATGGCGATGCCGATCTTGAACTTGCGCGGCAGATAGGCCGAATCGTTGCCGTAGATGGGTTCGTCATCCACGGCTTCGCCGACCTGCTCACCGCCCAGCCAGATCTCGGCATAGGCGGTGGTGCGCGGCAGGAAATGGTTGGACAGCTTCAGTACCCAGTCCTGCGTCAGCGCATGCTGGCTGGACAGATACGGATTGACGGAGCTGATCACCTGGCGGTTGACATCGCCGCAGGCGGCGATCGTCGTCGCCCGCGCGTCGTGGATGCCTTGCATGAACGCACGCAGGTTGCGCTTCAGGATGCCGTGCCACTGGAAGGTCTGGCGGGTGGTGATGCGCAGGCCGCGCGTGGCGTATCGCCCCGCCAGCGCGTCCAGCGCCAGCCACTGGTCGGGGCTGATGACGCCGCCCGGCAGGCGCGCACGCACCATGAAGGCATAGGCCGGTTCCAGCTTCTGCTTGCGGCGCTCGTCGCGGATGTCGCGGTCGTCCTGCATGTAGCTGCCGTGGAACTTCAGCAGTTTCGTGTCGGATTCCGGAATGGCGCCCGTGACGGGGTTTTCCAGTTCCCGGGCGATGGTGCCGCGCAGGAAGTTGCTGCGGGTCTTGATGTCTTCGAGGGGGGACAGGGGGGAAATGCTCATGTCGACGATGTTCAAGTCAGGTAATGGTGGATCAGGGCTCGGTGGCGTGTCAGGCAGCCTGGGGCGGTGGTGCGTGCGATCAGTACACGTCCCGGGCATAGCGTCCCTGGGCGGACAGGTCGTCGAGCCATTGCCGGGCGCCTTCCTCGTCCAGGCCACCCTGGTCGCGGGCGATCTCCAGCAGTGTCGCGTGGATGTCGCGGGCCATGCGTTCCGCATCGCCGCAGACATAGATGTGGGCGCCCGCCTGGATCCAGTCGTAGACGTCCGCGCCGCGTTCCAGCAGCCGGTGCTGGACGTAGACTTTGTCAGCCTGGTCGCGTGAAAACGCCAGGTCGATGCGGTTCAGGTGGCCGTCCTTCAAGGCCTGCTGCCATTCCGTCTGATACAGGAAATCGCTGGTGAAGTGCGGGTTGCCAAAGAACAGCCAGTTGCGCCCCGTGGCGTCGGACTCGGCGCGTGCCTGCACGAAGGACCGAAATGGTGCCACGCCGGTGCCCGCCCCGATCATGATGATGTCGCGCGCGGAATCGATCGGCAGGCGGAAACGGGTGTTCTCCTCGATGAAGACCGGTACCGTGTCGCCTTCGGCCCGCTCGGTCAGGAAGTGCGACGCCACGCCCCAGCGGGCCTCGCCCTCTTTGTCGAACGCGACGTGCGCCAGCGTCAGGTGGACTTCGTCCTCGGCCACGGCGGCGCTGGACGCAATCGAATACAGCCGGGGCGTCAGCGGGCGCAGCGCGGCGACCAGTTCCGGCCCGGTCCAGCGGGCTGGCCATTCGCGCAGGGCGTCGATCAGCTGGTGGCTGCCCAGATAAGCGGCCAGCGAGTCGCGTGCCTCGGGTTTCAACAGGTCTTTGAGTTCATTGCGGCCGGCGCGTTCCGCCAGCGCAGTCAGGAAGGGGCGTGTCAGCACCGTCAGTTCGCGGTGGCGGCCCAGCCATTCGCCCAGCGGCCGCCGGGTGCCCTGGTGTTCGATGGTATCGGCCGCGTTCAGGGCGCTTGCCTCCAGGATGCGGGCCACCAGCGTGTCATCCTGCACGGGCCAGATGCCCAGGGCATCCCCGGGTTCATACCGCAGCTGGCTGCCGGCCAGGGAAAGCTCCAGGTGGCGGATGTCCTTGTCGCTGCCGCGCCCGGTGATGACCTGATTCAGCAGGACCTCCGCCTGGAACGGATGCTCGCGGGTGAATTTTTCGGTCTGCGGGCGCAGGGGAGTTACCGTGGCTTGATGGGCTGCGGGTGCGGCCGGCTTCAGGGCTTCGCTCGCCAGCGCCAGGGCGCGGCCCTGCCAGGGGACGGTGACCGTCTCGAGATCCAGGTCCGCCGCGCCGGCATCCTGCAGGCGCCGCGCGCCCAGTTCAGCCAGACGCTCATCGATTTTCTGCGAGATGCCGCAAAACGACGGATAGCTGGAATCGCCCAGCCCCAGGACGGCGTACTTCAGCCGGGGCAGCTTGGGGGCTCGTTTCCCCAGGACGAATTCGACCCAAGCGATGGAATCGTCGGGCGGGTCCCCGTCGCCCTGGGTGCTCATGACCACGTACAGCAGTTGCTCATCCTTCAGGTCTTTCGTCTTGTACTGGTCGGCGCGCACCAGTCGCGCCTCCAGTCCCTGGGCGAGCGCCTGCTCGTGCAACTGGGTGGCGACGCGTTTCGCGTTGCCGGTCTGACTGCCATACAGGATGGTCAGCCGCTGGGCCCCGTCGGGGGCGGGCGCGGCGGCGACCGCCAGGGGGGGCGCCACGGTTTCCCGGGCGGGCTGGCGCGCCTGGGCGACCCCGGCGAAATAGCCGGAGAGCCAGTGCAGGCTGGATGGTTCCAGCGTGTCGGCCAGTTCGGCGATCAGGGAATGGCGGGCTTCCGGCAGATAGTTCGGCGCGAGCATGGCGTGGCCTTGGCGAAACGAAAGAAGCGTCCATTCTGGGACGCTTCCGCCATGCCGTGAACGAACCGATGCTTATGTTTTTATGCGGATATAAGCAAATGACGGGACCCGGGGGTCCCGTCCGGCCGATGGCCGTGGTCAATGAAACAATGCGCTGGCCTTCAGCAGTGTTTCCCAGATTCCCAGGGCCAGGGGGATGCCGACGTAGAGCCAGAACAGGATGAGGAGGGCCGGAGATGACGTGGAAACTGGTGCGGACATGATGCCTCCTTATTTCTGGGTAGCGAGTGCGGGCTGGGCCAGAGACCCAGGTTCGGTATCGCCCGCCATGTGATGGTGCGAGGCCACGGGGCGCACGAGCAGGTTGCAGATGAAGCCGACCACCAGCAGGCCCGCCATCAGGTACATCGTGACCGTATAGGACTGTCCGGGCGGGACGCCATGATCGACCTGGTACTGGCGGATATAGTTCACCAGGACCGGCCCCAGCACCCCGGCCGCGGCCCAGGCGGTCAGCAGCCGGCCATGGATGCCGCCCACATAACGGGTGCCGAACAGGTCCGCCAGATATGCGGGGACGGTCGAGAACCCGCCGCCGTACATCGAGATGATGATGGCGTAGAACAGCACGAACAGGGCGACATTACCCGATGCCCCCATCCCGGGCACCAGGAAATACAGGATGGCACCCAGGACGAAGAAGATGCCGTAGGTGGTCTTGCGGCCCAGGTAATCCGAGGTGCTGGACCAGAAAAAGCGTCCCAGCATATTGGCCAGGGACAGCAGGCCGACGAAGCCCGCTGCCGCAGCCGGCGTGATGGCGCCCTTGAAGCTCTCCTGGATCATGACTGATGCCTGGCCCAGCACGCCGATGCCGGCGGTCACGTTCAGGGTCAACGCCCACCACAGCAGCCAGAACTGTGGGGTCTTGAGCGCCTGGTCGATGTGCACGTGATTGCGCGAGATCATGCCCTTCTGGGTGACGGGCGGGGTCCAGCCGTCCGGTTTCCAGTTCGCCGCCGGGATGCGGATCGCGTAGGCGCCGATCATCATGGAGATGAAGTACAGCACACCCATGACCAGGAAGGTCTGGGACACCCCCATGGAGGTCGGCGTGCGGAAATGTTCCATCAAGCCGACCGACAAGGGGGACGCGATGAACGCGCCGCCGCCAAAGCCCATGATCGCCATGCCCGTGGCCATGCCGCGCTTGTCGGGAAACCACTTGATCAGGGTGGAGACCGGCGAGACGTAGCCAATGCCCAGACCGATGCCGCCCAGCACGCCGTACCCCAGATACAGCAGCCAGAGCTGATGCGTGGACACACCGACGGATGACACGATGAAGCCGCCGCCAAAGCAGCAGGCGGCGACGAACATGGCCTTGCGCGGGCCGACTTCCTCCAGCCACTTGCCGGCGAATGCGGCGGACAGGCCCAGGAACAGAATGGCCAGGCTGAATATCCACCCCAGGGCGGGCAGGCCCCAGTCTCCGGGAGCCGATTGCTGGATGCCGATCAGCTTCGTCAAGGGCCCGTTGAACACCGAGAAGGCGTATGCTTGGCCGATGCACAGGTGGACCGCCAGCGCGGCGGGCGGAATCATCCAGCGGTTGAATCCGGGTGGGGCGGTGATGCGTTCCTTGCTGAAAAAGCTGGAGCGGGTAGCTTCCGTACTCATGCTGTCTCCTCCTGGGTCGAATGCCCGGACTGTTGTTGATGTTGCGGTTGAGGTCGGAAAAAAGATTTAACGCGGTGCCGTGGCGGCCTGGGCCGGCAGTAAACGGTCCCGGTGGCGCTGGATGGCCTCCTGGCAGATGGGGGTCAATGTCGTGGCGCCGCGCTGGCCATCGGGGTGCACGGTCAGATAGTCCAGCAGCGCCTGTCGCATGCGGGGATCCCAGAAGCGCCGGATGTGGTCGGCAATGCCGTCGATGGCGGCGGAACGGTCCGGCATGGCTTCGAAGAAATAGCCGATACGGTTGGCCAGCCGGATCAGATGTTCGATGTTGGTCACGGGTGGCTCCTGTCCTGTTCCAGGTAGTCGGGGTGGCTATATATAGTGAAGCGGCCGTCTCGGGCGAAGCCGGCCAGCATCATGCGGGCGGATTGCGCCAGCCGCACCGCCAGCGTGGTGGGGGCGGATACGGCGATCAGGGCGCCGATACCCGCCGCATGCGCCTTTTGGACCATCTCGAAGCTGGCGCGGCTGGAGACCACGACGAATCCCGCACCCCGGTCGACCGGTTCGCGCAGCAGGCGGCCGATCAGCTTGTCCAGTGCGTTGTGCCGGCCGACGTCCTCGTAGATCCAGCCCAGCTTGCCATGCGCATCCGCCCAGGCCGCCGCGTGCGTGGCGCCTGTCAGGTTGTGCAGGGGCTGGTGCTGGCGCAGTTCGCGCAGGGCGCGCACGATCGCCGCCCGCCGCCAAGGCTGCGCCGGCCGGGGCAGCGGCGGCAGGTCGCGGGGGACCTGGGCCAGACTCTGGACGCCGCAGAGTCCGCAGCCGGTGCTGCCGGCCAGGGTGCGGCGTCGCTGCTTCAGTGCGTGCAGGCGGGCGTTGATGATGGTCAGGCGCACGATCAGGCCCAGCGGGGTGGTCTCGACGTCCAGGTCGAGCACATCCGATGCCGCCTGGATGATCCCTTCGGTAAATGAAAAGCCCAGGGCTAGTTCTTCGATGTGCAGCGGGGATGCCAGCAAGGTGGCATGGGCGATCCCGTTGTATTCCAGGGCCACCGCCTGCTCGCAGGCGATGGCGTCCTGGGCGGCTGTTGCTTGCGCTTCCTGGACGCGCAGGATGGGACCCAGTTCATGGGCGGCATCATGGCCCGGGTAGTCGGCCATGGGATCGAAGTCGGCAGGGTGCATGGCGGCCTCCGCCTTACGAGCCGGCCGGGGCCGTGATGGTTTCCCGGGATTTCAGGAGCCGGTCCTGCCGCTGTTGGACTGCGGCCCAGTCCTGTTGCCATGGCGAGGGCGCCGTGACCTTGCTCACCTGGACGGCGGTGACCTTGTATTCGGGGCAGTCCGTCGCCCAGTCGGTGTTGTCGGTGGTCAGGACGTTCGAGCCGCATTCCGGGAAATGGAAGGTGGTGTACACCACGCCCGGCTGGATCCGGTCGGTGACGGTGGCCCGCAGCGTGGTTTCCCCGGCACGGCTCTGGATCGTGACCCGGTCCCCCTCGACGATGCCGCGATCTTCGGCATCGTGCGGATGGATCTCCAGGATGTCCTCGCTGTGCCAGGTATTGTTGGCCGTCCGGCGGGTCTGGACCCCGGCGTTGTATTGCGACAGGATCCGGCCGGTCGTCATGAGCAGGGGATAGCGCCGCGTGGAGCGTTCCTCGGTCGGGACATACTGCGTGATCATGAACCGGCCCTTGCCGCGCACGAATTCGCCCACGTGCATGATCGGCGTGCCGTCGGGTGCGGCATCATTGCAGGGCCACTGGATACTGCCGCCCAGGGCGGCGATGCGGCCGAACGACACCCCCGAAAAGGTGGGTGTCAGCCGGGCGATCTCGTCCAGGATCTCGCCGGGATGGGCGTAGTGCATCGGATAGCCCATGGCATTGGACAGCGCGCAGGTGACTTCCCAGTCGGCCAGGCCGGCCTTGGGCGCCATGACCTGGCGCACGCGGGAAATGCGCCGTTCGGCATTGGTGAAAGTGCCGTCCTTTTCCAGGAAGGATGACCCGGGCAGGAAGACGTGCGCGTATTTCGCGGTCTCGTTCAGGAACAGGTCCTGGACGATCACGCATTCCATGGCCTTCAGGGCTTCGACCACATGGCGCGTGTTGGGGTCGGACTGGGCGATGTCTTCCCCTTGGCAGTACAGGCCCATGAACGAGCCGCTGTGGGCGGCGTCGAACATGTTGGGCAGGCGCAGGCCCGGTTCGGACTGCAGCGGCACGCCCCAGGCGCGTTCGAATTCGCCGCGCACCCGATCGTCCGAGACATGCCGGTAGCCGGGGAATTCGTGGGGAAACGACCCCATGTCGCAGGAGCCCTGCACGTTGTTCTGCCCGCGCAGGGGATTGATGCCCACGCCTTCGCGGCCGATGTTGCCTGTGAGCATGGCCAGATTGGCGATGCCCATGATGGCCGTGGAACCTTGGCTGTGTTCGGTGACCCCCAGGCCGTAGTAGATGGCGGCATTGCCCCCTGTGGCGTACAGCCGTGCCGCGCCGCGCAGGTCGGCGGCCGGCACGCCGGTGATGGATTCCGTGGCTTCCGGGGCGTGTTCCGGGCGGCGGATGAACTGCAGCCATTCGTTGAAGGCCCGGTCCTCGCAGCGGGCCTGCACGAAGGCATGATTGATCAGGTCTTCGGTGGCGATGACGTGCGCCATGGCGTTGAGCACCGCGACGTTGGTGCCGGGGCGCACCGGCAGGTGAAAGTCCGCCTTGACGTGGGGGCCGTCCACCAGTTCGGTCTGGCGGGGGTCGATGACGATCAGCCGCGCGCCCTCGCGCAGGCGGCGTTTCAGGCGCGAGGCGAATACCGGGTGGGCGGCGCTGGGGTTGGCCCCCAGGACCACGGCGACGTCCACATGCATCACGGAATCGAAGGTCTGGGTGCCGGCCGATTCGCCGATGGTGGTCTTCAGGCCGTAGCCGGTCGGCGAATGGCAGACGCGGCCGCAGGTGTCCACGTTGTTGTTGCCCATGGCCGCGCGCACGAATTTCTGCACCAGGTAGGTTTCCTCGTTGGTGCAGCGCGACGATGTGATCCCACCGATCGAATCCACGCCGTATTTGGCCTGGATGCGGCGCAGTTCCGATGCGGCGTGCCCGATGGCTTCGTCCCACGAGACCTCGCGCCAGGGATCGTCGATGCTGGCCCGGATCATGGGTTTGGTCAGGCGGTCGGTATGGGTGGCGTAACCCCAGGCGAAGCGCCCCTTGACGCAGGAATGTCCCCGGTTGGCCTTGCCGTCCTTCCAGGGCGTCATGCGCACGACGCGTTCGCCCTGCATTTCCGCCTTGAAGCCGCAACCCACCCCGCAGTAGGCGCAGGTGGTGATGACCGCGTGTTCGGCCTGGCCGCTCTCGATGATGGTGTTCTCGATCAGCGACCCGGTCGGGCAGGCCTGGACGCAGGCGCCGCAGGACACGCAGTCGCTGTCCAGGAACCCGTCGTTCTGGCCGGCGACGATGCGCGAATCGAAGCCGCGCGCCTCGATGGTCAGGGCGTAAGTGCCCTGCACGTCGTCGCAGGCGCGCACGCAGCGGCTGCAGACGATGCACTTGGAGGCGTCATAGGTGAAATAGGGATTGCTGGTATCGACCGGATCCTGCCGGTGGTTCGCGCCATCGAAGCCGTAGCGCACGTTGCGCAGGCCGACCACGCCGGCCATATCCTGCAGTTCGCAGTCGCCATTGGCCGGACAGGTCAGGCAGTCCAGCGGATGATCCGAGATATAGAGTTCCATGACGTTGCGGCGCAGATCATGGAGTTTCGGCGTTTCGGTGCGGACCACCATGCCGTCTTCCACCGGTGTGGTGCAGGACGCCGGGTGCCCCCGGCGGCCTTCGATTTCCACCAGGCACAGGCGGCAGGATCCGAAGGCGTCCAGGTTGTCGGACGCGCACAGCTTTGGGATCTGGATGCCGCTTTCCGCGGCGGCCCGCATGATCGAGGTGCCGGCGGCCACGGTGACGGCCTGGCCGTCGATGGTCAGCGTCACGGTGTCGGTGGACAAGGATGCGGGCGTGCCCAGGTCGCGGTCACGCGTAAGGACGGTTTCGAGCATGGCGGGCTCCTAGGCGGTTTGCGGGACGGGTTGACGGGGCAGACCGAAGTCCTCGGGGAAATGGCGCAATGCGGACTGGACCGGATACGGGGTCATGCCGCCCAGCGCGCACAGCGACCCGGCCAGCATGGTGTCGCACAGGTCCTGCAGCAGTTCGGCCTGGGATTCGCGGTCCTGATCCTGGCGGATCTTGCGGATGATTTCCGTGCCGCGCACCGAGCCGATGCGACAGGGCGTGCATTTGCCGCAGGATTCGATGGCGCAGAATTCCATCGCGTATTCGGCCATGGCGGCCATGTCCACGGTGTCGTCGAAGGCCACGACGCCGCCGTGCCCAAGCATGGCGGAAATCGCCAGGAAGGCTTCGTAGTCCAGCGGCGTGTCCCATTGGGATTCGGGCAGGTAGGCGCCCAGCGGCCCGCCGACCTGGATGGCGCGCAGCGGCCGACCCGATGCGCTGCCGCCGCCGTAGTCATACAGCAGTTCGCGCAGGGTCAGACCGAAGGCCTTTTCGACCAGGCCGCCCTGGCGGATGTTGCCCGCCAGCTGGAAGGGCAGCGTGCCCCGGGATTTGCCCATGCCGAAGTCGCGGTAGGCTTGCGCCCCCTGGGCCAGGATGAAGGGCGCCGTCGCCAGCGAGATCACGTTGTTGATGACCGTCGGGCAACCGAACAGCCCCCGGATGGCGGGTAGCGGTGGCTTTGCGCGCACCAGGCCGCGGCGGCCTTCCAGGCTTTCCAGCAGAGAGGTTTCTTCGCCGCAGATATAGGCGCCGGCCCCGCGCCGCAGTTCGATGTCGAAGGCCCGACCCGACCCCTGGATGTCGGCGCCCAGCCAGCCGGCGTCGCGTGCAGCCTGCAGGGCCAGCCCCAGGATGTGTTCGGCCTGGGGGTATTCCGAGCGGACGTACACATAGCCGCGCGTGGCGCCGACCGCCAGCCCCGCGATCGTCATGCCTTCGATCAGGGAGAAGGGGTCGCCTTCCATCAGCATGCGATCGGAAAACGTCCCGGAGTCGCCCTCGTCGGCATTGCAGACGATGTATTTCTGCGCGGCGGGCGTCTGCAGGACGGTGCGCCATTTGATCCCGGTGGGAAAGGCGGCGCCGCCCCGGCCCCGCAGCCCGGATTCCGTGATGCAGGCCACGATCGCGTCCGGGGTCATGTCCAGCGCCCGGCGCAGCCCGGCGTAGCCGCCGTGAGCTTCGTAATCGGGGATGCTGAGCGGGTCTGTGATGCCGACACGGGCAAACGTCAGACGTTCCTGATGCCGCAGGAACGGGATCGATTCTGTGAGGCCGTGGCACAGGGGGTGGGACGCACCATCCGTACAGGCCGCATCCAGGATGGAGGGCACATCGGATGCGGTGGCGGGCCCGTAGGCGATGCGCCCGGCCGGGGTGTCGATTTCGACCAGCGGTTCGAGCCAGAGCAGGCCGCGCGAGCCGTTGCGCACGATGCGCAGCGGGATGTTCCGGCGGGCAGCTTCGGCGCGGAACGCGTCGGCCAGGGCATCGGCCCCCATGGCCAGGGCGGCGGAATCCAGGGGGATGTACAGGGTCTTGTCCATGTCAGGCCTTGGTGGACAGCAGGGCGTCGAGTGTTTCCGGAGTGACGCGGGCGTGCGGGCGGCCGTTGATCATCACGGCGGGCGATTGGGCGCACAGGCCCAGACAGAACACGGGCGCCAGCGACACGTCGCCGCTGGAAGCAGCCGCGATGCGTTGTTCGGCGTGGTCGTACAGGGCCTGGCCGCCGCAGGCCTGACAGGATTCCGCGCGGCAGATTTCGACGTGCGTGCGGGCCGGTGGCGACGTGCGAAAGTGCGTATAGAAGTGGATGACCCCATGCACTTCCGCGCGGGATCGCTGGATGCCGGCGGCGATCTGTGGCACCAGCGTGTCCGGGATCCAGCCGATGGCGTCCTGGACGCCGTGCAGGATCGGCAGCAGCGAACCCTGCTGCCCCGCGTGCCGGGCCAGGATGTCCTGCACAAGGTCGCTGTGGTCCTGCTGACCCGGTTCGGTATCGGGGCGAACGCTGTCCATGTCGATGTCTCCGAGCGCGGGGGCGGCAAGCCGGGCGCTTTAATATGTTTTGTTTTGCATATATATGCATTGCCGTTGGTTTACTCTACTATCGAAAGTAAATTGATTTCAATAAGATAAGAAAAGCATATTAAGACTGTGGTCAATCCATTTATATGAAATCACATTCATATAAATCAGGAATCAGGAGGAGATATGGCGGTTTATCGCTTCAAACCCAGGTTGAATTCAGAATGGATTCTGGAAAAACAATCCGGGGAAATACTGCCTATGGGCGAGGTCATGCGGTTGCTGGCGGCGGTGGACGAACATGGCCATATCGCCGGGGCCTGTCAGGCGCGCGGCCTGTCCTACCGTCATGCCTGGGGCATCCTGCGCAAGGCGGAAGCCGATTTTCAGGCACCGCTGATCGAAACCTCGCGCCGGCGCGGCTCGCGCCTGACCAGCTTTGCCCAGCATCTGCTGTGGGCCAACCGCCGGATCGACGCCCGTCTGGCGCCGACATTCGAGAGCATCGCCTCGGAACTGCAGGAAGAGCTGCAGCGCCTGTATTCCGAAGAACCGTCCGTGCTGCGGCTGCACGCCAGCCACGGCTTTGCGGTCGAAGGCCTGATGCGTCTGGCCAATGGCCAGGACATGCTGCCGCTGGAATTACGCTACCGCACCGGGATCGAGGCGCTGGCGTCGCTGGATCGGGGGGAATGCGATCTGGCGGGCTTCCAGGTGCCGGTCGACGACTACGAAAAGCCGATCCTGCGCCGGTACGGGCATTGGCTCAATCCGGACCGCATGTTGCTGATCCATCTGGCGGAACGCAACACGGGCCTGTTCGTTCAGCCGGGCAATCCGAAGAACATCCTGTCCGTGCGCGATTTCGTGCGCCCTGACGTCCGCTTCGTCAATCGGCAGATGGGCTCGAGCACCCGCTACCTGGTGCATCTGCTGCTGGAGCGCCAGGGGATCGATCCCGCTCAGGTCACCGGCTTCGATAGCGGTGAATTCACCCATCTTGCCATCGCGGCGCACATCGCCAGCGGCATGGCCGACGTCGGCATCGGCGTGGAAACCGCCGCCTGGCGCTGCGGCCTGGAATTCATCCCGCTGGCCAAGGAACGCTATTTTTTCGGCATCAACCAGGATCTGGTCGGCACGCAGTCGCTGCAGCGGCTGCTGGATCTGATGAACGGCGAGGCCTATCAGGCCTACGTGCGCGATCTGGTGGGATACGACTGTCGTCTGATGGGGCAGGTGCGCACGCTGGAACAGGTTTTCGGCGCGGACTATGCCAACGCGATCGGGACATTCGGCAAGACGGCCGGGTGATATCGCGGGCCACGGGACCGGTGGCCCTTCAGGGCAGGCATTCGCAGGAACCGGCCCCGATGACCGGGGCCATGGCGGGTTCCGGCGTGACAGGGATCAGTCTTCCCAGTGCGCCCAGCCTTCCTGCAGCCACTCGTCCAGCAGGGCGAGGGTTTCCGGGCGCAGTGCACGCAGATCGTCGGCCGGCAGGGTCCGATGGTCGGCCAGGGCCTGCAGCGCCGGCTCGGTCGCGCAGGCGGCAACCTCACCGTTGATGAATACCTGCGGGCCGCTGTACATCAGCCGGGTGCAGCGATCCAGCGTCAGCCGGCCGGTCTGGGGAATGGCGGTGGATAGTGCGACCGGCACCTCGGCCGGGTCGAACAGCGCGCTGTCGGGCAGCGAGGTCAGCCACTGGCCCAGGAATCGGGCGGCCACCGCGGAGTCCAGGCGGATCCGCTGCAGCGTGTCCAGCGTGGCCTGCACCAGGTGGTCGGGCAGGGCGGCCGGCGTGCGGGTCGCGGGCACGTCGGCGTCGGTGTAGAGCGCGGACAGATCCGGGCCGGGTAGGCAGGGATGCCCGTACAGTCCGGAATCGTCCAGGTGCTGCGCCGAGATCTGGTCCGCCGCCGATTCCAGCAGGCCCCGGGCCAGGGTTGCCTGGCTGGGCACCCGGAAACCGATGGACAGGGTCATGCAGTCGTTGCCGACTGCCACCCCGTCATGGCAGACGTGCGGCGGCAGGTAGAGCATGTCGCCGGGTTCCAGGATGTCGTCGGCATCGGCCTGGAAATCGGCCAGGATCTTCAGTGGCAGCCCCGGCACCAGCGCACGGTCAGCCTGCCGGCTGGTGCGCCAGCGCCGCCGGCCCTGGCCCTGCAGCAGGAACACGTCATAGCTGTCGAAATGCGGTCCGACCCCGCCGCCGTCGCTGGCGATGCTGATCATCAGGTCGTCCAGCCGCGCATCGGAGATGAAGCGGAACTGGCGCATCAGCGCGGCCGATTCATCGTCATGCAGGTCCACGCTTTGTACCAGCAGGGTCCATTTGGGCTGCGCGGCGGACGGAAACCGGCGAAACGGGCCATGCTTCAACGACCAGCCTTGCTCGCCATGGACGATCAGTCGGGATTCGACCTCCTCGCGGCGCGCCAGGGTCTGGACATCGCGGATCGTCACCGGTGGGCGAAAGCCCGGGATGGCCTGGCGGATGAGCAGGGGTTTCTTTTGCCAGTAATCGCGCATGAATTCGCGCGGGCTCAGCCCGCCCAGCAGCGGCGTGGGTTGATCGATGTCCGGTGTGGAATAGACGGCAGACATGATGGCGTGTCCTGGCTGGATCGAAAGACGGGGCAGCGTCACGGCGCTGTGGCGCGGCTGTCTTCAGTGTATGGGGTCGGCGGGGAAACTCAAAGGAAATCGCGCCGCAACTGGTAGATCAATTCCAGCGCCTCGCGCGGGCTGAGCGAATCCGGCTCCAGCGCCTGCAGCGCGGTGCGCAGCGGGGCGTCGGCATCGCCGCCGGCTTCTTCCTCGGTCTGCTGGATGAACAGCGACAACTGGGATTCGGCGCGATTGCGGGCTTCCAGTTCGGCCAGTTCCTTGCGCGCGTGGCGGATCACCACGGGCGGGATGCCGGCGCGCTGCGCCACGTGCAGGCCATAGCTTTGGCTGGCGGGCCCCGGGCGCACCTCGTGCAGGAAGACCACGCCGTCTGGCGTATCGGCCGCCGCCAGATGCACGTTGTGCACCCCGTGGGTCTTTTCCGGCAACCGGGTGATTTCGAAATAGTGCGTGGCAAACAGCGTCAGCGCCCGGTTGTGCGTCAGCAGCCGGTGGGCGATGGCCCAGGCCAGCGCCAGGCCGTCGTACGTCGAGGTCCCCCGGCCGATCTCGTCCATCAGCACCAGGCTGCGCGGCGTGGCGGCCGCCAGGATGACGCCGGCCTCCATCATTTCCATCATGAAGGTGGATCGCCCACCCGCCAGATCGTCGGCCGCCCCGATCCGGGTGAAAATCCGGTCCACAGGCCCGATGCGCGCCCGCGTGGCCGGCACGTAGCTGCCGGCGCGCGCCAGCAGCGCGATCAGGGCCACCTGGCGCATGTAGGTGGATTTGCCGCCCATGTTCGGCCCGGTGATCAGCAGCATGCGGCGGTCGTCGTGCATGCGGCAATCGTTGGGGGTGAAGGCCTCGATGCTGTGTTCCACCACCGGGTGGCGGCCGGCCTCGATGTCCAGGCAGATGTCCTCGCACAGTTCCGGGGCCACCCAGCCGTGGCTGCGGGCGTGGTGCGCCAGCGCCGCCAGCGCGTCGATGCGCGCCAGGGCTGCCGCGCTGCCCGCCAGCGCGGCAGCGTAGCCGGATGCCTGTTCCAGCATCTGATCGAACAGCAGCTTCTCGCGCGCCAGGCCCCGCTCGCGGGCCGACAGGACTTTGTCCTCCCAGGCCTTGAGTTCGGGCGTGATGTAGCGCTCGGCATTCTTCAGCGTCTGGCGGCGCCGGTAATCGTCGGGGACCTTGTCGGCCTGGCCGCGTGTGACCTCGATGAAAAAGCCATGCACCCGGTTGTATTCCACCCGCAGATTGGCGATGCCGGTGCGTTCGCGCTCGCGGGCTTCCATCTCCATCAGGAAGGCGCCGTTGTCCCCGGCCAGCTGCCGCAGGGTGTCCAGTTCCGCGTCGTAGCCTTCGGCGATCACGCCGCCGTCGCGGATCATCAGGGCCGGTTCGGCCGCGATGGCGCGGGTCAGCAGATCGGCCAGGGCGGGGTCCACCGGGATGGAGGCCAGGCTGTCGGCCAGCAGGCCGCCGACCTGAAAATCGGCCTGCGCGGCGGCCGCCAGGGGCCCCAGCATGCCCAACGCATCGCGCAGGCTGGCCAGTTCGCGTGGCCGGATCGTGCCCAGCGACAGGCGCGTGGCCATGCGCTCCAGATCGGGCAGGGCGCGCAAGCCGTCGCGCAGGTCATGCAGCGCCTGATCGGAGCCAGGCGCCAGCAACTGGGTGATCGCGTCCTGGCGCGCCTGGGGCTGCGCATTGGCGCGCAGCGGCGCCTGCAGCCAGCGGCGCAGCTGGCGGCTGCCCATCGGCGTGCGGGCATGGTCCAGCGTGCTGAACAGCGTCGGGCCATCGCCCCCGTTCAACGTGTCGGTGATTTCCAGATTGCGCCGCGTAGCCGGGTCCAGCACCACGTAGTCGCCACCCGCGTCCACCGACAGGCTGTGCACGTGGTGCAGCGTCCGTGCCTGTGTCGTCCCGACGTAGCGCAGCAGGGCACCTGCCGCGCACATCGCCAGGGGCAGATGGTCCAGCCCAAAGGCGCCGACGTCATCCACACCGAAATGCCGCAACAGGGTGTCGCGCGCGCCATCGGCCTCGAAGTGCCAGTCCGGCACCCGGCTGATCGCCGCATCGAAGCCGGAAGATTCCAGCGCCTGCGTGTCGGCCTGTTCGGGGCAGACCAGCTCGGCGGGCGCGATCCGGCCCAGTTCCGTATCCAGCAGCTCAGGTTCGCATTCGCAGGTCTTGAAGTCGCCATTGGCCAGATTCATCCAGGCCAGGCCGATGCCTTCACGGCCACGCTGGCGTCCCGTCACCCAGGCCGCGATCACACGGTCCTCGCGGGCGGGCAGCAGCGCGTCGTCCGTCAGCGTGCCCGGCGTGACCACGCGCACGATCCGGCGTTCCACCGGCCCCTTGCTGGCCGCCGGGTCGCCCACCTGTTCACAGATGGCGATCGATTCGCCCAGCGCCACCAGTCGCGCCAGATAGCCTTCCATGGCGTGGTGCGGCACCCCCGCCATCGGGATCGGCGCCCCGTTCGACGTGCCGCGCTTGGTCAGCGTAAGGTTCAGCAGCCGCGCCCCGCGTTCCGCATCGTCGTAGAACATCTCGTAGAAGTCGCCCATGCGATAGAACAGCAGATGCGAGCCCGCCTGGGCTTTCAACTGCAGGTACTGCTGCATCATGGGGGTGTGGCCGGAGAGATCGGGGGTGGTCATGCGGGGGTGGCGGTGCGGGGGGTTATCAGGGGGAGACGGTATTATCGTTCAATGTGGGGGTGAAGGGGAGCGGATCGGGGATGGCTGGTTTCGGCCATGAGCGGTCGTTCGCTTCACCTCAATCAAGCGTTGCGCACGCACTGCTGCGCCTTGAGATTCAGAACTCACCAAAAGGTGAACGACGCCTGGCCCATATCCTGCGACAGCCGTCTTGAATTCTTCAAGTGTCGCGCAGTATTTCTTCTCCATATCCCCTATCCTCCGTAATCTAGTGCGGCTTGGCTCTCGTCAATGCTAACAATAGCTTACACTCGTGGGAGACCTAGGACGAAAGTTGTAGCGGAACTGCAGAGATGACCATCACAGACCCTGAGAAACAGCCTGACGAATGCGTTGTTCACGACCATCCAGTCCCCGCTAGCCAACTCGGGCGATACAGCGTTGATCGAGATCCACACTCCGAGCATGACATTGCTAGCTACGTCGAAGGGCAAGCGCCGGATGAGGAAGTTCAACATGTTGAGCGCGTGAAGCGCGAGATTGTGCTGGCCGATGTCTATGATATCTGGGATGTCACTACCAACAAAGACCGTTGGTGGGTAATCACGAATCTGACGAATCTCTATTCCCAAAAGTACTTTCCTAGTCTTGACTACACGCTTTCGTTTCACATCGGGCTAATGGCGCGCCTGCGTGGCAGGTCTGGACGGGTCGACCCGGCGGAGCCAACGCCTTTTGACGAAGTTTTGCGTCGAATGGATCAGGCCGAGGAAAGGCACGATGCAGCTGTTGAAGTTGAAGGCTTCCAAGCCGTTGGAATGCTCCTTCGTGAGAGCCTCATCTCCCTCGTAGCTGCCATGCTCCACCGAGTTCCAATCGCAGAAGGCATTGATAGACCACAAGCTGCTAATTTTATCGGATGGTCCGACCTGCTCATGAACGAGTTGTGCGCTGGGGGCAGTAACAGGGAGCTGCGACAGCATTTGAAGAATACTGCAAAAGAGTCATGGCAACTCACGAACTGGCTCACGCACACTCGAAGTGCTACGAAGACATCGTCATCTATTACGCTCCACTCCTGTCAGACCATTGTTGGGCACTACATCCAGATTCTGGAGGGTGGGCGCTCCGATCGCGTTGGTAGTTGCCCGGTATGCAAGTCCTTCGACGTGCGAACGCATTTCGACGTCGCCATCCCTCCAGACGGAAATTATTATTCCAGTTGCGGTGTGTGTGATTGGAACGATCACCCCGGTAACGAGGCTGAGGTCTAGTTGAGATATAACTCAGACACACTACGATGATCCACATAAGCTTGTGTGGCCCGGTTAGCTCGAATCTTGAGACCGCCTTCTGGAGGTTGAAGGTCAACTACCGTGCAGGGTCGATTTCAGGCACTACTAGACAGACTCTAGGCGGCCAGAAGCGGCCATCAAGATGGCTGCCATTCAACCGCTAATCCAATGTTTGCTTCGCATGGAATGGAAATATTCTTACTTCAGCTGCTGGATAGCGATAAATTGGCTTTTGCCGGTTGCCGTGCGATGATGGTTTGCGTTCCCAGCTCAACAATATAAAACCAAGATTCTTATGAAATATCACGCGAAACTTGAATACGGGTCCAGCTCACACTTCTTCTGGAACTTTTCCGAGGAGTCAATTGCCGAGAAAATAGTTGTACCGTTTGTGACCGGGCAAGTCATCTACATCACAATTGGTGGGAAAGAGCGTCTTTTTAATATGAAGAACGCAACCTTTCTAAAAGTTTATAAGACTGAAACTTCGTTAAAAGTTCAGAACGAAAAGAGCATTATCGATCAAATGAAGGAACAATCCTTTGACGAGTACGACTGCACTAGAGAGATCGTAGGAAAGACCCAGGCTGAAGGTACCACTAAGGCCTTGTCGTCGTTAATCCAGAAAGCACTTCAGCCATCCAAGGCTCAATTGTTTGTCATAATGAAATTTGGCGATGCCCTGCTGGACTCGGCTTATGAGGGAGCCTATAAAGCCATAGCGACGAAGTTTGGCCTTGAATGTCTTAGAATCGATGAAGTCGAAGACTCAGGTAAAATTTCTGAGCAAATTCTCGAAGGGATTGCGGAAAGTAGATATGTGCTTTGCGACCTAACCGGTGCGAGACCGAATTGCTATTATGAAACCGGATTCGCACACGCATTAGGTAAGGAGATTATCCTTATCGCAAATAGTAGTGAAGAGATTCATTTCGATCTGAGTGGCCACCGCTTCATTCGGTGGTCAACTGAAGAAGAACTTCGGAAAAAACTGTCTCAGCGCCTTGACGCACTCGAAAGCAAAAGAAGCCGCGAGGAGTAGGGAATGGTTTTCTGAAGCAGCCATTCGAGTGACCGCTATGTCTTGGAAGCATTCGTTTGAGGGTCGATATCGCGTATGACCGCTTTGGGTCGAAAGCCGCCGATCGCGGCTGACTGCTCCCGACCCAAAGCAGTCAGCCAATTAGCGTCCGGCGTCATAACCTATCCGACTGCTACTATGTATTCAGAACAACAAGTTGCTCACACAAATGACCGATAACGCCGCACTTTCATCCGACCGCCCTTCGACCGACCCCGCGCAAGATCTGTTCGGCCACGCGCCTTTCGCGAAGACCTTAGCCAAGGCGATCCGGGAATATCGCGGCAGTGACGGCATCGTGCTTGCGCTCTACGGGCCCTGGGGTTCGGGAAAGTCCACCGTGCTGGCCTACGTTCAGCATGAGTTGAAGATCGGTCCAGAAGAGGATCGCCCGGTCATCGTTCAGTTCAACCCATGGTGGTTCTCCGGCCAAGAGCACCTCGCCAAAGCCTTTCTCGGCCAACTGCAGGCCGTGCTGCCGGCCAAGTACAAGGGCTTCGAGAAGATCGGCAATCTTCTTGCCGATTTTTCGGGGGCGCTTGGTGGTGCCGCCGATCTTGCCGGCAAGAGCTTTAGCGTCCCCTTTGTCGGCAAGTTCGTAGAGGCTGGCGTCAAGAGGCTTGCCACAAAGCCCAAGGATGTGCCCGCATTGAAGATAGCACTCTCGAACTTATTGCTGGAGCAGAAGAAGCGCGTCCTGATCGTTATTGATGACATCGACCGCTTGGCACCGGACGAAGTGCGGCAGCTATTCACCGTCATCAAGGCGCTGGCTGACTTCCCCTACGTGACATATCTTCTGGCCTTCGACCGCGAGGTGGCGGCCACGGCGATCAGCGAGCAGACCGGCTTGCCTGGCGAACGCTACCTAGAAAAGATCATCCAGGTGCCGTTCGAGCTGCCGCGACCCGACCGCACCACGCTGCGCCAAGCCTTGTTCAAGCGGCTCGACGCTGTCATGGCACCGACACCAGAAGGCCGTTTCGACAGCGTACATTGGAGCAACATCTTCCATTCGGGCTTGGACCCGCTGATCATAGTGCCGCGTGATGTCGTCCGCTTGGCCAACGCACTGAGCGTGACCTACCCAGCCGTCGTCGGCGAAGTCAATCCGGTGGACTTCATCGCCATCGAAGCGCTTCGCGTCTTCTTGCCCAGTGTGTACGACGCGATCCGCACCGCGCCCGGAGAATTCACGGGTTACGCACGTCTTGACGGATACGACGCTAACAATGTAAAGCAGCGCGCGCAAGCCTTCCATGAGAGTTGGCTGAGAACCGTATCGGAGCAGCTTCAAGCTTCAACCAAGAACATGGTCGAGCGACTGTTCCCGCGCCTTGAGTCGGTGTGGGGAAAGATGTACTACAGTGCGGACCCGGTCAGGGAGTGGCGCCGCCAACTCCGCATCTGTGCACCGGAGGTTTTTCCGGCGTATTTCAAGCTCTCGCTATCGCAGGATGCTGTGTCGCGAGCCGACATCGACGCATTGTTGGCGACGACGCAGTCGTCGGCATCCTTCGCGAAGGCATTGGAGGCAGCCGCAGGCGTGAAGAACGCTGATGGCGTCTCGAAGGTACCTGCGCTACTGGACCGCTTCATGGACCACGTCGCACAAGAGGTTGACGTAGCGGACGTGCAATCGATCATCGAAGCTCTGTTCGATGTGGGCGACAAACTGCTGTCGCGTGCGGATCGTAACACCGGCATGTTCGGCTTCGGCAATGAATCTCGCGTGGGACGCATTGCGTACCACCTGCTCAAAAAGGTCGAGCCGGCGCAGCGAGTCACCATGCTGACACGGGCGTTGGACAAGGGGAAAGCGCTGCGACGCAGCCAGTACCTGATAGCCTCCCTTTCGCAGGATGTCGAAGAAGCGGCCAAGATCGAGGGCGACTCGCTCGTGTCTGCAGCGGAAGCCCAGGCGTTGAAGGCGGCTTGGTGCATGCGCATGAAACAGCTCGCGAACGATGCCAACTTCATCGACCACCCTTCGGTGGCGTGGTTGGTAAGCGCTTGGCGAGAATGGGGAGGCGCAGCTGAAGCTGTGGCCTGGTGGCAGGCCACAGCAGCAAGTGATGAGGGTCTGGTCAAGTTGATTGCAGCACAAGCGTTCGAATCGAGGACACAAAGCGGCTCGGACTTGGCATGGCGCACCCATCTGCGTGTGAATCCTCGCAGTCTGGAGCCGTATGGCGACGTGGAGGCACTAGCCGAGCGCGTGCGAGCGCTTTTGGACGGGGACGGTGTTGCCGCGCCACATCTAGCTGCGGTGACGCAATTCGTGCATGCTTGTGACCGAATGAAGGCCGGTAAGGATCCGGATGCGTTCGGGTTCTTTGACGACGAGGAATGAGCAAGCGACCAATCGGGGGCCTACGAAACAGCATTGCCCCATAGAGGGCATCGAGTGTATGACGGCTTCTGGCCGATTGGAGCTAAAGCCTGGCCGATTCACATAAAGCAGAACTATGCTACCCGCACGTCCCAGTACTGATGAGCTATCGATGAGAAACTATATCTCCCAAACGGAACACGCTACTCGCTCGCTGGTTGATCTCATTGCTGTTGATCATAAAGCCTTGGAAAACGAAAGCCGAGCCCTTAGGAGCGCGACTGCGAAATTTGATGTCTTGCATCAGGTTTTTCTTGCTAACGAATTTCATACCGCCGCGAACCACTACCATGCTCAAATGGCTCAAGCAGGCCAAGCTCAAGAAACTGTCGGTGCAAAGGTAAAGTTTCTAGCGGATACAATCGACGCAAAATCGGCTTCCATTGCCGCATTATCAGGCGCTTTGCTTCAGATTGCCAAGCAAGGGATATCTGTCATCTACGGAAAGCCACAGAATGCTCCCCTAGGTGCAAAAATATCAGGTATACCAATAAAGGACATAATCTGGCAAGGGCGGAACCAGAGCATTCACTATGAAAATCCCAAGGAAATATCCAGCGCAGTTGTAAATTTGTTTAGTCGAATAGATAGTGTTCGTAGTGATGGAGTTTCATGGCAACCAAAAACCCAGCGTAACTACGCTTTCGATATTGTCAATTTTCTAGGTTGGCTTGATTGGAAGCAGTTCGAACGTCATTTGCTATCCATTCAGCGACGGTAGCTAGTCGATGCCCCGTGCCTTAACTACACGCTACTGTCGACAGATCCGCCGCGGTTGAGCGCTCATGTTAAGTGACAGTTTTATCTGTCACCACTGACCGCTCCGGGTTGAAAGCAGCCGCTCACGTTGAACAATCCGGAAAGTTCAGAACTAAGCGGTGGAAAGTACGGAAAGTTCAGGACTTGACGACCAGGTTGTTCGAGACTCGATGGTGGTTTCCCCGTAACGTACTGATTTCAAAGAGGTGGCGGTTCAAAGCTCAGTGACGTTCGACAGAACGCCACTGAGTTTGGAACTCCGAAAAGCACCTAAAGCAAGTGTTGATGCGGGCTGTCAGTCAAAAATGGGACTGAGGTAGGCTTCAAGAAAACTTTGTTTTGGTGGTTTTCTGGGCTTGAATGCCCTTTTCGGGGCAGACAAGCTATGCTGGCTGCTTTCGGCCAGAAGCCGTCACTGAATCATTAGCCTTCTTCGTTCATCACGGACCGTGATCTTGAAATACTTGGTTTTTTTCCAAAACGCTGTCTCTGGGTTGTTCACTATCATTGATACAGCTAGAGTAATTTTTATATTATCGGAAACCATGTTGAGCTCGTCGTATAAATATAGTTAGGCCTTGGAAATATGTCACCGGATAACCATCACCCATTTGAAACAACAGAATACCTCGAACGATTTCATTGGCTCCAGAGGGTAAAAAACAAGAAACTAAATGTGGTGCCTTGCATTTCGTCTTGGTTTGATATTTGTGGCTACGGACAAGTACTTGAAAGCGTCGGCTGGCAGTTGACGAAACTACTGGATAGCGGGCTATTCAACGCCCTAGAACATGCCTATTCATTGCTAGGCTATCCTCTTATTTCAGGCGTCCCGCCGATGCCAACCGAGCGTATTCTAGTTATCAATGATGGAATCGCTCGAACAACAGACCTAGCCGATCCCGCATATATAAATCATTCGCAATTTCTGTTCTATGTTCGTGACCTGCTTATCAAACATTTCCAACTACAGCAATTTCTGACTCAACAGTCGCTTGGATTGCGAACTGTATTAGCCGGTGGAGAGAGATGCCAGTACACGCCCCAAGGCGTTACTGGTCATTCCATTCTTCATTACAGCGGAGAGCCGTCTGAGTTCGGCAAAGGGCTACTTCAACAACAGTTCGTCTATCACCCAGCCGAATTCCAGATGAATACCGCATTCGCTATGGCGTACACGATTGAAGCACTTGGTTCGAAAGGTGGAATAACGCCAAATAGGTTATACATCACCGGCACTTGGCTGCATAATGTCAATGCTATCTTACCAGAGCCGGCGGTAGCAGCCGATGGAGTCATCCGTTTTCTGTGGGGCGGCAGCACGGGCATATCCATTTTTTTTGACAAAAAGATATCTGTGAGCACCAAGGGCTTTGCAACCGATGTATTTAGGGTAAGTGATTTTGTAGTGCACAAAGAATTCGAGGGGGATGAAACGCATTTCCCAATGGCTGAAAATGACGTGTTTTGATCACGAATTTACGACCGCCTGCACATCAGCACCTGTCCTCCGCGCAACAGTTTGAAGACTTTGAAAGCTTCGTCTATATACGTCGAACCTATGAGATTTAGAGCTCCTCCAGATGTGGTCTAAAGGTTATTCAACCCCCCAGAGGGATTCCTAGTCGCCGTTTAGTCGACTGCAAGTGGCTGTCTGCTTTGGGTCGAAAACAGCCATTGGTGAGCGACTGTTCCCGACCCGGAATGGCCAGTCAGGTTAGCGGAAAGCGCACATTCGACGTTTCAGTTAATCTGCAGGTCCCTCAGAGCCTGCTCACTTGAACGAATGGTTGGGCGCCTCCGCGCTTTTCATTTTGGCTACCAGGATTTCTTTGTGGCTGGTCAATGAACGTTAGATGCCAGACGGCAGCTTGGAGGCCATCATCTTCTTTCGGTCAATCTTGCGTCCGTCGACAATGAATGTTCCATCGCCGACAGCGTGGACTGTGCGCCTCTCCTTGCGTGCGGTATCGATGCATGCGGCAACCGCTTCTAACACGACGATATTGTGTTTTCTGACGATGTCGATGACCTTGCACTCTATGTTGGCGAGGCACTCTTTGATCAACGGCGACCTTACAATTTTGCCCTGCACGGGTGAGAGCTTGAACTTGGCAAACTTGTCTGTATCGATCCCGGAGCACGTCCCTATGCCGACCACCTTGTCCAGCATGTCAACCGTCGGAATGGCGATAACACACTCCTTATTTTTTCGCAATGCTGCAAAAGAGTAATTCCATTCACCCGTGGTAATGGCAAATACTGGAGTGAAATCTATCACCATGGTCCAGGAGATAGTCATGATGTTGTCTTTCCTCCCATCATGGGTAGTCACGAGGATAACCGGCCCTGATTCCATTAGGGTAAATACCTTGCTCAATTTCAACTGACGCATGAGAGCACCTCATAATGGGTTGGTAACGCATGAAGTAGTCAGTGGGGAACTAGCCCTGAACCAGTAACTTCGCCGTTGGCCCCAACCAAGATCACCGTTCTCATCTTGAATACTCCATGCATGGAGGCGAGCAAGTAGTTTGTTGGTCGCCGTCACAAGTGTCGAAGCAACCTTGCCCATTTTAGCCAAGACAATCGCAGGCGACACTGTTTGTCCTTGCATAAGCCTTGGGCAGACATATACTGATTTTTTGCACCGCGCATTCGCTCCTATCCTTACTCGAATGGGGACTCAACCATGAACAAGCCAGTCGCCGTTACGCAATTGCTTAGAACAATCAATGAACGAAGTTCTGTGCGAACTTACACCGCCGAGAAGCTCGATCGAGCTGCCATTGTTGCCCTATTACAGGCGGCTGTCCGGGCGCCGACGGCCATGCACGAGGAACCATGGCAATTCGTTGTCATCCAGGATCAGTTGATTCTCAATCGCCTGTCGGATCACGCGAAGCTCATCTTCTCCGAAGAGGCTAAGCGCCTTCATACACCGCGCGGCGACAGTGCAGCAGCACATTTCGCGCAACCGGATTTCAATGTCTTTTACGATGCCGGTACGCTAATCGTCATCTGTGCCAGGGTGCAGGGGCCCTTTGCAGTTGCCGATTGCTGGCTGGCCGCAGAAAACCTGATGCTCGCTGCACAAGAGATGGGTTTCGGCACCTGTGTGATTGGCTCGGCAGCGTCCACCCTCAACACG
The DNA here is from genome assembly GCA_019104865.1 of Castellaniella sp. Lineage (GTDB taxonomy): Bacteria > Pseudomonadota > Gammaproteobacteria > Burkholderiales > Burkholderiaceae_B > Castellaniella. The sequence continues at coordinate 4,705 of JAHRWZ010000037.1, read as the reverse complement.
CCAACGGTCAAGGATGAATTGGGTATCCCCACAGAGACGATTGCCGTCGCCCCCATCATCGTCGGCAAGCCACGCGGCGACTGGCCACCCACGGCACGCAAGGAGCCGGAAATCCTGATCTGGCGGTAACGTCGAGTGCGTTCAGTCTTCGGCGGTTCCCGGCGTGCGAGCAAGGGGCAATTTCCCAGTGCCTTTGTTTTGTGCCGTTCACTACGAATTTTCGCTATTGATTCCCCTCAGCGGCGGCTTCTGGCCGATAGCCGCTATCGCGTCATAAGCAAACACGCTGTTTATTCCGTGGAGACTGATGACGCACGGCTGCCACTCCAAACTGGCCGCAACCTGGCGTGAGTGAGCTAGGATGATGGAGCGTCGGCATTCATGCCGTAGAAATTCTCATCGGCAGCATGCCATTCAGCGCTTCCTGCAAACGCGGATCCGTCTCCGCTGTCCGCAGATCGTATTGGGCCTGAAGATTCAGCCATGACCGGGCCTCGCCGCCAAAGCACCGGCTCAGGCGCAGCGCTGTGTCGACTGTGGCATCGAGAGCAGCCGCTTCATGAGCCTGGCACTGAGCGACTGGATCACTACAGGCCAACTGGTGATCCTCACCGGCGTCACGGGCTGCGGTAAGAGACGTGGCTGGTTGCCACAAGACTTGTAGTATCAGGCTATTACCCCGGCCATGCCCTCGCTCGCATAATAAGAGCATCACACCGAAGAGGAGCACCGCAGTGCCAAAGTTCATCCATGTGATGATCCGGGTACGGGACCTGCAGCAATCCGCCGATTTTTATCGCGACGTATTCGGCTTTCAGGAAATTCACCGGCTGGATTTTCCATCCTTCACCCTGGTGTATCTGCGCAATGCTGATACCCCTTTCGAGATCGAACTGACGCTCAACAAGGACCAGTCCGAGCCGTATGACCATGGCAACGCCTATGGCCATATTGCCTTCGCGGTCGACCAGCTTTCCGATATGCACCAGCGGCTGATTGGCCAGGGATATCAACCTACCCCGATCAAGCAACTGAAACACGGCGACCAGGCGCTGGCCACCTTTTTCTTCATCAGTGACCCCGACGGCTACAAGATCGAGGTCCTGCAAAGCGGAGGCCATTACCAATAAGCCCGGCTCCCATCAGGGAACCCCCATGACAATAAACAGGCAGGAGACAACCATGCCCCATTCACCCATACAGACGCCCGACCAGGAACTGCCCACCATTCATGCCCGATCCAGGAGGCAGTTTCTCAAAGGTGCGATCGTCCTGACAGGCACCTTGACGGCTGGCAGCCTGCTGGCAGCCCTCACCCCCACCCGGACCTGGGCTCTGGAAGCCAAGGTGCTGAACAAGCACCAGGCACAGGATCTGCTGCTGATGGCTAAGCGTCTGTACCCGCACAAGGACCTGCCTGACGCCATCTACGCATTGCTGGTCAAGGACATCGACCAGTCCTGCAGTACAGACCCGTCCGTGCGTGACCTGGTATCGGCGGGGCTGAAATCCCTGAACGACCAGGCGGGCGGACACTGGGCCGAGATCCCGATTCAGCAACAGACCGATGTTCTGAAGGGGATGGAAAACACCCCGTTCTTCCAGAAGGTGCGCAGCCAATGTGTGACCTCGCTATATGACAATCCAATGGCCTACAAGCATTTCGGCTACCCCGGGGAAAGCTGGACCAAGGGCGGATATATCCGGCGCGGTTTCGATGACCTGACCTGGTTGCCAGATCCTCCCGCTAGCGCCAGCCCATCGGCCTTTGGCAGCTGAACCGCTGCATCGACCTGAGAAACCCGGACCCCCATCAGGCAGGGCTCCGGCTGCAGAACAATCCAGTCACGGAGGAGGCACCATGAATAAGCACAATCAAGACGACGATAGCGTCGTGGTCATCATCGGCTCCGGTGCCGGCGGTGGCACATTGGCCAATGAACTTTGCCAGAAGGGCATCAAGGTCGTTTTGCTGGAAGCCGGCGCCCGACAGAGCCCGGCCAGTTTCATCCAGGACGAATGGAAGGCATTCGGCCAGCTCAGCTGGCTCGACCCCCGCACCACATCGGGTTCCTGGCGGCTGGCGAAGGATTTCCCCAATCTGCCGGCCTGGATCTGCAAGACAGTTGGCGGCACCACCACCCACTGGGCTGGCGCATCCCTGCGATTCCAGAAACACGAGTTCAAGGCTCGCACCACTTATGGTGACATTCCCGGCAGTAATCTGCTGGACTGGCCCATCAGCCTTCAGGACATGGAACCCTATTACGCCCGTGCAGAAGACAAAATGGGTGTCACGCGTACGAACGGCATCCCAGGGCTGCCTGGCAACAACAACTTCAAGGTTATGTACGACGGTGCCACCCGCCTGGGTTATCGCGAGGTCAGTACAGGCCACATGGCCATCAACAGCAGGCCGCGCGACGGCCGTGGATCTTGCCTGCAGCTGGGCTTTTGCTTCCAGGGCTGCAAGAGTGCGGCTAAATGGTCCACCCTGTATACGGAAATCCCGAAGGCTGAAGCCACCGGAAAACTGGATCTGCGGCCCGGCTGCCATGTATCCCGCATTGAACACGACGGCCGGGGGCTAGCCAATGCGGTCGTCTACTTCGACCCTGATGGCAAAGAACAGCGCCAGAAGGCACGGGTCGTCTGCGTCGCGGGCAACTCGATCGAAACACCTCGGTTATTGCTCTTGTCAGAATCGGCCAAATTTCCTCACGGTCTGGCCAATAGTTCCGGGCAGGTGGGCCGCAACTATATGCGCCACACCACAGGCTCGGTGTATGCGGTATTCGACAAACCCGTTCATATGTATCGCGGCACCACAATGGCGGGCATCGTGCAGGATGAAGCCCGACACGATGCTTCACGCGGCTTTGTTGGCGGATATGAACTGGAGACCATCAGCCTGGGCCTGCCGTTCTATGCTGCTTTCCTGGATCCCGGCGCCTGGGGCACCGAGTTTGCTTCCTACATGGATGACTACACCAGGACTGCAGGCCTGTGGATCGTGGGAGAGGATCTGCCGCAGGAAAGTAACCGCATCACCCTGAATGACTCGGTTAAGGACTCATTCGGCCTGCCTGTGGCCAATGTGCACTACGACGATCATTCTAATGACGTGGCCATGCGCAATCATGCATTCAAACAGGGCTCGGCTCTCTATGAAGCAGCTGGCGCAACCCGTACCTTTCATACCCCACCATATCCGTCCACCCATAATCTGGGTACCTGTCGCATGAGCAAGAAGCCTGAAGACGGCGTTTGCGATCGACATGGTCGAACGCATGACGTCCCCAACCTGTATATCTCCGACGGCAGTCAGTTCACCACCAGTGCGACAGAAAACCCTACACTGACCATCGTCTCCCTGGCCATCCGGCAGGCCGAATCTATCGCAGACCGCATGAGTAAAAAGGAAATCTGACACCATGTGCAATATCTACGCCTGTACCGACCCGATCCTGTACGAATCCCGCGCACGATCCATCCGGATCTCGGGCGTGGTTACCAGCATCAAGCTGGAAAATCAGTTCTGGGACATTCTCACCCAGCTGGCCAAGGAGGAAGACACGACCACCAATCGGTTGATTGCCCAGCTGTACGACGAGGTCTACGCTATCGAAAATGAAGTTCGGAATTTCACATCCTTTTTGCGCGTGACATGTATCCGGTACTTAGAGCTGAGACGTGGATCCCTCCACGAGGTGCGTTCCGTCCTGGATCGCACCCGAAAGCCACAGGCCCTACAGCCTGGTCTTGACACACCGGCGGTACCGCACGGCACGCCCTGACACAGGTCCATTCCCTATCCCACGCAGGAGACTTTGATGAGCAAGAAGATTCTGATGCTGGTCGGCGACTATGCCGAAGACTACGAAACCATGGTGCCTTTTCAGGCGCTGCAGGCTGTTGGCCATCGGGTTGACGCCGTCTGCCCGGGCAAAAAGGCAGGCGACACCATCATGACCGCCATTCATGACTTCGAGGGCGCCCAGACCTACAGTGAAAAACCTGGCCATCGATTCGCCGTCAATGCTGCTTTCGACGGGGTGGATGCTTCAGCCTACGATGCGTTGGTGGTGGTCGGGGGCCGCGCGCCCGAGTACCTGCGACTAAACGAAAAGGTCTTGGATATCGTGCGCCACTTCGACAAGCAGAACAAGCCCATCGCCGCCATCTGCCACGGTGCACAGCTGCTGGCGGCCGCCGGCATCCTGTCCGGGCGCACCTGCTCTGCCTATCCGGCCTGCGCTCCTGAAGTCCGGCTGGCGGGCGGCACCTATGCCGATATCGCCATCGATGCGGCCCACACAGACGGCAACCTGGTCACGGCGCCAGCCTGGCCGGCCCACCCGGCCTGGCTGGCTCAGTTTCTGGTGGTGCTCGGCACCCGGATCACGACCTGACATTCGGTGCCAGTGTGGCATCGCGGCCGATGACGCGGTGCCCACGCGTGCCAGTTATGTGTAGCGCGATCAGGCCAACAACCCCCAAGCCAACCGCGCCGCTACTCTAGCCGTATGCCCGTCGATGTCGAAGTCCGGGTTCATTTCCGCCAGTTCCGCCAGGCGCAGCTTGCCGGATGCCCGCAGGTGCCGTGCGAATGCCTCGACCACCGGCAGAGGCACGCCGAAAGCCGCCGGGGCCGATACGCCCGGCGCCACGCTGGCGGGCAGGCAGTCGATGTCGATGGTCAGGT
>JAHRWZ010000088.1 GCA_019104865.1 Castellaniella sp. | reverse complement strand
AGGTCGAATTCAAGGACGGCAAGTTCGTTGAAGTGCCCGGCACCGAAAAGGTCTTCATGGCCGACCTGGTGCTGCTGGCCATGGGCTTTGTGAGCCCCGTGGCGCCCGTGCTCGATGCCTTTGGCGTGGACAAGGACGCGCGCGGCAATGCCCGCGCCACCACGGAGTTCGACGGCGGCTACGCTACCAATGTGCCCAAGGTGTTTGCCGCCGGCGATATCCGTCGTGGGCAGAGCCTGGTGGTCTGGGCGATCCGCGAAGGCCGTCAATGCGCGCGGTCGGTGGACGAGTATCTGATGGGATCGTCGGTGCTGCCGCGCTGACTGCCGGCGGGCCCGGCGTCCGGCAATGCCGGCGTCAGACCCGCCAGGCGCTGTCCGCTCAATGCGGCAGCTGGACCTCCTGCCAGCCGGGATGGTCGAAATATTCGCTATAACGATTCAGCGCCTGCGCCAGGCGAACGACACCGTCGGCGCGGGGCTGGCCCGCCAGCTTGCCGCCGATGACTTCGGCACCGTTGACCATATCCGCCAGAATGACGTGCAGGGCGGCGTCGGCTTGCGGCGTCAGCTTGCAGTTTTCGACGATATAGGCGAATTCCTGATTGGCTTTCGTACCCAGCGCGTCATATTGCGCGTCGGTCAAGGTGCCGGCATGGGCCGCCGGCAGACTCTGGTTGACCGCCTGCGCCAGATTGCCCATGGCCTGACGCAACGGGGCATCGGTCGCCCATTTCTGACCATGATCCAGGGTCAGCGCCGTCGATGCGGCAGAACCATGATCATGCGTTTGCGCCAGCGTGGGGCCGGCGGACAAGGCGAGGGGCAGGGCGAGGCTCAGGGCGAGCAGAAGGCGGGGGGCCTGGATGGACATGTTTCATCTCCGTGAAAAGGACAAATATCGGTCTGACATCTGCTCTAACGGACCATCCGGAAAAAAGTTCCATCCATCCCGCAATCACCACCGTCAAGGATGCGGCGCCGTCTGGTGCAGGCGCTCCGCCTGGGTGGCCTGGCCTGCCTGCGCGGCATATTCCTGCATCAACAGGCTCCTGAGGACATCTTGCTGATGGGCATCCAGCACGCCACGTTCGGCCAGCAACTGGCGAATCACGCGTTTCTGCTGACTGTCCTGCAAGGCGGCGATCCGCTCCTGGATGCTGGCCAGGCGCGCCTCGTCCGGGTGCGCGGCAAAGATCTCATCCAGCAAGGCCTGACGCTGCGCGCGGATGGCCGCCCAGTTCCCGGCCAGGTCGCTCACGAACGGCCCCTCGAGCGCGGTCCAGGCTGTCCGTTGCGCGGCCGACAGGTTCAGGCGCTGCGCCAGGGGCGCCATGGCCTCCTGCCGGTCCTGCGCGGGACCGAGCCAGTGGCGCTGAACGGCCGTGGCCAGGAAACCGACATTGAGGGCCAGGGAGACAGCCAGCAATGTGTTGCGGAGTCGGGCTGTCATGTGCGCTCCCGGGGGGTTCCGCACAAGCCGGCCGCGGCACACAGCCCGCCCGGGGGCACCGGATCAAAACTGTCCATCCGCGCCGTCACAGCCAGAGACTGCGCAGGCCCCGCCACGGGCAAGGACCAGTCCGCCAGTCCGACGCCAGCCGCCAAAGAAGCCGCGACCGCCAGCCCGGCCGGCAGCTGCGTCCACCAGGACGAGCCGCCCCGCCAGAATTTCCAGCGGAAGCGGCCGCGCGAGGAAACCGCCGGGGACGCCTTCCAGGCACCGGACAGGTCTAACGCCCCACCCGGGTCGGGCAAGGCCCGCAGGTCGGCGGACAGGGATTGGAGCACCGCCAGTTCCGCTGCGCAGATGGGGCAGGACCGGACATGCCCCAGGATCTGTGATCGTCGCCTGTCCGTGCATTCCGGATCGAGGCTGGCGGACAGCAATAGCGTGTGGGGACAAGGCATGGATATTTCCTCGGTCAAGTTCTCAGGGCGGCGAGCAACGCCGTCCGGGCACGGGCAATACGTGAGCGCACGGTGCCCAGGTTCAGATCCAGCGTGTGCGCAATATCCTCATAGGACATTTCCTCGATCTCGCGCAGCAGCAGGATCTCGCGATGCGCCGGCGCCAGAGTGGCCAGAGCCCGTTCCAGCTCGCGCGCCCTTTGCCGGGTTTCAAGCTGCTTTTCCGGTCCGGGGGCGGGGTCCGGCACGTCGAGACCCTCGTCCAGCGGCTCCAAGCGCACGTGTTTCGCACGCCGCAAGTGGTCCAGCGCCAGGTTGCGTGCAATCCGGAACAGCCAGGTCAGGAACCGCGCCTCCGGTTGCCAGGTCCGGATCGCCTGGTAAGCCCGCAAAAAGGTGTCCTGCGTCAACTCGCGCGCGATTTCCGGGACCCCGATCAACCGCACGAGATAACGATGGACGGCGCCCTGATGCCGCGTTACCAGCCAGGCATAGGCGTCCGCATCCCCGGCACTGGCGCGCACCGCATAGCGCATATCCTCGAGGTCGGCATCCGCGTTCACCCCTTCTCCAACGAATGGCGGCGCAAAAAGTTCCCGCTCGACTGATCCCGGTGACAAGGGCGTCTCGGCCCCACTGATCAGCACAGGTACAATGTTAAACCGATGCGGCCAATTGACCCCCGATGAGTTCAACCAATCCCACCGATCCTGTCGTAACCTTCGCCAGCGCCTCGTTAGGCTACGGAGACTTCACCGTGTTGCGCGACATCGACCTGAAGGTCATGCCGAAACAGGTCGTGGCCATGATGGGCGGATCCGGATCGGGCAAGACCACGCTGCTGCGCGCCGCGACCGGCCAACTGCAGGCGCAATCCGGGCGCATCATGGTCTTTGGCCAGGATATGGCCCGGCTACACGGCGAACCCCTGCGCGAACTTCGCCAGCGCATGGGCGTCTTGTTCCAGGGCGGCGCACTGTTCACGGACTTGAACGTCTTCGAGAACGTCGCCTTTCCGTTGCGTGAACACACCTGCATTTCAGAACAACAGATTCTGGAACGCGTCCTGGATAAACTCCAGGCGGTCGGCCTGCGCCATGCGGCCCACCTGCGCATCTCGGAAATTTCCGGCGGCATGGCACGGCGCGTCGCATTGGCCCGGGCTATCGTGCTGGAACCCGAACTGATCCTGTACGACGAACCCTTCGCGGGCCTGGATCCGATTTCCCTGGGCATCACGGCGCAGCTGATCCGCCGCATGACCGACACACTGGGCTGCGCCTCGATCCTGATTACCCACGACGTTGCGAAATCCTTCCCCATCGCGGACCAGATCTATCTGATCGGACAAGGACGGTTGATCGCCCATGGCACGCCAGCCGAGCTCTCCGCCTCCCAGGACGAGTACCTGCAACAATTCCTGGAAGGCCGGCCCGATGGCCCCATCGGATTCCACTACCCGCTGACGCCGGCCTTCGAGCGCTGGTTCGCGGCACGACGGGGAACCGCATGAATCGCCCCTCTCTTCATATTGCCTCCCTGGGCCACAATTTCGTATCGATGGTGGTCGGCCTGGGCGCCTTCGTCCGCCTGTTCTTCGCCATCCTGGCCCGCAGCGGCATCCTGTGGCGCCGTCCTCGGCTGACCGCCCAGCAGGTGCACTTCATCGGCAATCACTCGCTGCTGATCATCAGCGTGTCCGGCTTGTTCGTCGGCTTCGTTCTGGGGCTACAGGGCTATTACACACTGGAACGCTATGGCTCCGAGGAAGCCCTGGGCCTGCTGGTTGCGCTATCGCTGGTGCGCGAACTGGGTCCGGTGGTCACGGCGCTGCTCTTTGCCGGCCGGGCCGGCACGTCGCTCACGGCCGAGATCGGGCTGATGAAAGCGGGTGAACAGCTGTCGGCCATGGAGGTCATGGCCGTCGACCCGGTGCGCCGGGTCCTGACGCCCAGATTCTGGGGGGGCGTGATTGCCATGCCGGTGCTGGCGGCGGTCTTTTCCATGGTCGGCATCCTGGGGGGCTGGTTCGTCGGCGTCGTGCTGATCGGCATCGACCCAGGGGCCTTCTGGTCGCAGATGCAGGGCGGGGTCGACGTGGTAAAAGACGTGCTCAATGGCGTCATCAAGAGCCTGGTGTTCGGCGTCGTGGTCACCCTGATCGCACTCTACCAAGGCTGGACGTCCCGGGCTACCCCGGAAGGAGTGTCCCGGGCCACCACCCGCACGGTGGTCAGCGGCGCGCTGGCCGTGCTGGGGCTGGATTTCCTGTTGACGGCGCTGATGTTCGCGCACTAAGGATCGATTTTCATGACACGCGAAAAAACGGATTTTTGGGTTGGCCTGTTCATTCTTCTGGGCCTGATAGCTCTGGTGTTCCTGGCCCTGCGCGCCGGCAACATGAGTTCTTTCTCCTTCGCGCCGACATACCAGGTGCATGCCGATTTCGACAACATCGGCGGGCTGAAGGTGCGCGCACCAGTCAAGAGCAGCGGCGTCGTGGTCGGCCGGGTCGCCTCGGTCGGCTTCGACAACCAGCGCTTCCAGGCAACCGTCACGCTGGACATGGAAAAACAGTACACATTTCCAGAGGATACGTCGGCCTCGATCCTGACATCGGGTCTGCTGGGCGAGCAATACGTCGGCCTGACACCGGGCGGTGAGGACAAGAACCTGGCCGACGGCGGCACGATCCGGTTCACGCAATCGGCGGTCGTACTCGAAGACCTGATCAGCAAGTTCCTGTATAACTCGGCGGAAAAGGGCGGGTCGACCGCGCCGGCTACGAATGGCGCCCCGACCGGCTCGCCGACGCCACCTGCGGTGCCGTCATCCGGTTCCCCGGCCGGCGCCGCACCTGCCGCCACGCATTAAGTGGTTACAATACGCAACCCATTTCGTCCGACGGCTCGTCCGTCGACCGCTTGAACCGTTCCATGACTGCGATCCACACACATCTTCGATCCGTTCCGCGCCGCTCACTGACCCGCGCCAGTCTGGCGCTGGCCTCTGTCGCGCTGATGGCCGGCTGTGCCCAGGTACCCCACCCGTCACCCAACGACCCCTGGGAATCCTATAACCGTGGCGTATACACCTTCAACGACACTGTGGATCGCGCGGTACTGAAGCCAATCGCCACCGGCTACGAAAAGGTCACCCCCCAGCCGGTGCGCACCTGTGTCCACAACATCTTCGGCAACCTGGGCGACGTCTGGTCGGCCGTTAACAGCCTGCTGCAGGGGCGCGGGCGCGACTTCGTGGATACCTTCGGACGCGTGCTGTTCAACACCACGGCGGGTCTGGGCGGCTGCATCGACATTGCTTCCATGCACGGGGCGCGCAAGATCCCCAATGACTTCGGCATGACGCTGGGCGTTTGGGGTTTCGGCCACGGCCCTTATATGGTGCTGCCATTCCTGGGACCCAGCACGGTACGTGATGGCGTGGGCACGGCCGTCACCCTGGCCGCCCCGGTGACCCCGACGGCCGCGGTCTTCGCCATCGACGACATCCCGGTTCGCAATTCGATCCTGGGCTTGTATATTGTGGATACACGGGCCGGCCTGCTGGAAGCCGACCGCCTGGTGGATCAGATCGCCCTGGACAAATACAGTTTCATCCGGGACGCGTATCTGCAGCGCCGCAAGGCTATGCTGGACAGCCGCCGCCAAAGCGAACGCGCCAGCACCCAGGACACGCTGGATCACACCGCCAGCCCTGCCCAGACCGACCTGCCGGTCTACGAGGATCCGGACGCCCAGCCCACCCGGTAGCAACCCGCCAGCGCAGGCCCGGTCCGTCCGTGCCCACGCCGGAAACCCGGGCGCGCGGGACGGTCCCGGCGCCCTTGGAGTCCCTGATGATGATTTCGCCATTCTTTAACCTGCGCCGGATCGGGCAACTGTGCCTGCTGAGCGCCACCCTGGGCCTTGGTGCCCTGCCCATCGCTCACGCTGAACGGCCGGTCGATCCGAAAGCCGCACCGGATGTCTTCCTGTCCTCGGTCGCCGACAACATGCTCGAGGCCGTCAAGGCCGACCCGAAGGCCATCCAGGGTGACGTCAGCCACATCACGGCCATCGTGCGCAAGTACGCACTGCCCTATGTGGACATGAACAAAACCACACGCCTGGCGGCTGGGCGCTACTGGCGTCAGGCATCGGCCGAACAGCAAAGCGAGCTGGTCAAGGCCTTCACCGGCACGCTGATCCGCACCTACAGCGGGGCCTTCACGCGGGTGACCCCGAGCACGACGATCACGCTGCAACCGTTCCGCGAGGGCAACCAGGCCAATGACGCGGTCGTGCGCACGCTGGTGTCGCAACCCAACGGTGCTCCGATCGGCGTGGACTACCGGCTGGAACATACGGATGCCGGCTGGAAAGTCTACGATCTGAACGTCGAGGGCATCTGGCTGATTCAGAATTATCGCAATCAGTTCTCCCAGGAAATCGGCAACAGCGGGATCAATGGGCTGATCAAGGCGCTGAACGCGAAGAGCGGGCAATCGCAGTAAACACGCCGTCGAGCTGGCATGAGGGGGGTGGTGCGCTCTGTTCGGCGGTCCTCCCTCCGGTCGGACTGCCCAGCCCTTCTTCGTCCAGCCGGGCGGCGGGCGAACTCGCCGCTTCGCGGCTCAGACACACCCGCCGACGTCCCCCGGCTTCCCTTCAGAAGCGGCTGGCGCCTCACGCGTTTGCACCACCCCCTCATGCCAGCTCGACGGCTGCGGCATCTCCAGTCCCCACTCCAGGATCACCGCTTATAATGCTTAATGGCGCCCACTTCGGGGCGCCATTGTCTGCTCATGCCCGCCCTCGACCTGCAAAATATCTCCAAAGTCTATGCCCCTGCTCAGCGATCCCTGCGTGATCGGCTGGCGGGGCGTCCCGTGCCCACCGGTTTTCAGGCCCTGCACGACGTCACCCTGACGGTCGAGCACGGCGAATTCTTCGGTTTGCTGGGCCCCAACGGCGCGGGCAAGACGACCCTGATCTCCATCCTGGCCGGTCTGGCGCACGCGACACGGGGCACCGCCCGGGTCTGTGACTACGACGTGGTCGGCGACTTTCGCCGCGCCCGTCAGTCGCTGGGGGTCGTCCCCCAGGAACTCGTCTACGACCCGTTCTTCACCGTACGCGAGACCCTGCGCCTGCAGTCCGGCTACTTCGGGCTGCGCAACAATGACGACTGGATCGACGAGATTCTGGATAATCTCGGATTGCTGGACAAGGCCGAGATCAACATGCGCGCTCTGTCGGGCGGCATGAAGCGGCGGGTCCTGGTCGCGCAGGCATTGGTGCACCGCCCGCCCGTCATCATCCTGGACGAACCCACGGCCGGGGTCGACGTGGATCTGCGCCGCACGCTGTGGGACTTCATCACCCGCTTGAATCAGGCCGGACACACCATCCTGCTCACGACGCATTATCTGGAAGAGGCCGAATCGCTGTGCGGCCGGGTTGCCATGTTGAAATCCGGCCATATCGTAGCCCTGGACACAACCCAGGCCCTGATGGCCCGTTTCGGCGGCTCCGACCTGGAAGACGCCTTCGTGCACATCATGCATGATGATTCCCTGCTGGAGGCCGAACTGTGATCCGCCCCGTCGCCCAAGCCCGGCCCATCATGGGCTCGGGGTTCCCCACGCTGCTGCACAAGGAACTGATGCGCTTCTGGAAGGTCGGCCTGCAGACGATCGCCGCCCCGGTGGTGACGGCGCTGCTGTACCTGCTGATCTTTTCCCACGTGCTGGAAGACCGGGTACACGTCTACGGCAGCTTGTCCTACACGGCCTTTCTGATTCCGGGCCTGATGATGATGAGCATGCTGCAAAACAGCTTCGCCAACCCGTCCTCATCCCTGATCCAAAGCCGCATCACGGGCAATCTGATTTTCGTGCTGCTGCCGCCTTTCTCGCACCGGCAGATCTTCACCGCCTACCTGCTGGCGGCCGTCGCACGCGGCCTGACGGTCGGCATCTGCATCTGGGCCATGGCGCTGTTTTTCGTGGCATTGCCGGTCACCGAACCAATCTGGCTGCTGACCTTCGCCGTGCTGTCTTGCTGGATCCTGGGCACGCTGGGTCTGATCGCAGGCCTGTGGTCGGAAAAATTCGACCAGTTGGCGGCCTTTCAGAATTTCCTGATCGTGCCCGCCACGTTCCTCTCCGGGGTGTTTTACTCCATCCACAGCCTGCCCCCTTTCTGGCAGGCCGTATCCCGCTGGAATCCAGCGTTCTACATGATCGACGGATTCCGCTACGGCTTTTTCGCCGTATCCGACGTATCCCCCTGGCGCGGGCTGGCTGTCGTGCTGGCCGTCGCCATCGCCCTGAGCCTTTTCGCCCTGCGCCTGCTGGCGCGCGGCTACAAATTACGGAGTTGAGCCATGTCGCCTACCCCCGAACACGTCCGCCAGTACATCGCCGAACACCTGGACTGTGAACACCTGGAAGTCTATGGCGACGGCGCCCATTTCGAAGCGCTGATCGTCAGCAACGCCTTCGAGGGCCAGAATACGCTGGCCCGCCACCGCACGGTCTACCAGGCGCTGGGCGACCGTATGCGCGCCGAAATCCACGCGCTGTCCATGCGCAACCTCACACCCGCCGAATACGCGGCCACGAAAGACAATGGATAAGCTCCTCATCCAGGGCGGCCGCCCGCTGCGGGGCGAGGTCAACATTTCAGGGGCAAAGAACGCCGCCCTGCCGATCCTGTGCGCCACCCTGCTGACGGACGAGCCGCTGGTGCTCGACAACGTCCCGGCCCTACGCGACATCGGCACCACGCTGACCTTGCTCGAGCGCATGGGCGTGCACACCAGCCGCCCGGGTGACGAGCAGGTCACCCTGCGCGCCGACCAGGTACACAGCCAGGAAGCGCCCTACGAACTGGTGAAGACCATGCGGGCGTCCATCCTGGTACTGGGCCCCCTGGTGGCGCGCTTCGGCAACGCCCGGGTCAGTCTGCCCGGCGGCTGCGCGATCGGCCAGCGTCCGGTGGACCAGCACATCAAGGGCCTGGCCGCGATGGGCGCCAGCATCCACATCGAACATGGATTCGTCGTGGCCGAGGCAAGGCGCCTGCGTGGGGCCAGCATCCTGACCGACATGGTCACCGTCACCGGCACAGAAAACCTGATGATGGCCGCGGCGCTGGCCGAAGGCCGCACGGTCCTGGAAAATGCCGCCTGCGAACCCGAAGTCGTGGATCTGGCGCGCGTGCTGATCTCCATGGGTGCCCACATCGAAGGCCATGGCACCGACCGCATCGTGATCGAAGGCGTCGAGCGCCTGCATGGCGCCCATCACCGGATCGTGCCCGACCGCATTGAGGCCGGCACCTTCCTGTGCGCTGTCGCCGCAGCTGGCGGCGACATCACCCTGCGCCGTGCTGCGCCTGATACGCTCGGCGCGGTGCTCGACAAACTGCGTGACGCCGGGCTGGAAATCACCACCGGCCCGGACTGGATCCGCGCGCGCATGGCCGGGCGCCCCCGCGCCACAGGCTTCCGGACCAGTGAATACCCCGGTTTCCCGACCGACATGCAGGCCCAGCTCATGGCTCTGAACACCCTGGCCGACGGCACCGCCGTCATCACGGAAAACATCTTCGAAAATCGCTACATGCACGTGCAGGAACTCTGCCGCATGGGGGCCGACATCGAGATCGACGGGCACACCGCCATCGTTCAGGGCAGCCCGCGGTTGCTGGGCGCCACCGTCATGGCCACAGACCTGCGCGCCTCGGCCAGCCTGGTCATCGCCGGCCTGGCCGCCCAGGGGCAGACCACGGTGGAACGCATCTACCACCTGGATCGTGGCTACGAACGCATGGAACACAAGCTCCAGGCGCTGGGCGCGGACATCCAACGCATTCAATAGGCGAACCGACGCATGGCACAAGCCCTCCTTACCCTGGCCCTGTCCAAGGGACGCATCTTCGAAGAAACCCTGCCGCTGCTGGCCGCCGCCGGCGTGGGCGTGCCCGAAAACCCAGAGACCTCGCGCAAGCTGATCCTGCCAACCGACTCGGACGCCCTGCGCATCATCATCGTGCGCGCCTCGGACGTGCCCACCTACGTGCAGTATGGCGCAGCCGACTTCGGCATCGCCGGCAAGGATGTGCTGCACGAACACATGGCGCAGCATCCGGGCGGCCTGTATCAGCCCATCGACCTGAACATCGCCCGCTGCCGCCTGTGCGTGGCCGCCCCCGAAGGCTTCGATTACCAGACGGCCGTACGCCAGGGCTCGCGCCTGCGCATCGCCACGAAATACGTGCGCGCCGCCCGCGAACACTTCGCCGCCAAAGGCGTGCACGTGGACATCATCAAACTCTACGGCTCGATGGAACTCGCGCCGCTGGTCGGCCTGGCCGATGCCATCGTGGACCTGGTGTCCTCGGGCGGTACTCTGCGCGCCAACAAACTGGTCGAAGTCGAGGAAATCCGCCAGATTTCGTCACGCCTGATCGTCAACCAGGCCGCCCTGAAGATGCAGGGCCCACGCCTGCAACCCTTCCTGGATGCGTTCGCACAGGCCTCCGTGCGGATGGCCTGACGGGGCAGGCAAGGCCAATCGGGTCACGGCGGGACAAGGCCCATCGCGGCCGCCCGCACCCCCCAGCGGCAAATTCGGTAAGATACCCTTTTGCGCCGCCCTATCGTCATGCCGCTCATCAACCGCCTGGATACCCGTTCCGCTGATTTCGACTCGGCCCTGACCCGCCTGCTGGCCTACGACGCCTCGCAGGACGAATCCATCGAATCGACGGTGCGCGACATCCTGCACGACGTACAGACGCGCGGCGATGCGGCGGTGCTGGACTACACGGCCCGATTCGACCGCGTCCAGGCCGGCAGCCTGACCGCCCTGGAAATCCCGCGCAGCGACTGCCAGGCGGCGTTGGCCGGCCTGCCCGCCGACCGGCGCGCAGCCCTGGAAGCCGCGGCTGAACGGGTCCGGCGCTACCATGAACACCAGCGCGCCCAGACCTGGACGTACACCGAACCCGACGGGACGATGCTCGGCCAGCAGATCACTCCGCTGGACCGCGTAGGCCTCTACGTCCCGGGCGGCAAGGCCGCCTACCCCTCGTCGGTCCTGATGAATGCCATTCCGGCAAAAGTCGCCGGCGTGCCGGAACTGATCATGGTCACGCCCACACCCGGGGGCACGCGCAACCCAATGGTGCTCGCCGCCGCCGCGCTGGGCGGTGTGGACCGCATCTTCGCCATCGGCGGCGCCCAAGCCGTGGGCGCGCTGGCCTACGGCACACAGACGCTACCGGCCGTGGACAAGATCGTCGGACCGGGCAATGCCTACGTGGCAGCCGCCAAACGGCGGGTCTTCGGCACGGTGGGCATCGACATGATCGCCGGCCCCTCGGAAATCCTCATCGTGGCCGACGGCAGCACACCGGCGGAATGGCTCGCGGTGGATCTGTTCTCCCAGGCTGAACACGACGAACTCGCCCAGGCCATCCTGCTGTGCCCGGACGAGGCCTACCTGAACGCGGTCCGGGACGCCATCGAACGGTTGCTGCCGCAGCAGCCGCGCGCCGACATCCTGCGCGTCAGTCTGGGCAATCGCGGCGCGCTGATCCATACGACCGATCTGGAACAGGCCTGCTCCCTGGTCAACCGGATCGCCCCCGAACACCTGGAACTGTCCGTCCGCGACCCGCAGGCCGTTCTGCCGCTGATTCGCCACGCCGGCGCGATCTTCATGGGCGCCTACAGCTCGGAATCCCTGGGCGACTATTGTGCCGGCCCCAACCATGTATTGCCCACCGCCCGCACGGCACGCTTTTCCTCGCCACTGGGCGTGTATGATTTCCAGAAGCGCAGCAGCCTGATCCAGGTTTCCGCGACAGGGGCGCAGACTCTGGGCCGCATCGCCGTCACCCTGGCCACCAGCGAAGGCCTGCATGCCCATGCCGCCAGCGCCGCCCTGCGCCTGAACGACCCGGCCTGACGCCGGGCCCCAGCCCCACGCTTTCGCCGCCTCGCGACCGACACCGCCCAGGACACCCCTCAAAGCCATGCGCACTGCCACGATCGAACGCAACACGCAAGAAACCCGGATCCGCGTCACCATCAACCTGGACGGTACGGGGGCCCGCACCCTGAACACTGGCGTTCCGTTCCTGGACCACATGCTGGACCAGATCGCCCGCCATGGCCTGTTCGACCTGGACATCCGTTGTGACGGCGACACGCACATCGATGACCATCACAGCGTCGAGGACGTCGGCATCACCCTGGGCCAGGCCTTTGCCGCCGCCGTGGGCACCAAGGCGGGGCTGCGCCGTTATGGTCACGCCTACGTTCCGCTGGACGAGGCCCTCTCGCGCGTCGTGGTGGACCTGTCCGGCCGTCCCGGCCTGTTCTATCACGTGGACTATGTCCGGGCGCGCATCGGTACCTTCGACGTGGATCTGGCGCGCGAATTCTTCCAGGGCTTCGTGAACCATGCCCAGGCCACCGTCCACATCGACAACCTGCGCGGGGAAAACGCGCACCACCAGTGCGAAACCATCTTCAAGGCCTTTGGACGCGCGCTGCGCATGGCTGCGGAAGTCGATCCGCGCGCCGGCGGCACGATTCCGTCCACTAAAGGCGCCCTCTGACCGACGGCATCCCCATCGCACGCCTTTCGACCCGACACCACATCAGGACCACCGCACCGTGACACGCATCGCCATCGTCGACTACGGCATGGGTAATTTCCACTCCGTCGCGCGCGCCCTGCAGGCGGCCGCCCCGGACCAGGACATCCGTATCGCGCGCAGCGCCGCCGACATCCTGGCGGCCGACCGCATCGTGTTTCCCGGCCAGGGAGCCATGCCCGACTGCATGCACACGCTCGATACCTCGGGCCTGCGCGACGCCGTGTTGCGCGCCGCCCGCGAAAAGCCCCTGCTGGGCGTCTGCGTCGGCGAACAGATGCTGTTCGACGGCAGCGACGAAGGCGACACGCCCGGCCTTGGTCTGCTCGCGGGACGTGTGCGCCGCTTCCAGGGGCCAGCCTTCGACCAGCCTGCGGCAACCGGCTCCGCCTGCGCCGACAGCCCGGGCACCACGGCGCATGACCCTGTCGCCCGCCCGGCGGACACGCCGCCCCCTCGGTTGAAGGTCCCGCACATGGGCTGGAACGCGGTCACCCAGACCCGCGCGCATCCCCTCTGGGACGGCATCGCCCAGGACACGCCGTTCTACTTCGTTCACAGCTACTACGCCGAACCCGGCGACGCGGCGCTCACGGCGGCCACCAGCCGCTACGGGCAGCCCTTCTGCTGCGCCGTTGCCACCGACAATATTTTTGCCGTACAGTTTCACCCAGAAAAGAGCGCAGCGCCCGGCTTGCTGATGTATCGCAACTTCACCCGCTGGCAACCCTGACCCCCATACCGGGTTTCGAATCCTTCCTGCATTGACACGACGACTATGCTTCTGATCCCCGCCATCGACCTCAAAGACGGGCGCTGCGTGCGCCTGCGACAAGGCGACCTGGCTGACGCCACCGTCTTTTCCGAAGATCCCGCCGCCATGGCCATCCAATGGGCCAGCCAGGGCGCGCGCCGCCTGCATCTGGTGGACCTGAACGGCGCCGTCGCGGGCAAACCGCGCAACCGTGCCGCCATCCAGGCGATCGTCGATGCGACCGACGACGACCTGCCCATCCAGATCGGCGGCGGCATCCGCGACCTGGACACGGTCGAATACTATCTGGACAACGGCATCTCCTACGTCATCATCGGCACCGCCGCAGTCAAGGACCCCGGTTTCCTCAGTGATGCCTGCTCCGCCTTCCCTGGCCACATCATCGTAGGCCTGGACGCGCGCGACGGGAAGGTTGCCACCGACGGTTGGTCCAAGCTCACCCGTCACGACGTGGTGGATCTCGCCCACAAGTTCGAAGACTACGGCTGCGAATCGATCATCTACACCGATATCGGCCGCGACGGCATGCTCAGCGGTGTCAACGTCGAAGCCACCGTCCGCCTGGCGCAGCACGTCCGCATTCCCGTCATCGCCTCCGGCGGTGTGGCATCGCTGGACGACATCCGCGCCCTGTGCGCGGTTGCCAACGAAGGCATCGAAGGCGCCATCCTGGGCCGCAGCATCTACGAAGGCACGCTGGGCTTCGCGGATGCCCAAGCCCTGGCCGACTCGCTCAGCGGCTCGGCCGACGACGAATCCGATCCGGCCGACGCCCGCGCGCCCGGGTCCGATGCGGAATCCTCCGACACCCCGGCCCCAGGCCGCTCCGCATGACCGCCTCGATTTCCCGCACAGGTGAATCAGGCCTGTGCTGTCGCATCATCCCCTGCCTGGACGTCAACGCAGGCCGGGTCGTCAAGGGCGTGAATTTCGTCAACCTGACCGATGCCGGCGACCCGGTAGAGATCGCCCGCCGCTACGACGAGCAGGGTGCCGATGAAATCACCTTCCTGGACATCACGGCGACGTCCGATGATCGCGGCCTGATCCTGCCGATCATCGAAGCCGTCGCCCGCCAGGTCTTCATCCCCCTGACGGTTGGCGGGGGCGTGCGCCAGGTCGCCGACATCCAGCGCCTGCTCGACGCGGGGGCCGACAAGGTCTCCATCAACAGCGCGGCCGTCGCCCGTCCGGAACTCGTGGCCGAGGCCGCTCGCCATCATGGTTCGCAGTGCATCGTCGTGGCAATGGATGCGCGGCGCGTCTCGGGCGCCGGCGAGGCCCCACGCTGGGAGATCTTCACCCACGGGGGGCGGCGCGGCACCGGCCTGGACGCCGTCCAGTGGGCTCGCCGCATGGCGGACATGGGCGCCGGTGAATTACTGCTCACCAGCATGGACCGCGACGGCACCAAATCCGGCTTCGATCTGGAATTGACGCGCGCCGTCTCCGACGCGGTACCCGTCCCGGTCATCGCCTCGGGCGGTGTGGGCACCCTGCAGCATCTGGCCGATGGCATCACCCTGGGCCACGCCAGCGCGGTGCTGGCGGCCAGCATTTTCCATTTTGGCCAGCACACGCTAGCCGAGGCCAAGGATTTCCTGGCCGCCCAGGGCATTCAGGTACGGCGCACATGACTCTCGACAAGGACACCACGCCATCGGCCCGGCCGGCGGCGGACGCCACCGACCCGCAGGCGCCGCCTGCGTGGCTGTCGGCCCTGCACTTCGACGACCAGGGGCTGATCCCCGCGATCGCCCAGGATGCGCAGACCGGCAAGGTGCTGATGATGGCCTGGATGAACGCCGAATCGGTGCAGGAAACCGTGCGCACCGGGCGCGCCGTGTATTTTTCACGCTCCCGCCAGCGCCTTTGGCGCAAGGGCGAGGAATCCGGCCACGTCCAGCAGGTCCACGACCTTCGCCTGGACTGCGACGGCGACGTGCTGCTGCTGCGGATCACGCAGGTCGGCGGCATCGCCTGTCATACCGGGCGGGAACGCTGCTTCTTCCGCAGTTTGGATCGCCAGGCCGCCGATCCCGCCTGGGTCACCCAGGACCCTGTGCTGAAGGACCCAGGCGACATCTACGGCGCGGGCGCGACGCATCCCTGACTTCCCCACGCCGACACGCCCTCTCGGCCCGAACCCCTGATTCCCTTCACTTCTCGACATGACTTCCGCAGACACCGACCCCCGGCAGGCAGCCCCAGGAAATTCTTCCACCGGAGACATTCTGGCCCGGCTGGCCGACACCCTTGCGACCCGCCGCCCAGACCATGGCGGCAATCCAGAGACCTCCTACACAGCCCGCCTGCTGGCTCGCGGGCCGGATGCCTTCCTGAAGAAGATCGGCGAGGAAGCCACCGAACTGGTGATGGCGGCCAAGGACGGCCAACGAGACCGTATCGTGGCGGAAACCGCCGATCTCTGGTTTCACTGCCTGGTAGCCCTGACGCATTTCGATCTGCGGCCCGAGGACGTACTGGCCGAGCTTGCCCGCCGTGAAGGGCTGTCCGGGCTGGAAGAAAAGGCCTCCCGACCGAAGCACTGAACGGTCCTGCTCCCAGGGTGCCATCCCCGGATCCGGATCCCCCGACCGCGAACGGCCGGATCCGGTCAGTGCATACCCTTGACTGACTGTATTCCCCTGGCGGATCAATACAGCGTCAGGGAAATTGTGGCAACATATGATGTTGAGTGGGTCGATGTCCGGCCCCATCCCGTAGAACCCCATGAGCCACGATTGTCTGTTCTGTAAAATCGCCCGGCACGAAATCCCTGCCCGCATCGTGCACGAAGACGACGAATTTCTCGCCTTTCACGACATCAACCCGGCAGCTCCCGTGCATCTTCTGCTGATGCCCAAGCATCACGTGGCATCGCTGGCAGCCATCGGGTCCACCGACGACGCCTGGCTGGCCCGGATGCTGCTGCTGGTCCCGAAGCTCGCCTTTGCCAACGGCTGCAATCCGCTGCCCGATGGCGGGTTCCGGCTGGTGGCCAATACCGGCGCCGAAGGCGGCCAGGAAATCGACCACCTGCACTTTCACATTCTGGGCGGCGCACGCCCCTGGTCAAAACGCGCGGCCCCCGCCGCCTAAGGAGAACTCATGGGTAGCTTCAGCATCTGGCACTGGCTGATCGTATTGGTCATCGTGGCGTTGATCTTCGGCACGAAGAAACTGCGCAACATCGGCGAAGACCTCGGCGGTGCCGTCAAAGGCTTCAAAAAAGGCATGAACGACGCACAGAGCGAGACCGCTGAATCCAAGCCGGCCGTCACGCAGCAAGTCCAGGATTCCAACACGGTGGATGTCCAGGCACGCGAGAAGACCGACGCCTGATCCCGCGCACTGAACCGGAACCGCCATGTTCGATGTCAGCTTCAGCGAACTGATGCTGATCGGCGTGATCGCGCTGATCGTCATCGGTCCCGAACGCCTGCCAAAGGTCGCCCGCACCGTCGGACACCTGCTCGGGCGCGCCCAACGCTATGTCAACGAGGTCAAGTCCGACATCCAGAAGGAAATGGACCTGAAGGAAATCGGCGACATCAAGAACCAGATGGAGGACGCCGCCCGTTCGGTGCAGTCCTCCATGACCTCGTCGGTCGAGGATCTGAAGGCGGCTGTCACCCAACCGACGCAGGCGATCAAGGATTCCCTCGATGATGCCCGTCAGGCGCTGGACATCAAGCAGCCGGTCACCGAAGAGGCTCCGGTGAAAGCTGACGCGCCGTCCCTGCCTGCGCACGATCCGGCTGCCGGCATACCCGGCCCGGCGGACGGCAACCCGGCCCCCGCGGCGCCGCTTGGCACCACCGTACCGACGACATCCGTCCCCAGCGGCACGCCTCAGCCTGTCCGGGCGCCAGCCTCCACCGAATCCAGCCACTGAATCACGGCATGACTGACGCATCCGACGCCTCGTCCCAGGACACCTTCATCTCGCACCTGATCGAGTTGCGCACCCGTCTGCTGCGCGCCGTCATGACTGTGCTGGGCATTTTCGTCGTGCTGTTCCTCTATCCGGGGCCATCCACGATATACGATATCCTGGCCCAGCCCATGCTGGCATCCCTGCCCACAGGCACACGCATGATCGCCACCGGGGTGATCACCCCCTTCATGGTGCCGATCAAGGTCACGCTACTGGCTGCCTTCGTCCTGGCGCTACCCGTCGTGCTGTACCAGGCCTGGGCCTTTGTCGCGCCCGGTCTGTACCGTCATGAACAGCGCCTGGCACTGCCGCTGATCATCTCCAGCACCTTCCTGTTCCTGCTGGGGATGGCCTTCTGTTATTTCGTGGTGTTCCACACGGTCTTTCGCTTCATCGCGAATTTCGCGCCGCATTCGATCACACCCGCGCCGGACATCGAGGCCTATGTCAATTTCGTGCTGACGATGTTCATGGCCTTCGGGGTCACCTTCGAGGTCCCAGTCGCCGTCGTGCTGCTGGTCAAGACCGGCATCGTATCCGTGAAGAAACTGCGCGAGGTTCGCGGTTACGTGGTCGTGGGCGCTTTCGTACTGGCGGCCGTGGTGACACCGCCCGATGTGCTCAGCCAGGTGCTGCTGGCCACGCCGCTATGTGTGCTCTATGAAATCGGAATTCTGGCGGGGGCCGCGATCGAGAAACGGAAAGCCGCGCCTGAAACCGAAGACCCGGCAGCCGACACCGACGCCCTGGTCCCCCAGGACGAGCCCCCTCAGGACAAATGATCAGTCGGATGGGTCGTGCGGTGCCGGTCGGCAGCCGCATCGGCCACCGCCTTGCACCGTCATGAAGCGCCCAGTACCCGGTCCTGGATCCGCAGAAAGGCATCGGCCTTCTTGAATCCCACGACCCGGGCATCCGCCAGGAACCGGCCCCGGCCGTCAAAGAACAGGATACCGGGCGGGCCGAACAGATCGAAGCGGGCCAGAAGCGCCTTGTCTTCGACGGTCATCCGGGTGACATCAGCCTGCAGCAGCTTCATTCGGCCCATGCGGGCCGCCACCTGAGGGTCGCTGAAGGTGAATTTTTCCATTTCCAGACAGGACACGCACCAGTCCGCGTAAAAATCCAGCATCACCGGCCGGTCAGTGGATGCCAGCTGCGACTCGAGTTCAGCCAGCGACGCCACGCGAGTGAACTGCGCCTGGATCGCCTGCGGACCTTGTCGGGCACCGGCGATGCCTGGCTGGGGCGCGAGGGCGCCAGAGGTTGTCGCCGGCCCGGAACCGGATACCACCTGGTTCAAGGCCACCCCGGCGGCAGTGAACGGCGCCAGGGGCCGCAGCATGTCGTGCCCCCCCGCCAGCAGCCCCGCCCCCTGGGCCAGCCCCCACAGGGCCAGCATCGAGGCCAGGGCGCGGGTCAGAAGACGCAGAGGGCCGGCATGTGCGGCGTTCGCCGTCAAGACAGCCACCCCGGCGCCGGATGACGCCGTTGGCGCGCGACCGCCATCCGTCGCCCCCCATAACAGCAGCGCCGCCCAGATCGCCAGCAGAATCCAGCCCATGACATACAAGGTATCCGGCAGCAGCGGTCGCGCCATCCACCAGGCGGTGGCCAGCAAGAGCAAGCCGAAGGCGGCCTTGAGCGGCGTCATCCACGCCCCGGCGCGCGGCAGCAGGGCGCCGGCGCCCGCGCCGACCACGAGCAGCAGCACACCCTCGCCCCACGCCATCGCGAACAATGCCGAACCGCCTGTCACGAGATCCCCAGTCTGGGAGATGAACAGCAGCACCCCGGCCAGAGGCGCGGCCACGCAGGGGCCGACAATCAGGGCCGACAACATCCCCATCAGAAAGACACCGCCCACCTGGCCGCCAGGCAGGCGCTGCATCCATGTCTGCACCCGTGACTGCAGGCCAACCGGCGCCTGCAGCGCGAAGACATCCAGCATGGCCAGCGCGAACACTGCCAGCAACACGGCAAAGGTGCCCAGCACCCACGGCGACTGCAGCCACGCCGCCAGACCCGCCCCCAACAAGCCGGCGGCCACCCCCAGTACGGTATAGACCAGCGACATGCCCAGCACATAGACCGCGGCCAGCCCAAAGCCGCGCGCACGACTGACGGACTGATGGTCGCGTCCCGCAATGACCGCCAGCAGAATCGGCACCATCGGCAGCACGCACGGTGTAAAGGACAGCAGTAATCCGAATATCAGGCTCAGTCCCAGGATCTGCCACAAGGGCGCCTGATGCAGCCAGGCCGCCATCCCCACGTCCCCCAGATCCAGCCAGGAGCTCCCGGACCCGGCTTGCGAAGGATCCCGCAGCGCCGGCGCTTGGCCGGCGACAGCGGACGTTGCACCCGCCAGCAGGTCCGGGCGCCCAGCCTGCCCTGCGCCATTCGACCGGACCGAGCCGTCGACCGCGGATGTGCCGATCTCGTCCTGCGGCGCCGGCACGCTGGCGCGGACCAGAGGACCCTGCGCCTGATAGCCATCTTCACCGCCAGCCAGTGTGAGTGTCCGGGTCATTGGTGGATAGCACAGGCCCTGGTCCGAGCAGCCCTGCCCCGTGAGTGTCACCTGCAGTGGAGCCGACGCTCCTGCCTGCAGCGGCACCCGCAGCGTGATCCCTTTGTGAAAGACCTCCATGTCGCGCTCGAAGGTCGGGTCGTATTTGACCTGACCCTTGGGCAACTGCAAGGCCCCCGGCCAGGCCGGCGTGCGGGTTTCAGCGTCGGCGGGGGTCAGATCCGAGCGGCGAAAAAACATCAGTTGGCCCGACGCATCCTCGACACGCACTTCGAAACGATCCTGGTACATGTAGTAGCCCGGTGCGATCGCGTAATGCACGTCCAGCGTCCGTGGATCCCGCATCGCCACCGTGGTGACGAAGGCCTGCTCGGGCTCGAGGAAATCGCCGGCGGCCTGGACCGTACCCACCAGGCCCAGACCCGCCGTGACCGCGAGCAGCAGCCCCATGAGTGCCTGCACCATCTTCCCGCCTGTCGCCGACAGTCCCATCCGCACATCAATCCCCTTCTGACGGAACCGGGATTGAAGAAACCAGACCGGAATCAGCGGACGCGGGAAATTCATCATCGGAACATTACTCGAGTGAGGACTGGACATCGGGCCGACCCGGTGTCGATTCGCGGGCCGATTCGGCGACCCAATCCAGATAGGCGGTGCTGCCGGCCACCACGCCCAGCACCAGGAACTCGGGGATCTCGTACGGATGCAGCTCGTACAACCGCGCATACAACGCCGGCAGCTGTGCGGCCGTTGTCTTGAGGCAGAGCGGTGATTCTTCCGTGCCTTCGAGCTGCCCCTGCCACAGATACATGGACGTCACCAGGGGCCCGACCTGGGCACAGGCCACCAGGGACTCTTCCACCAGCAGATGGGCGATGCGCTTGGCTAGCAGGACATCGGGCGCGGTGCTGAGCACCACGACTGTATCGGTGGGCGCGCCGCCCTGCCGCCGCAATCCCGGTATCGGCCCCGAGCCCTCCTGCGAGACAGGACGGCCTTCCGTAGGGGCGTGGTCTGACATGACGGATCCGTGAAGAGAAACTCTTTGATTTTACACGGTATTTGAAATGCTGCGAGCCAATGGCGGCACGCATGAAAAAGGTCCGGACGCGTGAGCGTTCCGGACCTGGCAGACTCGATCACTGGAAGGCGTTACATGCGTCCGCCCCGGTGTCAGTCTTATTCGGCAGCGGCGCCTTCCACTTCAGGACGGTCCACCAGTTCCATGAAGGCCATGGGGGCGTTGTCACCCTGGCGGAAACCCATCTTCAGCACGCGGGTGTAACCCCCATTGCGGGCCTGGAAGCGCGGGCCGATTTCGTTGAACAGCTTGGTGACCGCGTCGCGGTCGCGCAGGCGGGCGAACGCCAGACGGCGATTGGCCAGCGTGGGGTTCTTGCCCAGCGTGATCAGGGGCTCGACCACCCGGCGCAGTTCCTTGGCCTTGGGCAGCGTGGTCTTGATGGCTTCGTGCGTCAGCAGGGATACCGCCATGTTGCGGAACATGGCCAGACGATGGCTGCTGGTGCGGTTCAGTTTGCGAAGGCCGTGACGATGGCGCATTTCGATTTCCTTGTTGAATCTATTGAAACCCAGATCTTCTATCGGCAGCTGACAGGCAGACGCCGCGGTCCGGATGTTGGCGTAAATCCCGGCCGAAGAATCGACCGGGTCGGAATGTTACCACGCTATCGGCGCCTTTCAGCCCGGCAACGGGTAACATGCCCGGAACCCCGTGCGACGACACCCGATCAGGCATTCGTCGCACGGGATACCGGATGCGATCAGGGACGCTCCAGCCCCACAGGAGGCCAGTTCTCGAGCTTCATACCCAGGGTCAGGCCACGCGCGGCCAGAACTTCCTTGATCTCGTTGAGCGACTTGCGACCCAGGTTCGGGGTCTTGAGCAGCTCGTTTTCAGTGCGCTGGATCAGATCGCCGATGTAGTAGATGTTCTCGGCCTTCAGGCAGTTGGCCGAACGCACCGTCAGTTCCAGATCGTCCACCGGGCGCAGCAGCACCGGATCGATCGGCGTGGACTGGCCGCCCATCGGCACGCTGGTGGTCAGCTGACCGGCATCCTTGTCGGCGAGCGACACGAACACAGCGACCTGATCCATCAGAATGCGGGCCGACTGGCGCACCGCTTCTTCGGGGCTGATCACGCCATTGGTCTCCACGTCCAGCACCAGCTTGTCCAGATCGGTACGCTGTTCCACACGGGCGTTCTCGACGGCGTAGCTGACGCGGCGCACCGGGCTGAATGAGGCATCCAGCACGATCTGGCCGATCGTCGCCGAACGGTCGTCCGCCAGCGCGCGCACATTGCCGGGAACGTAGCCGCGGCCCTGTTCGACCTTGATCTGCATTTCGATGCGGCCGTTGTCGGTCAGCGTGGCGATCAGGTGATCCGGATTGACGATCTCGACGTCATGCGGCAAATCGATGTCGCGCGCCCGGACTTCACCCGGCCCCTGCTTGTTGAGCTGCAGCGTGACTTCCTCGCGATTGTGCAGCTTGAACACTACACCCTTGAGGTTCAGCAAGATGTCGACGACGTCCTCGCGAACACCGGCGATCGTGGAGTACTCATGCACGACCCCGCTGATCTGGACTTCCGTCGGCGCGTAGCCCGTCATCGAAGACAGCAGGATGCGGCGCAGCGCGTTACCCAGCGTATGGCCATAGCCGCGCTCGAACGGCTCCATGATGACCTTCGCGTGGTAGGTGCCCACGGATTCCACCGTGATGGAACGCGGTTTCAGAAAACTTTGTGCAGACATGAACTTTCCTTTTCAATACCCTCGGCTCGTTACACCGATAAGGCTGATGGGAATGGCGAACCGGCGGCAAACCGGGACATGACCACAGCCCACCCGGCCAGAAGGCCTGCGGTGGGCTGGCTTGCGCAGCCTTGCCACCAGGGCAAAGGCCGCGCGATGGCGCGAAGCCAGATGAATCGATCAGCGGGAATACAATTCCACGACCATGGATTCGTTGACGTCGTGAGCAACGTCCGCGCGATCCGGGGCCTGCTTGAAAACACCCGACAGCTTGGTGGCATCGACCTCGACCCACTGGGGCAGGCCGTTGCCGGTCGCCAGATCCAGCGATTCCTTGATGCGAATCTGGCTCTTCGCCTTTTCGCGCACGGCCACGACGTCACCGGCCTGCACCAGCAGCGAGGCGATGTCGGCCGTGTGGCCGTTGATCTCGATGGCGCGGTGATTCACCAGCTGGCGCGCTTCGGCACGCGTGGAGCCGAAGCCCATGCGATACACGACGTTGTCCAGACGGGATTCCAGCAGCTGGATCAGCGTTTCGCCCGTGTTGCCACGACGACGCTCGGCTTCCTGGAAGTAGCGGCGGAACTGCTTCTCCAGCACGCCGTACATGCGCTTGAGCTTTTGCTTCTCGCGCAGCTGCAGACCGAAGTCGGAGGTGCGCATGCCCGAGGTACGGCCGTGTTGGCCGGGCTTGGATTCAAGCTTGCATTTGGAGTCCAGCGAGCGGCGGGCGCTCTTCAGGAACAGGTCGGTGCCTTCGCGACGCGAAAGCTTGCATTTGGGTCCGATATAACGAGCCAAGATGTTCCCCTTAGATACGACGACGCTTGGGCGGACGGCAGCCGTTATGCGGCACCGGCGTGATGTCCG
This sequence comes from Castellaniella sp., assembly GCA_019104865.1. Lineage (GTDB taxonomy): Bacteria > Pseudomonadota > Gammaproteobacteria > Burkholderiales > Burkholderiaceae_B > Castellaniella. The sequence goes on along the minus strand of JAHRWZ010000088.1, from coordinate 17,310 downwards.
AAATGCTGGAGATCTTGATCCCCAGGGCATTCAGCGCACGCACGGAAGACTCGCGGCCGGGGCCGGGGCCCTTGATGCGGACTTCCAGGGTCTTGATGCCGTATTCCTGCGCCACACGGCCCGCGGACTCGGCCGCAACCTGGGCGGCAAACGGGGTCGATTTGCGCGAACCCTTGAAGCCGGCCCCACCGGACGTGGCCCACGACAGGGCATTGCCCTGACGGTCGGTGATCGTGATGATCGTGTTGTTGAAGGACGCGTGGACGTGAGCGATCCCGTCGGACACGTTCTTCTTGACTTTCTTGCGGACGCGAGCGGCGCCGGCTTGTGCTTTGGCCATGTTGATTCCTCGTTATTTCTTCAGGGACGCTGCTGCACGACGCGGGCCCTTGCGGGTACGCGCATTCGTACGGGTACGCTGACCGCGCACCGGCAGGCCACGCTTGTGACGCATGCCACGATACGTGCCCAGGTCGATCAGACGCTTGATCGACAGTTGTACTTCGCGACGCAGATCGCCTTCGACGGTGAAGGAGTGAACCTGCTCGCGGATCTTCTCCAGATCAGCGTCGCTCAGATCTTTGATCTTCTTCGAATATTCGATGCCGGTCGCTTCGCAGATCTTGCGAGCGCGCGAGCGGCCGATACCGAAAATCGCGGTCAAGCCGATCTCGGCGTGTTGGTGCGGCGGAATATTGATGCCAGCAATACGGGCCATGACTGTTCCTCGTGAAATCCGTGATGCCCGGCCTTAGCCTTGGCGTTGCTTGTGACGCGGGTCGGTGCAAATGACGCGCACCACGCCGTGACGTTTGATGATTTTGCAGTTGCGGCAGATCCGCTTTACCGATGCCATTACCTTCATGGTGATCTCCTGGTTTTTGACCGGCCGCCTATTTGGAGCGGAAAACTATCCTGGCGCGCGACAGGTCATAGGGCGTGAGCTCCACTGTGACCTTGTCACCCGGAAGGATCCGGATATAGTGCATACGCATCTTGCCCGAAATATGGCCCAGCACCATGTGGCCATTTTCCAGCTTGACACGAAACGTTGCGTTGGGAAGGTTCTCGATGACCTCCCCTTGCATCTGGATGACGTCGTCCTTGGACATGATTGTTAACGCATGGGAAGACCCGCACCCTTGAAGTTGGCCTTCCTGAGCAGCGAATCATACTGTTGAGACATCATGTAGGCCTGGGCCTGAGCCATGAAATCCATGGCGACGACGACAATGATCAGCAGCGAAGTACCGCCAAAATAAAACGGCACGTTCCAGCGCATCTGCATCAGCTCGGGCAACAGACAGACCAGCGTGATATAGATCGCCCCTGACAGCGTCAGCCGCATGAGGATCTTATCGATGTAGCGCGCCGTCTGTTCGCCGGGACGGATCCCGGGCACGAAGGCACCGCTCTTTTTCAGGTTGTCCGCCGTCTCACGGCTGTTGAACACCAGAGCCGTATAGAAGAAACAGAAGAAAATGATCAGACCGGAATACAGCGTCACGTACAGCGGTTGTCGCGGCGACAGGGCCGCGGCCAGATCCCCCAGCCAGCGCATGTTGGGATTGCTGGAAAACCAGCTCGTCACAGTGGCCGGCAACAGGATGATGGACGACGCGAAGATCGGCGGAATCACCCCGGACATGTTCAGCTTCAGCGGCAGATGCGAGGACTGTCCGCCATAGAGCTTGTTGCCCACCTGGCGCTTGGCGTAGTTCACCGTGATGCGACGCTGACCGCGCTCGACGTAGACTACGAAATAGGTCACCGCGACCACCACGGCCAGGATGAACAGCACCGACAGGATCGACATCGAGTCGGTCCGCACCAGATCCAGCATCCCGCCCAATGCGCTGGGCAGACCGGCGACGATCCCGGCGAAAATCAGCAGGGAAATGCCATTGCCCAAGCCGCGTTCGGTGATTTGCTCGCCCAGCCACATGAGAAACATGGAGCCGGTGACCAGTGTCACGATCGTGGTAAAGCGGAACATCAGGCCCGGATCGATAACCAGCCCCGGTTGCGATTCCAGCGCGACGGAAATACCCACCGCCTGAAACAGCGCCAGGAAGACCGTGCCGTAACGGGTGTACTGCGTGATCTTGCGTTGGCCGGCCTGGCCTTCCTTTTTGATGGCTTCCAGACTGGGCACCACCACCGCCAGCAGCTGCATGATGATCGCTGCCGAAATATACGGCATGATCCCCAGCGCGAGCACGGAAAACCGCTCTAGCGCGCCGCCCGAGAACATGTTGAACAGCCCCAGGATACCGCCCTGATTCTGCTGGAACAGTTGGGACAGCGCGTCCGGATTGATGCCGGGCACAGGGATGTGCGTCCCCATGCGGTAGACGATCAGGGCCAGCACAAGGAACAGGATACGGCGCTTCAGATCGCCATATCCCGCGCTGGGCTTGTTTGCCTGAGCTTTGGCCACTGCTGCCCCTTAAGCCAGCGAACCGCCGGCGGCTTCAATCGCGGCACGCGCGCCGGCCGTCGCATTGAGGCCCTTCAGGGCGACCTTGCGGGTCAGCTCGCCGGTCTTGATGACCTTGGCGTAGCGCACCAGATCACCGACCAGGCCGGCGGCCTTCAGCACCTGCAGGTCGATTTCATCGACAGGCAGGGCCTGCAGGTCCGACAGGCGGATCTCGGCGTACAGGTGGCGGCCCAGCGGCGTGAAGCCGCGTTTGGGCAGACGACGCTGCAGCGGCATCTGACCGCCTTCGAAGCCGACCTTGTGGAAACCACCGGCGCGGGACTTCTGACCCTTGTGGCCACGACCCGCGGTCTTGCCCAGACCGGAACCGATGCCACGGCCCACGCGGCGACGCGGGCGCTTGGCGCCTTCGGCGGGAGCGAGCGTATTCAGTTGAGTTTCGGACATCTGAATTCCTTTGTTCAGGCTTCCGAGACGGCGACCAGATAATCCACTTTGCGGATCATCCCACGCACCTCGGGAGTATCGATCAGGACGCGGCTGCTGTTGACCTTGCCCAGACCCAGACCGCGCACCGTGGCGCGGTGGGACTTGTGCGTGCCGATGACAGAGCGCACGAGCGTGACTTTGATTTGCTTCTGTGCCATGTCTTACCCCAGAATTTCTTCGACGGTCTTGCCGCGCTTGGCAGCGATTTCCGACGGGGTGGAGCAGGCGCGCAAACCGTTCAGCGTGGCGCGCACCATGTTGTAGGGATTGCTCGAGCCGAGGCTCTTGGCCACGACGTTGCGCACACCCATGACTTCGAAGATCGCGCGCATCGGGCCGCCGGCGATCACACCGGTACCTTCGGCGGCCGGCGAAATCAGCACCGTGGAGGCACCGTGTTTGCCAACCACCGTATGGTGCAGCGTACCGTTCTTCAGGGCGACCTTGAGCAGACCGCGACGGGCCTGTTCCATGGCCTTCTGAACGGCGACCGGCACTTCGCGGGCCTTGCCCTTGCCCATACCGATACGGCCGTCGCCATCACCGACCACGGTCAGTGCGGCGAAGCTCATGGTGCGACCACCTTTGACGACCTTGCTGACGCGGTTGACCGCGATCATCTTTTCGCGCATGCCGTCGTCGCGTTCCTGCTCGGCGGCGTGCTTGCCTTGTGCTTTAGCCATGTGATTCCCTTAGAACTTCAAGCCGGCTTCACGCGCGGCTTCGGCCAGCGCCTTGACGCGGCCATGGTAACGGAAGCCCGAACGGTCGAAAGCGACGAGTTCGATACCGGCAGCCTTGGCCTTCTCGGCCACACGCTTGCCGACCAGGCTGGCGGCGGCGGCATTGCCCCCGGTCGCGTTCTGGCTGGCGAGTTCCTTGCGAACTTCGGGCTCGAGCGTGGAAGCGCTGACGAGCACACGATCGCCTTCCGGCGAAATGATGTTGGCGTAGATGTGCAGATTCGTGCGATGCACCGACAGGCGGTGCACACGCAGTTCGTGAATCTTGCGGCGGGTGGCCGCAGCACGACGCAAACGGGAGAGTTTCTTGTCCATGATTCGTCCTTGCCTGCGTGCTTATTTCTTCTTCGTTTCCTTCAGGATGACGCGTTCATCCGCGTAACGCACGCCCTTGCCCTTATAGGGTTCGGGTTCGCGATAGGCGCGAATGTCGGCAGCCACCTGACCGACGGCCTGCTTGTCGGCGCCCTTGACCACGATTTCGGTCTGAGACGGGCACTCGATCTTGATCCCCTCGGGGATGTCGTGCAGGATGTCGTGAGAGAAACCCAGCTGCAGTTTCAGTGCATTGCCCTGCAATTGAGCGCGGAAACCCACGCCCACCAGCGTCAGACGACGCTCGAAACCCTTGCTGACCCCGGTGACCATGTTGTTCACCAGGGCACGCGTGGTGCCCGACATGGCATTGGCCTGGCGGGAATCGTTGGCGACGCCAAAAGTCAGCTGGCCGTCTTCCTGAGCAACGCGGACGTTGCCGTCCAGTGCCTGGGTCAATGTGCCCAGCGGGCCCTTGACGACGATCTGACCGGCGCTGATCGTGGTTTCGACGCCCTTCGGCAGCGCGACGGGGTATTTTGCGATACGTGACATAGTGTGATACCCCCTTATGCCACGTAGCAGAGCACTTCGCCGCCGACGCCGGTGGCACGGGCCTTGCGGTCCGTCATGACGCCACGCGGAGTCGATACGATCGCCACGCCCAGGCCGTTCATGACCTGAGGAATGGAGGCGCTGCTCTTGTAGATACGCAGGCCGGGACGCGAGACACGGTCGATGCGCTCGATCACCGGGCGGCCGGCATAGTATTTCAGGGTGATTTCCAGTTGCGGCTTGGCGGCTTCGCCGGCCAGACGGAAATCCTCGATGTAGCCTTCGTCCTTGAGCACGGCCGCGATGGCGGCCTTCAGCTTCGAGGAGGGCATGGAAACCGACGTCTTGTTGACCATCTGCGCATTGCGCACGCGGGTCAGCATATCGGCGATGGGATCGCTCATGCTCATGTGTAATTCTCCTACCAGCTGGCCTTGGTCATGCCCGGGACTTCCCCGCGCATGGCCATTTCACGCAGTTTATGACGCGTCAGCCCGAACTTGCTGTACACGCCGCGAGAACGGCCCGTCACCACGCAGCGGTTGCGCTGGCGAGTGGGGTTGGCGTTGCGCGGCAGTGCCTGCAGGGCCAGGCGGGCCTGATAGCGTTCTTCGTCGGATTTGGACTGATCGGCAATAATGGCCTTCAGTGCAGCACGCTTGGCGGAGAATTTCTCGGCCAGTTTGGCGCGCTTGATGTCGCGATTGATGAGGGAAAGTTTTGCCACGTCAGCCCCTTAGTTGCGGAAGGGGAAGCTGAATGCGCTCAAGAGCGCCTTGGCTTCCTCGTCGGTCTTTGCGGTGGTGGTGATGCTGATGTTCATCCCGCGCACGGCATCGATCTTGTCGTATTCGATTTCCGGGAAGATGATCTGTTCCTTCACCCCGATGTTGTAGTTGCCACGGCCATCGAAAGCACGGCCGGACACACCACGGAAGTCGCGTACACGCGGCAGGGCGACAGAGATCAGACGATCCAGAAATTCGTACATGCGCTGACCACGCAGCGTGACCATGCAGCCGATCGGATAGTCTTCACGGATCTTGAAGCCGGCGATGGCCTTGCGGGTCTTCGTGACCACAGGCTTCTGGCCGGCGATCTTGGTCAGGTCGCCCACGGCATTTTCGATGATCTTCTTGTCGGACACCGCCTCGGACACACCCATGTTCAAGGTGACCTTGGTGATGCGCGGCACTTCCATGATCGACTTGTAGCCGAACTGCGCCTGCAGGTCGGCGGCGACCTTGGTGCGGTAGAAATCTTGTAAACGAGCCATTTCGCTTCGCCCCTTATGCCTTCGCGCCAACGACAGCGCCGTTGGAGCGGAAAATGCGGACCTTGGCCCCGTCGACGACCTTGACGCCGACGCGGTCGCCCTTGCCGGTTTCGGGGTTGTAGAGCGCGACATTGGAGATGTGGATCGGCAGGGTCTTGTCGACGATGCCACCAGGCGTGCCGGCCATGGGATTGCCCTTGGCGTGTTTCTTCACGACATTGATGCCTTCGACCAGCACGTGATCGTCATCGACACGAGCGATGACGGTGCCGCGACGGGTGCGGTCACGACCGGACAGCACGACGACTTCGTCGCCTTTGCGAATGTTTTGCATGATCTGTTCCTTACAGCACTTCGGGCGCCAGGGACACGATCTTCATGAACTTTTCGGTGCGCAGTTCGCGCGTGACCGGTCCGAAGATACGCGTGCCGATGGGCTCGAGTTTGGCGTTGAGCAACACGGCCGCGTTGCCGCCGAAGCGGATCAGCGAGCCATCTTTGCGGCGCACGCCCTTGGCGGTACGCACCACCACGGCGTTGTAGATTTCGCCTTTTTTCACGCGCCCGCGAGGTGCTGCGTCCTTGACGGACACCTTGATGACGTCGCCAATGGCGGCGTAGCGGCGCTTGGAGCCGCCCAACACCTTGATGCACATGACGGAACGTGCACCCGTGTTGTCGGCCACGTCCAGCGTGGTCTGCATTTGGATCATGATTTTTCCTGTTCCAACTTAACGACGAAACCCCGGGGCCCTACCCCGCGGCTGCGCAGCCAGTTTTGGTCCCGTCAAGCCGGCGCAGTGAACCACGCACAAGCTCTGGGTTGAAATTCCTGTTAGTGCGAATGATCCGCACATAAACGAGATTACCAACTCGGCCCATCCATATGAACCACATGCGATCCGGCTGGAAACGCAACTGCAGCTGTCTTGGATGGACCAAGAACGCAATTATATACAAAAACACCCGACATAAGCAAACGTTTTCAGTTCACGGCTCACGAGGCAAGGCGCCGTACTCGACGACCATCCGGCGCGTGGCTTCGTCATCGGCATCGTCCACGTAAACACGCATGCCCATGCCGATGGCGGTCTCGGTCACCGCCACCATCATCTGCACCCCCCCCGGACTGGAGAGCAGTTCGCGCACGAAGGCGCCCCCCAGCTTCACGTACGCGAAATCCACCTCGTGAATCTTGCGCAGGGCGTCAGGCTGCTGGTCCAGACCCCGCAGTCCCACCGCCATGCCGGTCTCGATGAGGCCTTCGCAGAAGGCCTTGAAGGCGTCCAGGTGGCGGCTCAGGCCATACGCATCGAGCTCGACCACGACCCGGCACAGCAGGGCCCGGTCCGCGTACTCGCACACCCGGCGAACCTCGGCCAGATACTGCGCATCCAATAGAGAGGACATCGACATGCGCACCACCAGGACCCCGGGGTGCTCGCCCAGCCAGCTCAATGCCAAGGCCAATGTGCGCATGTCGCAATCGGAGGACAGACCCAGCCGCGACGCGGCCGGCATGAACAGGTACCCCGACATCGGCGGCTGGTCGGGATCGTCTTCCTGCAGACTGAGGGACGCCTCGTAGCGTTCGGCAATGTCGTCGCCCTCGTACCCCACCCGGCGCACGTCCAGCGACAGCCGGTCATGGTCGAGAGCCCGGGAAATCAGAGTACGCCAGGATGCTTCCCCCATGCGCAGATCGCCGGTTTCGCGATCGGCATGCGACAGGAATTCGACTTCCGAGTGCCCGGCGCTCTCGGCGCACATGAGCGCCAGATCCAGCCGCGTCAGCACGTCCTTGGGCGTGCACTGCACGGTATAGTCGGTCAGGGCGAAAGCCCAGCGCGACAGGTTATGGCTGTCGAGCTTGACCCGCAGGGTCTCGAACAGTTCATGCAACCGCTGGACCGGGCGCATGACCTCCGGCCCGCCGCCCACGGGAAACAGAATCGCGAAGTCCGCGCCAGTCAGGCGCGCCGGCAAGGCGCGCGCCTGAGGGTAATCGGCCAGCACTTCGGTCAGGCGCCCCCCCAGGAGACGCAGCCAGTCATCGATTTCCTGGCGATCGCTCTGGTTTTGCAGACGCGCCATGTCGCGCTGACGCACCAGCAGCACGTAGCCGCTGACAGCCCCCTGCCGGGAATCGTCGCGCAGCACGCGTTTGAGTTCATTGAGAAAGTAAGCGCGGTTGGCCAGGCCAGTGACCGGGTCGCGGTTGAGCTCGATCTCCAGTTGCTCGATGCGAGCCATCTGTTCGTCCATGGATGGAGACACCCGCTCGCGGACCTCGTCGAGCAATTCGGTGTTCTCGACCGTCTCGGTCTGCTTGACCTTGATCTCGGGTGCCTCATCGGCCGGCGCTTCCCGCAGCACCCGACGCAGCCGCGACAGCAGAGCCGCCAGAAACAGCGCCCAGAACGCCCCGATTCCCAGAGCCAGCCAGAGCCATTGCATCACATGCGCCCAGAGCGCGTCGCGCGCGGGCGTGGCATCCAGAACCAGAGCCAGTTGACCAACATCAGGGATCTGGCGCTGAGCCCGGTGCGGCTGGATATCGGACCAGGCGCTGAACCATGCGGGGGCATCGGCCACGGACGATACACGGCGGCGCGCCTGAAACAGCGTGCCGCCATCCGCGGAATGCAGCGCCAGCTCGGCAAAACGCCCCTGCTGAAACGCCGCGTCCAGGACCCGCTCCCGGGCAGCCGGATCCGGCTGGGCGCTGACCAGCAACGCCAGAGTGGCAGCCGCATTCTCGCCATCGATCTGCATCTGGGCATCGAGCTGACGATCCATCAGACGCGTTCCGACCGCCAGCATACCCACCAAAATGCAGGCGATGACCAGAGACGAGATCACCAGCAGCTGCCGCACGGATGCCATCATGCCCTCATTTATCACTTTGAAACGAATGCCGGAAGTGTATCCTTTACCCAGCAAATCCCCAAGAAACGCACAGGCTACCGTCCTCCAGGACATCCGTCCGCAGCACAACAGATCGCGGGGCTCAACACCCCTCCGGAAACACGATCACCTAGGGGTAACACGGATGTCGGGTCCCGATCCTTTGTGTATAGTTTTAAAACAAACGTTTGAATTACACATGACCATATCCCGTTCGACCCTCACCCGCGATGCCATCCTCGATGCCGCCGAACGTCTGTTCGCCGAGCAGGGGCACGACAAGACCTCCATGCGCCAGATCACCCGGGCAGCGCAGGTCAACCTGTCCGCGGTCAATTACCACTTCGGTTCGAAAGACGCGCTGATCGAAGCCGTCTTCGAACGACGGCTGGATGCCCTGAACGACGAACGTCTGCGCATCCTGGATACGCTGGAATCCCAGGCCAAGGGTCAGGCACTCAAACCCTCGGCCATCGTCGAGGCCTACTTCGGCCCGCTGGTGCGCCACGCTTGCAGCGCCGGCGCCGAACGGCGCGCGTTCATGCCGCTACAGACCACCAGCCTGTCCGATCCGAATGGCGCCATCAGCGCGCTATTCCAGGCAGAACGTTCCATGGTTGCCCATCGTTTCACACGCGCCCTGCTCACCTCGCTGCCAGGGGTTCCAGAAGCCGAGATCGTCTGGCGTTTTCACTTCATGCTGGGCGCCACGGCCTACGCCATCATGGGCGCCGAGAGCTCCAGCCAGGTCCTGAACCTGCAAGGCGACAGCAGTCCGACCGCCGACGCGCTGCTCAGCCGCCTGATGGCGTTCCTGCTGGGCGGCCTGCGGGCTCCATTGCCGACTCAGACTCCATCTCTGCCCGACCTTTCGGACGGACAGAGCCCATTGCAGATCGGACGCGTCGCGGGAATGACGGCCGACCGCAACTCGGCCGTACCGGCACAGGGGGACCAATGACACCAGACGATGGGTAACCCGATTCCCGCGCCGGACTGATCCCGGCCCTTCCCTGATCTTTTCCCAACGCTGTGCCTCGTGGCACGGCGCGGGTTTTTGCACGCCTGAATTTTGCGGGGCTCGAGGCCCCAGTCCGTTTTATCCTGGAGGAGACATAATGAAATTGCACCACCCGATCAAGACGCTGTCGGCCGTGATCGTCGGCCTTGGCACCGTCGGCGCAGCCCATGGCGCCGGCTTCCAGCTGCTGGAGCAGAACGGCAGCGGCCTGGGCAGCGCCTACGCTGGTTCGGCCGCTATCGCCGAGGACGCCAGCACGGTGTATTACAACCCCGCCGGCATGACGCTGTTGCCTGGCATGAATGCATCCGCCGGCGCCGTGGCGATCAAGCCAAGCTTCAAATTCTCGAACGGCGGCAGCACCAGCCCCACCGGCCAGCCCGCGACCGGCGGCAATGGCGGCGATGCCGGTTCCTGGGGGGCGGCGCCGAACGCCTATTTCACCTGGGAAGTCACCCCGCGCTGGTGGCTGGGCCTGGGCGTGGGTGCCCCCTTTGGCCTGATGACAGACTACCAGCAAGGCTGGGCCGGCCGCTATCACTCCGAGAAATTCTCGATCGAAAGCATCAACATCAACCCGTCCATCGCCTTCAAGGCCACCGACACCCTGTCCATCGGCGCGGGCCTGAACTGGATGCAGCTGGATGCGGACTATCGGAAAGCAGTCCCCGGAATCATGCAGCCTGGCGGCGGCGGGGTACCGGGTTACTACGGTGACCTCAGTGCCCGAGTCAAGGCGAAAGGGGATGCCTGGGGCTGGAATGCCGGGATCCTCTGGCAGGCTACGCCAGATACCCGTTTCGGTTTGTCCTATCGATCCAAAATCAAGATCGATGCGGACGGCACGACGACGATCGCCAACCGGAACATCAACCCGGCGGCAGGCTTTGGTACCGGCGGCGGCATCATCAACGCCCTGAGCGGCGCCTATTACGCGGAAACTTCCGTTGAACTGCCTGATACCGCCATTCTTAGCGTGGTACATAGCCTGAACGACCGCTGGACGTTGCTCGGTGATGTCTCCTGGACCGGCTGGAGCAGCATCCCCAATCTGACGATCGACACCGCGCATCCAAATCCCGCCGCTCAGAAGAGCAAACTCGACCTGCGCTTCAAGGATGCCTGGCGCGTGGCCCTGGGCGCCCACTACAAGTACAGCGACAGCTGGACCTTCAAGGGCGGCGTGGCTTGGGATCAGTCGCCCGTGCAAAGCGACACCTATCGTCCCGCATCCCTGCCGGACAACGACCGCTACTGGGTCTCGATCGGCGCGAAATACAACTTCAGCAAGAGCACGAGCATCGATCTTGGCTACGCCCACCTGTTCGTCAAGAGCACCTCGGTGAACAACACGTCGGCGCCGACAGCCGGTACGCTGAGGGGCGACTACAACAGCAGCGCCGATCTGATCGGCATGCAGTTCTCGCACCAGTTCTGACGAATCGGGCGGGACACTAGCATGAAGTTGTCGCAGCTGTCCCGCCTGCCGCCCCGGTGGCGGGCCCGGGCCATGCGCGCGGGCTACAACCTGCATCCGGCCTTTCGCGCCACGGGCGGCCGGGTGATTCATGTATCCCCCGACCTGCTGCACATCCGCGTGCGCCTGGCACTGACCCGGCGCACGCGCAATCTGGTGGGCTCCATCTACGGCGGATCCCTGTTCGCCGTGACCGACGGAGTCCATGTCGGCATGCTGATGGTACGGCTGGGACGCGAGGCCATCATCTGGGACAAGGCCGCCACGATCCGCTATCGCAAACCGGCATTCTGCACGCTGACCGGCGATTTCACGCTGTCCGAGGCCGATCTGCAGGACATCCGCGAGGCACTGGACCGCGACCATGAGACCGAACGCACCTACCCCGTCGAGCTGAAGGGACCGGACGGCACGGTCTACACCGAAGTGTGGCGCACCATCTACCTGGCCGACAAGGCCTGGTACAAACATCACAAGCTGCGCCTCGGCGCGGCAGGAGACGCATCATGATGACTTATTTGAAGACGCGGGCGGCGGGCACCGCACTGGCCGCGATCGGCCTGTGCACGGTCCCGGCCACCCAGGCCATGACGGTCGGCAAGATCCAGGTACCCGAGCAGCAGTCCGTGGCCGGCCAGAACCTGGTGCTCAATGGTGCCGGCCTGCGCCAGCGCTTCGTCTTTCAGGTCTACGTCGCCGCGCTGTATCGTCCGCAACCGACCCACGATGCCCAGACGATCGTGAGCAGCCAGGAACCGCAGATGCTGCGCCTGACGCTCTTGCGCGACATCAACAGCAAAGCGCTGACGGACGCTCTGAACGACGGGCTGAAAGCCAACAATACAGAGGCCGAACTGGCCGCAATGAGCGGCACGATCAAGGCGTTCGAGGCCTTCATGGCGACGGGCGGCGAAGGGAAGTCCGGCGACCTGGTGGACATTACGTTCAATCGGGGCAAGGTCTCGGTATCATTCAAGGGCAAGGCATTGGGCGAGGTCGATGACCCCCGCTTCGCCGCTGCGCTCCTGAAAGTCTGGCTGGGTTCCTCCCCAGCGCAGGAATCGCTGAAATCGGCCCTGCTGGGTCAAAAAACCACAAACTGATTTTCCCCGATTGGCTATAAGGAACCGCATCATGGAACGCATCTGGCTGGAACATTACCCGGAAGGGGTGCCGGCTGACATCACGGATCAGGCCGCCGCCTATTCCTCGCTGGCAGACCTGTTCGAGACAAGCTGCCGGCAGTACGCCAGCAACACGGCATACATCAGCATGGGTGCGTCCATGACTTATGCGCGGACGCACCAGAAGGCGCAGGCCTTCGCGGCCTGGTTGCAATCCCAGGGCGTGGTCAAGGGCGATCGGGTCGCCCTGATGATGCCCAATCTGCTGCAGTACCCGATTTGCCTGTTCGGCACACTGATGGCCGGTGCGGTCGTGGTCAACACCAACCCGCTGTACACCACGCACGAACTGCACCATCAGCTGGCGGACTCGGGCGCCACCACTGTTGTCGTGGCGGAGAACTTCGCCCACACGCTGCAGGAGGCGCTACCGGGCACGGCCGTGACGCGCATCGTCGTGACCTCGCTGGGCGAGATGCTGGGTTTTCCGAAAGGCTTGATCACCGACCTGGTGGTCCGTCACGTCAAGAAGCTGGTGCCGGCCTGGCAGATTCGCGGGGCGCTGCGCCTGCGCGACGTGCTGGCCGCCGGTGCGCAGCAGGCCTATCGGCGCCCGGCACTGGCGCACAGCGACCTGGCGGCACTGCAATACACTGGCGGCACCACGGGCGTGGCCAAAGGCGCCATGCTCAGCCATGGCAATCTGATTTCCAATGTCTGCCAAGCCTACAGCTGGGTCAAGCCCTTCTGCCAGGGCGAGCGCGAATGCGTGGTCACAGCCCTGCCCCTCTACCATATCTTCGCGTTGACGGCGAACTGCCTGACCTTCATGAAGCTCGGCGCAAGCAATCTGCTGATCGTCAACCCGCGCGACATCCCCGGCTTCGTCAAGGAACTGGGCACGGTGAAGTTCACGGCACTGACGGGGGTGAACACCCTGTTCAACGCCTTGCTGAACAACCCCGACTTCGCCCGGCTGGACTTCAGCAGCCTGCGGATCGCGCTGGGCGGCGGCATGGCGGTCCAGGAAGCCATCGCCACCCGCTGGCTGCAGGTCACGGGCAAGCCCATTGCCCAGGCTTATGGCCTGACAGAAACGTCGCCGGCCGTCACCATCAACCCGCTGGACAAGGTCGACTTCAATGGCTCCATCGGTCTGCCGGTGCCGTCCACCGATGTCGCCATACGCACCGACAATCGCACCATGGCCATTGGCGAATCCGGCGAGATCTGCGTGAAAGGCCCGCAGGTCACTGCCGGCTACTGGAACCGCCCTGACGAAACCACGAAGGTCTTCGATACCGAGGGCTGGCTAATGACCGGCGACATCGGCTACATGAACGACAAGGGCTACGTGTTCCTGCTGGACCGCAAGAAAGACATGATCCTGGTGTCCGGTTTCAACGTCTACCCGAACGAGGTCGAAGCCGCCGCCATGGAACACCCCGGCATCCGCGAGGCTGCCGCCATCGGTGTTCCCAGCGAGCATTCGGGCGAAGCCGTCAAGCTCTACGTCATTCGCAAGGATCCCGCACTGACGGAGGCCGAGGTCATCGCCCATTGCCGCACACTGCTGACGGGCTACAAGGTACCCAAGTTCGTGGAGTTCCGCGATGACCTGCCACGCAGCAACGTAGGCAAGATCCTGCGCAAGGAACTGCGCAACGAGGTGCTCGGCCAACAGACGACACACCAGATGACCGCCCGGAAGGCCTGATCCGGCCCGCCGGACACGGGCCGTTGTGCCCGGCGAAACCCCAGCCAGGGTGATCAATACCCCAGCGTGCGCCCGTCGGGGTTGCGCGGATCCGATGCGCCATACAACACACCATCACGCACCTGGATGGTCTGGGTACGACCCATCGTGGGCTTGAGCGCAATGTGATGACCGTAGCTGCGCAGCAGTCTCAGCGTATCCGGACTGAAGCCCTTTTCCACACGCAGCTCGTCTGGCCACCACTGGTGGTGAAAACGCGGTGTCGCGGCGGCCTCGGCGGGATTCATACCAAAGTCAATCGCATCGATCACGGTTTCCAGCACCGTGGTGATGATGCGTGCGCCGCCCGGACTGCCGGTCACCAGCCAGGGGCGCCCGTCCTTCAGCACCAGGGTCGGGGTCATCGAGGACAGGGGCCGTTTGCCCGGCTGGATGGCGTTGGCCTCGCCGCCAATCAGCCCGTAGACGTTGGCCACCCCAGGTTTGGCCGAAAAATCGTCCATCTCGTTGTTCAGCAGGATCCCGGTGCCCTCGGCCACGATGCCGGACCCGAAATTGGTGTTCAGCGTGTAGGTCACAGCCACGGCGTTACCGGCGGCGTCCACCACGGAAAAATGCGTGGTCTGATCGCTTTCGTAAGGTTGCGGCTTGCCCGGGTGGATCTGTGACGACGGTCGCGCATGGGTGGGATCGATGGTCGCCGCCAGATGGCGCGCATATGTCTTGGAGGTCAGCCCGGCCACGGGCACCTTCACGAAATCGGCATCGCCGAGATACTCCGAGCGGTCCGCATAGGCCAGCTTCATGGCCTCGGCCATGTGATGAACCGTCTGCGCGCTGCCAGCCCCCCAATCAGCCATGGGCCAGCCTTCCATCATATTGAGGATCTGCACCAGATGGACGCCGCCCGAGCTGGGTGGAGGCATGGTCACGACCCGGTAGCCGCGATACGTCCCGACAACGGGTGCGCGTTCGACGACGCGGTAATTGCGCAGGTCATCGGCCGTGATGAGGCCGCCGTGCTTGCTCATCTCGGCTACGATCCTGTCGCCGATCGGCCCCCGGTAGAAAGCATCCGCCCCCTGGCGGGCGATCAGACGCATGGAGCGGGCGAGGTCACGCTGCACCAGCGGGGCGCCCTCGGGTAGCGGCTTACCGTCACGCCAGAAGATGGCCCGCGTCGCCGGCCACTGGCCCATGGATTTTTTCGTATGCGCCAGGGTTTCCGCCAGCGTCTGGCTGACCGGATAGCCGCGTTCGGCCAGGGCGATGGCCGGCGCCATGACGCGAGACAGCGGCAGGCTGCCCCAGCGTTTCAGGGCATGGGTCAGACCGGCGACCGTCCCCGGGACGCCCACCGCCAATGGCGTGTAGAGCGATCGGCCTTCCACCACTTTGCCTTTGGCATCCAGATACATGTCGCGGCGGGCACCGGCCGGTGCCATCTCGCGGAAATCCAGGGCGAAGTCCTGGCCGGTACGGGCTTCGTGGACCATCATGAAACCGCCGCCGCCCAGGTTGCCCGCATTGGGCAGTGCAACCGCCAGCGCAAAACCCATCGCCACCGCCGCATCGACCGCATTGCCCCCAGCCTGGAGGACCTGAAGCCCTGCCTGGCTGGCCAGCGCCTGTTCGGATGCGACCATGCCGCGCCGCGCAACGACCGGATGGAAGATATCCATGTCGAAGTCGTAGGCTGCCGCGGCGGCCCGGTTCACGGCCGTGGTGGCCGGTGCCGCTGCAGGCGCCGGCGCAACCGTGGTGTTTTTGGGGGGAACGGCGGCGCACGCCGTCAGCAGGCTCAGCGCAAGCAGGACCGCATGTAATCTGAATTTCATGGCGTCACGCAGCCCCGAATATCAACGGATCGCCGTCGCGATCGAAGGCCAGCAGGGACCCGATCGTGCCGTACTTGATCATCTGGGTCATGCGCTGAAAGGCCAGATCGACGTCCTTGTTGTCAGGCAGATAGGCGGACTGATCGGCCATGGCCGCGACGAACACGACCTGCCAGTCCTGCCCGGTCCGTTGCGATTCCTGGACCAGCGTCGCGAAATCGATGAGTTCGGCAGGAGTCTTGTCCACACACAGGATCGGCGCCAGTTCACCGCCCTCGCCGCGTGCGTGGCTATCCTTCTGCGCCGCTGTCGCATCGTCCGGCACACCGCTGGACGCGAAGACAAACAGCAGGCGCTGCGGTTCCGGCTGCTGGCGCGCCGCCTGGAGCAGATCATCAAAACAGGTGATTTCCATGGATCAGGATCTCGCAAATGAGGTTGGGCTTCATCCTAACCCATCTCCGTGCCCACTGATGCGCAGGCCGGCGGCACGACGCAGCACGGAGACAGCGGGCCGCTACCCCCGATGTCCGATGTCTCTTTCATGGTTGTCTCCCGGAGAATGTTTGTTGATTCTAGATGGGAACGACCGCAGTACTATGCTTTTTTGTATTATTTATTCTTATTGGGCATGTGCTTTTCTATATAGACTGCCGGTTTATGCCGATCCGACGCCCGTACAATCCGCCGTATTTCGACGTCCGCGATAAGGCGCCAAAAACGACAAACCCCGCCGGATGGCGGGGATTGAGAACCACGGAGCGAACCGTGGCCAAGACTATGTGGCATCCGACAAGGATGCCACCCGCATCATCAGATGACGCGCACGGCCTCGATCAGGCGAACCACGGTCCAGGACTTGTCCTTGGAGATGGGACGGCCTTCGGCGATCTCGACGGTGTCGCCCTGGTTGTACTGGTTGGCTTCGTCATGCGCCTTGTACTTCGCGGTGCGGTTGACGAATTTCCCCAGCACGGGGTGCTTCACGCGGGTCTGGACGCTGACCACGACGGTCTTGTCCATCTTGTTGCTGACGACCTTGCCGACCAGCGTGCGCTGACGCTTGGTGGTGTCTTTCTGGGTTTCGGTGGTCATTTTACTTTCCTGCGTTCTGGGCCATGATGGTGCGGATGCGCGCGATGTCGCGGCGCACCTTGCCCAATTGGCTGGTATTGGAAAGCTGCTGGGTGGCGCGCTGCATGCGCAGGTTGAATTGCGCCTTCAGCAGGCTTTCGAGCTCAGCCTGCAGCCCCGCGGCGTCCTTGGTACGAAGTTCACTGGCTTTCATCGTGGTCTCCTTAGGCGCCGACGCGGCGCGACACGAAGGTCGTGGCGATCGGCAGCTTGGCGGCGGCCAGGCGGAAGGCCTCGCGCGCGAGTTCCTCGCTGACGCCTTCCATTTCAT